>CABHPB010000059.1 GCA_902168115.1 uncultured Methylopila sp. | reverse complement strand
GTCGACGAGCGTGGTCTTGCCATGGTCGACGTGGGCGATGATCGCGACGTTGCGGAGTTTCATTGGGGCGTGCGCCTTCCGCCCGCGTCAGGCGGACGTTCTCGTCTGGTCTTTGGATTTGTGCGGCGCCACAGATGCCGCGCCGCGCGCCGAAACGCAAGGCGCGCGCTGAAAAGAGCGTCGATCGGGCGCGCGGCGGTCAGATCACGACAGGAGTCGCTACCTTCTTCTTGCCCGGCTTGCCGGCGCCTTTTTCGCCCGGACCCTTCTTTCCAGGGCCCTTGCCGGCCTCTTTGCCAGCCGCCTTGCCGCCGCCCTGCTCGCCCGGGCCCTTGGCCTTTTTCGACTTTCCGCCGTCCTTGGGCTTCTTGCCCTCGCCGGCGCCGCCGGGCTTGGCCGACTTGCCGGGCTCGGCCGGGACGAGCTTGGCGGCCGCGCCGGCCTTCTTCTTGCCCGCGCCGCCCTTGCCGCCGCCCTGCTTGGGCTTGGCGAGCTTCGGCCCGCCGGGCGCGCCCTGGATGAGCGACACCATGGCGTCGACGACCTCGAGCACCTCCTGCTTCTCCGTCTCACCGGAGGCGTCGAAGTCGAATTCACGCTGGGTCATCGGCCGCGGCGGGCACACCGTCGCCCAGTCGGCGCCGAACCATTCCTGCGCGAAGGCGTCGTTCGAGGCGCGATAGTGGTCGCGGATGCGCTGCTCGTCCTCGGCCGACACGCCCACATAGGCGGTCTTCTCCCAGTCCCGCCCCTTCATCATCACCTTGAAGCTCTCGTAGAGCTCCGGATAGTTCGGCATGGAGCGGACGCGGAAGCCGACGCGGCGCATGATCTCCTGCGCGGCGTACATGCCCTTCACCCCGAGGTTCGGGTTCGAGGCCTGCGGCTCCGGAATATCGAAATCCGCCGGCGCGCCGATCGCGTCGAGGAAGCTTTTCGCCAGCCCCTTCTTGATCGCCTGCTCGAAGGAGACGACCCGCACCTCGATGCGCTCGTCGTCGATGAAGCGGCGGAGGATCGCCCAGGGGTCGACGAGGCCGGTCTCGAGCGCCTTGTCGAGGAACTCGCCGAAGGACTGGCGCGACATGAAGTTGCGCTGGTCCTGGGTGTACCAGGAGTTCAGCCAGCCCGGCTGGTCGCGGAAATAGGCCACCACCACGATGCGGAAGCCGTGGTCGTGGAAGAAGTCGGTCGCCTTGCGGAACCGGCCCGCGTCGCGCAGCGCGTCCGCGAAATGCTCGGTCGAGATGATGATCGAGCCGGGGATCTTGGCGATCTTCTCGCCGAGCTCGCTCCAGAACGGCGCGGCGTTGAGGTCGTCGGCGCGCATGACGCCGAGCCGCGCCAGCGGCGTGTGGTTGCGCCGCTGCCGGCCCGGCTTGTCGCCTGACAGCGTCGGGTAATGGAGGCCGATCGCCGCGAGCCGGTCCGCGTGCGTGAACAGCGCGTTCTGGATCGAGGTGGTGCCGGTCTTGTGCGGACCGATGTGCAGGTAGCAGACCCTGCCCGACGCGCCGTTCTGCGAGGTGTTGTCTGTCATCGTGACGTCGCCGGGCCGCGAACCCGAAGGTCCGCGCGGGGCCGGCCTGCGCTCCAATCAGCGTTCGCGGTTGCGGCGCGCCGCCAGGGTCCTGAGGCGCAGCGCGTTGAGGCGGATGAAGCCCGCGGCGTCGCGATGGTCGTAGGCCACGGCCCCGTCCTCGAACGTCACGAGCTCCTGGTCGTAGAGGGAATTAGGGCTCTGGCGGCCCTGGACGATGACGTTGCCCTTGTAAAGCTTCAGTCGCACCGTCCCGGTCACCTCGGCCTGGCTGTGGTCGATGGCGGCCTGCAGCATCTCGCGCTCGGGCGAGAACCAGAAGCCGTTGTAGATGAGCTCCGCGTAGCGCGGCATCAGCTCATCCTTGAGATGTGCGGCGCCGCGGTCAAGCGTGATCGACTCGATCGCGCGATGGGCCTGCAGCAGGATCGTGCCGCCCGGCGTCTCGTAGACGCCGCGCGACTTCATCCCCACGAAGCGGTTCTCGACGAGGTCGAGGCGTCCGACGCCGTTCGCCTTGCCGAGCCCGTTGAGGCGGGTCAGCAGGGCCGCGGGCGACAGAGGCTCGTTGTCGATCGAGACGGCGTCGCCCTTCTCGAAGCCGATCTGGACGAGCGTCGGCTGGTCGGGCGCGTCCTCGGGCGAGATCGTCCGCATGTGGACGTCCTCGGGCGCGGCGAGTTCGGGATCCTCGAGCACCTTACCTTCCGAGGAGGAGTGCAGCAGGTTGGCGTCGACCGAGAACGGCGCCTCGCCGCGTTTGTCCTTCGAGATCGGGATCTGGTGCTGCTCGGCGAACTCGATCAGCCGCGTGCGGGACGTCAGGTCCCATTCGCGCCACGGCGCGATGACGGTGACGTCGGGTTCGAGCGCGTAATAGGCGAGCTCGAAGCGGACCTGGTCGTTGCCCTTGCCGGTCGCGCCGTGACAGACGGCGTCCGCCCCGGTCGCGCGCAGAATCTCGATCTGGCGCTTGGCGATCAACGGCCGCGCGATCGAGGTGCCGAGAAGGTACTGGCCCTCGTAGACGGCGTTGGCGCGGAACATCGGGAAGACGAAGTCGCGGACGAACTCCTCGCGCAGGTCGTCGATGAAGATGTTGTCCGGCTTGATGCCGAGCAGCTCGGCCTTCTTGCGCGCGGGCTCCAGCTCCTCGCCCTGGCCGAGATCGGCGGTGAAGGTCACGACCTCGCAGCCATAGGTGGTCTGAAGCCATTTCAGGATGACGGAGGTGTCGAGGCCGCCGGAATAGGCGAGCACGACCTTCTTCACGCGCTT
>CABHPB010000058.1 GCA_902168115.1 uncultured Methylopila sp. | reverse complement strand
GCGATGCAGTCCCGTCCTTCGGCGTTGAAGCGGTCCGCCAGCACGCGCACCAGCGCCGCCTTGTCCGGAAAGTACTGGTAGAGCGAGCCGATCGAGACGCCCGCGCGCTCGGCGACCTCCGCCATGCGCATCGCGTCGCTGCCCTTCTCCGCGATCAGGTCGCGGGCGGCCCCCAGCATCTTCTCCACCCGCTCGACGGCCCGTCGCTGGCTTGGCGCCCGGCGGAGCGGCTGGTCGTCGGCGGTCGCGCTATCAAACATGAGCATATCTCACTTTTCGCTTGACGCCCAGAATATGAGCTTTTATCACATTAGCAAATGTGAGGAACGCTCATATAAAGGAGATCGAGATGAGCGCGTACGAGACGAAGCCGATCCTGGTGGTCGGCGGCACGGGCAAGACGGGCCAACGAGTGGTCCAGCGGCTGCGGGAAGCGGGCAGGGCGGTGCGGGTCGGATCCCGGACCGCCCATCCGGCCTTCGACTGGAGCGACGAGGCAGGCTGGGCCGCGGCGCTCGCCGGCGCTGGCGCGGCCTATGTCGCCTATCACCCGGACCTCGCGGCGCCGGGCGCGGTCGACAAGATCCGCAGCTTCGTCGCCGTCGCGCTCGAGCAGGACGTGCGGAAGATCGTGCTGCTGTCCGGCCGGGGAGAGGAGGAGGCGCAGGCTGCGGAAGAGGTCCTGATCGCCTCCGGCGCCGACTGGACGATCCTGCGCTGCAGCTGGTTCGCGCAGAATTTTTCCGAAAACTACATGGTCGACGGCGTGATCGCCGGCGAGGTTGCGCTGCCCGCAGGCGACGTCCCGGAACCCTTCGTCGACTGCGACGACATCGCCGACGTTGCGGTCGCGGCGCTGACGGAGGCGGGGCACGTCCGCAAGCTCTACGAGCTGACCGGCCCGCGCCTGCTGACCTTCGCGCAGGCGGTTTCGGAGATCGCCGAGGCGCTCGGCCGGCCGGTCGCCTTCGTCGAGGTTCCGCTCGAGGACTACGCCAACGTCATGAACGAGCAGCAGGTCCCGCCGGAGCTCGTCGACCTGGTCGTCTATCTGTTCGGCACGGTGCTCGACGGGCGCAACGCCGCGGTCGCCGACGGCGTCCGGCAGGCGCTCGGCCGTGCGCCGCGGGATTTCCGCGATTGTGCGCGAAGCGCGGCCGCGAGCGGGGCGTGGGGCGAGGGTCAGGCGCGGGCGGCGGTGTAGCGCTCGAAACCGCGGGCGCGCAGATCGCAGGCCGGGCAGGCGCCGCAGCCATAGCCCCAGGCGTGGCGGGCGCCGCGCGTGCCGAGATAGCAGGTGTGGGTGTCCTCGACGATCAGCTCGACGAGGGCGCTCCCGCCAAGGTCTTCGGCGAGCGCCCAGGTCTGCGCCTTGTCCAGCCACATCAGCGGCGTCTCGAGCGAAAAGCGGCTCTCCATGCCGAGGTTGAGCGCGACTTGCAGCGCCTTGATCGTGTCGTCGCGGCAGTCGGGGTAGCCGGAGAAGTCGGTCTCGCACATGCCGCCGACGATGCGCTTCAGCCCGCGCCGGTAGGCGAGGGCCGCGGCGAATGTCAGGAACACGATGTTGCGGCCGGGCACGAAGGTGTTGGGCAGGCCGCTCTCCCCAAATTTGATTTCGACGTCGCGGGTGAGCGCCGTGTCAGACAGCTCGCCGAGCGCGGGCAGGGCGATCGTATGGTCCTCGCCGAGGCGTTCGCGCCATTCCGGCTTCAGCGCCGCGAGCCCGTCCCTGAGCGCGGCGCGGCGCTCCAGCTCCACGCGGTGCCGCTGGCCGTAGTCGAAGCCGAGCGTCTCGACCCGCTCGTAGCGGTCGAGCGCCCAGGCGAGGCAGGTCGTCGAATCCTGACCGCCGGAGAACAGGACGAGCGCGCCCTCGCTCAACCGACCGGCCCGAAATAGCTGCAGGCGTCGCCCTCGCTGTCGCGATAGACGGTGACTTTCGAAAGGCCGGGGCAGGTCGCGGACACGCTCTTCCAGATCCAGACGGACAGGTTCTCGAGCGTCGCCGGCCCGAGGTCCGGCACTTCGTCGAGGAAGCGGTGGTCGAGCCCGTCGCGCGCTTCGGCGAGCGCGCGGGAGAACAGGCCGAGATCGACGACCATGCCGGTCTCGGCGTCGGCCTCGCCACGGACCGTCACCTCGGCGCGGTAGGAATGGCCGTGGATGCGCCGGCTCGGCTCGACGTCGATCGATCGCGCGAGCGTATGGGCCGCCTCGAAGCGGAACTGTTTCGACAACTCGTGCATCGCGTCAGGGCAGTCCGATCAGCTTGTGCGTCTGGAGGCTGAGCCGCCAGTGCGGATGGTCCATGCAGTAGGCGGCCGCGAGCGCCGTGTTCGCCTCGCGCGCTTCCCCATCCATCGGCTGCAGCCAGCGATGGGCGAAGGCAAGGCCCGCGAACGCCTCAGGATCGACGCCGTCCTGCGGGAAGACAAGCTTGAGTTCGTCGCCGCGGGTCTGTTCGAGCGGCGCGCCGGCCTTGGGGCTGACGCAGATCCAGTCGATCCCCTCCGGCGCCGCGATGGTGCCGTTGGTCTCGATCGCGATCTCGAAGCCGCGGGCGTGGACGGCGCCGATCAGTTCCGGATCGAGCTGGAGCAGCGGCTCGCCGCCGGTGAACACGACGTAGCGTGGGCCGGTCGAGCCCGCCCAGGCGCGCTCTATCGCGCCGGCGAGCGCGTCCGCGGTCTCGAATCTGCCGCCGCCGTCGCCGTCCATGCCGACGAAGTCGGTGTCGCAGAACCGGCAGACCGCCGTGGCGCGATCCGCCTCCCGCCCGCTCCACAGGTTGCAGCCCGCGAAGCGGCAGAACACGGCCGCGCGCCCCGCATGGGCGCCTTCGCCCTGCAGCGTCTTGAATATCTCTTTGACCGCGTAAGTCATCGCGCGGTCAGAAAGCCCCCGCGCCGCACGGCGTCAAGGGCCGGGCGCGAGCCGTCAGCGCGTGATGACGATGCGCGAGCGTCCGAGGCCGTATTCGCGCACCAGCGCGTAGAACCGAGCTGCGTTCGCCGGCGACAGCCGGATGCAGCCATGGCTCGCGGGACGGCCGAGCGACCTCACGTAATTGGTGCCGTGAACGGCGTAACCGCCGTGGAAGAACACCGAATACGGCATCGGCGACATCTCGTATTTGCGCGAGTGCCACATCCGCGCCGTCCATTGGGCGCGGAAGTTGCCGGTCGGGGTGACGTATCCCTTGCGGGCCGTCGACACCGGCCAGGAATAAGCGTGGGAGCCGTCCACCAGGACGTCGACGCGTTGCGCCGACAGGCTCACCATCGCCACGACGCTCGCAGAGGCCGTCGCCGGCCAGGCCGCAAGCGCAAACAGAACCGCGAACGCGAACGCACGCCCTTTCATCTCTCCTACCCCCGGCGTCCAACCCGCCACGGACGCGGAAATAAGTGTGGCGCCGCAACGGCTAAGAGTCGAATCACAGCGCGGAGATGGATTAACGGGACGTGGTCGGATAGTTTCGAACCGTTCCATCGCATGAGGCCCCCGATGCTCCTCCTCATCCTCGGCCTCGCCGTCTTCATCGGCGCGCACCTGTTCACGCGGGCGCGCGGCCCCCGCGCGAACCTCGTCGCCCGGCTCGGCGAGGGCCCCTACAAGATCGCCTACTCGGTCGTCTCGCTGCTCGGGCTCGTGCTCATCGTGCTCGGCTGGCGTGCCGCGCCCTATGTCGAACTGTGGTCGCCGCCGGTCTGGACGCGCCACCTCGCGGCGCTGCTGGTGTGGCCGGCCTTCATCCTAATCTTCTCGGCGCACCTGCCCGGCCACATCCGCGCCAAGACCAAGCATCCGATGCTCGCGGGACTGAAGCTGTGGGCGACCGCGCATCTGCTGGCCAACGGCGACGTCGCCAGCGTCCTGCTGTTCGGCTCGCTGCTCGCCTATGGCGTGATCGCCCGGATCTCGCTGAAGCGCGACGAGCGCGCCCACGGCGCGCCCGTGCGACGCGGCTCCTGGCAGAACGACGTGATCGCGATCGTCATCGGCACCGCCGCCTACGGGCTGTTCGGCGCCTTCCTGCATCCGTTGCTGATCGGCAAGTCCGCCTTCGGAATGTGATCCAAAGGGTTTGCGGGGGCGCCCCCGCGTCGTTATGGTGCGCCTCCGCGCGCCGGAGGCTCCGCGCGCAACGCTTTGTGACGCCTGAACGGGTTCGATGGCCGATATTTTCCGCGAGGTCGAAGAAGACCTCAGACGCGACCGCCTGAAGGCGTTCTGGGATCGCTACGGCACTGCGGTGCTGGTCGCGGCCGCGCTCGTCGTGGCCGGCGTCGGCGGCTGGCGCGGCTACCAGTACTACGAGCATCGGCAGGCCTCGCAGGCCGGCGATCAGTACCAGGCTGCGACCCGCCTCGCCGCCGACGGCAAGGCGGACGAGGCCCGCAAGGCCTTCGCCGAGATCGGAACCAGCGGCCCCGCCGGATACAAGTCCGTCGCGCGGCTGCGCGAGGCCGACGAGATCGCCAAGACCGACAAGGCCGGGGCGCTGCGGCTCTACCAGTCGATCGCCGGCGATGGTTCGGCCGACGCCATGCTGCGCGACGTCGCGCGGCTGCGCGGCGCCTATGTCGCGGTCGACGCCGGCTCGCGCGAGGACGTGCGCAAGCTCGTCGAGCCGCTCGCCGCGGGGAACGGGTCCTGGAGCTCGCTCGCCCGCGAGGCGCTCGGGCTCGCCGCCTACAAGGCGGGGGACATGGCCGAGGCGCGCCGCCAGTTAGAGGCGATCGTGTCCGACGCCGACGCCGTCGGCAATGTGCGGCAGCGCGCCGACCTGATGCTCGCGGTCGTGCCGCCGCCCGCCGCTTCTGCGGCCAAGCCGACAAACTGAGACGTTCACGGCCCGGGGGCCGGTTAGCTGGAGTTCGTGACCGCCGTGATGAGTGTTGTGTCCAAGTCGTTCGGCTCGAAGTCGTCCGTGTCGAAGATCCTGCGCGTCGCTCTGGCGATCGGCGTGCTGGGGACCGTCGCGGGCTGCGAAAGCCTCTCCAAGCTCAATCCCTTCGAGGAGAAGGAGACGCCGCTTCAGGGCGAGCGTCGCCCGGTGCCGAAGGTCGCGCCGCCTCCGCCGGACACGGTTCCGCAGCCGCTGACCTCGCTGCCGAGCCCGAACGCAAACATCGCCTGATCGTCCGTCCGGCGGGTCCCACGACCCATCCGGCGGTTCCGTCGCCGGGAAGGGCCGCGTGACACAAGCTCGAGAGACCATCACGCTCGCCATCGTCGGGCGACCCAACGTCGGCAAGTCGACGCTGTTCAACCGGCTCGTCGGCAAGCGCCTCGCGCTGGTCGACGACATGCCGGGCGTCACGCGCGACCGCCGCGAGGGGGAAGGGCGCCTCGGCGACCTGACCTTCCGCGTCGTCGACACGGCGGGCCTCGAGGACGCAGCCGGCGGCTCGCTCGAGGCGCGCATGCGCCAGCAGACCGAGGCCGCGATCGCCGCGGCCGACGTCGTGCTGTTCATGATCGACGCGCGCGCGGGCCTCACCGCCGACGACGAGCGCTTCGCCGCGCTCACCCGCAAGTCCGGCCGCCCGGTCGTGCTGCTCGCCAACAAGGCCGAGAGCAAGGCCGGGATCACCGCCGCCTCCGAGGCCTATGCGCTCGGCCTCGGCGACCCGCTGCCGATCTCGTCCGAGCATGGCGAGGGGCTCGGCGACCTCTACGATGCGCTGGTCCCGTTCTTTCCCGAGCCGGACGAGGACGAGGAGGACGGCGAGCCGTCTCCCGACGCGCCGCTCAGGATCGCGGTCGTCGGCCGTCCGAACGCTGGCAAGTCCACGCTGGTCAACCGCCTCGTCGGCGACGAGCGCATGCTGACCGGCCCGGAGGCCGGCATCACCCGCGATTCCGTGTCGGTCGACCTCGACTGGCGCGGCCACAAGATCCGCCTCGTCGACACAGCGGGCCTGCGCAAGAAGGCGCGGGTCGTCGAGAAGCTGGAAAAGCTCTCCGTCGCCGACGCCATCCGCGCGATCAAGTTCGCCGAGGTGGTCGTGCTGCTGCTCGACGCGACCGTGCCGTTCGAGAAGCAGGACTTGTCGATCGCCGATCTCGTCGCCCGCGAGGGCCGGTCGCTCGTGATCGGCCTCAACAAATGGGACCTGATCGAGGCGCGCGGTCCCGGTCTGACGGAGGCGCGGGAGAAGCTCGACCGCTTGCTTCCGCAGGTGAAGGGCGCGGAACTGACCCCCCTCTCCGGCGAGACCGGCGAGGGCGTCGACAAGCTGATGGCCTCGGTGGTGCGGGCGCACGAGGTCTGGAACCGCCGCATCCCGACCGCGGCGCTCAACCGCTGGCTCGAGGCGACGCTCGCGCGCCATCCGCCGCCCGCGGTCGCCGGCAAGCGCATCAAGCTACGCTACGCCACGCAGGCCAAGGCCCGCCCGCCGTCCTTCGTCGTGTTCGGCACAAGGACGAGCGAGCTTCCAGCCTCCTACGTCCGCTATCTCGTCAACGGCCTGCGCGAGTCCTTCGACCTTCCCGGCGCCCCGATCCGGCTGACGTTCCGAACGGCCGAGAACCCCTACGGAAAGAAGGGGTAGCGGGCCGCCCCCGGGGGCGTCAGGGCACCGCCTGTTAACGCCATCTTAGAAGATCCCAAGGAATATCATCCGGCTTCCTCAGGATGGGGCGGCGTGCTTCCTAGGACAGGAACGGCTGGCGTGGCCGACATCACATTGAATTCTTCGGTGCGGGCTAACCTGCGCGTGATGCAGGCGTCGTCCGACCTGCTGGCGCGCACCGAGGAGCGGCTGTCGACCGGCAAGAAGGTCAATTCGGCCTTCGACAACCCCGCTTCCTTCTTCACCGGACAGGCGCTCGACCGGCGCGCGGGCGATCTCGGCGGCCTGCTCGATTCCGTCTCGAATTCGGTCAAGACGCTCGAGGCGGCCGACAACGGCATCAGCGCGATCTCCGACGTGGTCGACGGCCTGAAGGCGACGGCGCGCTCCGCGCTCCAGAGCCCGGGCGCCGTCGCGACAAAATCGTCTGTCGAGTCGGCCTCGATCAACGGTCTGAGCGAAACCAACCTGCTCGGCGCAGCGTCCGGCGCCGTCGCGGCGACCGTGACAGGTACGACCACCGGTCTCTCCACCGGCACTACGATGGGTTCGTTCGGCATCGGCGGAAGCTGGTTCGACATTACAGTCGGCAGTTCGCACTACCAGTACGGCGTCAATGGCGCGACGACCGTCGGCGACATCATCGACTACGTGAACAATACAGTCCCTGACGTTTCCGCGTCGCTGAACTCAAGTGGAGCGGTTGAACTCGTCGCAGACGACACGACGACCAGCTTCACGCTCGGCTCTTATATGGGAGTGACGAGCCTTGGTTTCGCCCCGACGACCTATTCGCCGAGCGGGGGCCCCGGCCCGCTGTCCGGCAAAACCCTGTCCTTCGAGGACACGCAGGGCGCGACGAAGACCGTGACCTTCTCGGCGGGCGCGGGCGCGAACAACGTCGACACGCTCGACGAGCTCAACGCCTGGCTCAAGTCCAACGACGTGCGGCAGCAGGCCTCGATCACCGGATCGGGCGCGAGCGGCAAGCTCAAGCTCGAAACCGTCAACGCAGCCGCGAACGACACGCCCGCCGATCTCGCCGGCACGGCGACCGACGCCGGCGGACCCTTCGCCGCGGACAAGACATATTCCGCGCCGGTTCTTGATCCCGCGGCCGCGGAGCGGCGCGCCAATTTCGTGAAGGACTACAACGACGCCCTGAAGCAGATCGCATCGATCGCGAAGGACGCCTCGTTCAACGGCGTCAACCTGCTCGACGGCGACGACCTCGAGATCGTCTTCAACGAGGACGGAAGCTCGAAGCTGGATGTGAAAGGCGCGAACCTCAGCGACACTGGCCTCGGCCTGTCCAGTCTGCTCGATGCGGACTTCTACGACGCGGACTCGGTCAACGGCGTGCTCGACCAGATCGAAGGCGCCTTCGCCAAGCTGGAGACGCAGGCCTCCAAGTTCGGCTCGCAGCTTCAGATCGTCCAAACCCGCGAAACCTTCACCGAAGAGATGATGGCGACGCTGAAGAACGGCGCCTCCGCCCTGGTCGACGCCGACGCGAACGAGGAGGCCGCCTCGCTCGCCACGCTCCAGACGCGCCAGTCCCTGATCGTCTCCTCGCTGTCGATCTCGACCTCGTCCGAGCAGAACATCCTCAGCCTGCTGAGATAGCGTCGGTCGACGCCGTTCCGGCGGCCGGATCATACGCCGGGCCTGTTCCCGGACCGGCTTGGCGTAGCTGGCGCGGCCGCGGAGCGCGCCCTGAAGCTATTCTTCCAAAATCCCCAGAAGACCGCCGTCGAAGACCTGACGCGCCGAAGACGCAGTCGTTCGACAATAAGATCGTACCTCTTTCTCTTGGCCAAGAATCCGGTTACGCCCCGCGGGTTCAAGTAATGCGGCGCTCCGCGACTTGGGGAGCGGGCGCCTCTGGGGGGACTGCATCATGAAGACCGTTCAGTATCTGGGCACCGCCGGCGCCCTTGCGATCGGCGCCGCCTTCGCGCCGGGCGCCGCCCGCGCCGAAGTCGCGCCCGCCGCCGCGTCCTCGTCGAGCGCCTGCTTCGACGAGGGGCTCTACGCCAAGGGCGCGGTCGTCGACTTCGACACCAAGATCAGCGGCGACGGCCAGCCGATGACCTTCCGCAGCGTCACGACCGGCAAGGGCGAAGCGACGTTCAACGGCGCCCCGGCATTGCGCGTCGACGCCGAGAGCTTCGACGCCAAGGGCAAGTCCGAAGGCGTGGTCCAAGGCTATTTCGACATCACGCCCGACTTCCTCCTGATCATCGCCTCAACCGGCAAGGGCTTCGAGACGACCTACGACCCGGCCGGTCGCCAGCCGATCAACCAGAAGGAAGGCGACAGCTACAAGCAGAAGTACGACATTACCACAAAGTCCGGCGGCGACTCGCTGACGACCTCGCGTCAGGCCACCTGGAAGTTCGTCGGCGTCGAGAGCCTGAAGTCGAAGGTCGGCAAGTTCAAGGTCTGCAAGATCACCGCCAAGTTCGTCGACAAGCTCGCCGGGTTCTCGACCACCTCGACCCAGACGATCTACGTCGCGGCTGAAGGCAAGTATCGCGGCTTCGCGCTGCGCACGAAGACCGCGACCAAGCTTGCGACCGGCCAGTCGCTCAACACGACGGCTGACGTGGTGAAGTTCCGCAAGTTCGCTCCGAAGTAAGCTTCGGCGGGCGGCCGCGACGATCCCTGCGATCGGTCGCGGCCGTCGCTCCTCACTCCGGCGCGCGGAAGTCTTTCACGCTGTCGGTGGGGAAGTCGTAGAGCTTGCCGCTCTCGCTCCAGTCCGGGGCGCAGAGCGCGACGATCCTCGGAGCGAGGTCCGCCGGCGTCTTCAGCGTCGACTGGTCCTCGCCCGGCATCGCCTTCTTGCGCATCGCGGTCGCGAGCGGGCCCGGATTGACCAGCATCACACGGACCTGGGTGATGTTCCGCGTCTCGGCCGCATAGGCGCGCGCGAGCGCCTCGAGCCCCGCCTTGGTCGCGGCGTAGAGCCCCCAATAGGCCCGCTCCTTGTGCGCCGCGCCCGAGGTCACGAACACCGCGCGACCGGCGTCGGAGGCGCGCAGCAGCGGATCGAGCGAGCGGATCAGCCGCCAGTTGGCGGTCAGGTTGATCGCGAGCGTCTTCTCGAAATCCTTCGGCTCGATATGGCCAAGCGGCGAGATCTGCCCGAGCGCGCCGGCGTTGCCGACCAGGATGTCGAGCTTGCCGTGGCGCTGGTAGAGCGCAGCCCCCAGCCGGTCGACCGCCTCGTAATCGGTGACGTCGAAGGGCGCGAGCGTCGCCGAGCCGCCGGCCGCCTTGATCTCGTCGTCGAGCTCCTCCAGCCCGCCCTGCGTGCGGCCCGTCGCGACGACATGCGCGCCGGCTTTGGCGAGGGCGAGGGCGGTGGCGTAGCCGATCCCGCGCGTCGCGCCGGTGACGACGGCGATCCGGCCGGCGAGGGGTTTTGGGTCGGTCATCGGTTATCCGGGGCGGTGGCCGATTCCCTCTCCCCTTGAGGGAGAGGGTCAGGGTGAGGGGTGCGGGCGGCGCCGTCTCAGCACATGGCGCCGCCCGCACCCCTCATCCGGCCGCTGCCGCGGCCACCTTCTCCCTCAAGGGGAGAGGGGAAGGGGCGGTCGCGCCTGTCAGCCTCAGCTCGCCTCGGCGATCAGCGAGAGCTGGCGCGGGGCGGCGTCGGTGAGGTCGGTGAGCGGGGTCGGGTAGTCGCCGGTGAAGCAGTGGTCGGTGAAGGCCGGGCGCATGTCGTCGCGGCCGTCATAGCCCATGGCGCGATACAGGCCGTCGACCGACAGGAAGGCGAGGCTGTCGGCGCCAATGAACTCGCACATCTCCTCGACCGTGTGGTTGGCAGCGAGCAGCTTTTCGCGCTCCGGCGTGTCGATGCCGTAGAAGTCGGAGAACTTGATCGGCGGGCAGGCGAGGCGGAAGTGCACCTCGGTCGCGCCGGCGTCGCGCATCATCTTGACGATCTTGAGCGAGGTGGTGCCGCGCACTAGGCTGTCGTCGACCAGCACGATGCGCTTGCCCTCGACCTGGCTGCGATTGGCCGAATGTTTCATCCGCACGCCAAGCTCGCGCACGCCCTGCGTCGGCTGGATGAAGGTGCGGCCGACATAGTGGTTGCGGATGATGCCGAGCTCGAACGGCACGCTGCTTTCCTGGCTGAAGCCGATGGCGGCCGGGACGCCCGAATCCGGGATCGGCACGATGACGTCGGCCTCCGGCATCGACTCGCGGGCGAGCTCGACGCCCATGCGCTTGCGCACCTCGTAGACCGACTTGCCCTGCACGACCGAGTCCGGCCGGGCGAAGTAGACGAACTCGAAGATGCAGGGCCGCATGCGCTGCGGCGGGAACGGCTTCAGCGACTGGATGCCGGTCTCCGAGATGACGACGACCTCGCCGTTCTCGATGTCGCGGACGTACTTGGCGCCGATGATGTCGAGCGCGCAGGTCTCGGAAGTGAGGATGTAGCAGCCGTCGAGTTCGCCGAGGATCAGCGGGCGGATGCCGAGCGGGTCGCGCGCGCCGATCAGCTTCTTGGTGGTCAGCGCCACCAGCGCGTAGGCGCCCTCGATCTCGCGCAGTGCGTTGACGAAGCGGTCGATGATGCGCGGGCGGCGCGACTGGGCGACGAGATGGAGGATGACCTCGGTGTCCGAGGTCGACTGGCAGATCGCGCCGGCGCGCACCAGCTCGCGGCGCAGCGTCAGGGCATTGGTGAGGTTGCCGTTGTGAGCGACCGCGAGGCCGCCGGCGTCGAGCTCGGCGAACAGCGGCTGGACGTTGCGCAGGATGGTCTCGCCGGTCGTCGAGTAGCGGTTGTGGCCGATGGCGGCGCGGCCGGGCAGGCGGGCGATGACGCGGGCGTCGGAGAAATGGTCGCCGACGAGGCCGAGGCGGCGCTCGGCGTGGAAGCGCTTGCCGTCATGGCTGACGATGCCGGAGGCTTCCTGCCCGCGATGCTGGAGGGCGTGGAGGCCGAGCGCGGTCAGCGCGGCGGCGTCGGGGTGCCCAAACACGCCGAACACGCCGCACTCCTCGCGCAGGCGGTCTGCGTTCAGGTCGAACACGTCTTCGAACGAGGCTTCGTCCGATGAAACGTCGGTCATGGCGGCCTCGGCGGAATCGCTCATCGCGCGGTCAACTCCCGCAATGCTCTCTCGATGCGGCCCTTGGTCGAAGGGCCGTTACTGACGCGGCTTCTGGTCTTGCTCGAGCAGTTTGTCGATTCCCTGCTTGTCCGCAGGGTTAGCGTCCGGCGCGGCCTCGTCCGGCGGCGCCGTCGGCGCTCCGGAATTCGCAGCGTCGCCGGATCCTTCCCGGCGCTTAAGCTTCTGCAAGATGGCGCTTTCAGGGTCTTCCGGCAACATCGCCAGAAGCTTGTCCCCGGCGTCCTGCAGCACCGCCTTCGACTGCGCGGTCCGGAACCACTCCGGCTGGCCCTTTTCGGGCACCAGCCAGGTGAAGAACATGAAGGCGACGACGACCAGCAGCAGCCCGCGCGCCGCGCCGAAGGCGAAGCCGAGGATGCGGTCGACCGGGCCGACGCGGCTGTCGAGGATCGCGTCGGAGATCTTCATGGTGATGAAGGAGACCAGCAGCAGCGTCACGATGAAGATCGAGGCGGCGGCGACGCCGTCCACCAGCTGCGGCGGGTTGAACTTGACGTGCTCGCGGGCGAGCGCCCGGGCGGGTTCGAAGAAGTACCAGGTGGCGACGGCGGCCGCGACCCAGGAGGCGATCGACAGCACCTCGCGCGTGAATCCGCGCACCATGGCGAGAAGGGCCGAAATCGCCATGACGGCGATCAGGATGACGTCGAGAAGCGTGATGGTCATCGATTGGTCGGCCGGACCGGACTCTTGACTGGCGCGCCCCTTGCGGCGCGCGGTCTCTATACAGCGGGCGAGGGCGGGCGTCACCCGCCTTTCATCTGGGCCTGATCCGCGCGCGCCGCAAGGCGCGCGACCAGCACGTCGAGCGAGGCGACCGCGAGCGGCTTGACGCCGGCCTCCTTCGCCGCATCCTCCGCCGCCGCCGGAAGCGCCGCCCGCGCAAAACCGAGGCGCGCGGCCTCGCGGAGCCTCGGGCCGGGATGGGCGACGGCGCGGACCGCGCCGGTAAGCCCGATCTCGCCGAAGAACACGGAATCGACCGGCAGCGGCGCGCCGACGAGCGAGGAGACGAGCGCCGCCGCGACCGCAAGGTCGGCCGCCGGTTCCTGCACCCGCAGGCCCCCGGCGACGGCGAGATGGACGTCGTGCGCGCCGAGCCTGACCCCGCAGCGGGCCTCGAGGACAGCGAGCACCATTGCGAGACGCGAGGAATCCCATCCGACCACCGCGCGGCGCGGTGTGCCGAGCGTCGAGGGGACGACCAGCGCCTGGATTTCGACGAGGATCGGCCGCGAGCCCTCGAGTCCGGCGAGAACCGCCGTTCCCGGCGCGTCTGGCTCCCGGTCGCCAAGGAACAGCGCCGAGGGATTTTTGACCTCCTCGAGCCCCAAGCCGGTCATGGCGAAGACGCCGATCTCGTCGGTCGGCCCAAAACGGTTCTTCGACGCGCGCAGGATGCGGAAGTCGCGGCCGGAATCGCCCTCGAACGACAGCACCGCGTCGACCATGTGCTCGACGACGCGGGGCCCGGCGAGCTGGCCGTCCTTGGTGACGTGGCCGACGAGGACGACGCAGGCACCGGTCGTCTTGGCGTAGCGGATCAGCGCCTGCGCCGAGGCGCGGACCTGCGTGACCGTGCCGGGGGCGGATTCGACCTGGGAGGTCCAGAGCGTCTGGATCGAGTCGATGACGACGAGGCGGGGCGGCGCGCC
>CABHPB010000057.1 GCA_902168115.1 uncultured Methylopila sp. | reverse complement strand
TACGAGATGCTCAGGAGTCTCGTGGGCTCGGAGATGTGTATAAGAGACAGCCCCTGTCCCAGGGGAGGGATGTCCCCGAACGTCGTGCGCTCGACGCCCGTTGCAAAGCGCCAAGTCCCCTCGTATAAGCGCCGCTTCGCGCGCGCCCGGCCATATGGGCTGCCGTGGCGCGCCAAGATCGCTCGAGGATTTCGCTCGGCTCATCTCCGTCCGGTTCGCCGGGTGGACGGACCGGTTCGCGAAAGCCTCCAACATACCGGAGAGCAAAATGCCCAAGCTCAAGTCCAAGTCGGCGGCGAAGAAGCGCTTCCGCTTCACCGCGACCGGCAAGGTCATCTCCGCCCAGGCGGGCAAGCGCCACGGGATGATCAAGCGCACCAACAAGCAGATCCGCAACCAGCGGGGCACCACGATCCTGACCCCGCAGGACACGCGCATCATCAAGACGTTCCTGCCCTACGGCTGACGTCGCCGCTTCAAAGCGCTTATTCCCGAATTTCAGCCTGAGGAGATAGATCCATGGCTCGCGTGAAACGGGGCGTTACGTCCCACGCCAAGCACAAGAAGACCCTCGACGCGGCGAAAGGCTTTTACGGCCGCCGCAAGAACACGATCCGCGCCGCCAAGGCGGCCGTCGATCGGTCGATGCAGTACGCCTACCGGGACCGCAAGAACAAGAAGCGGACCTTCCGGGCGCTCTGGATCCAGCGCATCAACGCCGCCGTGCGCGAGCATGGCCTGACCTATTCGCGCTTCATCGACGGCCTCGCCAAGGCCGGCATCGAGGTCGACCGCAAGACCCTGTCCGAGCTCGCCATCGCCGAGCCGGCCGCCTTCGGCGCTCTCGCCGCCAAGGCCAAGGCCGCGCTCCCGGCGTGACCTTCCGGGCGTCTTTCAGACGCCCCATCCATCCGCGACGTCGTCCCGGCCGAAGTGCCGGGACCCATTTCCGCAGTCGCATACGAACTGCCGGACCTTTGCGGGAATGGATTCCGGGACGAGCCCGGAATGACGGGTAGGGGCGCGCCATGCGCCCCTTCTTTGTCTGGCGCCTAACGCCGGGACCGTCCTTCCGATGACCGATCTCTCCTCGCTCCAGTCTCTCGAAACGGAAGTCCTTGCCGCCGTCGAGGGCGCGTCCGACGAGGCCTCGCTGGAGGCCGTGCGGGTCGGGGCGCTCGGCAAGAAGGGCTCCGTCTCCGAGAAGATGAAGACGCTCGGGACCATGGATCCCGAGCAGCGCAAGACCTTCGGCCCGGCGCTGAACGCCTTGCGCGACCGCGTCGCGGAAGCGCTCGCGAGCCGCAAGGCCGCGCTCGCCGACGCAGCGCTCGAGGCCCGGCTCGCCTCCGAAAAGCTCGACGTCTCGCTGCCCGTCCGCGAGAGCGCGCTTGAGACCGGCCGCATCCATCCGGTCAGCCAGGTCACCGAGGAGCTGGTCGCGATCTTCTCGGCGATGGGCTTCTCGGTCGCCGAAGGTCCGGACATCGAGACCGACGAGCTCAACTTCACCAAGCTGAACTTCCCCGTCGGCCACCCGGCGCGCGAGATGCACGACACCTTCTTCCTTCCGCAGAAGGAGGACGGCTCGCGCCTGCTGCTGAGGACCCATACGAGCCCGGTGCAGATCCGCGCCATGGAGGCCGGCGAGCCCCCGATCCGCGTGATCGCTCCCGGCCGCACCTACCGCTTCGATATGGACCAGACGCACACGCCGATGTTCCACCAGCTCGAGGGGCTGGTGATCGACCGTCAGGCGAACATGAGCCACCTCAAGTGGGTCTTGGAGGAGTTCTTGAAGACCTTCTTCGAGGTGCCGTCCGTCGAGCTACGCTTCCGGCCGTCCTTCTTCCCCTTCACCGAGCCGTCGATGGAGGTCGACGTCCGCTGCCGGAAGCTCCCGAACGAGATCCGCATCGGCGAGGGCGACGACTGGCTCGAAATCCTCGGCTGCGGGATGGTGCATCCGAACGTGCTGAGAAACGTCGGTCTCGATCCGGACGAGTGGCAGGGTTTTGCGTGGGGCGTCGGCATCGACCGGGTCGCCATGCTGAAATACGGCATGCCTGACCTGCGCGACCTGTTCGGCGCAGACGCCCGCTGGCTCGCCCATTACGGGTTCAGGCCGCTCGACTTCCCGACGCTGGCGGGAGGGCTGTCGTCGTGAAGTTTTCCCTCTCCTGGCTCAAAGAGCACCTGTCCGGCGACGCAGACCTCACGCTGGTCGCCGACACGCTGACCCGCATCGGCCTCGAGGTCGAGCACATCGAGGACAAGGCGGGCGATCTCTCGCAGTTCGTCGTCGGCCACATCCTTGAGGCCAGCCGCCATCCGAACGCCGACAAGCTGCAGGTCTGCCGCGTCGATGTCGGCAGGTCCGAGCCGCTGCAGGTCGTCTGCGGCGCGCCGAACGCGCAGGCGGGGCTGAAGGTGGTGTTTGCCGCGCCCGGGACCGTCATTCCCGCCTCGGGCGTGAAGCTCGGGGCATCCGAGATCCGCGGCGTGCCGTCCGCCGGCATGCTGTGCTCGGGCCGTGAGCTCGGGCTCTCCGAGGAGAGCGACGGCATTCTGGAGCTTCCCGAGAGCGCGCCGGTCGGAAAGCCGTTCGCGCCGGTGATCGGGCTCGACGACCCGGTGATCGAGATCGCGGTCACCCCGAACCGCTCGGACTGCTTTGGCGTCCACGGCGTCGCGCGCGACCTCGCTGCGGCCGAGATCGGCGAGCTGAAGGACCACGCCGCGAAGGCGGTGCCGGGCGCCTATCCCTGCCCGGTCAAGGTGCGGTTCGACTTCGGCGACACGCGGCCGCTGTCGTCCTTCTTCGGGTTGCGGATGGTGCGGGGCGTGAAGAACGGCCCCTCGCCGGAATGGCTGCAGCGCAAGCTGAAGGCGATCGGGCAGAAGCCGATCAATGCGCTGGTCGACGTCACCAATTACCTGACCTACGACCGTGGTCGCCCGCTGCATGTCTTCGACGCGGCCAAGGTGACGGGCGACCTCGTCGTCCGCCGCGGCCGCGCCGGCGAGAGCTTGGTCGCGCTCGACGGCAAAAGCTACGCGCTCGACGAGACCATGTGCGTCATCGCCGACGACAGCGGCGTCGAATCGCTCGCCGGCATCATGGGCGGCGCCTCGACGGGTTGCGACGAGGGCACGACCGACGTGCTGATCGAGAGCGCGCTGTGGGACGAGCTCGCGATCGCCCGCACCGGCCGCGCGCTCAACATCCATTCCGACGCCCGCCACCGCTTCGAGCGCGGCGTCGATCCCGCCTTCGCGCTGCCGGGCCTCGAGCTCGCGACCCAGCTCATCCTCGACATCTGCGGCGGCGAGGCCTCCGAGATCACGAGCGCGGGCGAGGTTCCGGACCGCGACCTCATCATCGACTTTCCCGTCTCCGAGGTGCGGAGGCTGACCGGCCTCGCCGTGACGCCGGCCGAGGTCAAGGCGCCGCTGTCGCTGCTCGGCTTCTGGGTGTCCGGACAGGGCGAGACGCTCAAGGTCGCCGTTCCGAGCTGGCGTCCGGACGTGTCGCTCAAGGCCGACCTCGTCGAGGAGGTCGTGCGCATCATCGGGCTCGACCGCCTGCAGGCGACGCCGCTCCCGGCCGCCGAGGCCGTGGGCGGCGAGAAGCTCAGCCCCGTCCAGCGCCGCGCCCGCGTCGCCCGCCGCACGCTCGCGGCGCGCGGCATGGTGGAGGCCGTGACCTGGTCCTTCGTCAGCCACGCCTCGGCCGAGGCCTTCGGCGGCGGCGGGGCCGAGCTCCAGCTCGCCAACCCGATCGCGGCGGACCTCTCCGACATGCGCCCAAGCCTGCTGCCCGGCCTGCTGGCGGCGATCCAGCGCAACGCCGACCGCGGCTCGTCCGACGTCGCGATGTTCGAGGTCGGCCAGACCTTCCTCGGCGACCGTCCGCAGGACCAGCGCATGTCGGCCGCCGGCCTTCGGCGCGGAACGGCCAAGGCGCGCGGCGCAGGCCGCCACTGGGGCGAGCAGGCGCTTCCCGTCGACGCCTTCGACGCCAAGGGCGACGCCATGGCGGCGCTGGCCGCGCTCGGCCTGTCGGCGTCGTCCGTGCAGATCGCGCAGGGGTCCGCGCCGGGCTGGTTCCATCCCGGCAGATCGGCCGCGCTGCAGCTCGGCCCCAAGGTGATCCTCGGCGCGTTCGGCGAGCTTCACCCGCGCACCCTTAAAAGCCTCGGCGTCGATGGACCCGTCGTCGGCTTCGAGCTCACGCTCGACGCGCTGCCGGCGCCGAAGTCCAAGGGCACCAAGGCGAAGCCGCCCTTCGATGGCTCCTCGTTGCAGCCGCTGTCGCGCGACTTCGCCTTCCTGGCCGATCTCGCGACGCCGGCCGCGGAGCTGATTCGCGCGGCGCAGGCGGCCGACCGCAAGCTGGTGACCCGCGTCGACCTGTTCGACCGCTACGAGGGTCCGGGCGTGCCGGAGGGCAAGGTGTCGCTCGCCCTCGCCGTCACGCTGCAGCCGCGAGAAAAGACGCTCACCGACGCCGAGATCGAGGAGCTTTCCGGCCGCATCGTCGCCAATGTCGAGAAGGCGACCGGGGCGACGCTACGGGGCTGACGCGGACGAGTTTGGTCGCCAGAAACGCCGCCGTCGTCCCGGACTTGTTGCGGGACCGATTTCCGCAACCAGGTCGTCACAGCCCGATACCGCGGTGTTGATGGACCCCGGCGCTTCGGCCGGGGTGACGGCGCGGGCGTTCGATCAGGCGGCGGCCCGGTCGCCCTTCTTCTCGATCAGCACGGCCTCGAAACCCTCGAACTGCGGATGGCCCTGGAACAGCGGCTTCGTGCCGCCGGCGCCGCCATGCGCCTTGCGGAAGGCCTCCGACTTCGTCCAGTTCTCGAAGTCGCCGCGCGAGCGCCAGATGGTGTGCGAGGCGTAGAGCACCACGTCGCCGTCCGCCGGGCCTTTCAGCAGGTGGAACTCGACGAAGCCCGGGACCTCATCGAGATGCCGGTCGCGCTCGCGCCAGACGGTCTCGAACGCGTCGGCCTCGGCGGCGAAGACCTTGAAGCGGTTCATGGCGACGAACATGCGGACGTTCTCCTGAGGGTGTTTTTTTACGAGCTTTGAGCGGACTTTAACGTGGATCGGTCGCGGGTCTACGCGGCGCGGTGTCATCGGCCCGCCGGGGCCGGCACGCCGACCGGCGCCGGACGCAGCGCCGGAGAGGGCGCGACGCGGCGCTTGGGCTTGGCGGGAATGGCGCGCATCGCCTGCTTCGACGCCTCGACGACATGCACGCCGGCGAAAGGGCTCCAGAGCCTGGCTCCCATGCGCTCGAAGGCGAAGGCCGAGCGCAGCATCAGCGTCCGCTCGACCGGCGGCATGAACAGCGCGTCGTCCCAGCCTTCCGGCGCGAACAGCGCCTCGCGCAAGAGGTCGGTCAGCTGGCTGCGGCTGTAGGGCCGGCCATGGCCGAAGGGGGTCGTGTCCATCTGCGCCCACGGTCCGCGGCGGTTCGGAACGATCGCGATCAGCCGCCCGCCCGGCGCGAGGCATCGCCAGGCCTCGCGCAGGAGTTCGACCGCATTGGCCGAAGTCTCCAGCGCATGGGCCGCGACGATGCGGTCGACGGCGGCGTCCGGCAGCGGCCACATGCCGTCGTCGACGAGGGCCGCCGCGTTCGGCCGGTCGAACGGCCAGGACGAGACGCCCATCTGCGAGGGAGAGAAAGCGAGCAGCCGCTCGGCGTCGTCGCGGAACACGCCGAGATAGGGCGTGGCGTAGCCGACGCCGGCGACGCGCATGCCCCTGAGGTCCGGCCAGCGCGCCCGCAGCTTCGCCCTCAGAATCCGCCGCGCCAGCTCGCCCAGAGGGCGGGCGTAGAACTCGCGCAGATCCACGACGTCGAGAGCCATGCCAGATATTTAGCGGCAAGAGAGCGCTCTTGCGAGTTCACAAGGGCGCCAGCGGACGCCGCATCATCGCTTCGGCCATTCCCATCTGGGCGGATCGTCGTCGTCCGTCACCGTTTCGCCGAACGACTTCTCGAGGCCGATGCAGCGTGCGCCGGCGCCGTCGAGCGCCGACACGAGGTCGGCGGCGTGCGACACCACGATGATCTGGGAGCGCTCGGCCGCGAGCGAGATCAACCGGCCGAGGGGAGCGAGCAGGTCCGGATGGAGGCTGGTCTCCGGCTCGTTGAGCACCATCAGCTCCGGCGGCCGCGGCGACATCAGCGCGGCGACCAGCAGCATGTAGCGCAGGGTGCCGTCCGAGAGCTCCGCGGTGCGGAGCGGACGGAGAAGGCCATGCTGGCGCATCTCCAGCTCGAACCAGCCCTGCCGCGAGTCGATGTCGATCGTGGCGCCCGGAAAGGCGTCGTCGATCGCGGAAGCGAGACCGTCCGCGTCGCCGATCTCGTGGATCGTGCGCAGCGAGGCGGCGAGGTTGCCGCCGTCGCCGTCGAGCACCGGCGTATAGGTGCCGACCTGTGGCCGGCGGGCCGGCGCGTCGCGGTCGGTGCGCAGGTGGTCGTAGAAGCGCCAGTCCTTCATGCGCTCGCGCAGCACCAGCAGCTCGACCGCGTCCTTTGGATCGGCGCAGTGCGTCATCATGCTGTCGAAGCTTGCGAGCGCGGTGGAGGCCTGCCGCCATTCGCCGGCCTCGCCCCGGACGCGCACGCCCGGCCCGCGGCGCTCGGCGAACAGGTTGGAGCGGCCGAGCCATTCGCCGGTCCAGAGCGCCTCGACCTTGATGTCGGGATCGAGGTTGAACATCGTGCGGCCGGGAACGGGATGGCCGAGATCGATCGCGTAGCCGTAGTCCGCGCCTGCGAAGCCGAGCCTGAGCGCGACCGGATCGCGGGAGACCGTTCCCTCGACCGCATGTTCGCCCCGCTTCACCGAGGCCGCGATCGTCTTCGGCCCCGCCCACAGGGTCGACTGGATGCCGCCCTCTTCTGCGAGCGACTGGATGACGCGCCCCTGCGCGACGTCGGCGAGCAGCCGGAGCGCGCGATAGAGGCTCGACTTTCCCGAGCCGTTCGCGCCGGTCACGACGTTGAGCCGGCCGAGCGAGATGCGCAGGTCGCGGAGGGAGCGATAGCCTGAGACGGCGAGGCGGGTGATCACGCCGCGATCATAGTCGGTCGCCGGATCTTCGCCAGAGCGGGCGCCCTTTCGCTCTTGCCGTTCCGGCTCCCGCCGCTAGCCTCTGGCGTGCCGAAACCGGAGCCTTCCCGCATGCCTGCCGAAATCGTCCTCGTCCCTTGTCTGTCCGACAACTACGCCGTGCTGCTGCATGACGCAGGCTCGGGGACGACCGCGCTGATCGACGCGCCCGAAGCGCCGCCGATCCGCAAGGCGCTCGACGAAAAGGGCTGGAAGCTCACCGACATCCTGATCACCCACAAGCACGCGGACCACATCGGCGGCCTGACGGAGCTGAAGGGCGAGCACGGCGCGACCGTGTTCGGCCCCAAGGGCGAGGCCTCGTCCATCCCCGGCCTCGACCATCCGCTCGCCGAGGGCGACGTCGCCGAGGTCGGCCCCTGGCGCTTCGAGACGATCGAGACGCCCGGCCACACCAAGGGTCATGTCGTGTTCTTCGAGCCGCGGGAGAAATGGCTGTTCTCGGGCGACACGCTGTTCGTCATGGGCTGCGGGCGGCTGTTCGAGGACACGCCGTCGGCCATGTGGGGCTCGCTCTCGAAGCTCGCTCGGCTGCCGAACGAGACGACCGTGTGGTGCGGGCATGAGTACACCGCCTCGAACGCCAAGTTCTGCGCCTCGATCCTGCCGGACGACCCCGCCATCTCGGAGCGCCTGAGGAAGGTCGAGGCGGCGCGCGCCGCCGGCAGGCCGACCGTGCCGAGCACCATCGGCGCGGAGAAGGCGACGAACGTCTTCCTGCGCGCAAGCGAGGACAAGGTGGCGGCGGCGGTCGGGCTTGGCTCCGGCGATCCGGCCGCCGTCTTCGCGGAGCTTCGCGAGCGGAAGAACCGCGGGTGAGCGCGCTCGACGGACTGACCGCCGAGGAGGTGATCCGCCTGCTCGACCTCGCCCCGCATCCGGAAGGCGGGCATTTCCGCGAGACGTTCCGGGACCCGGCGACCGACGCCGCGGGCCGCGCCCGTTCGACCGCGATCTTCTTCCTGCTCGCGGCGGGCGAGGTCTCGGCCTGGCACCGCGTCGACGCCGTCGAGGTCTGGCACTACTACGCCGGCGCGCCGCTCGCGCTGACCCTGTCCTCCAACGGCCACGACGCCGAGGCGCACCGGCTCGGGCTCGACTTCCGGACCGGGCAGACGCCGCAGGTCATCGTGCCGACCAACTGGTGGCAGGCGGCGGAGTCGCTCGGCGCCTGGACCCTGGTCGGCTGCACCGTGGCGCCCGGCTTCGACTTCGCCGGCTTCGAGATGGCGCCGCCCGACTGGCGCCCGACGCCGCGGAAGTCAGGCGCCTGAGGACGCGGGCTCGGCCGCGCGCTTCGACAGCGTCGCGATCAGCGCCCCGACGACGATCAGCGCGCAGCCGCCGATGAGGGCGGCGTTCGCCTGCGCGTAGCCGGCCGCGACCAGCAGCAGCACCGAGAGCATCGGGCAGGCGTAGGCCGCGACGCCGAGCAGTCTTACGTCCCCACGCTTCATGCCGACGTCCCAGGCGAAGAACGCTGCGCCCACCGGCCCGGCGCCGAGCGCGGCGATCGCCGCCCACTCCCGCCAGTCTCCGGGCCAGGTCGCGGGCTCGAAGGCGACATGGCAGAGCCCGGCAAGGGCAGCGGTCACGAGGCAGAAGCCGGTCACCGCCTCCGTCGGCACCGACCGGAACCAGCGCGAGCCGACCGAATAGGCCGCCCAGACGGCGGCGGCGGCGAGCGCCGCGGCGTAGCCCGGCGCATAGGTCCATTCGAAGGACAGCCCGCCGGACCGGCCCATGATGATGAGCGCCGTGCCGATGAGACCGAGCGTTGCTCCGACGACGTGGCGCGGCGACAGCCCGCCGCCCGGCAGCGCGGCGGAGAACAGCACGATCAGCAGCGGCCAGAGGTAGCAGATCGACCCGGCCTCGGCCGGCGGCGCGAGCTTCAGTGCGGAGAAGTACAGCAGATGGTAGCCGAACAGCCCGCCGACGCCGTGCAGCCAGACCGGCCAGGGCTGCCTGAGCGCGGCGAGGCCTCCGGGACGCGTCGCCGTCACGGCGAGGCCGAGGCATCCGCCGATCGCGAAGGTGAGGGCGGTGAGCAGGAAGGGCGGCGTGGAGCCGGTGGAGGCGGTCAGCAGCGCGAGCGCCGACCACATCAGGATGGCGACGAAACCGATGGCGGTTGCGCGGGAGGAGGGCGACATGGCGCTCCCATAGAGCGCTCCGTCGCCGCCGTCACGTCGCGCTGAAGAAAGGGCCCCGACGCGTCGCGCCGGGGCCCTTCGAACTTGCGCGTCGCGGGCGAGGTTCAGGTGATGTACTGGCCGCCGTTGATGGTCAGGGTCGAGCCGGTGACGAAGCCGGCCTTGTCGCTGGCTAGATAGACCACCGCCTCCGCGATCTCGTCGGACTCGCCGAGGCGGCCGACCGGGATCGTCGAGATGATCGACTCGCGCACCTTCTCCGGCACCGCCATCACCATCTCGGTCGCGATGTAGCCGGGGGCGATCGCGTTCACAGTGATCCCCTTCTTGGCGTTCTCCTGCGCGAGCGCCTTGGTGAAGCCGATCACGCCGGCCTTGGCGGCGGAGTAGTTCGCCTGGCCCATCTGGCCCTTCTGGCCGTTGATGGAGGTGATGTTGATGATGCGGCCGAAGCCGCGCTCGCGCATCCCGTCGATCACGGGCTTGGTCATGGTGAACATCGAGTCGAGGTTGGTCGACATGACCTCCCGCCACTGCTCGAAGGTCGCCTTGTGGAACATGCCGTCGCGGGTGATGCCCGCGTTGTTGACCAGCACGTCGACCGGGCCGAGCTCGGCCTCGACCTTGGCGATGCCGTCCGCGCAGGCCTGCGCGTCGCCGACGTCCCACTTGAACACGGCGATGCCGTGCTCGGCCTTGAAGGCGTTCGCCTTCTCGTCATTGCCGCCGTAATTGGCGGCGACCGTGTAGCCGGCCTTCTTCAGAGCGATCGAGATCGCCTCGCCGATGCCCCGGGTCCCGCCCGAGACGAGCGCCACGCGCGCCATATGCAATCCTCCCATGGATGTCTTCAGCGTCGGGCTTGTGGCCGCCCGTAGCCGTTGCGCGCGGAGCGTTCCGCGCGCCGATTGATCGGGTCGATCAGCGCTCGACGGTGAGCGCGATGCCCATGCCGCCGCCGATGCACAGCGTCGCGAGGCCCTTCTTGGCGTCGCGCTTCTGCATCTCGTGCAGCAGGGTGACGAGCACGCGGGCGCCGGACGCGCCGATCGGATGGCCGATCGCGATCGCGCCGCCGTTCACGTTGACCTTGGATGTGTCCCAGCCGAGGTCCTTGTTGACCGCGCAGGCCTGCGCCGCGAAGGCCTCGTTGGCCTCGATCAGGTCGAGTTCGGAGGCCGACCAGCCGGCCTTCTCGAGCGCCTTGCGGGAGGCCGGGATCGGGCCGGTGCCCATCACGGACGGGTCGACGCCGGCCTGCGCCCAGCTCGCGATGCGGGCGAGCGGGGTCAGGCCCTTCTGCTCGGCGAGCTTGGCGGACATCACGATCAGCGCCGCGGCGCCGTCGTTGAGGCCGGAGGCGTTGCCGGCCGTCACCGTGCCGTCCTTGGAGAAGGCGGGCTTGAGCTTGGTCATGGCGTCGATGGTCGCGCCGTGACGGATGTACTCGTCCTGGTCGACGACGATGTCGCCCTTCTTGGTCGAGATCGTCACCGGGGCGATCTCGTCCTTGAACTTGCCGGCCTTCTGCGCGGCCTCGGCCTTGTTCTGCGAGCCGACGGCGAACTCGTCCTGCTGCTCGCGGGTGATCTGGTATTCCTTGGCGACGTTCTCGGCCGTGGTGCCCATGTGGTAGCCGTTGAAGGCGTCCCAGAGGCCGTCCTTGATCATCGTGTCGATGAACTTGACGTCGCCCATCTTGGTGCCGACGCGCATCAGCGCGGCGTGGGCCGACTGGCTCATCGACTCCTGCCCGCCGGCGACGACGATCGAGCTGTCGCCGTTCCTAATCGCCTGGCTGGCGAGCGCGACGGCGCGCAGGCCCGAGCCGCACACCTGGTTGATGCCCCAGGCGGCCGCCTCCTTCGGGACGCCGGCGGCCATCGAGGCCTGGCGGGCCGGGTTCTGGCCCTGCGCGGCGGTCAGGACCTGGCCGAGGATGACCTCGGAGACTTCCGCCGGATCGACGCCGGCGCGCGCCAGCGCGGCCTGGATCGCGACCCTTCCGAGCTCGTGCGCGGGGAGCGAGGAAAGCCCGCCGGAGAAGGATCCGACAGCCGTGCGCGCGGCGCTGACGATGACGACGTCGGTCTCTGCCATTGGGAAGCTCCTCTGGGATCATCATGCGGCGCGGGCGGCGTTCGCGCCCGGGCGACGGGTGAGTTCGCAAGGTTAATGGGCGCCCGCCCAAAGAGCGTCAAGACGACCTTTAGGTTGGGGGGCGCCCCCCGCGCGGCCCGTCTATCCGGAGATTCTCTTTGCGCCGCAGCGGAAGGTCGCGGCCCTGGCGTCCACGATGTCGCGGGCGCGCTGGTTGGCGCCGGGCTCGCGCAGCACCGCCATGACGCAGGACCGGCCGGACGGCTCGATGCGATAGACGACCAGCCGGGTCTCCTTCAGCGCGCCGACGGACTTGCCCACCCGGTAGCGCACGATCGCCGAGACCGGCGCGGGGTCGGCCGCCGAGGCGCCGCGCCATTCGATCCGGCTCATCGGCGTGTAGAACTCGGCGAGGTCCACGCTCTCCGTCATCGGCGCCCGTCCGAACGTGATCACGGCGCTGTCGTCGTCGCCCATCCATGTCACGGCGAGCCCGATCGGGCCGCTGCACCTGCGCACCTCTATGACGCCCGGCTCCGGCGACTTGCCCTCGGGGCAGGTGGCGTAGCGGTGCTCGGTGTATGTGCTCCTCGGATCTGCCGAGGCGCCGGCGGCCAGACCCAGCCAAACCGCTGCGCCCGCAAGGATGACGACGTTCACGCGCATGTCCGTTTCCTCCTGACGTGCATTGGTGCGCCAGCGTCGTCCGAAGGTTCTAGCCTGCACTGCACAAAAATGTGGCCGCCCTGCAAAATTCGCCCTATCGTTTCGACGCTTGGGTCGGCGTCGCATGCGATAGGGCCGTCCCGCGGCCCGCGTGGCACGGAGAACGGCGCGACATGGCGAGCTCGAACGATCCGATCACGATCAAGAAATACGCCAACCGTCGGCTCTACAATACGGGCACAAGCACTTACGTCACCCTCGAAGACCTCGCCTCGATGGTGAAGCTCGGCGAAGACTTCCACGTGGTCGACGCCAAGACCGGCGACGACATCACGCATCAGGTGCTGACGCAGATCATCTTCGAGCAGGAGAACAAGGGACAGAACCTGCTGCCCATCAATTTCCTGCGGCAGCTGATCCGGTTCTACGGCGACAGCGTGCAGTCCTTCGTGCCGAAGTATCTCGAGCTGTCGATGGGAGCGCTGACCCGCGAGCAGCAGAAGATGCGCGACGCGATGGGGCCGTTCGGCGGCGCCGCGGCGCCGTTCCAGACTGCGGTCGAGGAGCAGATGCGCGCCAACGTCGCCGTCATGGAGCGCGCCTTCCGGATGTTCACCGTGTTCCCGGGCCAGACCGGCGACCAGCCGGCCGCCGAGACGCCGCCGGCGAAGGATCCCAAGTCGGCGGACGACATCGACGATCTCCGGCGCGAAATGGCCGAGATGCGGGCGATGATCGGCAAGATGGGCAGCGCCAAGGGCTGATGAGGGCTGAAGCGCCTGGGGCGCGGCGCCTTCAGACCGCCTTCAGGATCGGGCGCTTGTAGATCCACACCCGGGCCGGCGGGAGGTTCAGCCATACACGCGGCGAGCCGACCGCCGTGGTCAGCCCGATCGCCTCGCGCGGGATCGGCGGAACCAGCCCGTAGGTGAACTGGATGAACGGCGCGCCCGGCCGGGACATGTCGAAGCACTGGT
Organism: uncultured Methylopila sp.; assembly: GCA_902168115.1. Classification (GTDB taxonomy): domain Bacteria; phylum Pseudomonadota; class Alphaproteobacteria; order Rhizobiales; family Methylopilaceae; genus Methylopila. The sequence goes on along the minus strand of CABHPB010000057.1, from coordinate 18,711 downwards.
TCAGCAGCCTGACGCGCTGGCGCACCGGCTTGGTCAGCAGCGGCAGGCTGCAGACGGTCGCCGCCAGCGGCATGTCCAGCCGGCCGTCGAGCACGTCGGCCGCCGCATAGGCGTCGCCCTGGACGACGGTGACCCCCGGGAAGCGGCTCTTCAGCAGCGGCACGAATTCGGCGTTGTACTCGATCAGCACGAGCCGCTCGGGCGCGACCCCGCGCTCGATGAGCGCCTCGGTGACCGGACCGGTGCCAGGTCCGATCTCGAGGACATGGCCCGTCAGCGACGGGTCGACGTAGCGCGCCATCATCTTGGCGAGCGCCTTGCCCGACGGGCTGACGGCGCCTGTGACGAGCGGCTTGTCGAGCCAGGATTTCAGGAAGCGCGCTTCATCCGCGAAATCGATGCGCTTGCGGCCGGGAAGCGAACGGGCGTTCCGGCGTACGGGCTCGAGCATCTGAGCTCCAAAGCGGCTGCGAGACTCACCGGCGCGTTACTTAGCGCGGCTTTCGCGAAGTGGCCATGACGCCAAGGCCACAATCGCGTGCGACTTAAAGGCCGGTCAGGCGCCGCCGAAGAAATCCTTAACACGGCCGAAAAAGCCGTTCGTTTCCGGGTGGTTCGCCTCGGACGCCTCGGCGGCGAACTGCTCGAGCAGTTCGCGCTGCTTCGCGCTGAGCTTCTGCGGGATTTCGACGGTCGCCTGTATGTACATATCGCCGAATTCCTTCGATCGCAGGATCGGCATGCCCTTGCCCTTCAGGCGGAACTGCATGCCGGACTGCGTGCCCTCCGGAATCTTCACGCGCGTGCGGCCGCCGTCGATCGTCGGCGCCTCGAACGAGCCGCCGAGCGCGGCCGTCGTCATCGGGATCGGCGCGCGGCAATAGAGGTCGGCGCCGTCGCGCTGGAACAGCGGGTGCGGCGTGAGCGACAGGAAGATGTAGAGATCGCCCGTCGGCCCGCCGCGCAGGCCCGCCTCGCCCTCGCCGGCGAGACGGATGCGGGTGCCGTCCTCGACGCCGGCCGGGATCGCGACCTCGAGCGTGCGCTCCTTGGTGACGCGCCCGGCGCCCGCGCAGGACTTGCAGGGGTCGTCGATGATCTCGCCGCGGCCGTGGCAGCCGGGGCAGGTGCGCTCCATCAGGAAGAAGCCCTGGCTCGAGCGCACCTTGCCGGCGCCGCCGCAGGTCGGGCACTGGCGGGGCTTCGAGCCGGTCTTCGCCCCGGTCCCTGAACACGACTCGCAGGACACGCTCGTCGGGATGCGGATCTGCGCCGTCTTGCCGGCGTAGGCGTCCTCGAGGCTGATCTCCATGTTGTAGCGCAGGTCCGCGCCACGCTCGCGGCCGGAGGAGGCGCGCCCGCCGCCGGGCCGTCCGCGGCCGTCGCCGAAGAAGCTTTCGAAGATGTCGGACATGAAGTCGGACATCTCCGGGCCGCCAGCGGGGCCGCGTCCGCCGCCGAAGCCGCCGTTCTCGAAGGCGGAGTGGCCGAAGCGGTCATAGGCCGCGCGCTTCTGGGGGTCCTTCAGCGTGTCGTAGGCGGCGTTGAGCTCCTTGAACCGCGCCTCGGCCTCGTGGTCGCCGGGGTTGCGGTCCGGATGCCAGCGCATCGCCGCCTTGCGATAGGCGGCCTTGAGCTCGCCGTCGTTGGCGGTGCGCTCGACTTCGAGGGTTTCGTAGAAGCAGGTTCTGGCCATCGGTCCGGAAAATCTGGGCTGTCAGGCCCCAGCTGTCAGGCCCTAGGGGCCTGGGTCGAAAAGGGGCTCGGGTCGAATGCGAAACGGCCCGCGGATCAGAGTGCTGACCGCGGGCCGGCGTCGGGCGTCGGCCGGATCAGGCCGACTTCTTCTTGTCGTCGACTTCCTCGAAGTCGGCGTCGACCACGTCGTCCTTCGCGCCGCCCTCGTTCGAGGGGCCGGCCTCGGCGCCGCCGGCGGGGCCCGCCTCGGACTGGCCCTGCTGGTACATGGCCTCGCCGAGCTTCATCGCGACCTGCGCGAGCGCATTGGTCTTGGCCTGGATGGCCTCGACGTCGTCGCCCTCGAGGGCCTCCTTCAACTCCGCGACCGCGGTCTCGATCGCGGCCTTGTCGCCGGCGGGAGCCTTGTCGCCGAGGTCGGCGAGGGTCTTCTCGGTCGAGTGGATCAGCGCCTCGCCATGGTTCTTCGCCTCGACGACGGCGCGCCGCTTCTTGTCGGCGTCGGCGTTGGCCTCCGCCTCCTTGACCATCTTCTCGATGTCGGCGTCCGACAGGCCTCCGCTAGCCTGGATGCGGATCTGCTGCTCCTTGTTGGTCGCCTTGTCCTTGGCGCCGACATTGACGATGCCGTTGGCGTCGATGTCGAAGGTGACCTCGATCTGCGGCACGCCGCGCGGCGCCGCAGGGATGCCGACGAGGTCGAACTGGCCGAGCAGCTTGTTGTCCTGCGCCATCTCGCGCTCGCCCTGGAACACGCGGATGGTGACCGCCGACTGCGAATCCTCGGCCGTGGAGAACACCTGGCTCTTCTTGGTCGGGATCGTCGTGTTCCGATCAATGAGGCGCGTAAAGACGCCGCCGAGCGTCTCGATGCCGAGCGACAGCGGGGTGACGTCGAGCAGCAGAACGTCCTTGACGTCGCCCTGCAGCACGCCGGCCTGGATCGCGGCGCCGATGGCGACGACCTCGTCCGGGTTGACGCCCTTGTGCGGCTCCTTGCCGAAGAACTGCTTCACGGTCTCGTGGACCTTCGGCATGCGCGTCATGCCGCCGACGAGGACGACCTCGTCGATCTGGCCGGCCGAGACGCCGGCGTCCTTGAGCGCGGCCTTCAGCGGCTCGACGGTGCGCTGGATCAGGTCCTCGACGAGGCTCTCGAACTTGGCGCGGGTGAGCTTGAGCGCGAGGTGCTTGGGACCGGAGGCGTCCGCGGTGATGTAGGGCAGGTTGATGTCGGTCTGCGCCGAGGACGACAGCTCGATCTTGGCCTTCTCCGCCGCTTCCTTGAGGCGCTGGAGGGCGAGCTTGTCGTTGCGCAGGTCGATGCCCTGCTCGCGCTTGAACTCGTCGGCGAGGTAGCCGACGAGGCGCATGTCGAAGTCCTCGCCGCCGAGGAAGGTGTCGCCGTTGGTCGACTTCACCTCGAACACGCCGTCGCCGATCTCGAGGATCGAGATGTCGAAGGTGCCGCCGCCGAGGTCGTAGACCGCGATGGTGCCGGCGGTCTTCTTGTCGAGGCCGTAGGCGAGCGCGGCCGCGGTCGGCTCGTTGATGATGCGCAGCACCTCGAGGCCGGCGATCTTGCCGGCGTCTTTGGTGGCCTGGCGCTGCGAATCGTTGAAGTAGGCCGGGACGGTGATGACCGCCTGGTCGACCTTCTGGCCGAGATGGGCCTCGGCGGTCTCCTTCATCTTCTGCAGCGTGTAGGCGGAGATCTGCGAGGGCGAGTGCTTCTTGCCGTCGGCCTCGACCCAGGCGTCGCCGTTGTCGCCCTTCACGATGTGATAGGGGACGAGCTTCTTGTCCTTCTCGACGGTCGGATCCTCGAAGCGGCGGCCGATCAGGCGTTTCACCGCGAAGAAGGTCTTGTCGGGATTGGTGACCGCCTGGCGCTTTGCCGGCTGTCCGACGAGCCGCTCGCCGCCGTCGGCGAAGGCGACGATCGAGGGCGTCGTGCGTGCGCCTTCCGAATTCTCGATCACTTTGGGCGTCGAGCCGTCCATGACGGCGACGCAGGAATTCGTGGTTCCGAGGTCGATCCCGATGACCTTGCCCATATCTTCAAACCTCACCTTCTCTTAAGCGGACCGGATTGGCCCCGAAGCGGCCTTCCGGAAGCGCCGGCCTCGGCGCTCCGTAACCCTTGGGTCCCTTGATGTTTCCGCGGGTTTCGCGGGGTCGGCGGGTATATAAGGATGGCGATTTCAGGCCGCAAGTCGGGCGATGACGCGGGCGTGAGCCCTCCGGGCGGAAGCGGGCTCGTGTTGCGCCCCGGATACCTCGACGGCGTCGCCCAGGCGGCTCTTCTCGAGGAACTGCGGGCGGCGCTCGGCGAGGCCCCGCTGTTCACGCCGACCATGCCGCGCACCGGCAAGCCGTTCTCGGTGCGCATGACCAATCTCGGGCCGCTCGGCTGGGTCTCCGACCGCGACGGCGGCTACCGCTATCAGGCGACGCATCCCGAGACCGGCCGGCCATGGCCGGCGATGCCCGACGTCCTGCTGCGCGCCTGGGGCGAGATCGGCGGCTACGGGGCGCCGCCCGAGGCCTGCCTCGTCAACTGGTACGCGCCGGCCGCGCGGATGGGCCTGCATCAGGACCGCGACGAGCAGGATTTCGACGCGCCGGTCGTGTCGCTCTCGCTCGGCGACACGGCGCTGTTCCGCCTCGGCGGCCTGAAGCGTTCCGACCCGACGCGCTCCTTTCGCCTCGCCTCCGGCGACGCGATGGCGCTCGCGCAGGAGAGCCGGCTCGCCTTCCACGGCGTCGACCGGATCCTCCCCGGAACGTCCGCGCTGCTGGCGAAAGGCGGCCGGATCAACCTGACGCTGAGGCGCGTGACGCGGCCCTGATCGTTGTCACGCGACCACCTCCGGTATCAGGACACCAATCAAATATTGGATCTGCTTTGGCGCCGCACCGCGTCAGCAATCGCATGTAAGTATAACTACTGATCTGCCTGAATATTTGATAACAAAAAGTAAAAGGTACAATTCTCATCTTGTTGAACAGGAGGTATGATTAAACAATTTCCGTCGCCCTCAGGCCGAAGACTGGCGGAATAAGGGGGATAAGATGCCGTACAATAACGAGAAAAGATGGGCGGCGGCTTTGGCTGCAGCTTCGCTCGCGGGATCGTCCGGCGCCGCGCTGGCCGCCATCGACGAGCCGCTCGAGCCGTCGCGCACGGTGTTCACCGGCGACAGGGGCGTGGCGCAGGCCGCAGGCCAGGCCGACCAGCTCCGCCAGAGGGCGCGCGAGAAGGGCAAGATCCGCGTCATCGTCGGCCTCGCGATGACGATGCGCTCGGAGCGGGCGCTCTCCACCGCGGCCGCCACCGCGCAGCGCGCAACGCTCCGGGCGACGCAGGACCGGGTGGTCGGCCGCGCTCTCGGCTCGCCCGCGGGCGCGGGCGTCGTGCGGTTCGACTACATCCCCTACGTCTCGCTGTTCGTGACCCCGGAGGCGCTCGAGCGCCTGCTCGCCGACGGCGAGGTCGTGAGCGTGCAGGAGGACGTGCCCGTCGAGCCCCTGCTGAAGGACAGCACCAAGCTGATCCACGCCACCGACCTCTGGAAGAAGGACGTCGAGGGCTCCAAGCACGCGGTCGCAGTGCTCGACACGGGCGTCGCGTCGAAGCACCCGATGCTCAAGGACAAGGTCGTCTCGGAGGCGTGCTACTCGACCACCGACGAGGCGTCGAACGCGACCTCCGTCTGCAAGGGCGAGGCGGCGTCCGACACCGGCGAGAACGCGGCGAGAAACTGCCCGCTCTCGGTCGCCGGCTGCGACCACGGCACCCATGTGGCCTCCATCGCCGCCGGCAATTCCGACAAGCTCGACGGCGTCGCGCGCCTCGCGGACGTGGTCGCGGTTCAGGTGTTCTCGAAGTTCACCGACTGCAGCGGCGGGTCGACCTGCGCGAAGAGCTTCTCGACCGACCAGATCAAGGGCCTCGAGCGCGTCTTCTTCCTGAGCGACACGTTCAGCATCGACGCCGTCAACATGAGCCTCGGCGGAGGCAAGTTCGATGCCGCCTGCGACGCGTCGAACGCCGCGCTGAAGACCGCGATCGACAACCTGCGCACCGCCGGCATCGCGACGCTGATCGCCTCCGGCAACGACGGCTTCACCGGCTTCATCAGCAGCCCCGCCTGCATCTCCTCTGCGATCCCGATCGGCAACACGACCAAGTCGGACCTCGTCGCGGAAAGCTCGAACCACTCCGCCATGGTCAAGCTGATGGCGCCGGGGTCCAACATCGAGGCCGCGGTGCCGCCGAAGAAATACGAGGAGAAGACCGGCACCTCGATGGCGACGCCGCATGTCGCGGGCGCCTTCGCGCTGATGCGCGACGCCAAGCCGACCGCCAGCATCGACGACATCGTCACGGCGCTCCAGTGCAGCGGCAAGACGGTGCACCGGCGGGACGACGATCTCGGGGACTTCGAGCTGGAGCCGCAGAAGCCCCGCATCGACGTGCTCGGCGCCTATGCCTGGCTGAGGTCCCCGCCCAACAACACGCGCGACTGGCTGTTCAAGAGCGCCAAGGAAGAGCTCGACTGGTCGCCGCTCCTTGGCGCCTGGAAGATCGTCGACGGCCGCTACAAGCAGACGCCGCGGCGGAACGGCTGGATCGGCTCCTACGTCGCGAACTGCTCGCGCTCCTTCCGCGCGACCGCGCCGATGACGCGCGTCGACGGCGGCACGACGTTCCACTCCAACAGCGGCCTGATGTTCAAGGCGACCATCAACCAGGCGAACAAGACGATCGCCGGCTACTGGGCCGCCTACAACAAGTGCCGCACCAACGACGACGGCCAGTGCACCGGCAACGACGAGGATCCGATCGGCCAGGCGGTGTTCTGGGTGATCAACAGCTTCAACCTCGCAGCCAATTCCGGCAGCGCGACGCTGATGTGCTCCAAGCAGGCGAAGGTGAAGCAGAACGGGCTCAACACGGTGAAGATCGTGAGCAACGGCTCGTCCCACAGCTACTTCCTGAACGGCAAGCTGGTCTGCACCGTGAACAACTCGGCCTACGTCAGCGGCTCGCTGATGACGGCGGCCTTCGTGCCGGCCGACGGCGGCCAGGCGTTCCAGGTCGAGCAGATGCTGACCCAGTCGACCGACGCCGGCCCGGACGCCCCGGCGCCGACGCTGTTCGACCCTGCTGCCTTGGCGCCGCAGCGCACGCCGGACGGGATGAGCGTCGGCGGCTCGGCGGCGCCCGCCCGGCTGTCGGCGCGCTGACGTCCGACCTCGTATCGCGGATCCGGCGCGACGCCCGGGTCCGCGATACGTTCCAGAATTCGGATCTCGCCCGCCCACAAGCCGATTTCGGGCGGGCGCTGACCGCAGTATGCTGCCGCTCGTCAAGTCGAGGAGCGGCCATGCGTTTCGCAATCGTTCTGCTCGCCTTAGCCGCCTCCGTCGGTTCCACGGCGGCCGCCCAGCAGCTTCAGCAGACCGTCAAATACACCCTGATCGTCGTAGCCGGCGTCAGCGACGCCAGCCGGCGCGACGGCGTCGCGATGAGCGCGACCGGCATCTATCCCGGCCGGCAGGAATGCGAGGCGGCGGGCGGCGGCATCAAGTACGGCGTCGTCAACCCGACCGAGGGACAGCCGTCGCCCACGATCACCTGGATCTGCGTGCCGCTCGGCAAGCCCTGACTCTTCCCGCGCGCCCGGCTCACCGGCTGGAGGCGACGTCACAGACGTAGCAGGCCTCGACCTGGACCTCTCCGGGCTCGGTCGGCGCGGGGAGGGCCGCGACGCCGCGCCCGCGCCTGATGGTGATCGCGGCGGGCTCGCCGCCGATCGAGAAGGCGATGCGCGAGCACTGGTCGGTCTGCGAGGTGAAGGCGATCCGCGCGCCGTCGGAGGTCGCCTCCGCCTGGCACAGTCCGACGCGCCGCGCGCAGTCGCAATCCCCGCCGCCGCCCGCCCAGGCGGCGGAGGTCGTCAGCAAGAACAGGCCGAGCGACAGGCAGGGTCTCATCCGGCGCGATCCTGGGGGCCGTCGAAGAGTAGAGCGCTCCGCGCTGTTTCGGGCAAGCGTGCGGAAAACGGGCGCGCCGATGCGACGCGCCTGTCCGGCGGGGCGGTTCAGCCTACCCAGGAGACGACGTTGATCGAGACGTGCGTCGGGCGGGTCGCCTTGACGTTTAGCAGGCGGGTCGGCGGGGTCGGGACGAACACATAGGCCCCCGTTGGCCTGTCGTCGTAGTAGAGCGTCACCGCTCCGGGCTCCGCAAAGCCGTTCGGCCAGATCTTCAGGCGGCCCTTCGGCTGCCCGTCGAGCGCGGAGACGTTGACGAAGACGCCCGTAATGCCCGCCGGCCCGGCGGAGGCCGGCAGGGCGATCTGCCGGGTCTCGCCCTTGCCGAACTTGCCGTCGCCGTCGCGCGTGTCATACGCCTTGACCGGCGTCATGAGAGAGGCGACCTCGCCGGCGCCGTGGCTGAAGCCGACGCGCACGCCGTTGATCTGGACCGAGGCGTCGGTCGGCGTGCGGAGCCCGAGCGCGAGCTTCGTTCCCGTGGGATGCGGGCCCCACACCGTCGACGTCGTGACGGTGCGGACTGCGGCGATCGATGGTCCCGCTGGGATCGCCGTGTCGCCGAGGCCGGTTCCCAGCGTGCCCGTGCCGGCCGCCCACAGGCGGTTGATCGCGGTGACCGTCGCGCCGGAGTTGTTGCGCACGTACCATTCGATGTCGCGGATCAGCGCGCCCGCCGGAATCTCGACGCTCGCCCAGAGAAGGCTGGTGGCGTTCGCCGTGTACACGCCGCTGCCGCCCCAGGCCCGGTTTGAGGCGGAGCCTTCCGCCGAGAAGTCGAACATGAAGGCGTGGCGATAGACGAAGCCCGGCAGGCGAGGGCTCGCGATGGTCGTGATGATCGGCGATGCTTCCGAAACAGGCCCGTCTGCGGCGGAGCCGGCGGCGGCCGCGGCCGGCGTCGAGGCCGCGGCGCTTGCGGCGACGCCTGCCAGAAGGCCGGCTCCCGCGATCAGCTCCCTGCGTGCGAGCAGTGGGCGGTGGTCATCTTTCTCAGTCATCTGGCGTCCCCCCGAGGCGGCAGCGTTTCCCTTGGACCGGCCGGCTTCATCGTCGCGGCCGCGGCTAGACTATGTCCGACGCCAGCTGGATTCGACCATAAAGGACCAAAGTCACGCCATATTGCGAGCCATCGCGCAGACATGGCCGAACGGACCGCCTGGCCCGACCAGACCAGAGCGGCCCGATGCAGAACGCTCTGACCAAGTCGCGTCGCCGCACGGGGACGCGACGCGACAGCGATGGCGCGACGTAGCGGGATCTGTTCTTCAGGGGCTGATGGTGCCCGGGGGCGGATTCGAACCACCGACACGCGGATTTTCAGTCCGCTGCTCTACCAACTGAGCTACCCGGGCAAGGGGCGTCCGCAAGGCTCGGGGCCAGCGGAGCGCCGCCTTATAGGGGCAAGGCCCCGGAGTGTCCAGCGTGCGAAACGCCAGATCGCGGTCGTTCCGGCGTCAGCTTTCGCCGCCGTTCGCGAGGAACGCCGCCGCGTCCATGACGATGCGGTCGTCGAGGCCGCCGATCACGCCGAGATCGCGGCCCTTGTACGGGATCGACAGCAGGATCTTGCGGATCGCCGACAGGCGAAGGCGGCGCTTGTCGTTGGCCTTGATCACAGTCCACGGCGCGTCGGCGGTGTGGGTGGCGCGCAGCATGCGCTCGGCGGCGTCGGAATAGACGTCCCAGAGGTTGAGGCCAGCGTAGTCGATCGGGGAGAGCTTCCAGCGCTTCAGCGGATCGTGACGGCGCTCATGCAGGCGGGTGATCTGCATCTCCCGGCCGATCGTCAGCCAGAACTTGAACAGCCGGACCCCGTCCTCGACCAGCAGCTCCTCGAAGCGCGGCGCCTCGCTCAGGAACTTCTTCGTCTGGTCGGCGCTCGCAAACCCCATCACCGGCTCGACGACGCCGCGATTGTACCAGGAGCGGTCGAACAGCGTGATCTCGCCGGCGCTGGGCATGTGGCCGACATAGCGCTGGAAGTACCACTGCCCGGCCTCCGCCGGGGACGGCTTGGCGAGCGCGATGACGCGCACGGTGCGCGGATTGAGGTGTTCCGTGACGCGGTCGATCGTGCCGCCCTTGCCCGCCCCGTCCCGGCCCTCGAACACGATGACGATGCGCTCGCCGGCGGATTTGACCCAGGCCTGCAGCTTCAGCAGCTCGATCTGGAGCGCGACGAGCTCCTTGTCGTAGGACTTGCCGTCGAGCTGGTCGGCGTAAGGGTAGCCGCCGCTCTGGAATGCGCGCGCCTTGAGCTCCGCCGGCAGCTCCGGCTCGTCGAGATCGACCGTCACGCCGCCGATGACGACGGCCGGCGCGTCCTCCATGCCCTCGGGCGCGACGGCGTCGGTCGGATCGGGCCGAAGCGCCCCGGTCTTCTGGGACTCCTTCGATTTCTCCGTTTCGCGGTTCTTCGCCATAATGGTCATCTCCCGTGTCGCGGCTTTGTCGTCGAGACGGTCTCTTCTGTCGAGATCGCCTGTGTCCGTACCGATTCTTCCAAAGCCCGCGATGCCTGACCCAGAAACGCGCCAGAGCCGGAAGCCGACGATCCCCGCCGCGCTCGAATTCCTGTTCGAAGCGCGCTGGACCGTCGGCGCCGCTGTGGCGTTGCTGACTGGGTTCTTGATATCCGGACGCCTTCGGCCCCTCGAATGCGCCCTGGCGCTGGTCGTGATCCTGCTTGCGGCCTGGCTCGCGCCGCGCCGACGCGCCCCGGAGGCCGCCGACGCGCCGAAGGCGGCCGGAGACGCTCTGTCGCGCCAGCTCAGCGCCATTCTGTCGGGCCTGCCGGACCCGGTGCTCGTGCTCGACCGGCGCGGGGCGATCACCGCCTTCAACGCGCATGCGCTCGCGGCGCTGGGCGAGATCCGGATCGGCGAGCCGGTCTCGTTCTCGCTCAGGATCCCGGAGGTGCTGGAGGCGGTGCGCGGGGTCGGGGTCTCCGGCGCCCCGCAGAAGGTGCTGTACGTCGAGCGCGTGCCGGTCGAGCGCTGGCGCGAGGCGCATATCGCGGCCGCCCGGCTCGGCGACGGCGCAGGCATGGCGATCGTCGTGGCGCTGCGCGACCTCACCGAGCAGCGGCGCTCCGAGCGGATGCGCGGCGACTTCGTCGCCAACGCCAGCCATGAGCTGCGCACCCCGCTCGCCTCCCTGCTCGGCTTCATCGAGACGCTGCAGGGCCCGGCCCGCAACGACCCGGCCGCGCGCGACAGGTTTCTCGAGATCATGCGCTCGCAGGCCAACCGCATGTCGCGGCTGATCGACGACCTGCTGTCGCTGAGCCGGATCGAATTGAAGGCCCATGTGCGGCCGCGCGACGAGGTCGACCTCGCCGCGCTCGCGCGCAGCGTCGCGGATTCGCTCTCGCCGCTCGCTGGCGAGCGCGGCGTCGAGATCGACGTCGCCGGGGCGGCGGAGACCGTGACGGTCCGGGGCGACCGGGACGAACTCACCCGCGTCGCGGAGAACCTGATCGAGAACGCGATCAAGTACGGCCAGTCCGGCGCCCGCGTCGAAGTCGCCGTCCGCGACGACGGCCCGGCGCCCCGCTTGGTCGTGCGCGATTTCGGCCCCGGCATCGCGCCGGAACACCTGCCGCGGCTGACCGAGCGCTTCTATCGCGTCGACGTGTCCGACAGCCGCGACAAGGGCGGAACCGGGCTCGGGCTCGCGCTCGTGAAGCACATCCTGCAGCGGCACGGCGGCCGCCTGACGATCGAGAGCGCGCTCGGCGAGGGCGCGGTCTTCACCGCCGAGCTGCAGCGAGCGCCTGCTGCGAAACAGGGCGAACGGTTTCTCAAGCGCGCCAGCTGATCCCCTGGAAATTCAGGGCCTGGCGGCTGTCATCCAGTTGTCGTGCAACGGTCATAGAAACAGGGCGTCGGACCACTAAGGTCGCCGCGGCTCCGCTCCCCGAAACGGACGGGCCGGCAGTTTCTCGCGCCGTTACTGACAGGGCGGCGCGCCCCCGTACGTCGTCTCAGACAGGAGAGACAAGTGAAGCTCCTCACCACCACGGCGGCCGCCGCGCTCGCCCTCGGCGTCGGCCTGCTCGCCTCCGGCGCGGCCGAGGCCCAGTCGCGCGACCAGATCCGCATCGTCGGCTCCTCGACCGTGTATCCGTTCACCACCGCCGCCGCCGAGAACTTCGGCAAGGGCGGCCAGTTCAAGACCCCGGTCGTCGAGTCGACCGGCACCGGCGGCGGCCTCAAGCTGTTCTGCGGCGGCGTCGGCGCCAACTTCCCGGACGCCGCGAACGCCTCGCGCGCCATCAAGAAGAGCGAGTTCGACGACTGCGCCAAGAACGGCGTGAGCGAGATCATCGAGCTCAAGATCGGCTTCGACGGCATCGTGCTCGCGAACTCGAAGAAGGGTCCGGACTTCAAGGTCACCCGTCAGCAGCTGTTCCTGGCGCTCGCCAAGGAAGTGCCGGGTAAGGACGGCAAGCTCGCCCCGAACACGGCCAAGAACTGGAACGACATCGACCCGTCGCTCCCGGCCGAGAAGATCGAAGTGCTCGGCCCGCCCCCGACCTCGGGCACCCGCGACGCCTTCCTCGAGCTCGTGATGGAGAAGGGCGCTGAGAAGATCGAGTCGCTCGCGGCCCTCAAGAAGTCCGATAGCAAGGGCTTCGACAGGGTCTGGAAGACCCTGCGTGAGGACGGCGCCTATATCGACGCCGGCGAGAACGACAACCTGATCGTCCAGAAGCTCGAGGCGAACCCGAAGGCCGTCGGCATCTTCGGCTACTCGTTCCTCGAGGAGAACGCCTCGCAGATCAAGGGCGCGACGGTCGAGGGCAAGACCCCGACCTTCGAGGGCATCGCCGACGGCAGCTACAAGGTCTCCCGTCCGCTGTTCGTGTACTTCAAGAAGCAGCACATCGGCGTGATCCCCGGCCTTAAGGAGTTCCTGGCCGAGTACGCGTCCGACAAGGCGATGGGCGAGGAAGGCTACCTCGGCGAGAAGGGCCTCGTGCCGCTTCCGGGCGAGGCCGCCAAGTCGTCCGAGGACGCCGCCAAGTCGCTGAAGACCATCAGCGCCCCGGCCTCGTAAGGTCCGATCCGCGGGACCGGCCCGGAGCGCAGCTCTGAGGGCCGGTCCATGCGGGCCGCCTGGACCGATCCTCGAACGGCGCCCGGCGCCGGCCGAGCCTGCGGCTGCAGATTGACGAGCCGGCCTGAGCGCCGGCCCCCGGAAACACGCGGCGCCCCTCGCGAGGCGCCGGATTGTCCCGAACGCCGATCGGAGCGTTCTCACCGATGACCCTGATCTACATCCTCGGCATGCTGCTCGTCGCCGCGGGCGCCTATGTCGCGGGCCGGCAGAAGAGCGCGAGCTTCGCGGTCGCCGGCGGCGGCCTCGCCCGGCTCCATTCGCTGCCGAGCTACCACGGCTTCTACGTCGCCCTCGCGGCCGTCGCGCCGATGCTGGTCTGGCTGATCTTCTGGCTGCTGACGGCTCATCGCGTGGTCGACGCCCAGGCGATCGCCGCCCTGCCGGCGAACCTCGCGCCGACCGACGGGCTGACCTACGGGGCCCGTCTCCGCGAAATCAACCAGGCCGCAGCCGGCGTCAGGCTCGAGGAGCTCCAGCCCGGCGTCGCCGCGGCCGGCGAGGCCCTGAACTCCTGGCGCGTCGTCGCCGACTGGGCCCTGGCGATCGTCGGCGCCGCGCTCGCGCTGCTCGGCTTCGCCTGGGCGAGCCGCCAGCTGTCGCCGGAGTTCCGGGCGCGCAACGGCGTCGAGCGCTGGGTCAAGGTGATGCTGATCGCCTGCGCCTGCGTCGCGATCCTGACCACGGTCGGCATCGTGTTCTCGGTGCTGTTCGAGACCCTGCGCTTCTTCTCCAAGGTGCCGTGGTACGAGTTCCTGTTCGGCACCCAGTGGTCGCCCCAGACGGCGATCCGCGCCGACCAGGTCGGCTCGTCGGGCGCGTTCGGCGCGGTGCCGCTGTTCGCCGGCACGACGCTCATCATGCTGATCGCCATGCTGGTCGCAGGCCCGGTCGGCCTGTTCTCGGCGATCTACATGGCCGAGTACGCCTCGCCGCGGGTGCGCTCGATCGCCAAGCCCGTCCTCGAAGTGCTCGCGGGCGTGCCGACCGTGGTGTTCGGCTTCTTCGCCGCGCTGACCGTCGCGCCGTTCATCCGCTCGACCGGCGAGTATTTCGGCCTCAACGTCGCCTCCGAGAGCGCGCTCGCGGCGGGCCTCGTGATGGGCGTGATGATCATCCCGTTCGTCTCCTCCCTTTCCGACGACGTCATCAACGCGGTGCCCCAGTCGCTGCGCGACGGCTCCTACGGCATGGGCGCGACCAGGTCGGAGACGATCAAGCGCGTCGTGCTGCCGGCGGCGCTGCCGGGCATCGTCTCGGCCTTCATGCTCGCGATCAGCCGCGCCGTCGGCGAGACCATGATCGTCGTCATGGCCGCGGGCCTCGCCGGCAACCTGACCTTCAACCCGCTCGAAGCCGTCACCACCGTCACCGTGCAGATCAAGACGCTGCTGGTCGGCGACCAGGAGTTCGACAGCGCCAAGACGCTCTCGGCCTTCGCGCTCGGCTTCGTGCTGTTCTTCTTCACGCTGGCGCTGAACTTCATCGCGCTGCGCATCGTCCAGAGATACCGAGAGCAGTATGACTGACCTGACCGTATCCTCTGCGGCGGAGCTCGCGGCGCGGAAGGCCTCGCCAGAGGCCCGCGCCCGGGTCGCCAAGCGCTACCGCTCCGAGGCCCGCTTCAAGGCCTATGGCGTCGCGGCGATCGCTTTCGCGGCCGTCTTCCTGGTCGTGCTGATGACCGACATCGTCTCGAAGGCGTGGCCCGCCTTCACGGCGACTCATCTTGCGATCAGCGTGACCCCCGAGGCGGCCGACGTCGACCCGGCCGGCGACAAGTCGCGGACCTCGCTCGCCCGCGGCGACTACGGCAAGTCCGTGCGCGCCGCCTTCCAGGCGCAGTTCCCGGAGGTCAAGGACCGCACGGCGCGCCGCAAGCTCAACGGCCTGCTGTCGAGCGGCGCCGCGGACGAGCTGCGCGACGAGATCATCTCCGACCCGAAGCTGATCGGGCAGGAGATCAAGACCCGCGCCCAGTTCTCCGACGACGCCGACCTCTACCTGAAGGGCGCCGTCACCGACGTCGACGAGGAGAAGGGCGCAGGCGTCGCGACGCCGAGCGCGACCTCCGGTCAGGTCGTGATCGAGACCTCGAACCCGGCGTTCCAGGCGGACCTCGAGAAGATCAAGTCGGACCTGTCCGACAAAGCGCGCGAGCGCCGCTCGACCGCGACGCGCCTGCAGAGCCTCCTCGACGGCGTGCTCGCCGACCGTCCGGTCGCCGAGACCGAGCTGAAGGCCGCTCAGGGAACGGGCGACGCCGGCCGCATCTCGATCGCGACCGCCGCGCTCGGCAAGGTCGACAGCGACGCGTCCAGCCTCAAGGCGCAGGTCGAGACGCTCACCGCCGAGGCGACGGACTTCGAGAACCGCTTCAAGGACTCTTCCGGCGCCGAGACGCTGGACGAGAAGCTGCCGAGCCGGCTCGTCCAGATCAATGGCGGCCTCGTGAAGGTCACGAGCCTCGCCGCCAACCGCGTCGAGGGCGTCGCGCTGACGCCGCTCACGAGCCAGGACGCCGCGCAGGCCGGGCAGTGGAAGGTGCTGACGCTCGAGACCCCCGAGAGCGAGCGCCGGGTCGGCGACCAGGAAATCGCCTGGCTCGAGACGCTGAAGGCCAAGGGCGTCGTCTCGACCGACTTCAACACCGGCTTCTTCACCGGCGGCGACAGCCGCGAGGCGGAGCAGGCCGGCATCCTCGGCGCCCTCGTCGGCTCGCTGCTGACGATGTTCGTGACGCTCGCGATCTGCCTTCCGGTCGGCGTCGGCGCCGCGATCTATCTCGAGGAGTTCGCGCCGAAGAACCGCTGGACGGACATCATCGAGATCAACATCAACAATCTCGCCGCGGTGCCGTCCATCGTCTACGGCCTGCTCGGCCTCGCCGTGTTCCTCAACTTCTTCGGCATGCCGCGCTCCTCGGCGGTGGTCGGCGGCTTCGTGCTGGCGCTTCTGGTGCTCCCGACGATCATCATCGCGAGCCGCGCCGCGTTGAAGGCTGTGCCGCCCTCGATCCGCGAGGCCGCGCTCGGCGTCGGCGCCTCGCACCAGCAGGCGGTGTTCCACCACGTCCTGCCGCTCGCGATGCCCGGCGTCATGACCGGCACCATCATCGGCATGGCCCACGCGCTCGGCGAGACCGCGCCGCTGCTGCTCATCGGCATGGTCGCCTTCATCGTCGACGTGCCGACCGGCTTCACCTCGGCCGCGACGGCGCTGCCGGTCCAGATCTACCTCTGGTCCGACTTGCCGGAGGTCGCCTTCCAGGCGAAGACCTCCGCGGCCATTCTCGTGCTTCTGTTCTTCCTGTTCGTCATGAACGGGCTCGCCATCATCCTTCGCAAGCGCTTCGAGCGGCGCTGGTGACCGACAAGCCCGACGGAGACCGCCCCATGGACACCACCACCGCCGTCGCGTCGAAGCCGGCCGTCGCGCCGCCGCCCGCCGCGACCCAGCCGGACGCCGCGCCGAAGATCATCGCGCGCGACGTCAACGTGCATTACGGCGACAAGCACGCGCTCAAGAACGTCACGCTCGACATCCCCGAGAAGGCCGTCATGGCCTTCATCGGCCCGTCGGGCTGCGGCAAGTCCACCTTCCTGCGCTGCATCAACCGGATGAACGACACGGTCGCCAGCGCCAAGGTGTCGGGCCTGATCCAGATCGACGACCAGGACATCTACGATCCCTCGCTCGACGTCGTGCAGCTGCGCGCCCGGGTCGGCATGGTGTTCCAGAAGCCGAACCCGTTCCCAAAGTCGATCTACGAGAACGTCGCCTACGGCCCGCGCATCCACGGCCTCGCCCGCAACAAGGCGGAGCTCGACCAGATCGTCGAGGACTCGCTGAAGAAGGCGAGCCTTTGGAACGAGGTGAAGGATCGCCTCGCCGACACCGGCACGGGCCTGTCCGGCGGCCAGCAGCAGCGCCTCTGCATCGCCCGCGCCATCGCGGTCTCCCCGGAGATCATCCTGATGGACGAGCCGTGCTCGGCGCTCGACCCGATCGCCACCGCCCGCGTCGAGGAGCTGATCGAGGAAATCCGGCGCAACTACACCATCGTCATCGTCACCCACTCGATGCAGCAGGCCGCGCGCGTGTCCCAGCGGGTCGCCTTCTTCCATCTCGGCGTACTGGTGGAGACGGGCCGCACCGAGAAGATCTTCCAGAGCCCCAATGACAAGCGAACCCAAGACTACATCACGGGCCGCTTCGGCTGAGGCCTTGAAGCGAGCCGGCTTCACCATCACGGACGAAAGCTCGAAATCGATGACCGAACACATCGTCTCGTCCTTCGACGACGACCTGAACGCGCTGTCGGACAAGCTCGCCGAGATGGGCGGGCTCTGCGAGAAGCTCGTCGGCGAGTCCGTCGAGGCGCTGATCAAGCGCGACATCCCTCTCGCCCGCCGGGTCATCGACTGGGACCGGTCCATCGACCGGCTCCAGCACGAGATCGAGGAATCGAGCATCCGCACGATCGCCAAGCGCGCGCCGGTCGCGATCGACCTGCGCGAGGTGATCGCGGCCCTGCGCATCGCCAACGACCTCGAGCGGATCGGCGACCTCGCCAAGAACATCGCCAAGCGCGTCGTCGCGCTCGACGGCCAGTTCCAGCCGCCCAAGCTCGCCGGCGGCGTGGCGCATATCGCGGACCTCACCCTCGGCCAGCTCAAGCAGGTGCTCGACGCCTACACCCGCCGCGACGAGACCCGCGCGGTCGAGGTGTGGAACAAGGACGGCGAGATCGACGCGCTCTACAACTCGCTGTTCCGCGAACTCCTCACCTACATGATGGAGGATCCGCGCAACATCGGCTTCTGCGCGCACCTGCTGTTCTGCGCCAAGAACATCGAGCGCATCGGCGACCACGCCACCAACATCGCCGAGACGGTCTACTACGTCGCCAACGGCACGGCTCTGACCGACGACCGGCCGAAGGCCGATCTGATGTCCGCAGAACTGGGCGAGTGACGGAGGCCTGCCCGTGAACCCGAGGGTGATGATCGTCGAGGACGAGGAGCCGCTGACGCTGCTGCTCCGGTACAACCTCGAGTCCGAAGGCTACGACGTCGATTCCGTCGCGCGCGGCGACGAGGCCGAGATCCGGCTCGCCGAAACCACGCCCGATCTCGTCCTGCTGGACTGGATGCTGCCGGGGGTGTCCGGGATAGAGCTCTGCCGGCGGCTGAGGGCCAAGCCCGAGACGCACCGCCTGCCGATCATCATGCTGACGGCGCGCGGCGAGGAGGGCGAGCGCATCCGGGGCCTGGCCACCGGCGCCGACGACTACGTGGTGAAGCCGTTTTCCGTGCCGGAGCTGCTCGCCCGCGTGCGCGCGCTGCTCCGCCGGACCAAGCCGGAGCATGTCTCGCGCACGCTGAAGGCCGGCGACATCGAGCTCGACCGCGAGAACCGCCGCGTGCGCCGCAACGCCCGCGAGGTCCATCTCGGGCCGACGGAGTTCAAGCTGCTCGAATTCCTGATGCAGTCCTCGGGCCGCGTCTTCACACGCGAGCAGCTGCTCGACGGCGTTTGGGGTCGCGACGTCTATATCGACGAGCGCACCGTCGACGTGCATGTCGGGCGCCTGCGCAAGGCGATCAACCGCGGCCGCAAGACCGACCCGATCCGCACCGTGCGCGGCTCCGGCTACTCCTTCGACGAGACTTTCGCGCGCCCCTGAGGGGCCGGACGTTCTTTTCTTCACGACGATCGCCGGATCCCTCCCCTGGCAAAGGGGAGGGCAGGGTGGGGATCGTCCAGCATAGAGCCCAAGGTCGGGCGTAGAGCTTTATCCGGAGGCCGACCCCACCCTTACCC
>CABHPB010000056.1 GCA_902168115.1 uncultured Methylopila sp. | reverse complement strand
GATCTCGACCGTGTTCGCCGCCATGAGCCACGGCGTGTTCGACTGGTTCGGTCGCTCGATCCCGGTGCAGGTCGTCTACGCCCTCGGCATGGCCGCGGTGCTGGTCGGCCTCGCCTTCGTCGCCGACGCGCTCGGCAAGGCGACCAAGGCCAAGAAGGGGGGAGCCGGATCGTCCGGTCCGAAGCCCGTCCAGCCCGCGCCGCGCCCACGCGAGCAGCCGTCTGCCGGCGGGACGGACCCGGTGGCGACCGCGAGCGCCGCGGCGCCCTAGGCCGTGGACTCATAAGCTTCTGAGCCACAGTCTTGCTGACGCGAGGAGGACTGCGGCGAGGAAGTTTCTCGCCAGCTTGTCGAAGCGCGTGGCGACGCGGCGGAAGTGCTTGAGCTTGCAGAAGAAGCGCTCGACGAGGTTGCGTCGGCGATAGAGCGTTGGCTCGACTGTCCGCTGGACGGCCCGGTCGCGCTGGGTCGGGATGTGGGCGCGCCCGCCATGAGCCGCCACGAATTCGATCACGGCGCGGGCGTCGTAGCCGCGGTCGGCGACGAGAGCGGCGGCGGGCGGCAGGCCGTGAAGCAGGTCCGGGACCGCCGCCTTGTCGGAGGCTTGGCCCGGCGTGATCAGCAGCCGGACCGGCAGGCCGTCCTGGTCGACGACCGCGTGGATCTTGGTGCTCAGTCCTCCACGAGAGCGGCCGATGGCGTGATCCGCGCCCCCTTTTTACCGCCGGCCGCATGCTGGTGGGCTCGCACGATCGAGCTATCGATCAGGTGGAGCGATTGCGGCGACCTCGCCGCAAGACACTCGAACACCCTCAGCCAGACGCCAGCCTTCGCCCATCTGTTGAAGCGGTTGTAGACGGTGGTGTGGGGGCCGTAGCGCGCCGGAAGATCGCGCCACGGCGAGCCCGTCCTCAGCACGTAGAAGATGCCGTTGATCACCCGCCGGTCGTCGACACGGGCAACGCCCCGCGGCTTGTTCGGCAGCAGCGGCTCGATCAGCCGCCACTCCGCCTCGCTGAGATCGTAGCGCGCCATCCAAGATCCTCCCAGGATCTTGAATCAACGCTCGCCCCCGCCCGCAACCTTTATGGGTTCAGAACCTAGACCCGTTTCCAGTCCGTTAAGGCTGATGGGCGTTTCCGCGCCCGCTTAAACGAAGTCTTCGACCCGGCGGCGCTACCCTCGCAAACCCTTTCGAACGGGCGTCGAGGACGGTAATGCGCGTCGAAATCCTGTGCGCCGGAGCGTTTGTCATCGCAGCGGCGCTCGCGCCTGCGCCGGCGAGCGCGCAGGCCCCGACCGGCATCGCGATCAACCGCGACAGCGTCATGTGCCTCCAGCCGGCCGGCGCCGCCGGCGAACAGGCGGTCCAGCGGACCTGTCTCGACCAGAAGAAGCAGCGGTGGACGCTCGGCTCCGTGGCCGGCGGCTACTCCATTGTCAACGGCGCGAGCGGCCGCTGCCTCGAGGTCGCGGGCGCGTCGACGGCGGACGGCGCGGCGGTGGTCGAGGCGGCCTGCGCGGGAGCGGCCCAGCAGACCTGGACGACCGTCGAGGTCGAGCACTGGCGGCAGGTGGTGGCGGTCCATTCGGGCAAGTGCCTCGCCGTCGACGGCGGCTCGATCGACGACGGCGGCAAGATCGTCCAGACGACCTGCGCTGTCTCGGCCAGCCAGAACTGGACCCTGTCGCCGGCCGCCGCGCCCTCGGCCTGGTCGGACAAAATCAAGCTGCCGATCATTCCCGTGGCCGCCGCGACCCTCAGGAACGGCAAGATCCTGGCGTGGTCGGCCTATGACCGCTTCAACTATTCGAGCGAGGACAAGGGCAAGACCTTCACGACGCTCTACGACCCCGAGACCGGCAAGGTCTCCGAGCGGCTCGTCTCCTCCACCGGCCACGACATGTTCTGCCCCGGCACCGCGAC
>CABHPB010000055.1 GCA_902168115.1 uncultured Methylopila sp. | reverse complement strand
CTCGCAGAGTTGGGCTGCAGCCAGTACGAAATCATGGCCATCCTCGGTCATTCTGAGGCGAAGACGAGCGAGGTCTATACCAAGCGGGTCGAACGTTGGCGCCTGGCGCTTGGTGCCATGAACCGAGTGAATGCGTCGGGGAGCTGGAGCAAATAGCGTGGACCACCGCCATGCTAACCTACTGTTTCCAAACGACCGAAGATTCAAGACCATGGGCCATTGAAGTCGAGATTTACAGTGGTTTGCGTGATATTGCGGATCTTCTCGACCGCACCATTCAAGTCGTCTCAAAAAGACCGGCTTCGAAATCAAATCCCCGGCGGAAACGTGCGGGGATTGATTTTTTCTGGCAATCCTACAAGTTAAAATTGCTTTTAGCTCAAATAAGCAACTTATTAGAGCGCTCCAAAAATGCTGAGTGCCTTCGCAGCATGAAGCCTTGTAGGCAATGCGATTGTATCCGAATTAGACGGGAGCAATCGCCGCGCAAAGCTCAGTGAAGCGTCTTCTCCCTGACTTTCACGATCTGAAGCTCAGTCTCGACGATCGCCTTTTCGAGCCAATCGCAGAGCATTTGGCGCTCCGCATCGCCAACGAGTATTCGCAGCCGGTTCAACTCAAGCAGAATCCGCTCGAGTTTTTCGATCGCTGGAAGCTCTTCCTCCATCTGCACAGCTCTCGTTGCAACAACAAACGGTAACGCAACCAAAGCTTACCGTCAAACCGGCGCTACCGGACATAAGCGCAGGCAACCGTTGCATGTTGCAATTGTTGATTTGCCGCCAACAGGTTAGATGAAAAGCAGAATGCATTTGAGGTAGCAGCATGTCTTTGAGCGCCAATCTCGCAAGAAATTTGAGACGGATGTGCCCGCAGTGGGGAGACATCGAGGTGGTTTGTCGCGAGATGGGTATGAATCGAACCCAGTTCGAGAAATATCTCCATGGCAAAGCGATGCCTTCCCGGCGGAGCATTGAAAAGATTTGTGCCTATTTCAACATTTCCGAGGAAGAGTTGTTCGCAGGCGACGCAAGCGCCCCTCGCAGCGAGAGAAAGATCAGCGAGCAGGGTACGATCAACGCGCAATGTGCCGACGTCATGCGGCCGCTCTGGACGGAGGGCATGGCCTCGATCAAGCCTGGCCTCTACTTTCTCTGGATCTCGGTTCCCAAGGACCCCGATCGCATAGTCTGCGCGCCGGTTGTCATCGCCAAGAAGGGCGAGGCACTGACATTTCGCCGCATCGTCGGCGCAAGCGAGCCGAAGGACGAGCTCTTCTTCCACAGGGTGGGCGATCACAAGGGCCTGATTGTGGAGAGGCTCAACTGGATCATGCTTGTGGGTGTCAATCAGCGGGGTACCTACGAACCCTCGATGATGCGATTGAGATGGACGTCGCTTTCACAGCCCACGCTCAGCGGGCACGCCATGATCACGACGGAGTCAGGCGTTTCGTTTTCCGCCCTGTGCATGCGGCCCGCGGCACCCGGCACTACCTTTCGAAGGGCCGTCAGGCAGTCGCGCAACTACCACAAGGACGATCCGATAATCGATGCCACTGTCCGGATGGTGCTCAAGCGCGAGCGTCAGGACCTGGTCTCGACGGTTACTTCCGACCTCGCTCCTTGAGTGTGGCGCTCACAGCACCGACCTCTTCCAACGCCATCGAAAGCAAGAACCGTAACATCACCAGTTCGCGATCGTCCGCGAGCCTGTGAAGCTCTTGCAGGCTTTGATTGATGCGCGCGACGCGCTCGCGCTTACGCGGCTTCAAATCTGCGGACTGTTCCTGAGCAATTTTTACTGCCGATTGTATAAGCCCCATTGAATAACTCCGTCACAAATATTTAAGCATTCTCCATAGTACATAAGCTTGCTGTGTTTATCAATTGATAGAATACATCGAAATTCACGCGACTATATTTAAAATCACGCTCTTTAATTACGCATATCACGCGATTTTGGCGTTATAAGCTACTTAATACCTTTGATAACTCAAAAAAATGATTGTTCCCTTCCCAAATTCTTCTGAAATTATCTTGCGCAAAGACTCACCTGGCGCTCAGAGGACAATCCAGATGACCAAGACCGTAAAGAAGCCGAACCTTGCAGTAACCGCTATCGCGCCGAAGAAGGCTGGCGCGTTCATCCGCCCCGGCATGCACTACCGTCCGGAATAGTTGCTGGACCGTCGCGCGATCGTTCGGGCGACGGTCACGCCACCTCTGCCCGCGGGTAGCTCAACTTGAACCCGTGCATTGGCCGGCGGCAATTTCAGCAAAATTTCTACCGCATTCCGCGCGAGACCGTGTAGTATGCGGGCATGAACGAAGCTCGGCCCTTCGAAGCTCTGCGTCAGTCGGTCAGCCCTGCGGTGGCCGATGCGATGGAGCGATTGGTTCTCAACGCGCCGGACCGGAAGCTGAACCGTATCAATGCGCTCGCCTTTGCGGACGCGTATGGCCTGGATCCGGAAGACGCAGTTGCCGGGTTTCTCCATGCCTCCCGCCTCGGTCTCTTCGAGATGTCATGGAACGTGCTTTGTCCCGGCTGTGGCGGCGTTCTCGGCGTTAACACTACGCTCAAAACCGTGCAGAGTTCCAACTACACGTGTTCGCTCTGCGCTGCGGGCTACGAGCCCAATCTTGACGAGATGGTAGAGGTCACCTTCACCGTCAGTCCGAGGCTTCGGGCGATCGAGGCGCATGATCCCGACAGGTTGTCGCCAGAGGAATATTTCCGCCAGGTCTATTGGGGCTCCGGCATCGACCTGCCCGAGGAGAACTACGAGGCAACGGTCGACGAGTTCATCCTCGAAGCGATGGAGTTGCCGCCTGGTGAAAAAGGCGTCATTTCCCTGCACTTGCCTGCAGAATATATCATCGTCTTCGAACCCGTGACACATGCCGTTCAGTTCATCGATGTGACCGGTGAACCGACCCGGGAGCGACGCAGCCTCTCGATCATCTATGATCGGTCTCACTCTCCGAGCCAGGAGATGAAACTGCAGCCCGGGCCGATCCGCATTCAGGTCGAAAACCAGCTCGACGTGAGGACCCTTCCCTCTGTCTGCATCGCCAATGACGCGCTACACCATCTGTTGGGACAGCGGCGGCCTTTTCTGACAGCCAAGGCTCTGCTCTCCAACCAGACCTTCCGCGACCTCTACCGTACCGAAACGATTGGCGTCGACCAGCGGCTCAAGATTACCAGCCTTACCTTTCTTTTCACCGATCTGCGCGGCTCCACCGAACTTTACGATCGGGTCGGTGATCTCGCCGCATTCGACCTCGTCAAGGCGCATTTTGCAGTGCTGAACGACATTGTTGGCGCCGAGGCCGGTGCCGTCGTCAAGACGATCGGTGATGCCGTGATGGCCACCTTTCCGTCGCCAGATCGGGCGGTCTCCGCCGCCATACGGATGCGCGACGCCATGATCGAGCTCAACAGCGAGAGGGGCGGCGAGGATCTGTTGCTCAAGATCGGCATCCATGAAGGCCCTTGCATTGCCGTCAGTCTCAACGAGAGGCAGGACTACTTCGGCCAGACGGTCAACATCGCCTCGCGCGTCCAGCACCTCGCCAACTCGCAGGAGATCTTCGCGACCGAGCAGGTTCTCGATGACGCACGCGCATCGAGCCTTCTCGCCAAGCGCGGCCTGAAGCCGGAAGCACAGAATGTGGCCCTCCGCGGCATCGCCAATGAAATGAAGGTCTTCACGATCCCGATGGCCGAGCCCGCCAGTGCCCGCCCCTTGCACTCGGCGGCAGTTGTCTCCAGATAGAGCGAACGCTTCCCAGAGTTCGCGCGCCATGCAACGTTCCGAAATCGAAAACCAGATGCTGCCCCTTGCAGGCTCACCGCCGGTACGATGGCGGATCGCCGAGCGGCCGGTCGGGTATGAGGATGCGGTTGCCGAGATGGAGCGTCAGGCGGCCTTGATTGCCGAGGGCAAGGCCGACGAGCTTGTCTGGCTTGTCGAGCACCCGCCGCTCTACACCGCAGGCACCAGCGCGAAGGAGTCCGATCTCGTCGCGCCGAACGCCCTGCCCGTCTTCGCGAGCGGGCGCGGCGGCCAGTACACCTATCACGGCCCCGGGCAGCGCATCGGCTATCTGATGCTCGACCTGAGGCGCCGCCGGCCGGACCTGCGCGCCTATGTCGCCGCTCTGGAGGCCTGGCTGATCGCCTCGCTCGACCGATTCGGCGTGACGGGCGAGCGCCGCGAGGACCGGGTCGGCGTCTGGGTGCGCCGGCCGGACCGCGGCGCCGGCGCCGAGGACAAGATCGCCGCGATCGGCGTGCGCGTGCGCCGCTGGGTGACGCTCCACGGCGTCAGCCTCAACGTCGAGCCGGATCTGTCGCATTACGCCGGCATCGTCCCCTGCGGGGTCCGCGACCACGGCGTGACGAGCCTGGCGGACCTCGGCCGCGTCGTCTCCATGGCCGAGGTCGACATGGCGATGCGCGAGACGTTCGAGGAGATTTTCGGGCCGACCGCGCGAGGGTGAGCCACTTCCTTCACCCCTCGCGGGGAGGATGGAAAACCCGCGATTAGGCCTCAGCCGTCGTCGGCGATCTCGACGCCCTGCCCCGCCGGAAGCTCCGCAGCTTCGGCGGGGGCGCGCTCGACGCGCTCTACCCGCGCATCCGGAGGGCCGGCGCGACAGGCCTCCGCGAACCCGTCCAGACGCTCCCGCGGCCCCGCCAGCAGCGCCTCGACGGAACCGTCCGACATGTTCCGGATATAGCCGCGCAGGCCGAGGCCGGACGCCGTCGCCTGCGCCCACTTGCGGTAGAACACGCCCTGCACGCGGCCGGAGATGGTGAGGCGTTCGATCGCTTCGCTCATCGCCGGTCAGATGGGCCGCGGGGTCAGGCGGGCAAGCCTCACTCGAACTCGAGGATCACCGCGTCGACGGCAAGGCTGTCGCCGGCCTTGGCGTTGATCTTGGCGACCTTGCCGTCGCGCTCGGCCCTGAGGACGTTCTCCATCTTCATCGCCTCGACCACCGCGAGCGTCTCGCCGGTCTTGACCTCCTGGCCCTCCTCGACCGCAATCGAGACGACGAGGCCCGGCATCGGGCAGAGCAGCTGCTTGGAGGTGTCGGGCAGCACGCGCTCGGGCATCAGCGCGTAGAGCTCGGCGATGCGCGCGCCGTGGACGCGGGCGTAGACCGCGACGCCGCGATGGGCGATGTCGTGGCCGTAGACATTGCCCCGCTTGCGCACCTGCGCGGCGACCTCGACGCCGTCGATCGTCCCGCGCCAGACGGGCTCGCCCGGCTTCCAGTCCGTCTGGACGCGCTGGACGCGGATCTCCTCACCCTTGTCGTCGAGCGTGCGGACGATGACGGCGTCGTCGTCCGCCGAGGTCTCGACGCGGGTCGGCTCGCCGTCGAGCAGGACCGTGCGCAGCCGCTCCTTGGTGGCGGCGCCTTTGCGCAGCTGGTTCGAGATCAGCCGGCGGCGCTCCATGACCAGCCAGTCGATCTGCGCCGCGACGGCGACGAGCGTCGCCGCGACCTCGCCCTCGGGCTTGCGCGGCGCGAATCCGTCCGGGAACTCCTCGGCGATGAAGCCGGTGGAGAGGTTCCCCATGCGCCAGCGCGGATGCTCCATCAGCGCGGTGAGGAACGGGATGTTGTGCTGGATGCCGTCGATGCCGAAGGCGTCGAGCGCCCTGCCCTGCGCCTCGATCGCCGACAGCCGGTCCGGACCATGGGTCACGAGCTTCGCGATCATCGGGTCGTAATGCAGCGAGATCTCGCCGCCTTCCGTGACGCCGGTGTCGTTGCGAACCGTGATCCCGTCCGCGACGGTCTCGGCCGGCGGGCGGTAGGCGGTGAGGCGGCCGATCGAGGGCAGGAAGTTGCGATACGGGTCCTCGGCGTAGATGCGGCTCTCGACCGCCCAGCCGGTGAGCTTCACGTCCGACTGCTTGATCTTCAGCTTCTCGCCATAGGCGACGCGGATCATCTGCTCGACGAGATCGATGCCTGTGACGAGCTCCGTCACCGGATGCTCGACCTGCAGGCGCGTGTTCATCTCGAGGAAGTAGAACGACTTGTCCTGCCCCGCGACGAACTCGACCGTGCCGGCGCTGTCGTAGTTCACGGCCTTGGCGAGCGCGACGGACTGTTCGCCCATCGCTTTGCGCGTCGCCTCGTCGAGCAGCGGCGACGGCGCCTCCTCGACGACCTTCTGGTTGCGCCGCTGGATCGAGCATTCGCGCTCACCGAGATAGATGACGTTCCCGTGCTTGTCGCCGAGGATCTGGATCTCGACGTGGCGCGGGTTGACGATGAACTTCTCGATGAAGATGCGGTCGTCGCCGAAGGACGACTTGGCCTCCGACTGGGAGGCGCGGAAGCCCTCAGCGACGTCGTCGACAGAGTGCGCAATGCGCATGCCCTTGCCGCCGCCGCCGGCGGAGGCCTTGATCATCACCGGATAGCCGATCTCGTTCGCGACCTTCACAGCGTCCTTGGCGTCCTTGATGACGCCGAGATTGCCGGGGACGGTCGAGACCTTGGCCTTGGCCGCGGCCTTCTTCGACTCGATCTTGTCGCCCATGGCTTCGATCGCCTTGGGGTTCGGGCCGATGAAGACAATCTTGTTCTTCTTCAGCGCCTCCGCGAACTTCGCGTTCTCGGAGAGGAAGCCGTAGCCCGGATGCACCGCCTCGGCGCCGGTGTCCCTGCAGGCCTTAATGATGTTGTCGATGATCAGGTAGGACTGGGATGCGGCCGGCGGGCCGATATGGACCGCCTCGTCGGCCATCTCGACATGCAGGGCGTCCTTGTCGGCGTCGGAATAGACCGCCACCGTCTTGATGCCCATCCGCCGCGCCGTCTTGATCACGCGGCAGGCGATCTCGCCGCGATTGGCGATGAGGATCTTCTTGAACATCGAGACGAGGACTCCCGGAGACGCCGGCCGCGCCACGAAGAACACGGGCGCGCACGAAGACGAGAGCGTTGTTTAGGCGAGCCGAAACACGCGCGCCACCTGTTCGATTGTCGGACGCGTCAGGCCGCCACAGGCTCTTTGGTGGCGGGATAGACCGGCGCGCCGAGATGCGGGGACATGTAGGCGCCCTTGGCGGTGCGCCGGAACTGCGTCTTCGTCCGCCACGGGCTGCAGACGAGCGAGAAGTAATCGAACGGGCCCCGCACCTCGTTCGCCATGATGAACTGGAAGTGGGCGCGGAAGATGTTGCGCTCGCGCCGGAGCTTGGCGATCGATTCCGCCTTCAGCATCTTGGTCAGGAACGCGCGCCGGAATGTCGGGTTCGGGCAATCGGCCGGCACGTCGAGCTTCAGCTCCTCGACAGGGCTGCGATGCGGAAAGTTCAGCGTGTCCCACGGCGCGACGACCTCGGCCCAGAACACGCCGTGATCCATGGCGACGCGCTTCAGCCGCTCGCGGAACCAGCCGGCGGCGGGATGCATGGCGACGAGGAGCTCGCTCGCTCCGACCGTCAGCAGCGCGATCGCCGGCCGGTTGACCTTGCCGAGCTCCGGTTCCTTCTCGAGCGCGCGCGCCAGCGCGTCGATTCCCATGAAGCTGCCGCTCGAATGGCCGACGATCAGCAGCTCCTGGACCTCGGCTTGCGCCTTGATCGCCCGGATGCGATCGGCGAAGGCGTCGATGCGCGCTTCGGTCATCGGGTCGAGCCGGCGGGCGTAGCTGCGCTGCGCGGCGCCGTCGTCCATCAGGTGGACAATGAAGCTGCCGCGCTTTCGCATCACGGCGAGCGCCGCGAGCGGCGTGCCGACCGACAGCGCGAGCCAGGCGAGGAGTCCGAGGACGCCCTGCCCATAGGCTTCGGCGAAGCGCGAGACACCGTAACCGAGCCCGACGCCCAGCAGGGTCCAGAACAGGATGACGGAGACCGGGAACAGCCATGCGATCGCGCACCAGGGCGCGGCCCGGGCCACGCGGAAGAGCAGGCCGCTGAACAGCGCGTCGAACAGGGTGACGAAGCCGGCCAGGAACTTGCGCGGCAGCGGAGTCGAGAAATCGCGCGCGACGATGTCGTCCCAGCGCAGGGTCTCGTAGACGACCTCGACCTTGGCGTCGCCCGCCACGGCCCGCGCCGTCCAGCGCACGCTCGGGATCGCGGGGTCGTCGACATGCTTGTCGTCGACGTCGACCTTCGCCCCCCAGAGACGTGCGAAACGCCGGAGCTCGAACGCGGCGAAACGCCTGTAAAGGCCGGGGTCGCGCGGGTCGTAGCCGGGGATGTAGAGGACGTGACGCCGCCTCACCTCCTGCCCGGAGCCGTCCGACTGGACGGATCGGGGGGCGAGATCGTCGTCGTCGCCGATCCGGAGATCCTGATCGGGCGGCGACTCGTGGCCCGTCTCGCCGTCGTGATGAGGCATGGCGGGCTGTCTTTCACATCGCGGCCGGGAATGGCAAGCGCGCGAACGCCGCGGCTTGAACTCAGGCGGGCGAGCGGATCGCCGCCGCAGCCACGTCGATCGGCTCGACAAGCCCGCGGCGCGATCCCGCCGAGCGCCGGCGCGCGAAACCGGCCTCGAGCTCGTCGCAGGCCCGCACGATCGCGTCCTCGCCATGGGCCGACACGTCGGCCACGCGGCGGCAGCTTTCGGCGACCTCCCCGCTCGCGAGCAGCCGGCCGAGCGTGCGGGCGACCCGCCCGGCGGAGAAGCCCGAACGGCGCATCCAGGTCCCGCAGCCGAGCCGCGTGACGCGCACCGCGTGGTCGAACTGGTCGAAGGCGAAGGGCACGACGAGCTGCGGCGTGCCGGCCGCGAAGGCGAGCGCGACCGTGCCGACGCCGCCGTGGTGCACGAGCGCCGCGCAGCGCGGCAGCACCGCGCTCAGCGGGGCATATCGCGAGAAGAACACGCGATCGTCCTCCGTCGCGGACGACGGCAGCTCCTGCTGAGAGAGCACGAGGCAGCGGCGCCCGAGCCGGCGCGAGGCCTCGATCGCGGCGCGATAGAGCTTGTCGGTGCTCTGCCGCGCGGAGCCGAAGGTGATCGCGACCGGCGGCTCGCCGGCAGCAAGGAAGGCATCGAGCTTGGGATCGAGCGCGGCCTGCTCGGCGCCGAACAGGTCGGCGCGGGGGAAGTCGATCTGCCGGACCTGTCGGGGCCAGTCCGGCTGCTCGGCGGCGAACCAGTCCGGAAACATCAGCAGCATGCGGCGGCGCGGATGCCACCACTTGCGAATCTTCGTCAGCGCCGGCAGGCCCTTCGAGGCCCGGAACTCGTTCAGACCCGGCAGCAGCAGCGGCGCTATGAAATGGGTGTAGACGCCGGTCTGCAGCTTCCATTGAAGCGACGCAGGCAGCCAGCGCGGCGCCCCGACGACCGGCGTACGCGGGCCGACATGCCGGCTGACAAGCATGATCGGCGTCAGGTGGACCGAAGCCGTCGGGACAGCCAGCGCGTCCTCGGCGACGCGCGCGCCAAGAGCAAGATGTGAAGCGATGACAAGCGTATCGCCGGGTTTGTTTTCACGCTCGATGAAGTCATAGACCGGTGCAAGGAAAGACGGCATCGCCCGGAACAGACGCAGCGCGCCGGCGATCGGGCGCCAGAACGAGGGATGCTCGAACACCTCGCCATACTGCGCGTCCGACATCACGGTCTGGAACGGCACGCCGGCCCGCTCGCTGGCCGCGCGGAAACGCTCCGCGCTGCCGAGCGTCACCTCGTGGCCGCGCCGACGCATCTCGGCCGCAAGACCGATGAACGGCAAAACGTCGCCGTAGGTGCCAAGCGAAACGACCAGAATACGCATCGACCATGCTCGCCGGTTGCGGGCTAACCGTCAGCCGACGTCCTGAATTGAAGATTTCGTGACGACCCTTCCACGTCAATTGCGTGCGACGCAAGTGCCGGGCCGCTACGAAAGTCGATTCTTCAGCTCGATTGGCTAACCTGTCGCTTCTCGCGTCGCGGCTGCTCGGCTTCGATCATGTCGCAGGCCCGCAGGATCGGGTCGTCCTCACGGCGTCCGGCGATCTGCGCGCAGGCCGATGCGATCTCCCCAGAGGCGAGCAGCCTCCCGAGTTTGCCCGCGGCGAGTCCCGCGCTCAGCGCGAAACGCCGGGCGACCAGGCCGCAGCCGAGCCGGGCGACGCGGGCGGCGTTGTCGAACTGGTCGAAGGCGAGCGGCACGACCAGCTGGGGCGTCCCGGCGGCGAGCGCCTGCGAGGTCGTGCCGATCCCGCCGTGGTGGATCAACGCCGCGCAGCGCGGCAGCACGGCGCCGAAGGGAACGTAGCCAGCCCGGAACACGCGACCCTCCGATCCGCGCGGCAGCTCGATCTCGACCGGCGACAGCACGAGGCAGCGCCGGCCGGCCTTCAGCGCGGCGCGGATCGCGCCCCGGTAGAGCGATGCGCCGCTGCGCATCGCAGTGCCGAAGGTGACCGCCACCGGCGGGTCGCCCGTGGACAGGAAGGCCTCGAGGTCCGGATCGAGCGCCTCGCTCTCCGCGCCGAGTTCGTCGACCTTCGGGAAACCGATGCAGATCGCCTGCCCGGGCCAGTCCGCTTGCGGCGGCGCGAACCATTCCGGCCACATCAGCAGCACGCGCCGCGGCGCGTTCCACCAGTGCCGAAGCCGCTTGATCGGCGGCAGTCCGAGTTCTTCCCTGAGCGCGTTCAGCTTTGGCGTGATCAGCGGATCGACGAACCATTCGTCGACGCCCATCTGAAATTCCCACTCCCACTCCGGCCGGATGCGCCAGTCCGGCACGAAGGGCAGCTTTGGCGGCTCGTACCGGCTCTGGATCAGCATCGGCGAGAGATGCACGGTGACGACGGGCACGCCGAGCGCGTCGCGGGCGAGGCGGGCGCCGATCGCGAGCGTCGAGGCCAGCACGATCGTGCCAGCCTTCCGGTCGCGGTGACGCGCCACGAAGTCGAAGGCGGGCCGGATGGACTGCTCGGCGAAGTCGAACAGGCGCCGGAACCCGCGGATCGGGCGCCAGAGGTCGGCGCGGCCGAGCGCCTCGCGATACTCGGCTTCCGTTCCGAGCTGGTCGAATTCGAGCCCCGCCCGCTCGACGATGCGGGCGAAGGGCTCCATGCCGCCGACGACGACCCGATGTCCGCGCCGCTTCAGCTCCGCGCCGACCGCGACGAGCGGCAGCACGTCGCCATGCGACCCGAAGGCGGCGATCAGGACGAGCATTCAGGAGATGGCGCGACGGAGGACCATCTCCCGATAAGGCATCGCCTCATGCCGCAGTGCAAGATGGCGCAGGAGCGCCGTCCTCAGAGCGGGATGTTGTCGTGCTTCTTCCAGGGGTTCTCGAGGCGCTTGCCGCGCAGCATGGCGAGGGCGCGCGCGACCCGACGACGGGTCGAGCGGGGGTGGATGACCTCGTCGATGTAACCGCGCTCGGCCGCCACGAAGGGCGACATGAAGCGGTCCTCGTATTCCCTGGTCTTTTCCGCGATGCCCTTGGCGTCCGCGCCGCGAAAGATGATCTCGACCGCGCCCTTGGCGCCCATCACCGCGATCTGCGCCGTCGGCCAGGCGTAGTTGACGTCGCCGCGCAGATGCTTCGACGCCATGACGTCATAGGCTCCGCCGAAGGCCTTGCGGGTGATGATCGTGACCTTCGGCACGGTCGCCTCGGCATAGGCGAACAGCAGCTTGGCGCCGTGCTTGATGAGGCCGCCATATTCCTGCGCGGTGCCGGGCAGGAAGCCCGGGACGTCGACGAAGGTGACGATCGGGATCTCGAAGCAGTCGCAGAAGCGCACGAACCGCGCCGCCTTGCGGCTCGCATCCGAGTCGAGCACGCCGGCGAGCACCATCGGCTGGTTGGCGACGAAGCCGACGGTGCGCCCTTCCATGCGGCCGAAGCCGACGACGATGTTCTTGGCGTAGTCCGCCTGGATCTCGAAGAAGTCGCCCTCGTCGACCGTCTTCGTGATCAGCTCCTTGATGTCGTAGGGCTTGTTCGGGTTGTCCGGGATCAGCGTGTCGAGCGAGAGGTCGTCGCGCTCGGCGTCGTCGAAGGTCGGCCATTCCGGCACGCCCTCGATGTTGTTGCCCGGCAGGAAGTCCATCAGGCGGCGCATGTCGACCAGCGCGTCGACGTCGTTGTCATAGGCGCCGTCGGCGACCGAGGACTTGGTCGTGTGGACCTTTGCGCCGCCGAGCTCCTCGGCGGTGACCGTCTCGTTGGTGACGGTCTTCACGACGTCCGGGCCGGTGACGAACAGGTAGGAGCGGTCGCGCACCATGAAGATGAAGTCGGTCATGGCCGGCGAATAGACGTCGCCGCCCGCGCACGGGCCCATGATGACGGAGATCTGGGGAATGACGCCCGAGGCCAGCACGTTGCGCTGGAACACCTCGCCATAGCCGCCGAGCGCCGCGACGCCCTCCTGGATGCGCGCGCCGCCGGCGTCGAACAGGCCGATGACCGGCGCGCGGTTGCGGATCGCCATGTCCTGGATCTTGATGATCTTCTGGGCGTGCGCCTCGGAGAGCGAGCCGCCGAACACCGTGAAGTCCTTCGCGAAGACGAAGACCTTGCGGCCGTTGACGGTGCCCCAACCGGTGACGACGCCGTCGCCGGGGATCTTCTGCTTCTCCATGCCGAAGTCGTTCGAGCGGTGCTCGACGAACATGTCGTATTCCTCGAAGGAGCCCGGATCGAGGAAGATCTCCAGCCGCTCGCGCGCGGTCAGCTTGCCGCGTGCGTGCTGGGCGTCGATGCGCTTCTGCCCGCCGCCGAGCCGGGCGGTCGCGCGGCGCTCCTCGAGCTCCTCGAGAATGTCCTTCATTGCGGGCTGGCCCCTCGGCTCGAACACGTCACAGAGCCGAGAGCCCTAACGCGCGCCATGCGGCGCCGCAACGTCGACGAAGGGCCGACGCCGCGGCGCCGGCCGCTCAGCGCACGACGGCGGCCGACTGCGCCATGGCGGTACGGTTCGGCTTGGACGACGCCACCGGCGTCTGCTTAACGGGCGCCTTGGGCGCGACCTCCGGCTTCTTCTCCGGCTCGGGCGCCGCCGCCGGTCGCTCATACGCGGCGGACGCGACCGACGAGCCGTAGACCTTGGTCAGCGCGTCGCGCGACAGCCTCTCCGCGAGCGTCTGGTCGACCTTCTGCTTGTCCTGCGACGCCGCCATCGCGGCGCCGATCACGCCGTTGATCGCAAGATTGTCGACCGCCGACGCCTCGGCCTCGCCCTGGACCTTGCCGGAGGCGACGTCGATCACGGCGATGCGCGCCCCGGCGTAATTGGCGTCTCCAATCAGTAGCGAGAGAGCCGGGTTCTTGTAGCTGTGCCGCTGGACTGCGATGCGCAGCTCCTTTGCGGCGCCGGCCCGCCCAAAGCGCGCCGCATCCTGGGTCGCCTGCGCACGGAGCTTGTCGGCGAAGTGCGCCGAGTTCGTGAGTCCGGGCGCAAGCGACACCTGAACCCTGCTGATGTGGGCGGGTTCGTTGACGGCGAGCATGCCTGTGGTGGCGTTGCAGGCGGAGAGAGCAAGCGCCGAGGGCGCAAGGAAGAGAAACTTCAGGACGCTGGAGCGCATGAAAAGATTTCCGGACCACGGGTTCAGCGCGCGATCACGACGGATTCGCCCGTCCGTCGCATGCGTAAAACTACCTAGGCTCCCGCATGCGCGCCTCGCCTGTGCCCGGGCGGCAACTGTGCCGACATACCCTCCAGAGCGTCCGTCCGGTTCGACCTTCTTCCAGTCACCGAGTTGACACATTCGTTACCGCGGCTTCAACTTTGCTCACGGATGCGTGAAACGGGCGGATGTGAAGGAGCGGGCCATGAGCCGGAAGTTCACGATCTACATCGTCGTCGCGATGATCCTCGGCATCGCGGTGGGCCAGGCCTGCCACATGGCGTTTCCCGACGCGAAGGTCGCCGCCACGGTGGCCGGCTACATCTCGCTGATCACGACGGTGTTCCTGCGGCTGATCAAGATGCTGATCGCCCCGCTCGTGTTCTCCACCCTCGTCGTCGGCATCGCGCATATGGGCGACACCGCCTCGGTCGGGCGCATCGGCCTCAAGACCATGGGCTGGTTCCTGACGGCCTCGATCGTCTCGCTGCTTCTCGGCCTGCTGATGGTCAACCTGCTGCAGCCCGGCGCGAACATGAACCTGCCGCTGCCGGACGCCGGCCAGTCGACCAACCTCAAGGTCTCCTCCCTCACGCTGAAGGAGTTCGTGCCCCATCTGGTGCCGGCCTCGATCGTGGAGGCGATGGCGACCAACGAGATCCTGCAGATCGTGGTGTTCTCGATCTTCGCGGGCCTCGCGATCGCCTCGCTCGGCGAGAAAGGCAAGCTGCTCGCCGAGTTCGCCGACCAGGTCGCCCATATGATGCTGGTCATCACCGGCTACGTGATGAAGGCGGCGCCGATCGCGGTTTTCGCGGCGGTCGCGGCGACGATCACGACGCAGGGCCTCGCGGTGCTGTGGACCTACGGCGCCTTCATCATCGAGTTCTACGCCACGCTCTTCCTGCTGTGGTGCCTGCTCGCCCTCGCCGGCTTCCTCGTGCTCGGCGGCCGCGTGAAGAAGCTGATCGGGATGGTGCGCGAGCCGTTCCTGCTGGCCTTCTCGACCGCGAGCTCCGAAGCGGCCTACCCGAAGATCCTCGACCAGCTCGGCAAGTTCGGCGTGTCCAAGCGCATCGCGAGCTTCGTGCTGCCGATGGGCTATTCCTTCAACCTCGACGGCACGATGGCCTACTGCACCTTCGCGACGCTGTTCATCGCGCAGGCCTACGGCATCCAGCTCTCGATGGGCCAGCAGCTGACCATGCTGCTGCTGCTGATGGTCACGTCGAAAGGCATGGCGGGCGTTCCGCGCGCCTCGCTGGTGGTGATCGCGGCGACGCTGTCGACCTTCAACATCCCCGAGGCCGGCCTGCTGCTCATCATGGGCATCGATCAGTTCCTCGACATGGGCCGCAGCGCGACCAACGTGATCGGCAACTCGATCGCAGCGGCCGCCGTCGCGAAATGGGAAGGCGAGCTCCACGAAACCGAGCAGGAGAGCGCCTCGACGGCGCCCGCCGGCTCGCCCGCCCCGGCCGCCGCCTGAGAGAGGGCGGAGCCATGGCCCGCCTCCCCTCACCGCTGCTAGCAGCCTGCCTCGCGCTCGCCGTCACTGCGGGCGCGGCGCGGGCGCAGGAACCGGCCACGCAGCCGGGCGACACGAACGTCATCGCCGGCACGCTGAAGAAGGTTCATGACGCCGGCGTCGTCACGCTCGGCTATCGCGAATCCTCGTTCCCGTTCTCCTACCTCGTCGGACAGCGGCCAGTCGGCTACTCGATCGACCTCTGCCTCCACGTCGTCGAGGAGATCCGCAAGGAGCTCGACGACCCGGCGATCAACGTCGCCTTCACGAAGGTCACCTCGGAGACCCGCATCCCCGACCTCGTGGCCGGCAAGGTCGACATCGAGTGCGGCTCGACCACCGCGAACAAGGAGCGCGAGAAGCAGGTCGCCTTCTCGCCGATCATGTTCGTGGCCGGGACAAAGCTGATGGTGAAGGCGGGCTCGCCCTACCGGTCCTATCGGGACTTCGCCGGCAAGACGGTCGTCGTGACCGCCGGCACGACCAACGAGAGCGCGCTGCGCGCCCTCAATGACAAGAACAGGCTCGGCATCAACATCGTCACCGCGCCGGATCACGAGCAAAGTTACCAGATGGCGGCGAACGGCCAGGCCGACGCCTTCGCGACCGACGACGCTCTGCTCTACGGACTGATCGCGCGTCACCACGCCGAGAAGGACCTGATCGTCGTCGGCGGCTACCTCTCCTACGACCCTTACGGCCTGATGTTCCGCAAGGATGACCCGCAGATGGCGCGCGCCGTCGGCCGGGCGTTCTCGACGATGGCGAAGAGCCGCGACCTGTTCGAGGCCTACCATCGCTGGTTCGAGCGCCGCACGCCGAGCGGCGAGGAGATCAACCTGCCGATGGGGCCACAGCTCTCGGAAGTGTTCCGGGCGATGGGAATGGAGGACTAGGCCGCCGATCCACTTTCGGCGGCCGCATGCGCGCATGCAAACGCTTCAAGCGGGAATGTACGAATATTTACGTATGGCGGCGCGAAGGGCCCCCGAGTAAAGTTTTCGTTAACCAACTACTTGAGAAGCGCTGTTTGAACGCGGTCGTCGTGGGCGGGGATCGGCATGACATCTTCCGAGAGATCACGCGTCCTGAACAGGTGCGCGCTCGCAGTCGCGATGGCCATCACACTCTCCGGATGGGAGTGCCTGAGCCTCGACGTCCGCGACCGATACCAGGCCGAACTCAACAAGAGCGATCCGGCGGTCGACCTCGCGCAAGATGAAGTCATCGAGGACGACGTCGAACTGCCGCTCGCTGATCCCGGCAAGGGCGACATCCTGGTTCTCGGCGGCGGCCTCGCCGGCAAGTACGAGAGCGCCAAGACCGGCACGGTCGATTTCTTCGACGTCAAGAGCGAGAAGTTCGCGAAGAGCGGGAAGCTCGGGACGAACCGGGTCGGCGCGTCCGCCGTCGTCCTGACCAAGGGCTCGACCGCCGACGACGTGCTGGTGGTCGGCGGCGGCTCCGGCGAAATCGTCATCAAGCGGGACAAGGCGACCCTCAAGGGCAAGCCCTTGGCGACCGGCGAGACCTACGACCCCGACAAGGAAAACAGCAAGCCGACCGCGGGCAAGCTGGCGACGGCGCGGCTTCTCGCGACCCAGACCGCGCTGCCGAACGGCAAGGTGCTGATCGCCGGCGGGTATGCCGCGGACAGCGCGGCGATCCGGACGATCGAGACGTTCGATCCGGTCGCCAAGAAATACT
Organism: uncultured Methylopila sp.; assembly: GCA_902168115.1. Classification (GTDB taxonomy): domain Bacteria; phylum Pseudomonadota; class Alphaproteobacteria; order Rhizobiales; family Methylopilaceae; genus Methylopila. The sequence continues at coordinate 24,628 of CABHPB010000055.1, read as the reverse complement.
CGGTCGCGGGCAACCTGCTGCAGCCGCGCGCGGGCCACACCGCGACGCTGCTGCCGGACGGCCGGGTGCTGTTCACGGGCGGCGTCTCCACCGACTACGGCGTGCCGACGCCGACGGCCGAGCTGTTCAACCCAGCGACGGGCTCGAGCTCACCGGCGTCGAACAACATGCAGATCGCGCTCGGCGGGCATTCCGCTGTGCTGATTGAAGGCTGCGACTGCGCGCGCGACGGCAAGGTGCTGATCGCCGGCGGCTTCAACGGCTTCGGCTTCGGCGGCGAACGGACGCTCGAAAGCGCGTCGAGCGTCGTCATGCTGTTCGATCCGGCGACGGCGATGTTCACCTCGAGCGGCGTACCGCAGCTCAACGAGGAGCGGATGCTCCAGACCGCCACGTCGCTCGGCGACGGCCGCATCCTGTTCGCGGGCGGCGTCTGGGGCCAGGGCTTCTATGGCGAGAAGAAGTTCCAGGGCGTCTATGGCGGCATCCTCAACTCCGCCGAAATCTACGACGCCGCGACGAACAAGCTGGACTGCGTCGGCGGCAAGGCGAAGAACGACAAATGCCCGCAGACGATGGCCAATGCGCGGGTGGTCCACGGCGCGATCCGCGTCGGCAAGAACGTCCTCTTGGTGGGCGGCATCGGCGCCAAGTCGCGCACGTCCGGAGGCGGCGGCGCGCCGCTGAAGACCGCGGAGATGTTCAACGCGGACAAGGAGACGTTCAAATCCGTCGGCGCGATGTCGGCCGCCCGGATCTTCCCCGCTCTCGCGGTCGTGCCCTGACAGCGCGGCTGGTAGGACAGCCCTAGGCCGAAACGAGCCGCCCGATCTCGCCGAGCGGGCCCTTGGCGGCGTTCGGCCGCTCGGTGCGGGCGAGGCTCTCGAGGTCGCTGCGCGACATCGTCGCGCCGCTGGGTTCGTAAGCGATCCTCAGCCCGTCGGGTTCGCGAAGCGTCGCGATGAGGTCGAGCGCTTCCGTCGCGGACGCCGCCACGACGGTCAGAGTGGGAAGCACGAGCCGGATGTGCATCTGCAGGCCCCGCTCCTTCAGGGCTGCCGAGCAGTTTTCCAGCAGCGTTCGCCCGCCGCCACAGCATTAGACGTAGCCGGTGCGGAATCTTTTCGGATCGACGCGGAATCTCAGCCGGCGCGCGCGAGCGACATCATCGTCGCCGCGGCCGTCATCTCCGTGCGCCGCGCGGCGCGGCGGGCCTCGGCCTCGCCGTCCTCGCCCCACAGCTCTGCGTTCCAGGCGTCGTCGAGGTCGGCGGCCTCCCACGCGGCGTCCGGCGTCAGCCATCCGCGCGCGAGTCCGATGGCGATCACCGCGGAGCCGGTGAGCGTGGTCACGACGTTCGCGCCCGTCAGCACGAAGGCGTCGTCGCCCGGGACGAAGCGCGCCACCGCCTCCAGCGTCGCCGGGGGCTGCTCGACGAACATCACGCCCTCGGCGAGAAGAAACCGCGCGCCGAAGTCTTCCCGGGCCGCGGCGAGGATCGGATCCCACAAGGCGGTCTGGCGTTCGACCAGCCGCTCCGGATGTCCCGCGCGATAGCACAGGAGATCGCTGCCGGCGTATTTGACGATTTCCGCCGCCACAGCCTTCATCTCCAGCCGCACGCCGTCGATCGCGACGTTTGCGAGCCGGGTGAGCGGCATCGTCCGTGGGTCGATCGTCTCGCCTTGCGCGCTCCATTCCTCGACCACGGCTTCGGCGAGAGGACGCGTCGGCAGGGCGAGCGGCGCGCGCGCCGGCGTGCGGGCGTGACGTCCGTCGAGCGCGACGACGAAGCCCTCGGGCGTCTCGATCGCCTCGGCGGCCTTGTAGAAGCGCTTCGGAAGCGCCGGCCGCTCGCCGAGCCCCTTCGGCCGGGCGTCGCTCATGCCGCCTCCGCCGGATCCGGCAGGCCGAGCGCCTGCAGGAGCTCCGCGAAGGAGCCCAGCACCCTCTCCGCCCCGGCCGCCAGAAGACGGTCCGGCTCGTGATAGCCCCAGGACACCCCGATCGCCCGCGCTCCGGCGTTGCGCGCCATTCCCATGTCGAAGCTGGTGTCGCCGATCATCACGACGTCCGAGGCCTCGACGTCCGCCTCAATGGCGGCCTGTTGCAGCATCGCGGGGTGCGGCTTGGACGGCGCGTCGTCGGCCGACTGGGTCGTCACGAAGACGCCCTCGAGGCCGAACTGACCGATGAAGCGTTCGACGCCACGTCGCGAGTTGCCTGTCGCAAGGCCCAGCAGCACGTCGCCGCGCGCGGCGAGGTTGGCCAGCGCATCCGCTGCGCCTTCATAGAGGCCGGACTGGTGGGGCGCCTCGGCGAGGCCTCGGCTGAAGCTCGTCTTGAACGCCGTCCCGATGGAATCGAGCGGATGGTCCGGCTGCTCACGTGAGAGTTCGGCGACAGCCTCGCCCACCGACAGGCCGACGACGCCGACGATCGCCGCCCGCCCCGGCGCGACGAGGCCGTGCGAGACATAGGCCTCGGTCATCGCGGCGACGATCGCGTGCGCGCTGTCCAGCAGCGTCCCGTCGACGTCGAACACGACCAAAGTCTTGCGAGCAGCGTTCATCGGGCGAGAGGTACAGTCGCGCGCGGCGGCGCACAAGCGTCGGGCATGGCCGGCGGGCGCGGCGCTTCTATGTGGAACCTCGACGAACCCGAGGATCGACATGACCGACCGCGCCGACGACGCATTCCCCGATCTCGCCGCGAGCGCGACGCCCCGACGGGTCGCAGCCGCGATGCGCGAGGTCGAGGGCGGGCTCGATCCGAAGGAGGCGGCCTTTCGGCTCGGCGTCAGCGACGAGGACTTCATGCGGCTCGCCAAGACCGTCTTGGCGCGCCGAAAGGCGAAGCGGGTCGCCCAGATCCCGCTCATGTTCCACGACGTCGACCCGGACGCTGACAAGATGATCCGCGAGGACATCTCCGCCATCGCTTCCACCGGCGACGGCGAGAGCCTCTGGATCGGCGCGGACGAAGGCGCCTCGCTCGAACGCCTCACCGCGCGGCGCGACGAGGCCGGACGGGTTCTGGGCTATGAGCGCCATGTCCGCTTCGACCTGCACGATTTCTTCGCATTTCCGAACGGGACCGCCGAGGAGGCCGACGTGGAAGGGTTGGCGATCTCCGACGGGTTCCTGTGGGTCGTCGGCTCGCACAGCCTGAAGCGCAAGAAGCCCAAACCCGACGACACGCCCGAAGATGCGCTGGCGACGCTCACGCAGGTGAAGCGCGAGGCGAACCGCTTCCTGCTCGGCCGTATTCCGCTCGTCGCGAGCGATCATCCAGGCGTTCCGACACTCGCCCGCAAGGCGCCGGCGATCGACGGAAAGAAGCGCAAGCGCCGCGCCGGCGCGGTGAAGATGTCGAAGGACGGCAGCACGCTGTCGAAGCGCCTCGCCCGTGACGCCCATCTCGGGCCGTTCATGCGCATTCCGTCCAAGGACAACGGACTCGACGTCGAAGGCATGGCGGTGGTCGGCGACCGAGTGTTCCTCGGGCTGCGCGGACCCGTGCTTCGCGGCTGGGCGACGGTGCTCGAGCTTCGGTTCAAAGCGCGCAAGGACGGCCGGTTGAAGCTCAAGCGTTTCGGGGACGGCGACCTGATCCGCCGCCACTTCCTGGACCTCGACGGCCTTGGAACCCGCTCGATGCTGGTCGACGGGGTCGATCTCATCCTGCTCGCCGGCCCGACCATGGATCTCGACGGCCCGGTCCGGCTCTATCGCTGGCGCGGAGCGCTCGGCGCGCAATCCTCGACGGTCGCGCCGCGCGCCGACGTCGAACGCATCCTCGACCTGCCCTTCGGCGAGGGCGACGATCACGCTGAGGGCGCGACGCTGCTCAGCCTCGCGGCGGGAGAGGCGAGGAGGCTCGTGGTCGCCTACGACACGCCTGCGCGAAAGCGGCTTTCCAGAAGCGGCGGCGTGCTGGCGGACGTGTTCGAGTGCCCGGAGCCGTTCTGATCGACGGCCAGTTCAGACCGGAAGCCACGATCCAAAGGCGACACTGCCAATAGAGTTACATCACTTAGGGTCGTCGTTCGTATAATAAGCGCCTGAGGTCAATATAGATTTTGATGAGCGCAAGCGCTGCGTCTCACCCTAACACCGGTTTCGGCGGTATTTAGAGTTAGTCTTTAGGCTCGATTTTCCGTAGCGGAGGGTTCTCCGCGGAGGTCGACGCTCTATACAGCGCTTCCGGAGGAAGTCGCTTCGACGAGGGGCATCGTTGAGGAGATCGACATGGCCATTCGCAAGGGCACGGAAGACGACGACGTCCTGAAGGGCACCGACAAGGCTGACCAGATCGGCGGCAAGGACGGCGACGACCGGATGTTCGGCTACGGCGCGAACGACTACATCCAGGGCGGCCTCGGCGACGACACTGCGAGCGGCGGCGGCGGCAAGGACACGTTGGTCGGTGGCGGCGGTGAAGACGAACTCAACGGCGGGTCGGACGACGACCTCGTCCAGGGCGCGGCTGGCTCCGATGTTATGACCGGCGGCCTTGGCGAGGACTCGCTGCAGGGCGGCGGCGGCAAGGACGACCTGCAGGGAGGCGGCAACGCCGACCTTCTGCTCGGCGGCTCGGGCATCGACACGCTTGCGGGAGGGGAAGCCGGCGACACGCTGACCGGCGGGGGCGGCGACGACCGCTTTGTCTTCCACAACGCGGAAGGGCCGGACCTCGTTACGGACTTCACCCGCGGCGACAAGATCGCGCTCGACGTCGACGGGCTGACCTTCGACGACGTGAAGATCGAGAACAACGACGCCGGCGACGCGGTTGTCACATGGACCGGCGGCGGGTCGTCCTCGATCACGCTCGACGGCTTCGACGCCGCCGATCTCGGCAAGGGCGACTTCCTGTTCGACACGTAGTTGAACCGCGCATGGCGGACGCGAGGGTCTTCCCTCGCGTCCGCGTCAGGCTTCCGGCGCCTCGACGATCGGGTCGTAGCGCTCGGCGTCGAAGCCGAGCAGGTTCCAGCTCTGCTGCATGTGCGGTGGCAGCGGCGCCGAGACGTCGAGCACTTCTCCCGACGGCAGTGGAAGAACAAGCCGGCGCGCCAGCAGGTGCAGCCGGTTCTGGACGCCGCCGGGCAGCTCCCAGTTCTCGACGTTGAAATATTTCGGGTCGCCCACGATCGGATGCCCGATATGCGCGGCGTGCGCGCGCAGCTGGTGAGTGCGGCCCGTCACCGGCTTCAGCGACAGCCAGGACAGCTTCTGCGCCGCATGCTCGACCACGGCGTAATAGGTCAGCGCGTGGGACGCGCCGTCGTCGCCATGCTCGGCGACCATCATGCGCTCGCCCTCCGCGCCCTCCCCCTCGCCCTTGGCGAGATAGGTCGAGATGCGGCCCTGCCGCACGCGCGGCACGCCCGGCACGAGCGCCCAGTAAACTTTCCGAGCGAAACGCGAGCGGAAGGCGCGGGCGAGCTCGGACGCGGCGAGCCGCGTCTTGGCCACGACCAACACGCCCGCCGTGTCCTTGTCGATGCGGTGGACGAGGCGCGGCTTCTGCCCGCTGCGGTCTGTCAGCGCGGTGAGCATGCCGTCGATATGGCGGGTCTGTCCGGAGCCGCCCTGCACGGCCAGGCCGAACGGCTTGTTGAGCACGAGGACGTCCTTGTCCTCGTGGATCGTCATCTGCCGCAAATCCTTGGCGTCCCGGTCGTCCGCCGAGGCGCGCCTGACGGCCGGCGCCCTGGGCGCGCCCTCCCCCTCCTCGCCGCCCTCGTCCTTGAGCGGCGGCACGCGAACAGTCATCCCGGCGGACAGCCGGGTCGCGGTCTTCGCGCGGGCGCCGTCGACCCGGATCTGGCCGGTGCGGCAGAGCTTCTGGAGATGACCGAAGGCGAGAGCAGGAAACCGCTCCTTGAACCAGCGGTCGAGCCGCAGCCCCTCCTCCGCCTCGCGCACCGGGATCATCTGGACGCCCGCGGACTTGCCCGGCAGCGCCGGCAGCGCCTTCTCGGAAGAAGCAGCGGGCCTTGCCGACGGCTTGCCTTCGGCCGCCCGCGCCGGCTTCGACGTACGGAACGCCACGTCGGCCGCGCCGCGGTTGGCGGCGCGCGTCGGCTTGCCGTCTGGCCGCGCAGCCGGACGCTTCCCCACAGGGCGTTTGGTCGACGGCCGGCCTGGGCCGCCCTTGCCAGCGGCGGATCGTGGTCCGCGGGTTGGTCTCTGCGCCATGAAGGTCTTGTCTCTCGCGGATCGGTCCGCGCCGCTCCCGGCTTAGCCCAGCGCGCGCCCGAGCGCGAGGCCTGCGAACAAAGCGCCGATCGACAGGACGACCGAGGCCGCCACATAGGCCGCCGCAAGTCCCGCCTCACCGCGTTCCCAGATCGCGACTGCGTCGAGCGAGAACGCCGAGAAGGTGGTGAAGCCGCCGAGCACGCCGGTCATGAGAAAGAGCTTCGCCTCAGCAGGCGCCTGCGCCTTCAGCGCGAAGATCGCGGCGAGCAATCCCATGACGAGGCCGCCGACGACGTTGACCGTCAGCGTGCCCCAGGGAAAGCCGGGGCCGATGGCGCGCATGGTCCAGACGTTGACGCCATAACGTGCGACGGAGCCGAGAGCGCCGCCGAGCGCGACGAGGAGGACGGCGATCATCAGCTTCGCTCCGCCCGCAGCTTCGCCCAGTAATCCAGCCGCTTGCGAAGCTCGCGCTCGAAGCCGCGATCCGGCGGATTGTAAAACTGACGACGCCCCATCGCCTCCGGGAAGTAGTCCTGTCCGGAGAACGCGTCGGGCGCGTCGTGGTCGTAGGCGTAGCCGGAGCCGTAGCCTTCCGACTTCATCAGTTTTGTCGGCGCGTTGAGGATGTGCTTCGGCGGGAGCAGAGAGCCGTGCTCCTTCGCCGCCGCGCGCGCAGCCTTGTAGGCCACATAGACGGCGTTCGATTTCGGCGCGGTCGCGAGATGCACGACGCATTCGGCCAAAGCGAGTTCGCCCTCGGGCGTTCCGAGCTGTTCGAAAGCGTCGCGCGCGGCGATGGCGACGGTCAGCGCCTGCGGATCGGCGAGGCCGATGTCCTCCGACGCCATCCGGATCAGCCGCCGCGCCAGGAACAGCGGATCCTCGCCGGCGTCGAGCATGCGGGCGAACCAGTAGAGCGCGGCGTCCGGGTCCGAGCCGCGCACCGACTTGTGCAGGGCCGAGATCAGATTGTAGTGGCCGTCCGCCGACTTGTCGTAGATCGGCGCGCGGCGCTGGACGACGTCCTGCACCCGCATAGCGTCGAAGACTTCGCCCTTCCGCGCCGCACGCCAAATCTCTTCCGAAAGCGTCAGCGCGGCCCGGCCGTCGCCGTCCGCCATGCGGATCAGCGATGCTCGCGCCTCCTGGTCGAGCGGCAACGCCCTGCCCTCGATCGCCTCCGCTCGCGCCAGCAGCTTCTCGATCGCCGCCTCGTCGAGCGAACGGAACACCAGCACGCGGGCGCGCGACAGCAGCGCGGCGTTCAGCGCGAAGGAGGGGTTTTCCGTCGTCGCGCCGACCAGCGTGACCGTGCCGTCCTCCATGACTGGCAGGAAGCTGTCCTGCTGGGCCTTGTTGAAGCGGTGGATCTCGTCGACGAACAGCAGCGTGCCGCGGCCCGCCATGCGCCTGGCGCGCGCCGTGTCGAACGCCTTCTTCAGGTCCGCGACGCCGGTGAAGATCGCCGAGATCGGCTCGAATGCGAGGTTCGTGGCGTCGGCGAGCAGGCGGCCGACGGTCGTTTTGCCAGTGCCGGGGGGTCCCCAGAAGATCAGGCTGCCGAGCGAGCCGGCCTCGACCAGCCGGCCGAGCGCGCCGTCCCGGCCAAGCAGGTGCTCCTGCCCGATCACCTCGTCGAGCGATTGCGGCCGCAGACGATCCGCGAGCGGACGCGGCGCGTCCCGTTGCATGCCCGCCGCCTCGAACAGGTTCGTCATCAGAACACGCTGGTGATGAGCTGGCCGTCGCGCTCGATCGTCACCTTCCAGTAGCCCGGCGCCGCGGAGGCCGAGCGCTCGAGGTCGCGGGTCGAGCCGACCTTCGCCTCGTTCACCTGCCGGACGACGTCGCCCTTCTGAAAACCGAGCCGCTCGGCGATCGAGCCGCTTGCCACCTCCGCGACCACGACGCCGCGCACGTCCGCCTTCAGCGCCATCTCCTCGACGAGCGCCGGCGAAAGATTCGCGACGGTGGCGCCGGTGAAGGGAGATTCGCCGCCGATCGTCCGCTGGTCGCGCGCCGGGATCTCCGGGGCCGCCGCAAGCGCGACGATGACGCTGATCGGCTTGTTCTGCCGCTGGATCGAGAGCGTCGTCTGCCCGCCGACAGGCTGTGTCGCGAAACGGAAGGCGAAACCCTCGACGTCGTCGACCGGTTTGCCGTCGACGGCGGTGATGAGGTCGCCGGTCTCGACGCCGCCTTTGGCGGCCGGAGAGCCCTTCGCGACGCCAGAAACCAGCGCGCCGCCCGGATGCTTCAGCCCCATAGATTCGGCGATCTCGGAGGTCACCGGCTGCAGGTCCGCGCCGAACCACGGCCGCGTCACCGATTTGGAGCCGACGCTCGCCGACGACAGCACGACCTTGACCATGTTGACCGGGATCGCGAAGCCGATGCCGACCGAGCTTCCGGTCTGAGAGAAGATCGCGGTGTTGACCCCGATCAGCTTGCCGTCGAGATCGACCAGCGCCCCGCCGGAATTGCCGGGGTTGATGGCCGCGTCGGTCTGGATGAAGGACTGGAAGTCGCCGAGGCCGTTCTGCGTGCGGGCGAGCGCCGAGACGATGCCCGAGGTGACGGTCTGACCGACGCCGAAGGGGTTGCCGACCGCGAGCACCAGATCGCCGATCGCGAGCGCGTCGGAATCACCGAGCGTGAGCGCCGGGAACCTCTCCTTGCCCTCGCCGATCCTGAGCACGGCGAGGTCGGTGCGCTTGTCCTTGAGGATCAGCTTGGCGGGCAGTTCGCGCTTGTCGGAGAGCGCGACGCGCATCTCCGTCATGCCCTCGACGACGTGATTGTTGGTGATGACGAGGCCGTCGGGAGAGACGATGACGCCCGAGCCGAGCGAGCGCTGCACCCGCTCCTGCGGCAGCTGGCCGCCGTCGCCGAAGAACTGCCGGAAGAACGGGTCGTCGAGGATCGGATTGCGCCGCAGCTTCTCCTTGCGGGTCGCATAGATGTTCACGACCGCCGGAATCGTCTGCGCCACGATCGGCGCGAAGGACAGCTTGAGCTCCTGCCGGCTTTCCGGAAGACGCCGCTCCTGCGCCGTCCCCGGCGCGGCGGCAAGCGCGGCGACGGCGGCGACGGACAGGGCGAAGACGACTCGGGATGACGGCATGCAAGAGCTCTCGTTGCGGACGTGCTGGCGCGATCTCAGATAAGACGGATGCGGCGCGGACGGAACAGTTTCCGACATGCCGGCGACGGAGACAAAGCATGAAATCCCTGCTCCTCATCATCGGCCTGATCGCCATCGCCACGGGCGGCCTATGGATCGGTCAGGGGCTCGGCTGGATCGCCTGGCCGCAGGAGAGCTTCATGATCAACGAGATCAAATGGAGCTGGAACGGCGCCGGCCTCGCCGCCCTCGGCCTCGCGCTGGTGATCTGGTCCCTGCGCTGAAGCGACCAAGCGCTTCGCCCGACTTCGCGTTCCCCCCAAAACGAAAAAGCGGCCGTCGCCGGCCGCTTTTCAAGATTTACTGAGCTGAAGCTCGAAGAGGCTTACGCCGCTTCGGCCTCGGCGCGCTCACGGTCGACCTTGCCCTTGGCGTCGACGTCGCGGTCGACGAACTCGATCACCGCGACCGGGGCGTTGTCGCCATGGCGGAAGCCCGCCTTGATGATGCGCAGATAGCCGCCCGGACGCTCCTTGTAGCGCGGACCGATCACGGCGAAGAGCTTGCGCACCGTCGGCAGGTGGCGGAGCTCGGAGAGCGCGAGACGGCGGGCCGCGAGATCGTCGCGACGGGCGAGCGTCACCAGCTTCTCGACGATCGGACGCAGGTCCTTCGCCTTCGGCAGGGTGGTGACGATCTGCTCGTGCTCGATGAGCGACTGAACCATGTTGGCGAACATCGCCTTACGGTGGCTCTGCAGGCGGTTGAAGCGGCGGCCGCGGCGGGCGTGCATGGACATGTGTCTATTCTCCTCGAAGGACCCTCGCCGCTCGGGCGTCAGGTCCTCGCGACCTCAGTAATGTTCTTCGAAGCGCTTCGCGAGCTCGTCGATGTTGTCCGGCGGCCAGCCGCCGACTTCCATCCCGAGATGCAGCCCCATCTGGGCCAGCACTTCCTTGATCTCGTTGAGCGACTTGCGACCGAAGTTCGGGGTGCGGAGCATCTCGGCTTCGGTCTTCTGGATGAGGTCGCCGATGTAGACGATGTTGTCGTTCTTCAGGCAGTTCGCCGAACGCACCGAAAGCTCGAGCTCGTCGACCTTCTTGAGCAGCGCCGGGTTGAAGGCGAGCTCGGGAATGGCGGACGGAGCGGCTTCCTTCTTCGGCTCCTCGAAGTTGACGAACACCTCGAGCTGGTCCTGCAGGATGCGGGCGGCGTAGGCCACGGCGTCATCCGGCGTGATCGAGCCGTTGGTCTCGATCTGCAGCGTGAGCTTGTCCTTGTCGAGATCCTGGCCCTCACGGGTGCTCTCGACGCGGTAGGAGACCTTCTTGACCGGCGAATAGAGGCTGTCGACCGGGATCAGGCCGATCGGGGCGTCCTCGGGACGGTTGCGGTCCGCGGAGACGTAGCCCTTGCCGGTGTCGACGGTGAACTCCATGCGGATCTCGGCGCCCTCGTCGAGGGTGCAGAGCACGAGGTCGGGGTTGAGCACCTGGACGTCGCCGACGACCTGGATGTCGCTCGCGAGCACCTGGCCGGGGCCCTGCTTGCGCAGCACCATCCGCTTCGGGCCCTCGCCCTGCATCTTGATGGCGATGTCCTTGATGTTCAGGACGATGTCCGTGACGTCCTCGCGGACGCCCGGGATCGACGAGAACTCGTGCAGCACGCCGTCGATGTGGACGGAGGTCACGGCCGCGCCCTGGAGCGAGGACAGCAGGATGCGGCGCAGCGCGTTGCCGAGCGTCAGGCCGAAGCCGCGCTCGAGCGGCGCCGCGACCATGGTCGCGGTGCGCTTGCCGTCGCCCGAGGCCGAAACCTCGAGCTTGTTCGGCTTAATAAGGTCTTGCCAATTCTTCTGGATCACTTCTGTGCATCCTTCGGTCGCCCGCCGGCCGCCCTCGCCTTGCGGGTCGCCTCGCGCGACCGGTCGCAGCGAGGCGGGAAACGAAGATGCGCCCCGACGTCTCGGGACGCATCGCTGAAAAGTCGCGTCAGACGCGGCGCCGCTTGCGCGGCCGGCAACCGTTGTGCGGGATCGGGGTCACGTCGCGGATCGAGGTGACCATGAAGCCCGAAGCCTGGAGCGCGCGAAGCGCCGACTCACGTCCCGAACCCGGGCCGCGAACCTCGACCTCGAGGGTGCGCATGCCATGCTCGGCGGCCTTCTTGGCGGCGTCTTCGGCGGCGACCTGGGCGGCGTAAGGGGTCGACTTGCGCGAGCCCTTGAAGCCCTGCGCGCCTGCGGAGGACCACGACACGGTGTTGCCCTGGGCGTCCGTGATGGTGATCATCGTGTTGTTGAACGTCGCGTTCACATGCGCGACGCCGGAGGCGATGTTCTTGCGCTCGCGACGGCGAATGCGCTGGGCTTCCTTGGCCATGTGGCTCTCATCCTTCGGGCGCGCCCGTCGTTCCAGGCGCTAGGGAAATATGCGTCTCCCGGACAGGTCCGGGATCCTTCGAAACTCTTGTCGTCCCCGACGCGCCAAACGCCATCCGGGACCGTTCTCAAGCCGCCCTCTTGCGAAGGCGATCCCGGATCGGCCTGGCGGCCGTCCGGGATGACGGTCAGGCGGCCCGAAGGCCGCCTCGCGTCACTTCTTCTTGCCGGCGATCGGCTTCGCCTTGCCCTTGCGGGTGCGGGCGTTGGTGTGGGTGCGCTGGCCGCGCACCGGCAGACCGCGGCGATGGCGCAGGCCGCGGTAGCAGCCGAGGTCCATCAGGCGCTTGATGTTCATCGCGATGTCGCGGCGCAGGTCGCCTTCGACGAGGTAGTCGCGATCGATGGTCTCACGGATCTGGATGACTTCGGCGTCGGTCAGCTGGTTGACGCGACGCTCCGCCGGGATCGAGACCTTTTCGCAGATCTCGGTAGCCTTCTTGGCGCCGATGCCGTGGATGTACTGCAGCGCGATGACGACGCGCTTGTTCGTCGGAATGTTGACGCCGGCGATGCGGGCCATGGGCAAGCTCCTCCATGTGGGCCGGCGAAGCGCCGGCGGAAGAAGGCGCGCGTCCGGTGGAGGCCGGCCCTTGCGCGCCTTTCAGTGAAAAGCGCCGAAAAGCAGCACGGGGCGCATCGCTCAGGCGACCGCGCGACCGGACTGCTTTCGGGATGTCGTGCGCGTAACGCCTAAACGGCGTTACGTCAAGCCCTCGAAGCGTCGTCGGATCGGGACCGGTCCCGACATCCGTTAGACGAGGCCGTCTAGATCCGCGGACTCTCGTAGCGGAACTGACAAGCGAGGCCGGAACGACCCAAGCTCGCAACCATGGCGATGACCCTGGGTGGATCAGGCCGCCGCGGTTTCTGCCTGCGACAGAATCTCGTCGATCTGCCGGGCGACCTCGTCGATCGCGGCCATGCCGTCGACCTTCGCATGCAGGCCCTTGGATTCGTAGAATGGACGCAACTGGCTCGTGACCCTGTTGAAGTCGGCGATTCGCTTGCGGACCGTCTCCGGGGCGTCGTCGGGGCGCAGCGGCTTGCCGGCGGCGGCCGCGTCGCGGGCGCGACCCTCGACCCGCTCGAGCAGCACGCCCTCGTCGACGACGAGCTCGATCACCGCGTCGAGGTCGAGCTTCTTCTGGTGCAGCATGCGATCGAGCGCTTCGGCCTGCGCCACGGTGCGCGGGAATCCGTCGAGGATGAAGCCGTTATGGGCGTCCGGCTCCTCGATCCGATCCGCGACGATCGAGACGACGAGGCTGTCCGGGCAGAGTTCGCCGCGCGCCATCACGTCCTTCGCCTCGAGGCCGACCGGCGTGCCGGCGGCGACGGCCGCGCGGAGCATATCGCCTGTCGACAGCTGGACGATGCCGTGCTTCTGGACCAGACGCTCGGCCTGAGTGCCTTTGCCGGCGCCGGGCGGCCCGAGCAGGATCAGTCTCATCTGCGCTTCCCTCTGAGGCGGGCCTTCTTGATGAGACCCTCATACTGGGCGGCGTACAGGTGTCCCTGGACCTGCGCCACGGTGTCCATCGTAACAGACACCACGATGAGCAAAGAAGTCCCGCCAAAGTAGAATGGCACGGCCGCCCACGAGATCAGGATCTCGGGAATCACGCACACCACGGCGATGTAGATCGCGCCGACCACCGTGATTCGGGTCAGGACGTAGTCGATGTACTCCGCGGTCCGCTCGCCCGGGCGGATGCCCGGAATGAAGCCGCCGTACTTCTTGAGGTTGTCGGCGGTCTCGGTCGGATTGAAGACGATGGCGGTGTAGAAGAACGAGAAGAACAGGATCAGCGCGACGTACAGGACCATGTAGAGCGGCCGGCCGTGCGCGAGATAAGTCGTGATCATGCCGAGCCAGCCGCCGGCGGCGCCGGTCGCGGAAAAGTTCGCGATCGTGGTCGGCAGCAGCAGCAGCGATGAGGCGAAGATCGGCGGGATGACGCCCGCGGTGTTCAGCTTCAGCGGAAGGTGCGAGGATTCGCCGCCCGTCATCCGGTTCTGGCTGATCTGGCGCTTCGGATACTGGATCAGCAGCCGGCGCTGGGCGCGCTCCATGTAGACGATGAAGGCGATGACCGCGACCGCCATGATGATGACGGCGAAGATCAGGCCGGTCGACAGCGCGCCCTGCCGGTTGAGCTCCAGCGTTCCGGCGATCGCCTGCGGCAGCTCCGCCACGATGCCGGCGAAGATGATCAGCGAGATGCCGTTGCCGATGCCGCGCTGGGTGATCTGCTCGCCCAGCCACATCAGGAACATCGTGCCGCCGGTCAGCGTGATGACCGTCGAGATCCGGAAGAACCAGCCCGGATCGACCACGACGTTGGCCTGGCCCTCGAGCCCGACGGCGATGCCGTAGGCTTGGACGGCGGCCAGCGCCACGGTGCCGTAGCGGGTGTACTGGTTGATGACCTTGCGGCCCTGCTCGCCCTCTTTCTTCAGCGCCTCGAGGTGCGGCGAGACCGAGGTCATCAGCTGCACGATGATCGAGGCGGAGATGTAGGGCATGATGGCGAGCGCGAAGATCGCCATGCGGCCGACGGCGCCGCCCGAGAACATGTTGAACAGGCCGATGATGCCGGTCGACTGCTGGCGGAACACCTCCGCGAGCGCCGAGGGGTTGATGCCGGGCATCGGGATGTAGGTGCCGAGCCGGTAGATGATCAGCGCGCCGAGCGTGAACCAGATGCGCTTCTTCAGTTCGTCGGCCTTGGAGAAGGCCGAGAAGTTCAGGTTCGCGGCGAGCTGTTCGGCTGCGGAGGCCATGTCAGTCCTCTGTCCGTTCGGACGAAATCAAAACGCCGCCCCCGGGGCGCTTGGGATCAGCCCCCGGGAGCGGCGCGCAGACGCTAGATAGTATGTTTACGCAGGCTGCGCATCGGCCTTCGGGGCCGGCGCGAGCAGCGTCACCTTGCCGCCGAGCTTCTCGATCGCGTCGGCGACCGACTTCGACACGGCGTAGACCTCGAGGTCGAGCTTGGTCTTGAGCTCGCCGCGGCCGAGGACCTTCACGCCGTCGCGCTTCTTCGACAGCACGCCGGCCTCGATCAGGGCCTGCTCAGTGACCGGCTGCTTCGGGTCGAGCTTCTTGGCGTCGACCGCCTGCTGCAGGCGACCCAGATTGACCTCGTTGAGGTCGGTCGCGAACAGGTTGGTGAAGCCGCGCTTAGGCAGGCGACGGTAGAGCGGCATCTGGCCGCCCTCGAAGCCCTTGATCGCGACGCCGGTGCGGGACTTCTGACCCTTGACGCCGCGGCCGCCGGTCTTGCCCTTGCCGGAGCCGATGCCGCGGCCGACGCGCATCCGCTTCTTGGTGGCGCCGGGATTGTCGTGGAGCTCGTTGAGTTTCATCGGTCTGTCTCCAGGACTCAGGCTTCGACGCGCACGAGATGCGCGACCTTGGCGATCATCCCGCGCACCGCAGGGGTGTCGGTCAGTTCGCGACGCTTGCCGATCCGGCCGAGGCCGAGACCGACGAGGGTCGCAGCCTGATCGCCCGGACGACGGGTCGAGGAGCCGATCTGGACGACCGTGACGGTGTCGCCCTTCGGAGCCTTGGCGGCGCGCTTCTTCGGCGCCGGACGCTCGCCGGCCTTCACGGCCTCCTTGCGCGCGGACTTCTTCGCGGCCTTGCGGACCAGACCCTTGTGCGGCGCCTTCTTGGCGCGGCCGGCGGCCGGAGCCGCCTCGGCCTCAGCCTTCGCAGCCTTGGCCGGCGCCTTCTTGGCGGCGGCCTTGGTCCCGGCGGCCTTCTTGGGCGCAGCCTTGGTGTCCTCGGCGGCTGCGGCCTTCTTGTCTTCCTTGTCGGCCATGATCAGCCTCCTTCAAAAATCCGGTCAGCCTTCGGCGACCGCGTCGGCGTCGACGTCACGGCGGCGGGACTGCAGCGTCGAAACCTTGAGCCCGCGACGAGCCGCGACCGAACGCGGCGAGTCCTCGTGCTTCAGGGCGGCGAAGGTCGCGCGAACCATGTTGTAGGGGTTCGACGAGCCGAGCGACTTGGCGACGACGTCATGAACGCCGAGCGTCTCGAAGACGGCGCGCATCGGGCCGCCCGCGATGATGCCGGTGCCGGCCGGAGCCGCGCGCAGCACCACCTTGCCGGCGCCGTGACGGCCGTCGACGTCGTGATGCAGCGTCCGGCCCTCGCGCAGCGGAACGCGGATCAGGCCGCGCTTGGCCGCTTCGGTCGCCTTGCGGATCGCCTCGGGCACTTCGCGGGCCTTGCCGTGGCCGAAGCCGACGCGGCCCTTCTGGTCGCCGACGACGACGAGCGCGGCGAAGCCGAAGCGACGGCCGCCCTTCACCACCTTGGCGACGCGGTTGATGTGGACCAGCTTGTCGACGAACTCGCTGTCCTCGCGGTCAGCGCGATCGCGGCGGTTCTCTCTGGGCTCACGAGCCATTGTTTGTCCTCTTCCCTTCGGGCGGGCGTCAGAAGTTGAGCCCGCCCTCACGGGCGGCCTCGGCCAGGGCCTTGACCCGGCCGTGATAAATGTAGGCGCCGCGGTCGAACACGACGTCCTTGACGCCGGCGGCCTGGGCGCGCTCGGCGACCAGCTTGCCGACGGCGGCGGCCGCCGCGATGTCCGCTCCGGTCTTGCCGGCCGAGCGGAAATCCTTGTCGAGCGTCGAGGCCGACGCGAGCGTCACGCCCTTCGCGTCGTCGATGATCTGGGCATAGATCTGCTTCGACGAGCGGTGGACGCTAAGGCGCGGACGACCGTTGGACGTGGCCGCCAGAGCCCGGCGGACGCGCGCCTTGCGGCGCGCAGCAGTGGCGAGGTTCTTGGACATCGTCTCAGCGCCTTACTTCTTCTTGCCTTCCTTGCGGAAGATGAACTCGCCGGCGTACTTGACGCCCTTGCCCTTGTAAGGCTCGGGACGGCGGAAGTCGCGGATCTCGGCCGCAACCTGCCCGACGCGCTGGCGATCGACGCCGGTGATCGTGATCTCGGTCGGCTTGGCCGTCGCGATCTGGATCCCGTCCGGGATCGGATAGACGACGTCGTGGCTGTAGCCGAGCGCCAGAACCAGGTTCTTGCCCTGGATGGACGCGCGGTAGCCGACGCCGCTGATCTCGAGCTTCTTCTCGAAGCCCTTGGTGACGCCTTCGACGAGGTTCGACACCATGGTGCGGGACATGCCCCACATGGCGCGGGCCTGCTTCGTCTCGCTGCGCGGCTGCACCGAGACCTTGCCGTCCTTGAACTCCACGACGACGTCGTCGTGGACCCGGAAGGCCAGCTCGCCCTTCGGTCCCTTGACCTTGACGTCTTGTCCGTTGACCGCCGCGGTCACGCCCGACGGCACGTCGACCGGCTTCTTGCCGATGCGCGACATGATCGCTCTCCTAATCCTGCTTGGAAAATCCTCCGCCAGCGTCAGAAGACGCGGCAGAGGATCTCCCCGCCCACGTTGTTGTCGCGGGCGTCGTGATCCGCCATCACGCCCTTCGGCGTGGACAGGATCGAGATACCGAGGCCGTTCGCCACGCGCGGCAGGTTGCTCACCGACGCGTAGACCCGGCGGCCCGGCTTCGAGACGCGCTGAAGCTCGCGGATGACGGGGGCGCCGTCATAGTACTTCAGCTCGATTTCGAACTCGGTCCGGCCGTTGGCCAGCTCGGTCTGCGTGTAGCCGCGGATGTAGCCTTCCGACTGCAGCACGTCGAGGACGTGCGCGCGCAGCTTCGAACCGGGCGTCGAGCACGACGTCTTGTTCCGCATATGCGCGTTGCGGATGCGAGTCAGCATATCGCCGAGAGGATCGTTCACCATCTCGTCCTCCCTTACCAGCTCGACTTCGTCAGACCCGGAACCAGGCCCTTCGAGCCGAGGTCACGGATCGCGATACGCGAAAGCCCGAGCTTGCGATAATAGGCGCGCGGGCGGCCGGTGACTTCACACCGGTTGCGGATGCGCACCTTCGAACCGTTGCGCGGCAGCTCGGCGAGCTTCAGGCGAGCGGCGAAGCGATCCTCGAGGTCGAGGTTCGGGTTCTTCGCGATCGACTTCAGCTCAGCCCGCTTCGCAGCGTCCCGGGCCACCATCTTGCGGCGACGTTCGTTCTTCTCGACCGCGCTCTTCTTAGCCATGCGATCCTCCCGTCACTGCCTGAAGGGGAAGTTGAAGGCGCGCAGCAATGCGCGGGCCTCGTCGTCGGACTTCGCCGTCGTGCAGACGATGATGTCCATGCCCCAGACCTGATCGATCTTGTCGTACTCGATCTCGGGAAAAACGATGTGCTCCTTGATGCCCATGGCGAAGTTGCCACGGCCGTCAAAGCTCTTCGGGTTCAGGCCGCGGAAGTCCCGGACGCGCGGAAGCGCGATCGTGACCAGGCGGTCGATGAAGTCGTACATACGCGCCCGGCGCAGCGTCACCTTGGCGCCGACCGACTGCCCCTCGCGGAGCTTGAAGGTCGCGATCGAGGTGCGCGCCTTGGTGATCACGGGCTTCTGGCCGGCGATCTTGGCGAGCTCGCCAGCGGCGGTCGTGGCCTTCTTGGAGTCGGCGACAGCCTCGCCGATGCCCATGTTGATGACGACCTTGTCGATCGTCGGCACGGCCATCGGGTTCTGGTAGCCGAACTCTTCGATCAGCTTGCCGCGCACCACGTCGTCGTAGTGCTTCTTCAGGCGGGCGGAGTAAGCGGCCTCAGCCATCGATGCGCTCCCCGGACCGCGACGCGACGCGGACCTTCGTCTGGTTCGCGCCCTGGCCTTCGACCTTGAAGGAGACGCGCGTCGGCTTGCCGTCCTTGGGATCGGCGAGCGCGATGTTGGAAAGGTGGATGGAGGCTTCCTTGCGGATGATGCCGCCTTCCTGGGACTGGGTCTGGCGCTGGTGGCGCATCACGACGTTGACGCCCTGCACGACGGCGCGGGTCTCCTTCGGGAGAACCTTCAGCACCTCGCCGGTCTTGCCCTTGTCGCGGCCGGCCAGCACGACGACCTTGTCGCCCTTGCGGATCTTCGCGGCCATCACAGCACCTCCGGCGCGAGCGAGATGATCTTCATGTGGTTCTTGGCGCGCAGCTCGCGCGGAACCGGGCCGAAGATGCGCGTGCCGACCGGCTCCTTCTGATTGTTGATCAGAACGGCGGCGTTGCGGTCGAAGCGGATGACCGAGCCGTCGACGCGGCGGATGTCCTTGGCCGTGCGAACGACGACCGCCTTCATGACATCGCCCTTCTTCACGCGGCCGCGCGGGATCGCCTCCTTGACCGACACCACGATGATGTCGCCCACGGACGCGTAACGACGGCCGGCGCCGCCGAGAACCTTGATGCACATCACGCGCTTGGCGCCGCTGTTGTCGGCGACGTCAAGATTGCTCTGCATCTGAATCATGGCCTAAGCCTTTCTTATTTCGCCCGGACCGGTATCCGCGAGACGCGGACCTCGCCCGGCGGGCCGTTTCAGATGTTGCTCACTCGGTCGGAGCGGGAGCCGAGGCGTCGGGATCGACCGACGCGTCGGGCCGAACGACCCATCTCTTCAGCCGCGAGATCGGGCGGCTCTCCTCGATCCACACGAGATCGCCGACCTTGAAGGCCTGGTTCTCGTCATGGGCGTGGTAGTGCTTGGTCCGCCGCACCGTCTTCTTGAGAAGCGGGTGGGTGAAGCGGCGCTCGACCTTGACCACGACGGTCTTGGCGTTCTTGTCGGAAATCACGGTTCCGAGCAGGACTCTCTTCGGCATGTTGTCCTCCTCAGGCTTTGGCCTGCGCGTCGGTGCGCTTGGCGGAAGCGACAGTGCGGATGCGCGCGATGTCGCGGCGCACCGACCTGACGCGGGCGGTGTTGTCCAGCTGACCGGTCGCCTTCTGAAAGCGCAGGTTGAACTGCTCCTTCTTCAGCTTGACGAGTTCGTCGTCGAGCTGGTCGACGGTCATGGCGCGGAAATCCTGAGCCTTGGTCATGATCTCAAACCTCACTCAGCGACGCGCTGGACGAAACGGGTGCGGATCGGCAGCTTCGCCGCGGCGAGCGACAGCGCCTCCTTGGCGATGTCGAGCGGCACGCCGTCGATCTCGAACATGATGCGGCCCGGCTTGACCTTGGCCGCCCAGTACTCGTTCGCGCCCTTGCCCTTGCCCATGCGGACTTCGGTCGGCTTCTTCGACACCGGCACGTCCGGGAACACGCGGATCCAGACGCGGCCGGCGCGCTTCATGTGGCGCGTCATAGCGCGGCGCGCGGCCTCGATCTGGCGCGCGGTGACCCGGTCCGGCTCCATGGCCTTGAGGCCGTAGGCGCCGAAGTCCAGGTTAAACCCGCCCTTCGCAGCGCCGCTGATGCGGCCCTTGAACTGCTTGCGGAACTTGGTCTTCTTCGGTTGCAGCATGGCTTAACTCCTCGCGGCCCCGCTCACGCGTGGTCGCGGCGCGACGGACGACCGCCGTCGCCCTCGTTCAGGCGCTTGTCCTGGGCCATGGGGTCGTGCTCCATGACCTCGCCCTTGAAGATCCAGACCTTGACGCCGCAGGTGCCCATGGCCGTCTTCGCCGTGGCCACGCCGTAGTCAACGTCGGCGCGAAGCGTATGCAGCGGAACGCGGCCCTCGCGGTACCACTCCGTGCGCGCGATCTCGGCGCCGCCGAGACGGCCGGCGCAGTTGATGCGGATGCCCTCGGCGCCGAGACGCATGGCCGACTGAACGGCGCGCTTCATGGCGCGGCGGAACGCGACACGGCGCTCGAGCTGCTGCGCGATCGACTCCGCGACCAGCGTCGAGTCGATCTCCGGCTTGCGGACCTCGACGATGTTGATGTGCACCTCGGACGAGGTCATCGAGCCGACCTTCTTGCGAAGCTTCTCGATGTCCGCGCCCTTCTTGCCGATCACGATGCCCGGGCGGGCCGAGTAGATCGACACGCGGCACTTCTTGTGCGGGCGCTCGATGACGATCTTCGAGACCGCCGCCTGCTTCAGATCCTTCAGCAGGGCGTCGCGGATCTTGATGTCCTCCTGGAGCAGCTTGCCGTACTCGCCCTTATGGGCGAACCAGCGCGAGTCCCAGGTGCGGTTGATGCCGAGCCGCAGCCCGATCGGGTTGACCTTGTGGCCCATGGTCTTCTCCTCAGGCCTTCGCGGCGGTCTGGTCGACCTGACGGACGACGATGGTGAGGTGCGAGAACGGCTTCTGGATCGTGCCGACGCGGCCGCGAGCGCGCGGCGAGAACCGGCGCATCACGATCGACTTGCCGACGAAGGCTTCCGACACGATCAGATCGTCGACGTCGAGGTCGTGGTTGTTCTCGGCGTTGGCGATGGCGCTCTCGAGCGTCTTCTTCACCTGTCCAGCGATCCGCTTGCGCGAGAAGGTCAGGTCGGCGAGCGCCGTCTCGACCTTCTTGCCGCGGATCAACTGCGCGACGAGGTTCAGCTTCTGCGGCGAGATCCTGACCATGCGAAGCACGGCCTTGGCCTCGTTGTCGGGAAGCGCGCGCTTGGCGGCTGGCTTGCCCATCGGATTACTTCCTCTTGGACTTCTTGTCCGCCGCGTGACCGTAGAAGGTCCGCGTCGGAGCGAATTCGCCGAGCTTGTGGCCGATCATCTCTTCCGAGACGTTGACCGGGATGTGCTTCTGGCCGTTGTAGACCCCGAAGGTGAGGCCCACGAACTGCGGCAGGATGGTCGAACGACGGCTCCAGGTCTTGATGACCTCAGGCCGGCTCGAGCCACGGGCCACGTCGGCCTTCTTGAGCAGGTACCCGTCGACGAAGGGACCCTTCCAGACTGAACGAGACATTCTCGGGCTCCCTTACTTCTTCTTCCGGGCGTGCCGGCTCGTGGCGATGAACTTGTCGGTCGCCTTGTTCGAGCGCGTGCGCTTGCCCTTGGTAGGCTTGCCCCACGGGGTGACCGGGTGACGGCCGCCCGAGGTGCGGCCTTCGCCGCCGCCGTGCGGATGGTCGACCGGGTTCATGGTCACGCCGCGATTGTGCGGGCGACGGCCGAGCCAGCGGGACCGGCCCGCCTTGCCGAGGCTGATGTTGCCGTGGTCCGGATTCGAGACGGCTCCGATCGTGCCGAAGCACTGGCCGTGGACCAGGCGCTGCTCGCCCGAGGACAGACGGAGCGTCACGTAGCCCTGGTCGCGGGCGACGATCTGCGCGTAGGAGCCCGCCGAGCGCGCGATCTGGCCGCCGCGGCCGATCTTGATCTCGACGTTGTGGACGATCGTGCCGACCGGCGCGGCGCCGAGCGGCATCGCGTTGCCCGGCTTCACGTCCACCAGGGCGCCCGAGACGACGCTGTCGCCGACGTTCAGGCGCTGCGGCGCCAGGATGTAGGCGAGCTCGCCGTCCTCGTAGCGGATGAGCGCGATGAAGGCGGTGCGGTTCGGATCGTACTCGATCCGCTCGACCGTCGCCGGCACGTTCAGCTTGCGCCGCTTGAAGTCGATCAGGCGGTACGTCCGCTTGTGGCCGCCGCCGCGGAAGCGGACGGTGACACGGCCGTAGTTGTTGCGGCCGCCGGAGGACGAGAGGCCCTCGGTCAGCTGCTTGAGCGGCTTGCCCTTGTAGAGCGCCGAACGGTCCACGATCACGAGCTGGCGAAGGCTCGGCGTGATGGGGTTGTATGTCTTGAGCGCCATGGTCCTTCAGCCTCCCTCAGAGGCCCGTGGTCACGTCGATCGAGTGGCCTTCGGCCAGCGTCACGATCGCGCGCTTGCTATCGCCCTGCTGGCCGAGACGGCCGCGAAAGCGCTTGGTCTTGCCCTTGCGGACGAGGGTGTTCACGCTCACGACCTTGACGTCGAAGAGCTTCTCGACCGCCGCCTTGATCTGCGGCTTGGTCGCGGTGTCCGCGACCTTGAACACGACCTTGTTCTGCTCGGAGGCGTAGGTCGCCTTCTCGGTGATGATCGGCGACCGGATGACGTCGTAATGGCGAAGGTCGGTCATTTGAAGCGCGCCTCCAGCGCATCGATGGCCGCCTTGGTCAGGACCAGGGTGTCGCGGCGGAGGATGTCGTAGACGTTGATGCCCTGGACGGGCAGCACGTCGACCGTGTGGATCGCGCGGGACGCGAGCTTCACGTTGGCGTCGATCTCGGCGCCGTCGATGACCAGCGCGTTCGAGAAGCCGAGCTTCTCGATCGACGCCAGGAACGCCTTGGTCTTGGCCTCGCCGAGCTTGAACTCGTCGAGCACGACGATCTGGCTGTCCTTGGCCTTGGCCGACAGGGCGTGCTTCAGGCCGAGCGCGCGGACCTTCTTCGGAAGATCATGCGCATGCGAGCGCACGACCGGACCGAAAGCGCGGCCGCCGCCACGGAACTGCGGCGCGGAAGCCTGGGCGTGACGGGCGCGGCCCGTGCCCTTCTGCTTGTACATCTTCTTGCCCGTGCGGGCGATGTCCGAGCGGCCCTTGGTGAGGTGCGTGCCGGCCTGGCGCTTGGCGAGCTGCCAGCGCACGATGCGGTGCAGGATGTCGACCCGCGGCTCGAGGCCGAAGATCTCGTCCGACAGGGTGATCTTGTCGCCGGCTTTGCCGTCGGCCTTGGTGATCGCGATCTCGACCATCACGCGGTCTCCTCGGCAGTCGTTTCAGGCGCCGACGTCTCGGCGGGCGTTACGGCCGGAGCCGAAGAGGCGCCGCGCTCGCGGAACTTGCCCGGCATCGGGATGCCCTCGGGGAGCTTGGTCTTGACCGCGTCGCGGACCAGGATCCAGCCGCCCTTGACGCCCGGAACGGCGCCCTCGACGAGGATCAGGCCGCGCTCGGGATCGGTCGAGACGACGCGCAGGTTCTGCGTGGTGACGCGCTCGTCGCCGAGGTGACCGGCCATCTTCTTGTTCTTGAAGACCTTGCCCGGATCCTGACGGCCGCCGGTCGAACCATGCGAACGATGCGAGATCGAAACGCCGTGGGTCGCGCGCAGGCCGCCGAAGTTCCAGCGCTTCATGGCGCCGGCGAAGCCCTTGCCGGTCGAGGTGCCGGTGACGTCGACGCGCTGACCGGCGACGAAGTGATCGGCGGTGAGCTCGGCGCCCACGGGGATCACGGCGTCGTCGGAGACGCGGAACTCGACGAGCTTGCGCTTCGGCTCGACTTCGACCTTGGCGAAGGCGCCGCGCTCGGCGCGCGACACGTTCTTCGGCTTGCGGGAGCCCGCGCCGAGCTGCAGAGCGACATAACCATTGGCGTCGGTCGTGCGATGACCCACGACCTGGCACTGGTCGACCTTCAGCACGGTGACCGGAACATGCTCGCCGGCGTCGGTGAAGACGCGGGTCATGCCCAGCTTCTGTGCAATCAATCCGGACCGCATATGCGTCGTCCTTCGCTAACTATTCGATCAGAGCTTGATTTCGACGTCGACGCCGGCGGCGAGGTCGAGCTTCATCAGCGCGTCCACGGTCTGCGGGGTCGGGTCGACGATGTCGAGAAGACGCTTATGCGTCCGAATCTCGAACTGCTCGCGGCTCTTCTTGTCGACGTGAGGCGAGCGGTTCACCGTGAACTTCTCGATACGCGTCGGCAACGGGATGGGCCCGCGCACCTGAGCGCCCGTCCGCTTCGCCGTCGACACGATCTCGCGGGTCGAGGTGTCGAGGATGCGGTGGTCGAACGCCTTGAGGCGGATCCGGATGTTCTGGCCGTTCATGGTCGTCTCATCTCCACGAAGCGGGGCGGCGCCGGTTTTCCGGGACGCCCCGCCGCGGTGAATGCGGGTAAGTGTCGATCACTCGATGATGGTTGCGACGACGCCGGCGCCGACGGTCCTGCCGCCTTCGCGGATGGCGAAGCGCAGCTTCTCCTCCATCGCGATCGGCACGATCAGCTCGACCGTCATCGCGATGTTGTCG
>CABHPB010000054.1 GCA_902168115.1 uncultured Methylopila sp. | reverse complement strand
CGTCGGCGGCCACACCAACCTGTCCTGCGACCGCGGCCAGCTGTCGGTCGCGATCCTCGGCCGCGCCAGGAGGCTGCTGACGAGCTTCGACGCGGCGCCGGGCGACAGGCTCGTCGCCGCGATTGACCTGCGCGGCCGCTACCGCGAGCCGTTCTCGAACTGGGAGGCCGTGACCGACGCCCCTGCCGAGCGGCTGCGCGGCGACCTCGAGCTCCTGCCGCTGATCGCCGAGGCCGGCCTCTCGGTGGCGGCTAAGGACATCAGCCAGGGCGGCGTGGTCGGCACCGCCGCGATGCTGGCCGAGGCCTCGGGCGTCGGGGTCGAGATCGATCTCGACGCCGTTCCGAGGCCGGTGGACATCGAGCTCGGGCGCTGGCTTACGAGCTTTCCGAGCTACGGCTACCTGCTCTCCGTCGCCCCTTCGAACGTCGCGGCGGTCTTGGCCCTGTTCCGCGCCCGCGGGATCGCCGCGGCGGACGTCGGCGAGGTCGTTCGGGGCGCGCGGGTCGACGTCCGCTCGGGCCGCGAGCGAGAGACGATCTGGGATTTTTCTCGCGCGCCGCTGATCACGGCGCGCGAAAGGGCGCCGGCGTGACCCGGCCCTTGCGCATCGCGATTTGCTGCCATTCGGTCAATCCGCGCGGCGGCGTGGCGCATGGCCTCGCGCTTGGGGAGGCGCTCGCGACCCTCGGGCATGACCCGTGCGTCTTCGCGCCCGACCCGGAGGCGCGCGGCTTCTTCCGCACGGCGAGATGCGAGACTGTCGCGTTCGCGGCGAAGACGGTCCCGCGCGGCGACGTCGTGGCGCTGGTCGAGACGCGGGTGCAAGACTATGTCGCCGCGCTCCACGGAACGCTCTGCCGCTTCGACCTCTTCCACGCGCAGGACGGCGTTTCGGGCAATGCGCTCGCGACGCTCAAGGATCGCGGCGCGCTGCGGCGGTTCGCGCGAACCGTGCATCACGTCGACGATTTCCGGGACCCGCGGGTCGCGGCGCTCCAGCATCGCGCCATCGTGGCGGCGGACGCGCATTTCGTCGTCAGCCGCCTGTGGCGGGACCAGTTCCGGCAAAGCGAGGCGCTGGAGACGACGATCGTCGGCAACGGCGTCGATCGCCTGCGGTTCTCGCCCGAGCCCGACGGCCGGGAAGCCGCGTTGCGGGTCCGGCTGCGCCTCTCCGGGGCGCCGCTCATCCTCGCCGTGGGCGGCGTCGAGCCCCGCAAAAACACCATCCGGCTGCTCGGCGCCTTCGCGCAGGCGCGAATCCTCCTGCCGGGCGCGCAGCTGGTCGTCGCCGGCGGCGCGACCCTGCTCGACCACAGCGCGACCGCGCGTGAGTTCGGGACGGCGCTCGCCGCGACCGGCCTGCCGCCGGACGCCGTGCGCCTCATCGGGCCGCTCGCCGACGCCGACATGCCCGCGCTCTACCGCATCGCCGACGTGCTGGCCTTTCCGTCCGTCATCGAAGGCTTCGGCCTCGCCGCGCTGGAGGCGCTCGCCTCGGGCCTGCCGGCGGTGGTCTCGGCGATCGCGCCCTTCACCGAATATCTCGCGCCGGACGACGCGGCCTTCTGCGACCCGTTGAGCGAAGGCTCGATCGCCAATGCGCTCGTCGCCGCGCTGTCGGAGCCGCTGCGCTCCCGCCTCGCGGATCGCGGTCCCAAGGTCGCGGCGCGGTTCGATTGGCGGCGCGTCGCCGAGGCGCATCTGCCGACCTATCGACGCCTCGCAGCGGAGCCGGCCTATGCCTGAGATGACGTTCCTCATCCGCTGGCCGGACGGCGCCGCCGAGCGCTGCTACTCGCCCTCGCTCGTCGTGAAGGATCACCTGTCGACCGGCGCCAGCTACGCGGTCGGCGACTTCCTCGACCGCGCCCGCGCCGCGCTCACCATTGCGAGCGCCCGCGTCGAGGCGATCTACGGCCGCCCGTGCTCGCTCGCCCTGGCGCAACTGGCGCGCATCGAGCGCGGCGCGAGTCGCTTTCCCGACCCGGCCGCGCGCGTCGCGGTCGAGGCGTTCGAAGACTGAGACCCTCGGAGGAGGCCCCCATGACGCAGGCAGAGGCGACGCATGTACCCGTCATCGTCGTGGGCGGCGGGCAGGCCGGCCTGTCGACCAGCTATTGGCTGAAGCAGCGCGGGATCGAGCATCTTGTCCTCGAAAAGAACCGCGCCTGCCACGTCTGGGAGACGGCGCGGTGGGACACGTTCTGCCTCGTCACGCCCAACTGGCAGTGCGACCTGCCGGGTCATCCCTATGACGGGCCGGACCCCGACGGGTTCATGAAGAAGGACGAGATCATCGCCTATGTGCAGGCCTTCGTCGCCAGGCTCGCGCCCCCGATCCGCGAGGGCGTGACCGTGACGCGCGCCGTCCGGCGGGCCGGCGGCGGCTTCGCGGTGACCACCACGGACGGCCTCTACAGCTGCGACGAGATCGTCGTCGCGTCCGGCGGCTACGTCGATCCGGTGATCCCCCGCATGGCGGAGAAACTGCCTGCGGGCGTGACGCAGATCCAGTCGGAGGCCTATCGCAACCCGGCGCAGCTGCCCGAAGGCGCGGTTTTGGTGGTCGGGTCCGGCCAGTCCGGCGCGCAGATCGCCGAGGACCTGCATCTCGGCGGCCGCAAGGTGCATCTGGCGGTCGGGCCAGCGCCGCGCTGCGCCCGGTTCTACCGCGGCCGCGACGTCGTCGCCTGGCTCGCCGACATGGACTACTACAGGATCACCGTCGAGACCCATCCGCTGCTGGAGGGGGTCCGCGACAACACCAACCACTACGTCACCGGCCGCGACGGCGGCCGCGACATCGACCTCCGGCGCTTCGCCAACGAGGGCATGGAGCTCTACGGCGCGCTCGACGATTACGTCGACGGCGCGCTGACGTTCCGGCCGGGGCTGAAGGCGAGCCTCGACGGAGCCGACCGCACCTACAATTCGATCAACGCCGCCATCGACCGGCACATCGCGGCGAAGGGCGTCGAAGCGCCGCCGCCGTCGGTCTACGAGCCGGTCTGGGAGCCGGCGGAGGAGCGCCTGTCGCTCGACCTCGCTGCTTCCGGGATCACGAGCATCGTCTGGTGCATCGGCTTCACGCCGAACTTCCGCTGGCTCGACGCGCCGGTGTTCAACGGTTCGGGCCGCCCGGTGCACAAGCGCGGGATCACCGCGACGCCGGGCGTCTCGTTCATCGGCCTGCCATGGCTCAACACATGGGGATCGGGCCGGTTCGGAGCGGTCGGGCAGGACGCCGCCCATGTCGTCGAGACGATCGCCGGACGGCTCCGATCGAGGAGCCGCGCTGAGTTGATGGCGGCGGAGTAGGCCGGCCCGCGGTCAGGTCGCTTCCTTCGGCTTGAAGCCGAGATAGAGGCCGTTGACGAAGGCCATCAGCAGCAGCAGCTGGGCGTCGAAGTCGACGAAGCGGAAGTTCCAGAGCACGTTCCAGGCGAAGATGAGCCCGAGGATCAGCGTCCAGACCACCGCCTGGATGCGATGGAGCTGGGGCCCGGCGTCGTCGCTGAAGATGTCCGGGAGAAAGCCCTTCGACGTCCGGGACTTCATCTCGTCGCCGTTGATCGCGATGGCGGCAAGCCCGGTCGTCCCCGAGATGCCGATGAGCGCGAGCACGCTCGACGTCATCACGGAGTTGTACTGGCCGATCGTCAGCCAGAGAACGAGGAATCCGGCCGTGATCAGGATGAACCAGAACGCCATCTGGACGCGGCCGAGACTGTAGGGCCCGGCTGGCGCGCCGCTCGCGGTCGTCCGGCCGTTCTCGCGAAGCAACGTCGACTCGCGCGCGAACAGCGCCACCCAAGCCGTCAGCGCGACGAAGCCGAGCAGGCCGAGCAGCGCCGCCTTCTGCTCGTAGACGCCGAGCCTGAAGATCGCGGGCGGCCGGGTCTCCGGCGCGCCGGCGTCGGCGCGCGATAGCGCGATCTCGATGGACTTGAAAGCGTATTCCGGCCGCCAGTCCTTCAGCTTCTCGAAGGCGCTCTCCAGCGTCAGCTCGCCGCCGAGCGGCGCGCCGCCGGCGAGCACCGACCGCCAGAACGTGGCGAGGTCCTTTGACGCGTCCTCGGGCGTCGTCAGCGGGATCGCATAGTCCCGAGGGCCGAACACCGGATCGGCCGAGATGGTCTGGGGCGACCTGACGCCGTTGAACCAGACCGAGAGCTCGACCTTAGCGGGCGTCTCACCGTCCGCCGCCGCCTTCGCCTCGGCCGCCTTCGAGACGACGCCGTAGACGCAGAGGCGGATCTTGCCGCCGATGGTGTTCTGGCTGGGGCTGACACCGAGGATCGACAGCCGTTGCGGCGCGTCGTCCGCGAGCTTGCGCGTCTCGCAGGACGGGGACGCCTTGCCAGCGTCCGCCTGCGGAATGTTGTCGGGGCCCGGCAAGGCGGCGATGCGGAAGAGGCAGAACGCGACGACCCCGACGCCCGCGATCAGGACGATATTGGACAGGCGCATCCGCAGCGCTCCCGTCTGCCGGCGGGAGCGCGCTCGCTGCGCTCCTCGACGGACTGACACTGAGCGACTGTCGACCGCCCGTCCTTACGCCGGCAATCCGGTCAAATACGGACGCGCGGACGTCGGGAGCCGGTCCTCAGGCCGCGCTCGCCACCGAGTCGTCCGGGTCCTCGCCGAACGCCTTGTTGTGCTCGGCCGCGCGCTCGGCGAAGTGGTGCGCGTCCTCCTTGCGCTCGAAGACGTGCGGCGCGAGCCCGCGCTTCTTGAGCGCCTCCTGCATCTTGAGGCGCAGGAAGCCGTTGGTCGCGTAGCGCGTCGTCGTCGCGTAGTAGTTGTCCATCAGGTACTCGATCATCTCGGCGTAGTCGTCGTACAGCGCCTCCGAGATCTTGAAGCCGTCATGGTTGACCACCGAGTTGACCCGCTTGCCGGCCTGCTTGCAGCCATTGACGATCGCCTCCTGCAGGTCGCGGATGTCGTCCTTGGTCCGGACCGTGAAGCCCTCGAGGTTGAGGAACAGGATGTTGCGGGAGGCGTCGTAGCTGACGCGCTCGCAGAGGTTCAGGTTGAGCAGGTCGGAGAGGAGCTCCATCGGCTCGTCGCGGAAGATCCGCGGGTCCATCAGGCGCGGCGCGCGCACGATGGGCTTGAACTCCATGTGGGGCAGGATGTCCCGCTCGATGTCGATGCCGGGCGCGACCTCGATGAGCTCCAACCCCTCGGGCGAGAGCTGGAAGACGCAGCGCTCCGTCACGTAGATCACCGGCTGCTTGCGCGTCTGCGCGAACGGGCCCGAGAAGGTGTTCTGCTCGACCTGCCGGATGAACTTCTTCGACTTGCCTTCCTGGACGATGCGGACCTTGCCGTCCTCGACGGCGATGTCGAGCCCGCCGACCGTGAAGGTGCCCGCGAACACCACCGAGCGGGCGTTCTGGCTGATGTTGATGAAGCCGCCGCAGCCGTTCAGGCGGCCGCCGAACTTGGAGGTGTTGACGTTGCCGGCCTCGTCGCACTCGGCCATGCCGAGGCAGGTCATGTCGAGGCCGCCGCCGTCGTAGAAGTCGAACATCTGGTTCTGGTCGATCACGCAGTCGGCGTTGCGCGCCGCGCCGAAACTCGATCCGGAGGCGAGCACGCCGCCCACGATGCCGGCCTCGGTGGTCAGCGTGATGTAGGGGGTGACCTTCTCCTCGTTGGCGATCGCGGCGATGCCCTCCGGCGCGCCGACGCCGAGGTTGACGACGCCGTTCGGCGGCAGCTCGAAGGCGGCGCGGCGCGCGATGATCTTGCGGGCGTCGAGCTTCATCTTGGGCAGGCCGGTGACCGGCACGCGGATCTGGCCGGCGAGCGCCGGGTCGTGCATGACGCCGTAGTTCATGCGGTGGTGCTCGGCGTCGGCGACGACGACGCAGTCGACCAGGATACCGGGCACGCGCACGTCCTTCGGCAGCAGGAAGCCGTCGTCGACGATGCGTTCGACCTGCGCGATCACGACGCCGCCGTTGTTGCGCGCCGCCATCGCCTGGGCGAGGCAGTCGAGGGTGAGCGACTCCTTCTCCATCGTGATGTTGCCCGACGGATCGGCCGAGGTGCCGCGGATCAAGGCGACGTCGATCTTGGTCGCGGTGTAGAACAGCCACTCCTCGCCATCGACCTCCACCACCTTGACGATGTCCTCGGTGGTCAGATCGTTGACCTTCGCGCCGCCGTGGCGCGGATCGACATAGGTGTGCAGGCCGACCTTCGAGAACAGGCCCGGCTGCCCGGCCGCGCAGGCGCGGTAGAGCTGCGAAATGACGCCCTGCGGGAGATTGTAGCCGCGGATCTTGTTGTCCTTGGCCGCCTCGGCGACCTTCGGCATGCGGCCGAAATTGGCGGCGATGACGCGCGTCAGCAGTCCTTCGTGGTGCAGGCGCCCGGTGCCGAGGCCCTTCGAGTCGCCGGCGCCCGCGGTCATGATCAGCGTCAGTCCGGCGGGATGCTGGCTCTCGACGAAGCGCCTCTCGAGCGCGGCGTGGAGCGCTTCGGGGATGCAGCTCTGCACGAAGCCGGTGGTCGTGACGACGTCGCCGTCACTGACGAGGGCGATCGCCTCGTCGGCCGTCACCACCTTGTTCTTCTTCATGATCGCCATGCAAACCCTCCCGCAACGCCCCCAGTTTGGCCTGCGGACAAGCGACCGCGGCGCGCGGAGGTCTTCAGCGCAATTGAAGGAAGGCTACTGACCGTAAGATTTGGCTGCAATGCAGCATTACGTCGTAGGCAGAGGTCGGAACTACCGGGGTGTGGACTCGGAAGTCCGGTCCGCGCCGTTGGTCCGGACGACCGGCGCGGTCAAGATAACCTTGAGGCCAGGGGCGTTGTCCTCGCGGTTCAGTTCCCCGCCCATCTGCCTTACGAGCGCATCCATCATCCGCGACCCAAAGCCGCGCCTCGGCGTCGTCGACGCCCCGACGCCCTTGTCCGCCACGGTCATGCGGATGTTGGCCCGGTCTTCCGCGATAATGACTGAAAGCGGTCCCGGCTCCCCGCCATAGGCGTATTTCGTGGCGTTGATCATCAGCTCGGTGAGCACGAGACCAAGGCTGATCGCGCGATCCGTCGGCAGCAGGATCGGCGCGACGTCGAGCGTGACGGATCTGGACCAGCCGTCTCCGAGCGAGGAGATGACGTCGGCGACCAGCTCCTCGACATAGCGGGCGACGTCGACGGACTCGACCTGGTCGGAGCGATAGAGCCGGCGATGCACCAGCGCGACCGCGGTCAGCCGCCGGCGCGCCTCCTCGAGGGCGGGGGCGAGGCCGGGCTGGTTGGAAGACCGGCCCTGCAGGGCGAGGAAGCTCGACACCAGCTGGAGGCTGTTCTGGACGCGGTGGTTCACCTCGCCGATCAGGAACTCCTTCTGCTGGATCGCCATGTCCTTTTCTTCGATCGTGGCGAGCAGCCTGCGGTTGAGCTCCATGAGACCGCGCGCCTGCCAGACCTCGATGACGGAGGAGCGCAGGCGACCGGCGGCCTCCATCTCGGCCGGGGTCCAGCGGCGCGAACGGCCGCGCACGGTTTCGCGCCAGACCTCGAAGGAGGCGCGCGGGGTCAGCTGCTCCGCGGGATCGTCGCTCATGCCCTTGTGCGGATTGCCGGCCCACTCGATGATCTCGATCTCTTCGGCCCGGAACCACATCACGATCCACGGGTCGCTGACCGAGAGGGTCAGCGCGAGCAGCCCGGCGCCGACGCCCTGGAACGTGGCGGCGGTGGGATAGATCTCGGCGAGCCGGTCGGTCGCGAAGACCTGCTCGGCGCCGCGCTTCAGCGCCCAGTGCGCCAGCGCCCGCAGCTCGCCCTCGTTGGGGCATCGCCCGGTCGTCAGGAGATCGTCGCCCCTGAGGATCGCCACGCCGTCGCCGCCGAGCGCCCGGCGAATCTCATCGACGTGATTGGAGATTGCCTCCTGCAGCGAGCCCTCGCGCGACAGCAGCGCGACGAGGTCGTCCTGAAAGCTGCGCAGCCGGACGCGCTCGCGGAAGCTGTCGGTGTCGTCGCGCGCGCGGAGCTGGCGCCCGAAGGCGCCCGCCACGGCGCGGCAGGCGGCGCGCGTGTCGAAGCCGATCGTCCGGGCCACGGGATGGTGGCAGGCGACGAGCCCCCAGAGCACGCCGTCGCGGACGATCGAGACGGAGGCTGACGCCCCGACGCCCATGTTCCGCAGATACTGGACGTGGATCGGGGAGACGCTCCTGAGCGCCGAATCCGACAGGTCCAGCGGCGTCTCGCGGGGAGCCGCGAAGCGCAGCGGCGCGGGTTCGTAGGACACGTCCGGGATGACCCGGATCAGGTTGCGCAGGTACAGCGCGCGCGCCTGCTTCGGGATGTCGGTCGCGGGGAAGCGGTGGTTCATGAACGACCGCATCCCGTCGGCGCACGCCTCGCCGAGCACCGAACCGGAGTCGTCGTCGAGGAAGCGGTAGATCATCACCCGGGCGTAGCCGGTGAGCCGCTGGAACTCCTGCGCCGCCGCGCGGCACAGCGCTTCGGTGGTGCTCGCGCGCTCGAAGGCGGCCGCGACCGTCTCGAACTCGCCGAAGGTCACCCCCACAGGCGTCAGGAGACGTTGCTCGGGCTCCAGTTCGACGAGATAGCCGGCGTCTGTCGCATGCACGCTGGCGTCGAAGCGCTCGCCGGCCGCGCCGACGACCGGACCGATATAGGCGCCGGCCGCGCCGCTCCGGTCGCCTTCATGGACTCTCGAGGCGGCTTCCGCGCCGATGATCTCCGCCAGCGGCCGACCGGCCCAGTCGGCGGCGCCGAGCCGGCCCTCGACGTCGCCGGCGACGGCCTCGACGCTCAGCGAGCGTGCGGAGACCAGCAGAAGCATGCCGTGAGGCTGTATGGCGCCGGGGACGTGGATCGGCTCGCGGTCGCAAGCCGTCAGATCAAGGCTGTCCACTCTCGAGTACCATCCTTGCTCCCCTGTTCGCAGCTATCGCACGTTTGGAGAGCGGGACAAATGGCATTCGACATATGTGAAAAATAATCGACGGCCGCGTTTCAGTAGGGTCGTCCGGGCCAGTCTCTCGCCGCTCCGCCGAACGTTTCCGCGCATTTCTCCCGCTCGGCTTCGAACGCCTCCCGGAGATAGGCCTGGACCGCCGCGCTCGGACGCGGCGCCCGGGTCTTCGCCTTGCGGTTGAAATCGGGCGCGACGACGGCCCCAGCGGCCGGGTCGCCGCCCAGGAACTCCAGGATCGCGGCGCGCGTCTCCGCGGGCTGCGAAATGACGTCGTCGAGGAAGAAGACGCGGAAGCGGCCTGGAAAGGCTTCGGCCCATCGCGAGGCGATGCGGGTCGGGTAGGAGCGCTCGACCACCGGCGCGCGCTCGGCGAAGGCCTTGAATTTCCTGAACGATCGCACCGAGAGCCACGGCAGCAGGTCGCGCTCGCAGCGCATCCGCCACGCCGACCAGAGCCGCGCCGCGGGCTCGCGCAGCATCAGGCACACCTTGGCCTCGGGGAACCGGCGGGCAATGGCGCGAATGGTTTTCGGCGCCAGCGTGCTGTAGCCCGGCGTGATGTCGCCGGTCAGGGACGAACCCTTGGCGCGAAACAGTCTGGCGTAGGCCTCCAGACTGTCATCGCCGGATTGAAAGTCGGCGACCATCCTCAGGAACGCGGCGCTGCGTTCGTCGATCGCCGCGTGCTCGTTGCGCGTCTTGGCCGCGCCGTAGCGTTCCGGCGCCTCGACGTAGCGCTTGGCCGCCTCCCGCACGCGTCCGTCCGGAAAGCGCCGGTCGAAGAAGTGCAACTCCTTGATCGGCGGCATCCAGAAATCCGGATGGTGCTGGAGCTGGTCGTAGAGCCACTGCGTGCCGGCCTTCTGCAGGCCGACGCAGAGGAAGTCCGGGCCGTCCGGCCGTCCGGCCGCCGCGCCCGGGGGCAAGGGAGAGGCGCTCAGTAGGGTGCGTCCGGCCATTTTTCGGCGGCGCCGCCGAACATCCGGGCGCAGGCGCGGCGTTCGCTTTCGAACATCTTCTTCAGCAGCGCCTTGACCTCGGCCGGCCGCTCCGGCGACCGCGTCCTGGCCTTGCGGTTGAAGTCGGCGGGAACATAGGGCGGGACGGTCGGATCGGCGCCGAGGAACTCCAGGATCTCGGCGCGGGTTTCATCGGGTCTGGCGATGACGTCGTCGAGGAAGAACCAGCGGAAGCGCTCGCCGAAGTGGTCCTGCCAGCGGCTCGCGATCTTGGTCGGGTAGGACCGCAGCCGGGCCTGCTTGCGGCCGGCGAACTTCTTGAACAGCGTGTAGTCGAGCTGCTGTTCTTCCGTGTAGTTCATGTTCTCGGCGCGCATCCGCCACTGCGACCACAAGCGCGAGGCGGGCTCGCGCAGCATCATGATCACCTTGGCGTCGGGGAAGCGGCGGCTGAGCTTCTTCGTCAGCCGGTTCGGCAGGCGGCTGTAGCCGGGCGTGATGTCGCCGCTGAGAAGCTCTCCCTTCGGCTCGAACAGGGAGGCGTAGGCCTCGACGTTGTTCTTGCGGGCGGAAAAATTCGCGACCTTCTCGAAGAAGGCGGCGTCCCTCTCGTCGATCTCGCGGTCGCCGCGGCTCTGCTTCTTCTCGCTGACCAGCTCGGGGTTCTTGACGAACTTCTGGGCGGCCGGGCCGATCCGGCGGTCAGGGAAGCGCCGGTCGAAGTAGTGCAGCTCCTTGTGCGGCGGCATCCAGAAGTCCGGATGATGCTGGAGCTGGTCGTAGAGCCACTGCGTGCCGCCCTTCTGCAGGCCGACGCAGAGGAAATCGGGGCCCTTGCACTGCGACGCCGCATCGGCCGGCTGGCCGCTCAACATGGACTTCAACGCTGCGACGGACATTCGAAACTCGGCTCCCTGAATTGCGCCGCGGACCATAAGCAGATTGGGCCGGCAGTCAAAGCAGCATGAAACGCAAAGGCCCGCCTCTGATCGAGGCGGGCCCTGCAATAACAGATGAGCTATTGAATAGATTTAATCAGCCGGCCATCTTCAGCGCGCCGTTCGCCGGAGACCGGATTTCGATGTCCACCTCCAGCGTCGCGAAGGTGTCTTGGCGATCCATCTTCACCCGGACCTTCTCGGGGTCGATGGCGACATGCTTGGCGATCACCGCGAGAATCTCGTCCTGCAACACCGCGACGAGGTCGGTCCGGCCGAACACGGCGCGCTCGTGGGCGAGCAGCAGCTGAAGCCGCTCCCGCGCCGCGGGCGCGCTCGACCGACGCGTGAAGAACTTGAGAACGCTCATGCCGCCCTCCGACCGAACAGGTTGCCGAGGAAGCCCTTGCGGTCGCTCGGCACCGTCATCGGCACGCTTTCACCACGCAGACGACGGGCGGCGTCGAGATAGGCGCGCGCCGGGGCCGAGATCGGATTGGCCAGGGTCACGGGCGAGCCGAGGTTCGAGGCCTTCAGCACTTCGGGGCTTTCCGGGATGATGCCGAGCAGGCCGATCGACAAGATCTCGAGCACGTCGTCGACCTTCAGCATGTCGCCGCGCTCGGCGCGCTCGGGCGAGTAGCGGGTCAGGAGGAGAAGCTTTTCCATCACCTCGCCGCGCTCGGCCTTCTCGGTCTTCGAATCCAGCAGGCCGATGATGCGGTCGCTGTCGCGGACGGAGGAGACTTCCGGATTGGTGACGATCACCGCAAGGTCGGCGTGGCGCATCGCGAAATAGGCGCCGCGCTCGATGCCTGCGGGGCTGTCGCAGATGATCCAGTCGAAGCGGTTCTTGAGCTCGTTGATGACGCGCTCGACGCCCTCGGCCGTCAGCGCGTCCTTGTCGCGCGTCTGGCTCGCCGGCAGCAACGACAGCGAGTCGACGCGTTTGTCGCGGATCAGCGCCTGATTGAGGTTGGCGTCGCCCTGGACGACGTTGATCAGGTCGTAGACGACCCTGCGCTCGGCGCCCATCACCAGATCGAGGTTGCGCAGGCCGACGTCGAAGTCGACCACGCACACGCTCTGTCCCGTCTGCGCGAGAGCCGCGCCGAGGGCGGCGGTGGACGTCGTCTTGCCGACGCCTCCCTTGCCCGACGTGACGACCAGCACCTCAGCCATTTCTCAGTCTCCCCCTCAAGGAATTCGGTTCGTCACGTGTCGTCAGTCGAGAGCGGCGATGCGGAGCGCGTCGCCGTCGAGCCAGGCGCTGGCGGGCTTGCCGCGCAGCGCAGGATTCAGGTCTTCGGTGGTCATGTAGACGCCGTCGATCGCGAGCAGTTCTGCGTCGAGGCGGCGGCAGAAGATGCGGGCCTTGCGGTCGCCGGCCGAGCCCGCGATCGCGCGTCCGCGCAGCGCGCCGTACACATGGATCGAGCCGGAGGCGACGACCTCCGCGCCGGAGGCGACGGAGCCGCAGATCGTCACGTCGCCCTGGAAGGAGACGCTCTGGCCGGAGCGCACCGGCTGGTTGATGATGAGCGACCCGCCGAGCTTGCCGGTCGCGGCCTCGGGCGCCGAGATGTCGCCGGCCGCGCGGCCGCCGACCGGCATGGCGAGGCGCGCGTTCGGGCCGTCGAGGAACTTCGGATCGCAGCCCTCGACGCCGATGATCCGGACGTCGCGCTGGCTGAGGTCGCCGAGCAGCGCCGCCATGGTGCGCGGCGACAGCCGCAGCAGCGACACGTCGAGCACGACCGGGCGATCGCCGAAGAAGCCGGGCGAGCGCGCCGCCAGCATGTCGAGCTCGGCGAGCCACTCGTTGACCGGCTGCTCGGGCGTCAGCACGAGCGCCATGAATGAGCGGCCCTTGAAACGGACCGGCTTGCGCTTGGCC
The DNA here is from genome assembly GCA_902168115.1 of uncultured Methylopila sp. Taxonomy (GTDB): domain Bacteria; phylum Pseudomonadota; class Alphaproteobacteria; order Rhizobiales; family Methylopilaceae; genus Methylopila. The sequence goes on along the minus strand of CABHPB010000054.1, from coordinate 2,309 downwards.
GGCTCCTGGGCGGCGGCGGGATCGACGTCGGACTTCGGGACGATCTGGAGGGCGGCTGGCGACAAGGCGGCGACTCGGGCGCAGGGTTAATGAAGCGTTGCGCCACGGTCGCGCCCCGGTGGTTAACGAGGCGTTAAGCGCCCGGCACATTCTGCCGGGCGAAGCATTTTGCGATCAGTTCTCCACGAACTCCGTGTCCGAAAAGCCCTGCAGGTAGAGCAGGGCGGTGAGGTCCCCGCGGTCGATCCGGGCGTGCGCGGCCTCGGCGACGGCCGGCTTGGCGCGATAGGCGACGCCAAGGCCTGACGCGCCGAGCATGGCGAGGTCGTTCGCCCCGTCGCCGACCGCCAGCGTCTCCTCCCGGGCGAGTTTCCCGGAGGCGATCAGCTCCTCCAGCGCGGCGAGCTTGGCCTCGCGGCCGAGAATCGGCTCGGCGACCTTGCCGGTGAGTCTTCCGCCTTCGACCTTGAGGAGATTCGACCGGTGTTCGTCGAAGCCGAGCATGGCCGCCACCGGGCCGGTGAAGGCGGTAAAGCCGCCGGACACCAGCGCCGCATAGGCGCCGTGCGCGCGCATCGTCGCGACCAGCGTCTTTGCGCCCGGCGTCAGCGTGATTTTTTCCGCGAGGACCCCCGCGATCGTCTCTTCCGCGGGAAGACCTTCCAGCAGCGCGACGCGCTCCCTCAAAGCGGGTTCGAACGCGATCTCGCCGCGCATGGCGCGCTCGGTGATCTCGGAAACCTTGCCCTTGAGCCCGAGCGCGCCTGCGAGTTCGTCTAGGCACTCCTGCTCGATCATGGTGGAATCCATGTCGGCGATGAGCAGGCGCTTGCGGCGCCCGGCCTCCGGGACGAGCGCGACGTCGAGCGGTGCGCCCTCGATCACCTCGACGATGGCGGCGCGCATGTCGGCGGGATCGTCCGTGGTCACGGCGAACTCGGCGGCGACGCCGGCCGCGAGGATCCTCGGCTGCGCGAGACCGAGCGCGCGGCTGACGCGCGCGATGACGGTCGAGTCGACGGCGGGCCGCGCGGGATCGGAGATCAGGACGGCGGCGTAGGCGAGGCTCATCGCGAAGCTCCTGGACCGGGCGGGATCTCCCGGCTGCGGCGCGTTCGTCTATAAGGGCGCCCATTCGCCTTCGCACGCGCGAAAGACCGCATGACGGACCGACTGCCGCCCATTCGCGCCGTGCTGATCGCCGGACCCACAGCCTCCGGCAAGTCGGCGCTCGCGCTTGCGCTTGCGGAGCGCTTCGGCGGCGTCGTGGTCAACACCGATGCGAGCCAGGTCTATCGCGACCTGCGCGTGCTCAGCGCGCGGCCATCGGCGGACGAGGAGGCGAGGGCGCCCCACGCCCTCTACGGCCATGTCGACGCCAGCGAGGCCTATGGCGTGGGGCGGTGGCTCGCCGACGCCGGCGAGATTATCAACAGGTTAAGCACAGGCGTTGAGCCGACTTCTCAACACGGCGGCGCCGCCGGTCGGACGCCGGCCGTCCCGATTTTCGTCGGCGGCACAGGACTTTACTTCGACGCGCTGACCAGAGGGCTCGCCGAAATCCCCGCAATCCCCGACGAGGTCCGCGAGAAATGGCGAGGCTTCGGACCGCCCGCGGCGCTGCACGCCGAACTCTCGCGGCGCGATCCGGCGATGGCCGCGCGGCTGCGGCCGACGGATCCGCAGCGCCTGACGCGGGCGCTGGAGGTGCTCGACGCCACCGGCCGCTCGCTCGCGGCGTGGCAGGCCGAGGTCACGGCGCCGACGATCGACGCGCAGACGGCGCTCCTCATCGCGCTGGCGCCGGATCGCACGGCGCTCGACGCGCGCATCGCACGGCGGCTGGAGGCGATGATCGCCGACGGCGCGGCGGAGGAGGCGAGGGCGCTGGTCGCGCGGGGGCTCGATCCGGCGCTTCCCGCCATGAAGGCGCTCGGCGTCGCCGCCCTGTCCGCCTGGGCGCGCGGAGAGACGTCGCGCGAAGGGGCCGTCGAGCGCACCCGACTCGACACCCGCCGCTACGCCAAGCGCCAGTCGACCTGGTTCCGCAACCGCATGGCGGACTGGCTCCATGTCGCGCCGGAACAGGCGCTGGAGCTGGCGGAGCGGGAGATCGCGGCCAGGGGATTGGAGCGCCGGGCCCCTTGTCCCGGCCTTGAGCCGGGACAAGGGGCGGGCGCGTCTAGGTCGTGGACTCATAAGCTCTGAGCCAGAGGCGGGTTGAGGCGAGCAGAACGGTAGCTAGGAAGTTTCTTGCGAGCTTGTCGAAGCGCGTTGCGACGCGTCGGAAGTGTTTGAGCTTGCAGAAG
>CABHPB010000053.1 GCA_902168115.1 uncultured Methylopila sp. | reverse complement strand
TTCACATGCGGATTGACGCGCGCAAGGGCGGAGACGGCGGAGGCGGTCTTCTTGGCGCCGACGTCATCGGTCGCGTGCAGCACCTGGCGCTGCAGGTTCGAGAGCGAGACGACGTCGTCGTCGACGATCCCGATCGTCCCGACGCCGGCCGCCGCAAGATAGAGCGCGAGCGGCGAGCCGAGCCCGCCGGCCCCCACGACGAGCACGCGCGCCTTGGCGAGCCGCTGCTGGCCCGGGCCGCCGATCTCCCGGAGCACGATGTGCCGGGCGTAGCGTTCGACTTCTGACGAGGAAAGCGACATGGCGGCGTTCTAGCGCCTCGGCCGGTTTCGGAACAGCGCTTAACCGTTTGGTCGCGGGCCTCTTGCTAGACCTTGCGGAACCTGGACGATCTCGGAGCGCCCGCATGCTCGCTCACGCATTGCGCCTTGCGGCGCTCGCCGTCGCGCTTGTGGCGACGCCGGCGCGCGCCGAACAGGAGCCGTCCTGCCAGGGGCAGGATCTGGTCGCCAAGGCCAAGGCCGAGCGACCGGAAGCCTACGCCGCCTTCGAGGCCGCGGCCCAAAAGGTGCCGAACGCCGAAGGGCTGCTCTGGCGCGTCGAGGGCAAGGGCGGGGCGCAACCCTCCTATCTGTTCGGCACCATGCACACGACGGAGCCGGATCTCGTCGCGCTCGCCGAGCCGCTGCGCGCGACGCTGAAGGAGGTCAAGACCGTCGCGGTCGAGCTCGCCGACGCCAAGGGCGCGACGGCGCAGGCCGAGATGATCGCCTTCGTCACCCGCAAGGGCGTCGATTTTTCCGGCAAGGGCCTCGAGGGGCTGGACGAGGCGCAGGCCGCCGAGGTGCGGCGGCGCCTCGAGCAGGCCGGCATGCCGTCCTCGATCGCGCCGATGCTGAAACCCTGGTTCCTCGGCATGACGCTGCAGGTCTCGGGCTGCGAATTGAAGAAGATGAACGACGGCAAGCCGACCATCGACGCCGTCGTCGAGGAAACCGCGAAGGCGCAAGGCCTGAAGGTCGTCGGGCTGGAGACGGTCTCCGAACCTGTCTCTTATACACATCTCCGAGCCC
>CABHPB010000052.1 GCA_902168115.1 uncultured Methylopila sp. | reverse complement strand
CGCCAGCAGCGCTGCGTCGAGTTCGTTTCCGAGCGGTTCGATCCCGACATGCCGGAACAACGGATGCGCTTCGAGCCCGGCGCGCGGGATCAGCGCCATGAAGCCGAAGCGGCGCGGGTCGTTGTAGGTGATCGAGGCGCCGCCCGAGAGCCGGAAGGCGACGTGGTCGTGCGTCGCCGCCTTCGAGCGCGGGTGATGGAAGGCGCCGGGAGCGGCCTCGTCCTCGCCGAGCTCGATCCGGAACGAGCCCGACATGCCGAGATGCATGACGAGCGTCTCGCCGTCGTCGAGGTCCGCGATCAGATACTTCGCCCTCCGTCCGAGCGAGACGACGCGGCGGCCCTTCAGGCGCTCGGCGAAGCGTTCCGGGAAGGGAAAGCGCAGGTCCGGCCGGCGCGCCTCGACCTCCTCGATGACGCGGCCTTCCATCACGGGCGCAAGGCCCCGGCGGACAGTCTCGACTTCGGGCAGTTCGGGCATGGATGGCTCTGGCGTCATCCCGGCCGAGCGAAGGGAGCGCCGGGATCGTCTTCAGGATCGAGCGGCGTCGACCGCCGACGTCCCGTTCTGGGGATGATCCCCTCTCGCCGCAAGTGCGGGGTCCGGGATGACGACCGCGGCGAGGGGCCAAGCTTTACCGTGAAGGCGCAGAACCCTAGCGCCGCAGATACGCGCAAGTTAGGGTCCGGCCGCTTCAATCCGCGCAGGATCCCATGGCCTTTCCCGACGAGACCCGGTTCGACAACGAGGGACATTTCGGCTTCGCCGACGTGAAGCCCGGCGAGAAGCAGGGGCTCGTCGACGACGTGTTCCACAAGGTCGCCTCGCGCTACGACCTGATGAACGACCTGATGTCGGGCGGCCTGCACCGCGCCTGGAAGTCCGCGATGGTCACCGCGCTCGGCCTGCCGCGCGGCGCCCGCTCGTTCAAGCTGCTGGACGTCGCGGGCGGCACCGGCGACATCGCGTTCCGCGCGCTCGGCCGGGGCGGCGAGGGCGTCGAGGTCACCGAGCTCGACATCAACGGCGCGATGCTCGCCGTCGGCAAGGAGCGCGCGGCCGAGCGCAAGCTCGGCTCCCGCATCGAGTTCGTGCAGGGCAACGCCGAGAACCTGCCGTTCCCGGACCGCTCCTTCGACGCGGTGACGATCGCCTTCGGCATCCGCAACGTGCCGCGCATCCCGAAGGCGCTGACCGAGATGCGCCGCGTGCTGAAGACCGGCGGCAAGGCGCTGGTGCTCGAATTCTCCAAGGTCGACGTGCCGGGCCTAGACCGCGTCTACGACGCCTTCTCGTTCAACGTGATCCCGCGCATCGGCCAGATGGTGGCGGGCGACGGCGAGCCCTATCGCTATCTCGTCGAGTCGATCCGCAAGTTCCCGGACGCCGAGACCTTCGCCGCCATGATGCGCGAGGCCGGCTTCGACGAGGTGAGCGCGACCCCGATGACCGGCGGCGTCGCGGCGCTTCACGTGGGTTTTCGGATTTGAGCTTCGTGCCGCGGATCGACGTTCGGGCGCGGGAATCGCAGCCCCCTTGTCCCGGCCTTGAGCCGGGATCCAGACGCGCAGAGCCTGCAGAGCTGGGCGGCGCCGTCGCGGGTCATGTTCTTAGCGCAGCGGTTCTGGGTCCCGGCTCAAGGCCGGGACAAGGGCGCGGCCTCCCATGCTGAGGCTGATCCCGAACCTCCTGCGCCTCGCCCGCGCGGGTTTCGTGATGGCGCGTGAGGGCGCGCTCAGGCTCGCCGATCCGCTCGAGCTTCCCGCCGGCGCCCGCACGCTGATCGCGCTCGGCCGGCTGATTGAAAAACGCTCGGCGCATGACGGCGCGGAAGGCCTCGCCCGCGCGCTGCAGCGGCTCGGGCCGTCCTACGTCAAGCTCGGCCAGTTCCTCGCGACCCGGCCCGACGTCGTGGGCCTGCGCGTCGCAAAAGACCTGGAGCGCTTGCACGACCGCGTCGAGCCGTTCCCTCAAGGCGTCGCCGAAGCCGCCGTCGCCGAGGCGCTCGGCGCGCCGGTCGCTGAGCTCTTCCTCGACTTCGGCCCCGCGGTCGCCGCCGCCTCGATCGCGCAGGTGCATCCGGCGACGGCGCGCGGCCCTGACGGCGTCGAGCGGAAGGTCGCGGTCAAGGTGCTGCGCCCGGGCGTCGCGCGCCGCTTCGGGCGCGACCTGCAGGCCTTCTTCGCCATCGCCCGCGCAATCGAGCGCAACGTGCCGAAGGCCCGGCGCCTGCGGCCCGTCGTCGTGGTCGAAACGCTCGCCCGCTCGGTCTCGATCGAGATGGATCTTCGGCTCGAAGCCGCCGCGCTCTCCGAGATCGCCGACAACACCCGCGCCGATCCCGGCTTCCGCGTGCCCGCCGTCGACTGGGACCGCACCGCGCGCGGCGTGCTGACGCTCGACTGGGTCGACGGGGTGAAGATGTCCGACCGCGCCGGCCTCGAGGCCGCCGGCCACGACCTGCCGGCGCTCGGCCGCCACCTGATGCAGACTTTCTTGCGCCACGCGATGCGCGACGGCTTCTTCCACGCGGAC
>CABHPB010000051.1 GCA_902168115.1 uncultured Methylopila sp. | reverse complement strand
GTCGGATGGACGGGACCTGCAGTGGCGCAGACGCCCGCTCCCCAGAAGACCGCGGCGCCCGCCGCGGCCGGCTTCCAGAACCGCGAAGCGTCCGAAAGCGCGCTCAAGCTCGAGGCCAAGCTGAAGCGCGAGGCGCAGAGCGACTCGCGGCCCGTTGCCGAGATCATCAAGCAGGGCGTCGCGCAAATCCGCGGCGGCAGCTGGCGCGAGGCGTCAGTCACCTTCGCTGTCGCGGCCGGCAAGGACGTCAAGAACGAGCAGGCCTGGCGCAACCTCTCGGTCGCGCTCACCAAGGTCGAATCCGACGACTGGTCGGAGAAGGAAACCATCCGCACGCAGGCGCTCGGCGCCGGCTGGCTGGCCTATCAGGTCTCGCCCGACGCCAAGACCAAGGCGCGGGCGCTCGCCGTGCTCGCCAACGCCTTCGCGGTCAAGGAGAGCTGGCGGCCCGCGCTCGACGCGCTGAAGGCGAGCCTCGCCCTCGCCGACGTCCCCGACGCCCGATCCACCTACGAGACCATGCGGGCCGAGCACGGCTTCCGCGTGCTCGATTATTCGATCGACAGCGACGCCGCCGCCCCGCGGGCCTGCGTCCAGTTCTCCGAGCCCGTCGCCAAGGGCCGCATCGACTTCTCGCCCTACGTCGTCCTGAAGGGCGTCGACGCGCCGGCGGTGACGGCGAACGAATCCCAGGTCTGCGTCGACGGACTCAAGCACGGCGAGACCTACGAGCTCACGGTGCGGCAGGGCCTGCCGTCCAACGTCGACGAGACGCTGCCCGCCTCGAAGGATTTCCGCCTCTACGTCCGCGACCGTGCGCCGACGGCGCGCTTCACGGGCCGCAACTACGTGCTGCCCTCGACTGGCCAGCAGGGCGTGCCGGTCGTCACCGTCAATGTCGATGCGGTCTCGGTCGACGTCTACCGCGTCAACGACCGCAGCCTCGTGCAGGCGGTCACGGCCGGCGACTTCCAGAAGCAGCTCGACGGCGAGACGCTGGAGAAGCTGAAGAACGACCAGGCCGCGGCGGTCTATTCCGGCGAGCTCCTTGTCGAGCGCAAACAGAACGCCGACGTCGTCACCGCCTTCCCCGTCTCCGAGGCGATCCCGA
>CABHPB010000050.1 GCA_902168115.1 uncultured Methylopila sp. | reverse complement strand
GGGCTACCCTCCCCCAAGCCAACCCCGCTGTTGCGGGGTCGCCCATCGAGAGTGGCGCAAGTCGAAAAACATTCGACTTGCGTGCGCGGGGCAGGGATCGGGTCGCGTCACTCCACCCGGCTGATCGCCACCGCCGTCGTGCGCGCCGGCGAGCCGGACAGCTGGAGCAGCGCCGGCCCGTCCTTCAGGCGGAACCGGACGCTCTTGCGCGCGCCGTCGCAGTCCAGCACACCTGAGAAGTCGCCGCCTTCGGCGAGCTTTCCGTCCTGCGCCACGTCGAACCACAGCCGGTCGGTGGTCGTGATCTGGTAGACGCCGGCCCTGGCGTCGAAGCGCAGCACGCCGGCCGGGGCGCCGGGCGCAAAGGGCTTTTCGGGCTGGACCTCGAAGCCCGCCTTGTCGGCGTCGACCAGCTCGATCCGCACGCCCTTCGGTGAGGCAAGGTCGAGCCGCGTCCCGCTCGGGACGCGTTCGGCGGCGGCGAGCAGAGCCTTGTCGGCGTCGATCGGCCATTTGAACTTGCCGCAGCCGCCGGTCTCCGCGCCGAGCGCGGGACCGGCCAGCAGCACGGCGAGCAGAAGCCCGGCCGCCCTGGTCATTCGACCGCGACCAGCACGTCGGAGGCCTTGATCATTGCAATCGCGGCCTTGCCCTTTTCGAGACCGAGCTCGTCGACGGCGGCGTTGGTGATGGACGCGGTGACCACCTGCCCGCCGATGTCGATCTTCACATGGGAGGTGGTCGCGCCCTTGGTCACCTCGACGACCGTGCCCTTGAACTGGTTGCGCGCGGAGATCTTCATCGTTGAACGAGCCTCATCCTGCCGAGTTCTTAAAAGCGCAGATCGCGCCGCGGGTCGTGGCCCGCTGCGGCCTCGCGCTGATGTGCGTCCCTCGACGCGTCCGGTCGTTCAGGACGGCGCGGCGATCATCGCGCGCAAGGCCGCCCCGACCGGATGACCGGCATCCAGCATCAGGCGCAGCGCGAGCGCAAGCGAAACGACGACGAGCAGCGGCTTCACCAGCCGCACCCCGTGCTTCAGCGCCAGCGCCGAGCCGATCTGCGCGCCCGCGACCGTCCCGACCGCCATGGAGAGGCCCGCGGCCCAGACCACGTGTCCCGCCGCGATGAAGAACAGCAGCCCGGCGAGGTTCGACGAGAAGTTCAGCAGTTTGGTGCGGGCGACCGCCTTCACCGCGCCGACGCCCGCGAGCGCCACGAGGCCGATCATGTAGAAAGACCCCGCGCCCGGTCCGAACAGGCCGTCATAGAGCCCGATCGGCGCGGCGATCCCGAGCGCGAAGGCGGTCGGCGACAGGCGCGCCCTGGCGTCGACGTCGGACATCTTCGGGCCGAAGGCGAAGTAAAGCGCGGTCGCGAGCAGCAGGAACGGCAGCGCCGTCCGCATGGCGCCGACCGGCGCGAAGGCGACGAGAGCCGCGCCCGCGATCGCCCCGGCGAAAGCCGCCGCGGCGATGCTCCAGGCCTCACGCGAGCGGAAGTCGATCATGCCGGCCTTCGCGAAGCGGAAGGTCGACATCGCCGTGCCGAAGGTTCCCTGCAGCTTGTTGGTCGCGACCGCGGAGACCGGGTCGAGCCCGCCGAGCAGCAGCGCCGGCACTGTGATCATGCCGCCGCCGCCGGCGATGGCGTCGACCGCCCCGGCGAACAGGCCGACGAGCGCGAAGACGAGCAGGACTTCGGGGGGGATCGACACGGGACGGACACGCGAAGCGGGAGGACGATCAGCCTCTTAGCACCGTCGCGCGGCCGGCGTCAGTTGCCGAATCTGTCGCGCCACAGCTGTTCGCCGGCGGTGCAATCGACCCGCGTCGGCTGCCGGTCCGCGACCGGGGTCGCATGGGGCGCGGCGAGCGGAAGCTCCGGCGCCTCCGGGCCGAGACCGGCGATCTCCATCACAAGCTTGGTGCGGACGGCGTCGGCGAACTGCTCGACGCCGCGCACAGGCACCATGAAAGCGCCCGGTCCGCCGATGACGCAGTCCCGGTAATAGGCGTCGAGGTCGCCGATGTCGGTCATGGCGAGGCTCGGGCGCTTGAGCATCAGCGGCAGGCCGTTGATGGTGACGCCGCGCTCCAGCAGTTCGTCGCGCGCCGCCTCGACCGCCTCGCCCTGGTTGTTGGGTCCGTCGCCCGAGACGTCGACGACGCGCCGCGCGCCGTTGAAGCTCGCCGTCCCGAACTGCCGCGCCGAATAGACCAGCGCGCCCGAGATCGAGGTCCGGTAGGCCCGGCGCAGCGGCGCGGCGGACAGCTTGGCCGCGAAATCCTGCGCCGAGGCGACGTTCTCGATCAGCGTCCACGGCACCACCGTGCGCTGCTCCTCCGCCCCGGCCCATTCGACATAGGAGACCGCGATCCGTCCGATCGCGCCGCCCGCGATGGCGTCGAGCACCGGCTTCGACATGATCGCCGCGGCGTATCCGTCGCGCTGGATCTGCTGCTCTTCGGAGTCCATCGAGTAGGAGATGTCGACGGCGAGCACGAGCTCGAGATCGACGTTCGCGTTCTGCGCGAGCGTGGTGCGGGCCTGTGAAGGCCCGAGAGCGGCCAGCATCCCCGCCAGAGCGAGGCCCGCCGGCGCGCGGAACAATCCAGGGCGGACGGACGTGACCATCCCGCAACCCTCGACTTGGCCCGAGAATTTCGGGCCGCATGTCGAAAGCATGACGGACATTCGCGAATCCGCAAGCGGCCGCACGGGTTTCGTTGCGGCCCGCGCGCGTTATCTTGTGACGAAACCGCACGGCCGGGGAGCGCCGCCATTTCCCTCACGATCGACGACCGCCGGATCGACGCGCTGTTCGAGGCGGCCGGCGTGGCGCGCGCCAACGCCCATGCGCCCTATTCCGGCTTCGCGGTCGGCGCCGCCGTCCTGTCGGACGCCGGCGCGATCCACGCCGGATGCAACGTCGAGAACGCCGCGTACCCGGTCGGGTCCTGCGCGGAGGCCGGCGCGATCTCGGCCATGGTCGCCGCCGGGGGGACACGCATCCTCGCGGCGCTCGTCCTTGGCGCGGGAGATGCGCTCTGCACGCCCTGCGGCGCATGCCGGCAGCGCCTGCGGGAGTTCGCCGACGATGCGACGCCCGTGATCGTGGCGGGGCCCGAGGGCGTGCGCCGGCGTTTTTCGCTCGGCGAGCTGCTTCCCGAGAGTTTCGGCCCGGCGACGCTCGGGCGCGGCGATGGCTGAGCCCTCCGTGCTGCTCCCGCAGGAGATCATCCGCCGCAAGCGGGACCGCGAGAGGCTGACGGCCGTCGAGATCGCCGACTTCATCGGCGGCGTCGTCTCCGGCGCGGTCAACGACGCCCAGCTCGGCGCCTTCGCCATGGCGGCGCTGCTGAACGGGCTCGACCGGGAGGAGACGGTCGAGCTCACCCGGGCGATGACGCGCTCGGGCGCGGCTCTCGACTGGTCGGACCTGCCGGGGCCGGCCGTCGACAAACACTCGACCGGCGGCGTCGGAGACACGGTGAGCCTGCTGCTCGCCCCGGCCCTCGCGGCCTGCGGCGCCTTCGTGCCCATGATCGCCGGGCGCGGCCTCGGCCACACCGGCGGCACCATCGACAAGATGGAGGCCATCCCGGGCTACCAGACGCGTCCCGACCTCGCCGTGCTGCGCCGGGCCGTGCGCGAGGCGGGCTGCGCGATCGTCGGCCAGAGCGAGGAGATCGCGCCGGCGGACCGCCGGCTCTACGCGGCGCGCGACGTGACGGGGACAGTCGAGTCGCTGCCGCTGATCACCGCGTCGATCCTGTCGAAGAAGCTCGCCGCCGGGCTGTCGGGACTGGTGATGGACGTGAAATGCGGCGGCGGCGCCTTCATGGCCGGCATCGAGGACGCCCAGGCGCTGGCGCGGTCCCTGATCGAGGTGGCGAGCGGCGCCGGTCTGCCGACCGTCGCGCTGATCACCGACATGGACCAGCCGCTGGCCTCGGTCGCCGGCAACGCGCTCGAGACGCTGCACGCGGTCGAGATCCTGGCCGGCCGCCGCGGCGACCCGCGCCTGTGCGAAGCCACCGCGGCGCTCGGCGGCGAGGCGCTGGCGCTCGGGGGCCTCTGCGCGTCGCCCGATGAGGGCGCCGCGCGGATTCGCGAGGCGCTGTCCTCCGGCGCAGCGGCGGAGCGCTTCGCGCGAATGACGGCCGAGCTGGGCGGGCCATCCGACATCGTCGAGCGGCCGCGCGCCCACCTTGCCGCCGCGCCGGTGACGCTGCCGGTCGTCCCGACCCGTCGGGGCGTCGTGTCCGGCGTCGACACGCGGACGCTCGGCCTCGCCGTCGTGTCGCTCGGCGGCGGGCGCACGAATCCGCAAGACGAGGTGGATTCGGCGGTCGGACTGGAGGCGCTGGCCGGGGTCGGCGGGGAGGTCGGGCCGGACCGGCCGCTCGCCGTCGTCCACGCCCGTGACCGCGCCGCGGGCGAGCGCGCCGTCGAGACCGTGCGCGCGGCCTTCCACGTCGCCGAAGCGGGGAAGGACACGGCGCCCCGGCCGCTCATCCTCGAGCGCCTGAGCTGAGGCCGGTCACTTCGTGGCGGCGCGCGCCTCGTTCTGGCGCATCGGCATCGCGTCGACGAGGGCGGTCAGGCGGGCGGGCTCGACGAGACTGTCGGACCTGAACTTCTCGCCGCCGTCCTTGCCGACCAGGACGACCGCGAAGGTCCCGTCGGCGACGCCATAGAGCTTGCGCAGCTGCTTCCCGCTCGGGCGCGTCGTGGGGTCGCCGCCGGCGAGGTCGGCGACGTCGTCGCCGGTGATCACCAGCACCGGCATGTCCCGGTCGGCAAGTTCGCCGCCGGCGGCCGTCAGCCTGCCAAGCTGGTCGATCATCTGCTTGTCGCCGTGGCGCGGCGCGAACACCAGCACGGGCCGCGCCTTCGAGCGATAGGCGTCGAGGCCGCCCGCGCTCGAGGGCGCCGCCGACGCGACGGGCGCGATCGCCACCGCGATCGCGACAATGGCTGCAATCTTCATCATGCGGACGAACCTGTGGCTCGCTCCGGCGTCGTCAAGCCGAAGCGGCGCCGCCTCAAGGCGCCGCCGCGCCCTCGATGACGATCGAGTAGGTCGACGCCGCGACCGCGGTTCCCGTCATCCTGAGGGTGTAGCGCGCCCCGTTCGTGACGGGCGCGGTCATCGTCGACGTAGCGAAATTCGACAAGATGCCCTGAAACGCGTCGGATCCCACCACGGTGTTGCTCGCGTCGACGAGGTCGATGTTGACGCCGACCGTCCGGACCGGACCCGCGGCGGTCCCTACATACCAGTTGGCGGACAGCTTGATCGACGACCCGCGCGCACGGAATCCGATGGTCTGCGCCATCGCGCCGCCGGGCGCCGGGATCTGTCCCAGGATGACGAGGCTGTCGCCGGTCGCCACCTCGCCGGCGAAGGCCGAGAGGGTCAGGCTTTCCGATGTGACGAAAAGGTTCTTGGCCTGCGCCGTCGCGCCGGCCGTCAGCGCCGCGAACGCGGCGATGGTGATGATACCGCGCATGTCACGATCCCCCACATCTATGACGTGGAAGATCGTGACAGCTATTCGCCGCCTCGTCTATTTGGCGGCCGGCAAATATTCAGCAGTCTATTCCGCGATGAGCGACTGGAAGTGCTTGAGCACCGCCTCGCCCATTTCGGACGTGCCGACCTTCCTGAAGCCCTCGCTCCAGATGTCGCCGGTGCGATAGCCATCCGCGAGCGCGGCGGAGATCGCCTGATCCAGCAGATCGGCGAGATCGGGCTTGCCGAGCGAATACTTCAGCGCCATGGCGAGGCTCGCGATCATGGCGAGCGGGTTGGCGACGCCCTTGCCCGCGATGTCAGGCGCCGAGCCGTGCACCGGCTCGTAGAGCGCCTTGCGGCGGCCCGCAGAGTCCTCGGCGCCGAGCGAGGCGGACGGCAGCATGCCGAGCGAGCCGGTCAGCATCGAGGCGACGTCGGACAGGATGTCGCCGAACAGGTTGTCGGTGACGATGACGTCGAACTGCTTGGGCGCGCGCACCAGCTGCATGCCGAGCGCGTCGGCCAGCATGTGGTCGAGCTTGACGTCCTCGTAGCCGCCCGACTTGTGGGTCGCGGTGACGACCTGGTTCCAGAGCAGGCCGGACTTCATGACGTTGCGCTTTTCCGCCGACGTCACGCGATTGCCGCGCACCCGGGCGAGCTCGAAGGCGACCTTGGCGATGCGCTCGATCTCGTAGGTCTCGTAGACCTGGGTGTCGACGGCGCGCTTCTGGCCGTTCGGCAGGTCCGTGATCTCCTTCGGCTCGCCGAAATAGACGCCGCCGGTCAGCTCGCGGACGATGACGATGTCGAGGCCGTCGACCAGCTCGCGCTTCAGCGCCGACGAATCCGCAAGCGCGGGATAGCAGATCGCGGGCCTCAGGTTCGCGAACAGCTCGAGGTCCTTGCGCAGGCGCAGCAGGCCCGCTTCCGGGCGATGCTCGTAAGGAACCCCGTCCCACTTCGGGCCGCCGACCGCGCCGAGCAGCACCGCATCGGCTTCTCTCGCCTTGTCGACCGCGGCGTCCGAGATCGCGACGCCATGCGCGTCATAGGCGCAGCCGCCGACGAGGTCCTCGTCGATCTGGAACGACAGCAGGCCCTTGGTCTCGATCAGCGCGAGGATCTTCTTGACCTCGCCCATGACCTCCGGGCCGATGCCGTCGCCGGCCAGCAGAAGGATGTTCTTGGTCGACATGGCAGTTTCCTCGCGCGTCTTGTCGTTGCGCGCGGGTCTTAGGCGGCCGGACGGTCGATTGGCAAGGGAGAGCGGCGGCTGCCGGCTAAAGCCCCGAGGCCGCCGCCACGATGCGGCGCTTCAGGCCTGGCGCGCGGTCGACGAGGCCCATGCCCACGTCGCGCAGTCCGCGCGCGGATTCGTGGCCGAACAGACGGTAGAGGCCGTCGGTCGCCGCGCCGAGGCTCGCCGTCTCGAACCGGCGGGCGCGCTCGTATGGCGCGAGCGTCGCGTCGGCGCCGATGTCTTCCCCGCGCCGCGCGGCCTCCGCGACGATCCTGGCGAGCGCCGCGACGTCTCGGAGCGCAAGATTGAAGCCCTGCCCGGCGAGCGGGTGCACGACATGGCCGGCGTCTCCGACCAGGGCGACGCGCTTTCCGACGAAGCTGCGGGCGAGCAGGAAGCGCAGCGGAAAGGCGCCGCGCGCGCCGGCGAGCGTGATGCGCCCGAACTCCGGACCCGCCCTCGCCTCGACCTCCGCGACGAACGCCTCGTCGTCGAGCGCGGCCATGCGCTTGGCGACGTCGCGCCGCTCGCTCCAGACGAGCGAGGACCGGTTTTCGGACAGGGGCAGCATGGCGAACGGGCCGCCGGGCAGAAAATGCTGGACGGCGACGCCGCCATGCGGCGCCTCGTGGGCGAGGGTCGCGACCAGCGCCGTCTGGTCGTAAGCGAACTGGTGGACCGCGATCCGCTCGCGGTTTCGCGTCGGCGAGGCTGCGCCGTCGGCGGCGGCGAGCAGGCTCGCGCGAATGGTCCGCCCCCCGGCGACAAGCCGGAGCCCGCCGGCGCCCGCCTCGTGCCCGCTCACGTCAGACGGGACCAGCGCGACGCCCTCGGCCTCGGCGCGCTCGCGAAGGAGGGCGCGCAGGTCCGCGTCGAGAACCATATGGGCGAATGGCCCGCCTGCCGGCGCGGAGCCGCCGAGCTCGAGAAAGGTCGGACGCAAGACGTCCTCGAGCCGGCTGTCGGTGATGCGCAGCCCGACGACGGGAAAGGCGCCCGCCGGCCACGCCCCGAGACGCTCGAGCAGCCGGCCGCCGTCCGCGGCGATCATCGAACCGCGCGCGTCCGGCGCGGTGGGCCGCGCCAGCGCCGGATCGAACACCGCGAGCCGCAGATTCGGGCCGAGTTCGCGGCGCAAGGCGAGAGCGAGCGCGAGGCCCGTCGGGCCGGCGCCGGCGATCGCGACATCGATGCGGTCAGGGGTGTCGGCCGTCATGCGGCCACGACTATCACGAAGCGTGGCCGCCGCACTTCCACGATTTGATCGTCCACTCGGGATGGTCCGATCCCCATTCGGCGATGATGGGCGAGCCCTGGACGAGGCAGGCCATCGGCGGGCCGTTGAAGTCGATCCGCTCCTCCTTGCACCGGGAAGGCTCGGCCTGCAGGCAGACGGTCATGACAAGGGCGAGCATCGGGAGGCTCCAGTCGGTCGCTTCTTCGTTAACGCACAACGAGAGCGATCGGATCCTCCCCGGCTCGAACGTCGAGGTTGACGACGGCGGAGCGGCGGGGATGCTCGTCCGGCCTTCCGCCGGAGAACGTCATGTCAGCCGTCGCCGACCTGCTAGCGATCCTCGACCTGGAGCCGCTGGAGGTGAACCTGTTCCGTGGGCGCAGCCCGCAGGCCGAATGGCAGCGTGTGTTCGGCGGACAGGTGGTCGGGCAGGCGCTGGTGGCGGCGACGCGCACGGTCGACGGGCGCCGTCCGCATTCCCTGCACGGCTACTTCATGAGGCCGGGCGACCCGAACGTTCCGATCATCTACGAGGTCGACCGCATCCGCGACGGGCGCTCGTTCATCACCCGCCGGGTGGTCGCGATCCAGCACGGCGCGGCGATCTTCTCGATGTCGGCCTCCTATCATCTCGACGAGCCCGGCTTCGAGCATCAGATGGACATGCCGGACGTGCCGCGGCCGCACGAGCTGCCGAGCGAGAAGGTGCTCAAGGAACAGCTCATGCCGACCATGCCGCAGGCGATCCGCGCTTATTTCGAGCGCGAGCGGCCGGTGGAGCTGCGCCATTGCGACCCGCTGCGCTACGTCGACGGCAAGCCGCGCCCGCCGATGCAGAGCGTCTGGATCCGCACGACGGCGCCCTTGCCGGACGATCCGGCGATCCACCAGTGCGTGCTGGCCTACGCCTCGGACATGACCCTGCTCGACGCGGCCATGGTGGCGCATGGCGCCTCGGTGTTCTCGGTCGAGATCCAGGCGGCGAGCCTCGACCACGCGATGTGGTTCCACCGGCCGTTCCGGGCGGACGAATGGCTGCTCTACACGCAGGACAGCCCGTTCGCCGGCGGCGCGCGCGGTTTCGCGCGGGGGCGCATCTATACGGAGAGCGGCCTTCTCGTGGCGTCGGTCGCCCAGGAAGGTCTGATCCGCCGCCGAAGGCCGTCCTGAGAGAACGAAAGTCGCATTTCGCCTATTTTTTAGGCTGCGCCTCCGCGTTTCCACATTCGTAAGACTAATTTCTGTGCAATATGCCGCCCCCTTGATCGGTTTGGCGGACCATCGCGCTCGCCGCCGGCTGCCGAACCTTTGTGCAGCTTCAGGAATCAGCGAATTACGCGTGTCGTTCGGAAGTTGGCACGGCGCTTGAATTCCGCGGCGCGGCGAGACGTGGCGGCGAAGCCTTCGCGTCCCGAGCAATGTCAACAGTCGACTGTCCAGGACCGCGGCGTATTCGGGGTTCTTGGCGGTGGGCCAACGGGGAACGCGACGCATGAAACTCGTGATGGCCATTATCAAGCCGTTCAAGCTGGACGAGGTGCGAGACGCCCTCACCGGCATCGGCGTTCACGGCCTGACGGTCACCGAAGTCAAAGGTTACGGCCGCCAGAAGGGGCACACCGAAATCTATCGCGGCGCTGAATACGCCGTGAGCTTCCTGCCGAAGCTGAAGATCGAGGTCGCGGTCGCCGCGGGCTCCGTCGACAAGGTCGTCGAGGCGATCGCCTCGGCCGCCAAGACCGGCCAGATCGGCGACGGAAAGATCTTCGTCTACTCGATCGACGCAGCTGTCCGCATCCGCACCGGCGAGACCGACGGCGACGCGCTCTGACGCGCGACCGACGTCCTTTCCTCAGATTTGAAGCTTCGGGAGTTCACTCGATGAAACTGGGTTCCGTTCTACGCTGGGGAGCGCCGGCCCTGGCCGCCGGTCTCCTCATGGCTGCGACCGCCTATGGCCAGGACGCCGCGGCGCCTGCGGCCGCCGCCGCCGAACCCGCGCCGACCGTCGACAAGGGCGACGTCGCGTGGATGATGACCTCCGCCGTGCTGGTCCTTCTGATGACCGTCCCCGGCCTCGCCCTGTTCTACGGCGGCCTCGTGCGCGCCAAGAACATGCTGTCGATCCTGATGCAGGTTTCGGCGATCGCCTGTCTGATGATGGTCATCTGGGTGACCTACGGCTACAGCCTCGCCTTCGGCGACGGCGGCTCCTTCGTGGGCGACTTCTCCAAGGCCTTCCTGGCCGGCGTGACGACCGAATCGACCTCCGCGACCTTCTCGAAGGGCGTGGTCATTCCTGAGTACGTCTTCATCGCCTTCCAGATGACCTTCGCGGCGATCACACCCGCGCTGATCATCGGCGGCTTCGCCGAGCGCATCAAATTCTCGGCCGCCCTGCTGTTCGCGGCGCTCTGGGGCACCTTCGTGTACTTCCCGATCGCCCACATGGTGTGGCACTCGAACGGCATGATCTTCGGCTGGGGCGCGCTCGACTTCGCCGGCGGCACGGTCGTTCACATCAACTCGGGCGTCGCGGCGCTCGTCGGCGCCGTGCTCCTCGGCAAGCGCATCGGCTACGGCAAGGATCTGCTCGCGCCGCACAACCTGCCGATGACCCTCATCGGCGCCGGCCTGCTGTGGGTCGGCTGGTTCGGCTTCAACGCCGGCTCGAACCTCGAGGCGAACGCGACCACCACGCTCGCCCTGATCAACACCTTCGTCGCAACCGCCGCCGCCGGCCTCGCCTGGATGTTCGTCGAGTGGGTCGTCAAGGGTAAGCCGAGCATGCTCGGCCTCGCCTCCGGCATCGTCGCGGGCCTCGTCGCGATCACCCCGGCGGCCGGCGTCTCCGGCCCGATGGGCGCGATCGTCCTCGGCGCCGTCGCCTCGGTCGTCTGCTTCGTGTTCTGCACGAGCGTCAAGAACGCCCTCGGCTACGATGACTCGCTCGACGTGTTCGGCATTCACGGCGTCGGCGGCATCATCGGCGCGATCGGCACCGGCATCGTCGTGAGCCCGGCTCTCGGCGGCGTCGGCGTCGCCGACTACAACATGGCCGGCCAGGTGCTGACCCAGATCAAGGCCGTCGCTGTCACCGTCGCGTGGACCGGCATCGGCAGCCTGATCCTCTTCAAGATCGTCGACGTCCTCCTCGGTCTGCGCGTCGCCGAAGAGGCGGAGCGCGAGGGTCTCGACCTGATCTCGCACGGCGAGCGCGCCTACCACAGCTGATCGAGCGATGCGGGCGGCGGGTCCCAGCGCCCGCCGGACCGCATCTTCGAAGCGACGCAGCGAAGCCCCGGGAGAACATCCCGGGGCTTCTTGCGATTGCGGCGGGCGCCAAGGCGCGGGCCGTCGCTTTAGATGCGGCCGGGAGTAAGCCCGCCTTAACCCTCTTCCCACTACCTTCCCAGACCAACGCACGGCCCATGCGGCCGACCGACAGGACGACGGCGACGGGATGCGGACACCGGGTGGAAAGGCTGGCGCGCGGGGGCGCGCCGACCGCACGGACGCATCGCGAGCGGCACCGAGGAGCCCCCGATGACAATGCGCGCGTTGAGGTCGCGTCCGCGCGGATATCAGTCCGTCAGCCTGCTGCCCGACGGCATCCGCGCCATGCTGATCCGTCGCGCGGTGGAGCTCGGCGGCCTCGGGCTCGTCGCGGTCGCGACCCTGATCGGCGTCTCGCTCGCCACCTGGTCGGCGCAGGATCCGAGCCTCAGCCATGCGAGCTCGGGCGCGGCCGACAACGCGCTCGGCGCGGCCGGCGCCGTGATCGCCGACATGTTCATGCAGGCCTTCGGACTCGCGGCCGCAGCCTTCGTGCTGCCGATCGGCGTGTGGGGCTGGCGGCTCATGACCCAGCGCGCCATCGACGGCGAGAAGGTCAAGCTCATCGCCTGGCCGATCGCCTCGATCCTTTTCGCGGGCGTGGCGGGGCTCGTTCCCGCTCCCGCATCCTGGCCACTGCCGGCGGGTCTCGGCGGCGTCCTCGGCGACCTGTTCGCCGTGACTGCGGACGCCGTCGGCCTGGGCGGCTCGGTCGCCAGCATCGCGCTCGGCGCGGCGCTCGCGGCCTCCGGTCTGGTCGCGTTCCTGCTGGCGCTCGGCGTCATCGCTCCGAGCGAGCGCGCCGCCCGTCCGAACACCAACGCGCAGATCGCCCATCAGCGTCTCGCCGCCAACAAGTCCGCCCGGAACGGTCAGGTCGCGGGCCGCGGCCTCGCCCGGCGCGAGCCCGAGCCCGAGCCGGACGAGATCTACGACGAGGACGACGACGGCGGCCGGCTGATCTCGCTCGGCCTGCTGACGCACTGGGCGCTGTCGGCCAAGGGCGCGGCCGAGCGCTTCTTCGCGCGCCGTTCCGCACGACGGAACGAAGACGCCGACGGCCTGTCGGGCGTGCTCGCCCGGGCCAGCCGCAATCCGGACGATTTTTCGCGCGGACGGCGCGAGCCCGCCTTCAGCGGCGCCGACGGCTATGACGGCCCGATGGACGTCGACCTCGACGGCGAGCCGGTCCTGCGCTCGACCGGCGCGCTCGGCGGCGCGCCGCGCCAGCTCGTCGGCGGCAAGGAGCCGCCCTCGCGCATCACGCGGCCCGCCGGCCCGATCCGTCCGGGTCGCCGCGCGCAGCGCGAGGCCCAGCCCGACCTGCTCGAGCAGGACGTCTACGAGCTGCCGCCGCTGACGCTGCTCGCCGAGCCGAAGAAGGGGCAGGGCCCGGCGCTCAGCCAGGAGGCGCTGGAGCAGAACGCCCGCCTGCTCGAAGGCGTGCTCGAGGACTACGGCGTGCGCGGCCAGATCGCGAATGTGCGCCCCGGCCCGGTCGTCACGCTCTACGAGCTCGAGCCGGCGCCCGGCATCAAGTCGAGCCGCGTCATCGGCCTCGCCGACGACATCGCCCGCTCGATGAGCGCTGTGGCGGCGCGCGTCGCAGTCATTCCGGGCCGCAACGCGATCGGCATCGAGCTGCCGAACGCGCGCCGCGAGACCGTCTATCTGCGCGAGCTGCTGGCCTCGAACGACTTCGAGAAGGCCAAGATGCGGCTCCCGCTCTGCCTCG
Organism: uncultured Methylopila sp.; assembly: GCA_902168115.1. Classification (GTDB taxonomy): domain Bacteria; phylum Pseudomonadota; class Alphaproteobacteria; order Rhizobiales; family Methylopilaceae; genus Methylopila. The sequence goes on along the minus strand of CABHPB010000050.1, from coordinate 61,957 downwards.
GAAAGACCATCGGCGGCGAGCCGGTGATCGCCGAGCTCGCGCGCATGCCGCATCTGCTGATCGCCGGCACCACCGGCTCGGGCAAGTCGGTCGCGATCAACACCATGATCCTGTCGCTGCTCTACCGGCTGAAGCCGGAGGAGTGCCGGCTGATCATGATCGACCCGAAGATGCTGGAGCTCTCGATCTACGACGGCATCCCGCACCTGCTGACGCCGGTCGTCACCGACCCGAAGAAGGCGGTGACGGCGCTCAAATGGGCGGTCCGCGAGATGGAGGACCGCTATCGCAAGATGTCGAAGCTCGGCGTCCGCAACATCGACGGCTTCAACGCCCGCGCCGAGCAGGCCCTCGCCAAGGGCGAGCACGTCACCCGCACGGTCCAGACCGGCTTCTGCAAGGAGACCGGCGAGGCGATCTACGAGCAGGAGGTGATGGAGATCGGGAAGCTGCCCTACATCGTCGTCATCGTCGACGAGATGGCGGATCTGATGCTCGTCGCCGGCAAGGAGATCGAGGGCGCCATCCAGCGCCTCGCCCAGATGGCGCGCGCGGCCGGCATCCACATCGTGATGGCGACCCAGCGTCCGTCGGTCGACGTCATCACCGGCACCATCAAGGCGAACTTCCCGACCCGCATCTCCTTCCAGGTGACCTCCAAGATCGACAGCCGCACCATCCTCGGCGAAATGGGCGCAGAACAGCTGCTCGGGCAGGGCGACATGCTGCACATGGCCGGCGGCGGCCGCATCAGCCGCGTCCACGGCCCATTCTGCTCCGACGAGGAGGTCGAGGAGGTCGTCGCGCATCTTAAAAGCCAGGGCCAGCCGGACTATCTCGACGCGGTGACCGCCGAGGACGACGAGACGGGCGGCGACGCCGACGGCGCGCCGTTCGACAAGGGCGCGTTCGGCGAGGAGGGCGGCGACCTCTACGACCAGGCGGTCCAGGTCGTGCTGCGGGACAAGAAGGCCTCCACCTCCTACATCCAGCGCCGGCTGCAGATTGGCTACAACCGCGCCGCATCGCTCATCGAGCGAATGGAGAAGGAAGGCGTCGTTGGCCCCGCCAACCACGCCGGCAAGCGAGAGATCCTACTGGAGACGGAAGGCGCGGACGACGCGGCGTGAGCGTGGTCGCCAAAATGAGCGACGAGGCGTCCACCGCAGGGAGGCTGAAGAGACGCCAGCGAGCGGCGAGTCTCGGCATGTTCATGCCGCCGGTCGGCTATGCCTATGCCGGCCGTTTTGGCCGAGGAGCCGCGGCGTTCGTCGGCGCTGCGGCATTCATTTGGCTGCTGTCGAATTTGCCGTTCGGCCTGCTCGACTATCGCCCGGTCGCCGTTGTGGCGGCCGTCTCCCATTTTCTCGTTTGCATTGCGTTCGCATGCGATCTCGATCGGGTCGTGCGCCAAGGCGAAGACCGAACAGGCCTCTGGTATCAAGAAGGGATCTTCTACTGCCTTGTGTTCGCGGCCTGGATCGCTTTGGCGACGTCGGCTCACACGATCAACGCGACATGGCTCTTCAAGGTCGCGCAGGTCTGCCGTTACTCGTGGCCGATGGAGCCGGCGCTTAGGCCTAAAGAATGCGTCCTCGTCGCGCCCAATCGCGCCTGGGAGCGGGGCGACATCGTTTTTTTCCTCTCTCAGCCAAATCCCCCGGTTCCGTCATTCGGCAGAGTCATCGGACTGCCTGGAGACGTCGTCGCGATTCATCAAGGGAATCCAGTCGTCAACGGACGTCGTCTGGATCAGAGTTCCGCGCCGCTGCCTTCCCAGGGCGCCTTATCCAGGTTTCTCACGGCCTCGACCAAGGCCTTCGATGAGAAGAACGGAGATCGAAACTATCTGATCGTGAGGGAGCCGCCGAATCCGGCGCGATATGAGGAGGTTGCGGAACGGCGCGTGGCGGACGGGCATCTTTATCTGCTCGGCGATGCGCGGGACAAAGCGATGGACAGCCGAGTGTTCGGAGATATCCCGGTCGAGAGCGCGCTCGGCAAACCAGTCATGGTAACCTGGAGCCCAGACTGGAGCCGCCTCGGCAAGCCCGTGCGCTGACGGCAGCAATACAAACCTGAAAACGCCACGAACGGACCCTAGATGAGCACCGGCGTCCAGCCCCAACCCGCGACCGATCCGTAGGACTCTCAACGGAATGACCGCCTTCCGCCCGCTCGCCGCCCTTTTCGCCGCGCTTCTTCTCGTCGCCCCTGCGGCGACGCCCGCGAGCGCGCAGAACTTCCTCGAGAAGCTGATGGGCAAGGGCAAGGACGCCGTTCCGACGTCGCAGCTCAACCCGACGCAGCAGGCGACGCTCCAGCGCGTGAACGCCTATTTCAACACGCTGTCGAACGTCACCGCGAATTTCGAGCAGACCGGGCCGGACGGCTCGCGCACGGTCGGCAAGCTCTACCTGTCGCGCCCCGGCAAGATCCGCTTCCAGTACGCCCCGCCGAGCCCGCTCGAGATCGTCTCGGACGGATCCTCGGTCTCGGTGAAGAACCGAAAGCTCGCGACGCAGGAGCTCTGGCCGCTCAGCCAGACGCCGCTGCGCTTCCTGCTGCAGAACAATGTCGACCTCTTGAAGAACGGCAATGTGCTCGGGGTCTATCAGGAGCCGGAGCTCGTCTCGGTCGTGATGGAGGAGAAGAACTCGATCGGCGGCAAGGCGCAGATCCAGCTGATGTTCAACTCCAAGACCTACGCGCTCCAGCAGTGGATCGTCACCGACGCGCAGGGCATGGAGACCTCGGTGCAGCTCTCCGACGTGCAGCTGGTCGCGAAGCTCGACGACAATCTGTTCAAGGTGGTCCAGCAGCGCTGGCCGCAGATGCGTCGCGACTGAGTTTTCAGGACTTCGCGCCGACCTCACGGCCTGTTTCGAAAAATGTCGCCCGCGCCGCTTGAAGGCGTCGCAGCCGCCCCCCACTTGACGGGGCGAGCGAGACAGCCCGAATCGCTGCGTTCCCCCGTCGCAGCATCGGCGCTATCGTCTCGTGGCCCGTCGCCTCCTCCGATGCGACGGGGCGCCCAGCGCGCGGACGCCCGGCCGCTCCCCCGACGGTCGGGCGTCTTTGCGTCCGGACCCCGGCTTCGCCCGAAGAAAGTCGTGGATACGCGCCCGCAACGGGACGCGGCGGCGATCGCGCGTTTCGCGCCGGGCGGCGGATCGACTATCCAGCTTTCATGCCCGTGCGTCTCGCCACCTGGAACATCAACTCCGTGCGCCTGCGCATCGGGCTCGTCCAGAAGCTGGTCGAGGACCATGCGCCGGACGTCCTTTGCCTGCAGGAGACCAAGTGCCCGGACGACTGCTTCCCGCTCTCGGCCGTCCGCAAGCTCGGCTACGAGCACATCGCGATGCACGGCCAGAAGGGTTACCACGGCGTCGCGACCTTCTCGCGCTACCCGTTCGTGACCGTCGCCAAGGAGCGCTGGGCCGACAAGGACGACGCGCGGCACCTTGCGACGACCTTCGCGGCGGGCCCGCTCGAGGGCGTCACGCTGCACAATTTCTACGTGCCCGCCGGCGGCGACGAGCCGGACCCGACGATCAACCCGAAGTTCGCGCACAAGCTCCAGTTCGTGCGCGAGCTGCACCAGTGGTCCGAGCGGATCGCAGAGACGGACCGCCGCATCATGGTCGGCGACCTCAACATCGCGCCGCATGAGAGCGACGTCTGGAGCCACAAGCAGCTCCTGAAGATCGTCAGCCACACGCCGGTCGAGACCGAGGGGCTGGAGGCGATGCGGCTCGCCGGGCGCTGGGTCGACGCGGTGCGCCGGCACGTGCCGCATCCCGAAAAGCTCTATTCGTGGTGGAGCTACCGCGCCGCCGACTGGGCGGCGTCGGACCGCGGCCGTCGGCTCGACCATGTCTGGGCGAGCGAGGACGTCGCCGCGCGCTCGACCGGCGTCGAGACGCTCAAGGCCGCGCGCGGCTGGGAGCGCCCGTCCGACCACGTACCGGTGATCTTGACGATCGAGTAGGGCGGGCGGGCGAAGAGGCGCCCCTTTACCCGACCTCCGCTTCGCTCCGGTCACCTTCTCCGCCAGCGGGGAAGGACAAGCTCACGGCGCGAGGATGAGAAAGCCGTAGGTCGCGAACAGGACAAGGTGGATCAGCCCGTAGAGGATGTTGGTCCGCCCGGTGCCGAAGGTCAGCAGCGCAACCGCGACCGTGACCAGCAGGATCACCGTGTCCTTCGCGTCGAGGCCGAGCTCCAGCTTCGCGCCGTAGAGGATCGACACGATCGCGACCGCCGGGATCGTCAGGCCGATCGTCGCGCAGGCCGAACCGAGCGCGAGATTGAGGCTCTTCTGCATCTTGTCCGCGCGCGCGGCCCGGATCGCCGCTGTGAACTCCGGCAGCAGGATCAGCAGGGCGACGACGACGCCCGCCAGCGCGTTCGGCGCCGACAACCGGTCGAGCGAGAACTCGACGGCGGCCGTGAACGTCTTCGACATCAGGATCACCGCGGCGAGCGCGAGGATGAGGAAGACGCAGGAGATCAACGTGGCGCGGTTCGACGGCGTATGCGCCTTGTCAGCGGCCTCGTCGTCCTCGATGACCACCGCGAAATACTCGCGGTTGCGGATGGTCTGCGTGTAGAGAAACGCCGCGTAGATCGCGAGCGTCGCCGCCGCGACATAAGCCAGCTGGCTGGTCGAATAGGCGCCGCCGGGCTCGGCGAAGGTGTGGTTCGGCAGCACGAGCGACAGCGCGGCGAGCGGGATCAGCACCGCGAGATAGGCGTTCGCGCCGGTGACGCGGAAGTTCTGCTCGCGATGCTTCAGGCCGCCGAGCAGGATGCAGAGACCGACGAGCCCGTTCACGACGATCATCACCACGGCGAAGATGGTGTCGCGCGCAAGCGTCGGGTTCGGCTCGTCGGCGAGGAGGGCTGAGGCGATCAGCGCGACCTCCATCACCGTCACCGCCATCGTCAGCACCAGCGTGCCGAAGGGCTCGCCCGTGCGATGCGCGATCACTTCGGCGTGGTGGACGGCGGCGAAAACCGCGCCGAACAGGACGGGGATGAGGCCGATCGCGACCGCGAGATCCGCCGGCGTGCCCGAGAACGACTTGCCGAGGCCGAGCGCCGTCACCACGCCGTAGAAGGCTATTCCCGCGACCGGGAAGACCAGCGTCGAGAGCGGCGGGTTCGGATCGAGACGGGAGCTTGCCATGTCTGAGGGTTCCGGCTGCGCCGCGATGGCGCGGGCTGGTCTTTGCGGGCGGGGCGGGATCGATTAATCGAGAACCTGCTTTTTAGCCTCAAGGCTCGCGCAGTCCAGCGCGCGCCGGTCGCAGCGTCGTGAACCGAGCCCCGATGACAGCCGTCTCAGACAGCCTCTCGCCGGACCGACCGCTCTCGGCGGAGACGCTCGCCGCCGCGCCGCGGCCCGATCATCTGCTGGTCGCCGAAATGGTCCGGCCGGGATCGCGCGTGCTCGACGTCGGCTGCGGCGACGGCGCGCTGCTCAGGCTTCTCATCGAGCGGCGCGGTGTCGACGGGCGCGGGATCGAGCTTTCCCAGGCGGGCGTCAACGCCTCGGTCGCGCACGGCCTGTCGGTCATCCAGGGCGACGCCGACACCGACCTCGCCCACTATCCCGACGACGCCTTCGACTATGTGATCCTGTCCCAGACGCTGCAGGCCACGCGCCAGCCGAAGCAGGTGGTCGAGGACCTTCTGAGGATCGGTCGCCGGGCGATCGTCTCGTTCCCGAACTTCGGGCACTGGCGGACGCGCGTGCAGTTCTTCGCGGAAGGCCGCATGCCGAAGAACTCGAACCTGCCCGATCCCTGGTACGAGACGCCCAACATCCATCTCTGCACGATCCGCGACTTCGTGGACCTCGTGGCGCTGCTGGGGGCGCGGATGGAGCGAGCGGTCGCGCTCGACCCGACCGGCCGGCCGGTGCGCGTCAACGCGCCGTGGTGGTTCTGGAACCTGTTCGGCGCGCAGGGCGTGTTCCTGCTCAGCCGGGACTAGCGGCGGTCGCTACTTCGTCCCGTAGAGCCGGTCGCCGGCGTCGCCGAGGCCCGGCACGATGTAGCCGTGCTCGTTCAGCCGCTCGTCGATCGAGGCCGTGAAGACGGGCACGTCCGGATGGGCGTTCGCGAAGCGCGCGAGGCCTTCCGGAGCCGCGAGCAGGCACAGGAAGCGGAGATCCTTGGCCCCGGCGTCCTTGAGTTCGCTCACGGCGTCGACGGCGGAGTTGCCGGTCGCAAGCATCGGATCGACCACGATCACCAGCCGCTCGGAGAGGTCGGCCGGCGCCTTGAAAAAGTAGCGCACCGGCTGCAGCGTCTCGTGGTCGCGATAGAGCCCGACATGGGCGACGCGGGCCGATGGCACGAGGTCGAGCATGCCGTCGACGAGGCCGTTGCCAGCGCGCAGGATCGAGGCGAAGACCAGCTTCTTGCCCGCGAGCTTCGGGGCCATCATCCGCGTCAGCGGGGTTTCGATCTCGACGAGCTCCACCGGCAGGTCCCGCGTCACCTCGTAGGCGAGCAGCAGCGAGATCTCGCGCAGCAGCTGGCGGAACCGCGCCGTCGAGGCGTCGACCTCGCGCATCAGCGTCAGCTTGTGGCGGACCAGCGGGTGGTCGACGACGGTCGTCTCGGCCATGGGGATCAGCGGATCGAGGTGATGTAGGCGTGGCCGTCGTCGGTCACGCTGAGGCACACATAGGGCGTCCCGTCGACGATCTCGCGGCGTTCCGCCGGAGACAAAGCGTTGTCGTCGACCCGGCCGTTCAGCACGTCGCGGTTGGCCTTGTTCGAGAACACCGGATCGCCCTGGTCTTCCGGGTCGGGGCGGCCGAAGCGGTGGTAGTTGGCGCGGTCCTGCTGGACCACGGCGCCGACGCTCGTCAGCCGCTGGCCCTTGGAGCTGTAGTGGTCGTTCTCGCCGAGCCGGGCGCAGTAGCTCGTGTCCGCGAGAGCGGGCGAGGCGAGCCAGGCCAAAGCGAGGCCCGCGAACAGACCGACCGACGATCGCGCCATGGCTTCCCCCGCACCCCGAACCGAGGCGAAGTCGTAGCCGAGCGGTTCCGGGGCGACAAGCGTCAGGCGTTCCAGGGGCGGCCATGCGCCCCCGGCCCAAGCCCGAGATGAACGCCGACGCTGGCGCCGATGTCGGCGAAGCTCGTCCGGAGGCCGATCGAACCCGCGGCGACGTCCGGCCCGAAGGCCAGGACCGGCGTCCGCTCGCGGGTGTGATCCGTGCCGCGATAGGTCGGATCGCAGCCGTGGTCGGCGGTGACGACGCAGAGATCGCCGGGTCTCAATGCGGCGCGGATCTCGGGAATGTGGACGTCGAACGCCTCCAGCGCCGCGGCGTAGCCCGCCACGTCGCGCCGGTGGCCGTAGAGCGTGTCGAAATCGATCAGGTTCACGAAGACGAGGCCGCCGTCCGGAAGGGCGCGAAAGGCGTCGAGCGCCGCGTCGAGCAGCGCCGCGTTGCCGTCGGCCTTGACGATCCTCCCGGTCCCGACATGGGCGAAGATGTCGCCGATCTTTCCGACCGAGACGACCACGCGTCCGGCGTCGACGGCGCGGGAGAGCAAAGTGGGTTCGGGCGGCGGGACGGCGTAGTCGCGCCGGTTGGCGGTGCGGCGGAAGGAGGCCGCGTCGGTCCCAGTGAAGGGACGGGCGATCACCCGGCCGATGCCGAGCGGATCGACCAGCTCGCGCGCGATCTCGCAGGTCCGGTAGAGCCGCTCGAGCCCGAACGCCTCCTCATGGGCCGCGATCTGGAACACGCTGTCGGCCGAGGTGTAGCAGATGGGTTTGCCCGTCCGCACATGCTCCTCGCCGAGATCGACGATGATCTGGGCGCCCGAGGCGTGCCGGTCGCCGAGCACGCCGGGAAGTCCGGCGCGCGCGACCAGCGCCTCGGTGAGTTCCGGCGGGAAGGCCGGCTCAATGTTCGGAAAATAGCCCCAGTCGAAGGCGACCGGGCAGCCGGCGATCTCCCAGTGACCAGACGGCGTGTCTTTTCCGCGCGACGTCTCCTGAGCGGCGCCGAAGCGGCCGTCGGCGGCCGGACCCTCGAGCCCGGGGGGCGTGCGGCCTGAGGCTATCCGGGCCGCCTCGCCGAGCCCCAGTCCGACGAGGTTCGGAAGGCTGAGCGGTCCGGCGCGCAGCCCGTCGCGGTCGCCCGCGCCCGCGGCGCAGGCCTCGGCGATGTGGCCGAGGGTGTCGCCGCCGGCGTCGCCGAACGCCTCCGCGTCGGGCGCGCCGCCGACGCCGACGGAGTCGAGCACGATCAGCAGGGCGCGCGTCATCGGCGAGCCGCGTAGGTCAGGTCGCGGGCGCGCAGGGCCTGCGTCAGTAGCCGGGCAGGTCGAAGGTCGACGGCAGCGGCCAGCGCGTGAAGCCGATGCCGCGGGTCGGCGTGGTCGATTGGGTCGCCGCGTTGGTCTGGTAGGCCGCGCGCGAATAGGAGCCGGGCGTCGGCGTGGTGCGCGTGTTGAGGTAGCTCGGGCCCTTGCGGATCGTCACCGAGACGCCGTCCTGCGCCGACGCGGGCGCTGCGAGCGAAACGGAGGCGAGCGCCGCGACTGCGGCCAGAAGCAGGGTCGGACGGGAAGCGGTCATCTCGGGTCTCCAGGCGCCATGTCGCCATATTTGGAAGAACGCCTGATCGGGGACAGGGTTGCAAGCGACGCCGAGCGCCGGCGTTGAAATCCGCGCGATTTCAGGTCATGGAACCGGCGCGGCATGACGCCGCGTCAAAAGACCGGGCCGGCGGCGCCAAATCCCCGCCGGCTGAGGGAGTTGGAAATGGGCTATCGGATCGCCGTCGTCGGCGCCACGGGCAATGTGGGCCGCGAAATGCTGAACATCCTCGACGAGCGGGAATTCCCGGTCGACGAGCTCGTCGTTCTGGCCTCGCGCCGGAGCCTCGGGACGGAAGTGTCGTTCGGCGACCGAACTCTGAAATGCAAGGATCTCGCGACCTTCGACTTCTCCAACATCGACATCTGCCTGATGTCGGCCGGCGGAGCCGTGTCGAAGGAGTGGAGCCCGAAGATCGCCGCGCAGGGCGCGATCGTGATCGACAACTCGTCGGTCTGGCGCATGGACCCGGACGTGCCGCTGATCGTGCCGGAGGTGAACGCCGACGCGGTCGCGGGCTACACCAAGAAGGGCATCATCGCGAACCCGAACTGCTCGACCGCCCAGCTCGTCGTCGCGCTGAAGCCGCTGCATGACGCGGCCAAGATCAAGCGCGTCGTCGTCTCGACCTACCAGTCGGTCTCCGGGGCCGGCAAGGAAGCGATGGACGAGCTCTGGAACCAGACCAAGGGCATCTATGTGAACCAGCCGCCGGAGCATGACGGCGGCAAGTTCCCGAAGCAGATCGCGTTCAACGTCATTCCTCACATCGACGTCTTCATGGAAGACGGCTTTACGAAGGAGGAATGGAAGATGGTGGCCGAGACCAAGAAGATCCTGGACCCCAAGATCAAGCTGACCGCGACCTGCGTGCGCGTGCCGGTGTTCGTGGGCCATTCGGAGGCCGTGAACATCGAGTTCGAGAACCCGATCTCGGCCGACGAGGCGCGCGACATTCTCCGCGAGGCGCCCGGGATCCTGGTCGTCGACAAGCGCGAGCCCGGCGGCTACGTGACGCCGGTCGAGTGCGTCGGCGACTTCGCGACCTTCGTGTCCCGCATCCGCGAGGATCCGACGGTCGACAACGGCCTCGTGCTCTGGTGCGTCTCGGACAACCTGCGCAAGGGCGCGGCGCTGAACGCGGTGCAGATCGCGGAATGCCTCGCCAATCGCGGCCTGCTCAAGCAGGCGGCCTGACGACCTTGGGCCGGCTCGTTGGAGGGCTGGCGCTTCTGGGACTGCTCGGCGGCGGCGCGTTCGCCGCCGAGACCCCGGTGGACACGAGCGGCGCCGTCGCCTGCGCCATCGACGTCTATTCGCTCGACGACGATCCGAACGGGCTCAACGTGCGCGCCGGCCCCTCGGGCAAGGCCGCGGTGATCGCCAAGCTCGAGAACAGCCGCGAACAGGACGGCGAGAGCTTCGAGGTCGAGATGCGCGTCGTCGGCTCGAAGGACGGCTGGCTGCTGATCGAGAAGGCGTTCTTCCGCGACTATGGCGAGCCCGACAAGGCGGGCGTCGTGTTCGAGAAGAAGGGCTGGGTCTCCGGCACGCTTTCGGGCTCGGACGTCGGCGACGTCGTGCTGCGCGCGGGCCCGTCGGCGGACGCCAAGGTCGCGGCGACGCTCTACAGCCCGAATTCGAGCAGCCCCGCCGGCAAGGTCGACCGCTTCGAGGTCGCCCGCATCTTCGCCTGCAAGGGCGAGTGGGCCGAGGTCGAGGGCGAATTCCGCGGCAAGACGGTGCGGGGCTGGGCGACGCGGCTCTGCGCGAACCAGATCACGGTCTGCCGCTGAGGGCGGCCGACAGAACGGACAGATCGATGAAGCTCTACCGCTATCTCACCGGCCCCGACGACAGCGCCTTTTGCAAGCGCGTCTCTGCCGCGCTCAGCAAGGGCTGGGAACTCGCGGGGCCGGCGACGCTGACCTACGACCCGGAGAAGAAGACGGTGATCTGCGGCCAGCCGGTCCGCAAGGACGTCCCGGACGTCGAGTGGAGCGACGACGTCACTCTGTCGGAGTGGTGACGAGCCTGAGCTGAGGCCGGCGCGGCGGGGTCGGCTCGCCGCCGCCCTCGATCGCGACCAGCGCGGCGCGGCGCGCCTCCGGGGCGGGACGCGGCCCGCGCAGCACGGCCTCGGCGCGAAGCTCCAGCCCGCGGGCCTCGTCCTCTGCGCCCGCCGCATGAAGCGTGGCGGAGAGCCTGAGGCAGCTCTGGGCGAGCTCCGCCGCGAGCGTCGCGAGCGAGGGAGCCGAGATCGCCACGAGATCGAGCGCCGTGGTGGCGGCGACGCCGGCGGCGAGGATCTGGCGGGAGTCGCCCTTGAGCGGGGCCGCGATCCCGGCGTCGAGCGCTTCGCGCGCGGCCTTGGTCCATCCGTCGCCATAGGCGCGCAGCAGGCAGCGCTGCTCGCAGGCGCGGGCGATCAGCATCAGTCGGACGACGTCGTCCGCCTTCTCGGCGAGGTCGATCGTCAGGATCGAGACGCCGCGCAGCAGCGCGGTCTCGGCCTCCGCGAGCGAGCCCGAGCCGGCGTCGGCGGTCCACTCGAAGGCGTAGCGCAGATAGCTTGCGGCGAGCGGCGCGTTCCAATCGGAACGGTCCGGATCGGCGGTGCGCAGGGTCTCCCACTCGAACCACGCCTCGCGGAAGCGGCCCGCGCGTTCGTGGCCGAGCGCAAGGCGCGCGCGGTCGAGAACATCAAGCTCGACGACTTCGCTCAGCGGATGGATCGGCTCGACCTGCGACATGAATTTCCCCGATACGTCAGCCAGCGGCTCCGGCCTCTGACGGGGCGACAGTGGCATGCCGCCATTGAAAACCGCGTGAAGCGAATGCCGCGCAATCGCTCTGCCGCCTTCACCATCCGGAAAGGGCGTGCGGCGAATGTCGAAGTCGCCCACCGGGCCGCATCATGCCATTTACGGCGCCGCACAACGGAACTTGCGGGAGCGTGGCTATGGCCGGAGCGGGTCGGTTCTTCGAGGACTTCATCGTCGGCGACGTGATCCGCCACGCGACGCCCCGCACGGTGACGGTCGGCGACGTGGCGCTCAACCAGGCGCTCTACGGCAATCGCTTCGTCGTGCAGTCCTCCGACGCCTTCGCCCGCGCGATCGGCTATCCGCGCAGCCCGGCCGACGACCTGATCACCTTCCACGTCGTCTTCGGCAAGACGGTGCCGGACGTCTCGCTCAACGCCTTCGCCAATCTCGGCTACGCGGCCGGCCGCTTCCTGAGGCCGGTCTATCCCGGCGACACGCTAGTCTCGACCTCCGAGGTGATCGGCGTCAGGCCGACCTCGAAGGGCGACGCCGGCGTCGTCTGGGTTAAGACCAGCGGCAAGCGGTCGGACGGGGCGGCCGTGCTCGAATATGTCCGCTGGGTGCTGGTGCGGATCCAGGGCGGACGGCCGCTGCAGGAGACGGTCGTTCCGGACCTTCCCGCCGTCGTCGATCCGGCGGACCTCGGCGCGGCCTGCCCGCGCATCGACCTGTCGAAGTGGGACGACGCCGAGGCCGGCTCGACCCGCCGCTTCGACGACTATCAGGTCGGAGAAAAGATCGACCATGTCGACGGCATGACCGTCGAGGAGGCCGAGCACCAGCTCGCGACGCGCCTCTGGCAGAACACCGCCAAGGTCCACTTCGACGCCTTCGCCCAGCAATCCAGCAAGATCGGCAGGCGGCTGGTCTATGGCGGCCACGTCATCAGCCTTGCGCGCTCGCTCAGCTACAACGGCCTCGAGAACGCATTCCACGTCGCCGGCATCAACGGCGGCCGCCATGTCGCGCCGATCTTCGCCGGCGACACGCTCTACGCCTGGTCGGAAATCCTGGACAAGCAGCCGTTGCCCGGCCGCACCGACGTCGGCGCGCTCAGGGTCCGGATGACGGGCTTCAAGAACCATGCGCCTGGCGATTTTCCGCGCACCGGCGAAGACGGCAAGGACCATCCGGCGGTGGTCCTCGACCTCGATCTCTGGCTGCTTCTGCCGAGGTGAGCGGACGCCCGCCGGCTCCGGCTATTCGGAGACCACCAGCCGCTCGTCGCTGACGTCGCCCTCGTGCAGGCGGCGCAGCACGGCGCGCACGCCTGCGTCATGGGTCTCGGCGACCTGCCGGATCTCGGCGGCGTCGCCGAGGCGACGCGCGGTCTTGAGCACGTGCTCGCGCACGCGGATCATCATCATGGCGTCGTGCATGGCGTGGACGAGCGCGCGCTCGCCCTCGAGCAGCGGCGCCTTGGCGAGCGGCCGCAGCTTCTCCTCCTCGCGCCACGCCTCGATCAGCGCCGAGACGAAGCCAGGCGTGAGGCCGACGGCGTCCTGATCCGGCTCGGACGACGAATCCAGACCCGCCCGGAACAGCAGCCGGGTGGCGATCGGCGTCATCCTCGGAAGCATGGCCTCGTAGATGTCGACCAGCCGGTCGACCATCGGCTGCGACGCGGTCGCCTCGAAGCGGCCCATCGCGTCGTCGCACCAGCGGTCCCGGAAGACCGAGGCGAACACCGATTTGATCAGCGCCTCCTTGGACTCGAAGTAGCGGTAGAGCAGCGCCTGCGTCACCCCGATCGACTCGGCGAGGTCGCGGGTCGGCCCGCTGAATCCCTGGTCGGCGAAAAAACGCGAGGCGGCCTCGACGATGATCGCCCGGCGCGCGTCGCCGGCGAGGCGCGGCGCGCGCCTCCGCAGGCCAGCGCGCGAGGAAGTCTCGGCGGAGGCGTCCGTCATCTATTGGTTCCTATCGAAGTCTCTTTGGTCTCTTATCGTGATTGCGCGCCGAGCGTAAAGATTGAGGCGACCCGGTGGCGTGACAAATCATTGAAATGTCGCACGATCCCGTTGCCGCGATGCAGGTTTGGCTCATATTTCCCGTCGGTTATGGCCTAAAGGCGACCCCGCCATGACGGTGCGCGGCGTTGCGCTGCGGCGCAGCATCCGCTAGTCCGTCGGCGGAACTTCGAATTGCTCAAGACAGGCAAAGGTCCACAGCCCATGGACTCGCCGCACGCCGGATCCGGTAGGCCGCTGTCGCCCCATCTGCAGATCTACCGCCCGATGCTGTCGATGATGATGTCGATCGTGCATCGCATCACCGGCGGCGCGCTTTATGTCGGCACTTTGCTGATCGTGATCTGGCTGGTGTCGGCTGCGTCCGGGCCGTCGGCCTTCTCGACGGTCCAGGCGATCTACGGCTCGATCCTCGGCCAGCTCGTCCTGTTCTTCTACACCTGGGCGCTCGTCCATCACGCGCTCGGCGGCGTACGCCACCTCATCTGGGACGTCGGCCACGGCTTCGGGCCGGAGCGCGAGCTGCTGTACCGGGTCTGCCTGTTCGGCGGGATCGGCCTCACTGTTCTGATCTGGATCGTCGGCTACGTCCTCAAGGGCGCGGCGGGCTGAGGGGAGGAGAGGCGACATGATGCGAACCCCTCTCGGCCAGGTCCGCGGCCTCGGCGCGGCGAAGTCCGGAACCGAACATTTCTGGCTCCAGCGGCTGACCGCCGTCGCGAACCTCGCGCTGTCGCTGGTCTTCGTCGGCGTTGTCATCGCGCTGTCGGGATCGAGCCACGCCGGCGCGACGGCGCTGCTCGGCAATCCCTGGATCGCCATCCTCATGCTGCTCTTCGTGCTGTCGGCGACGATCCACATGAAGATCGGCATGCAGGTCATCATCGAGGACTATGTCCATGACGACCTGCTCAAGCTCGTCGCGCTGATGGCCAACGCGTTCTTCGCGGTGGTCATCGGGCTCGCGGCGGCCTTCGCCCTGCTCAAGATCAGCTTCGGAGTCTGACCCTCCATGGCCGCGCAGACGAACGGGACCGGCCCCTCGGTCAACGGCCGCGCCTATCCCTTCACGGACCACAAGTTCGACGTCGTTGTCGTCGGCGCCGGCGGGGCGGGCCTTCGCGCCGTCGTCGGCTGCTCGGAAGCCGGGCTGAAGACCGCCTGCATCACCAAGGTGTTCCCGACCCGCTCGCATACGGTCGCGGCGCAGGGGGGCATCTCGGCCGCGCTCGGCAACATGGGCGAGGACGACTGGCGCTTCCACATGTACGACACCGTCAAGGGCTCCGACTGGCTCGGGGACCAGGACGCGATCGAGTACCTCGTCCGCAACGCTCCCGCCGCCGTCTATGAGCTCGAGCACTGGGGCGTGCCGTTCTCCCGCACGGAGGAGGGCAAGATCTACCAGCGGCCGTTCGGCGGCATGACGACCCATTACGGCAAGGGCACCGCGCAGCGCACCTGCGCCGCGGCCGACCGCACCGGCCACGCCATCCTGCACACGCTCTACGGCGCCGCGCTGAAGGCCAAGGCGCAGTTCTTCATCGAATACTTCGCCATCGACCTGATGATGGACGAGGAAGGCGCCTGCGTCGGCGTCGTCGCGCTCAAGATGGACGACGGCACGCTGCATCGCTTCCAGTCGAAGCGCTGCATTCTCGCGACCGGCGGCTACGGCCGCGCCTATTTCTCGGCGACCTCGGCCCACACCTGCACCGGCGACGGCAACGCGATGGTGCTGCGGGCGGGCCTGCCGCTGCAGGACATGGAGTTCGTGCAGTTCCACCCGACCGGCATCTACGGCGCCGGCTGCCTCATAACCGAGGGCGCGCGCGGCGAGGGCGGCTACCTGACGAACTCCGAGGGCGACCGCTTCATGGAGCGCTACGCCCCCTCGGCGAAGGACCTTGCGTCACGCGACGTGGTCTCGCGCTCCATGACGGTGGAGATCCGCGAGGGCCGCGGCGTCGGCAAGAACAAGGATCACATCTTCCTGCACCTCGACCATCTCGACCCCAAGATCCTGCACGAGCGGCTGCCCGGCATCTCCGAGAGCGCGCGAATCTTCGCCGGCGTCGACGTGACGAGGGAGCCGATCCCGGTGATCCCGACCGTGCACTACAACATGGGCGGCATCCCCACGAACTTTCACGGCGAGGTGCTGACCAAGCTGGACGGCGATCCGGACTCGGTCGTGCGCGGGCTCATGGCGATCGGCGAGGCGGCCTGCGTCTCCGTCCATGGCGCGAACCGGCTCGGCTCCAACTCGCTGATCGACCTCGTGGTGTTCGGCCGCGCGACCGCCGACCGCTGCGCCGAGACGGTCGAGCGCAACGCCTCGCACGCCGAGCTGCCGAAGGGCGCCTCGGACCTCGCGATCTCGCGGCTGGACAAGTTCCGCAACGCCTCCGGCGGCACGCCGACGGCGGAGCTTCGGCTCGACATGCAGAAGGTCATGCAGTCGAACTGCGCCGTGTTCCGCACCGGCGAGGTGCTGGAGGAGGGCAAGGGCCTGATCCACAAGGTCTGGTCGGGCGCGGGCGACGTCGGCGTCACCGACCGCTCGCTGGTCTGGAACTCCGACCTGATCGAGACCATGGAGTTCGACAACCTGATCTCTCAGGCGGTCGTCACCATGGAGAGCGCGGTCAACCGCCAGGAAAGCCGCGGCGCGCATGCGCGCGAAGACTTCCCGGACCGCGACGACAAGCAGTGGATGAAGCACACCCTCGCCTGGGCCGACGTCGAGGCGAGGACCGTGTCGATCGACTACCGTCCGGTCCACACCTACACGATGACCAACGACATCCAGTACATCGAGCCGAAGGCTCGGGTGTATTGAGGAGCCGATGATGGCCGAGGAACCCGACAGCATCGTCCTTCGATACCTGCGCCAGATCGACCAGAAGGTCGACGTGATGGGCGAGCGGCTGTCCGAACTGACCGCGCGCGTCGCGTCGGTCGAAGTTCAGGTTGCAGGGATCAGGACCGATATCGTTCGTCTCGATCACAGGCTCGACACGTTCGACGCGCGGCTCCAGCGCATCGAGAAACGCCTCGATCTGATCGAGGCCTGAGGCGTTCATGGTTCAGCTCAACCTCCCCAAGAACTCCCGCCTGGTCGAAGGCAAGGTCTGGCCGAAGCCGGGCGGGGCGAAGGATGTCACCGAGTTCAAGGTCTATCGCTGGAACCCGGACGACGGGATCAACCCGCGGGTCGACACCTTCTTCGTCGACCGCGGCGACTGCGGTCCGATGGTCCTCGACGGCCTGATCTGGATCAAGTCGAACGTCGACGCCTCGCTGACCTTCCGGCGCTCCTGCCGCGAGGGCATCTGCGGCTCCTGCGCGATGAACATCGACGGGACCAACACGCTCGCCTGCACCAAGGGCATGGACGAGTGCGCCGACGGCGGGACGGTGAAGATCTACCCGCTGCCGCACATGCCGGTGGTGAAGGACCTCGTCCCCGACCTCACCCGCTTCTACGCTCAGCACGCTTCGATCGAGCCGTGGCTCAAGACCGACACGCGCGCGCCCGGCACGGAGTGGCGCCAGTCCCACGAGGACCGCGAGAAGCTCGACGGGCTGTACGAGTGCATTCTCTGCGCCTGCTGCTCGACCTCGTGCCCGAGCTACTGGTGGAACGGAGACCGCTATCTCGGCCCGGCCGCGCTGCTGCAGGCCTATCGCTGGCTGATCGACAGCCGCGACGAGGCGACCGGCGAGCGGCTCGACGGGCTGGAAGACCCGTTCAAGCTCTATCGCTGCCACACGATCATGAACTGCGCCAAGGCCTGCCCGAAGGGCCTCAATCCGGCGAAGGCCATCGCCGAGATCAAGCACATGATGGTGTCGCGGCAGTTCTGATGCCTCGTTGAGGCGCCGCTTTTTTGGGCGTGCCTATCGCTCGACGGCGCCCCGGCCGGCCCATACCTCTTCTTCAAACTGAAGGGAGGCTCGACCATGGCCGAAGTCAGCGAAGACCGTCCCTGGACGGCGGAGAACGTCCAGCAGCTTCAGGAGCTCGTCCGGGAGAAGGTGCCCGCGAGCCTCATCGCGCTGAGGCTGCGGCGCGACCAGTCCGACATCCACGCCAAGGCGTCCGAGCTCGGGCTGACGCTCGCCGCCGAGTAGGCGCTCAAGTCCAGAGCGGCGCCGTGAAGATCGCGACCGTCGCGGCCAGGGCTCCGGTGAACAGCGCCGAGCGCAGCGACGGCCGGTCGGCCACGTAGGCCCAGACATAGGCGAGCCGCAGCGCGACCCATCCGAGGGCGAGCGCATCGACCGCGCCTGTCTCAGCCCCTTGCGTCGTCGCGACCAGCACGGCGGCGGCGAACAGCGGGAAGGCCTCCCAGCCGTTGCGCTGGGCGGCGTCGGCGCGTTTGCGCCAGCCGGCCTGCTTCTCGAACCACTCGCGCGGGCGGGCATTGTCGAAATCGGCCGCGCCGGACTTGGCGAGCCCGGCGCACAAGATCGGCAAGATCCCGCCGAACAGCACGCACCAGTGAGCGATCGTCATGCGCCGGTCGCCTTCTCGAGCACGCGCTCGTAGATGCGCGTCAGCGTCTCCAGATCCGCGATCGAGACCCGCTCGTCGACCTGATGCATGGTCTGACCGACGAGGCCGAACTCGACCACCGGGCAGTAGGACTTGATGAAGCGCGCGTCCGATGTGCCGCCCGTCGTGGTGAGCGCCGGCCGCCGGCCCGTCTCGGCCTCGACGGCGTCCGCGACCACGTCGCTGAAGGCGCCGGGCGGGGTGAGGAAGGCGTCGCCGGTGTGCGGCTCGGGGTCGAGACTGTAGCCGTCCGACCCGAGCGCGCCGTCTAGCCGCTCACGCACGAGCCGCATCAGGCTGGCAGCGTCGTGGCGGTCATTGTAGCGGATGTTGAAGCGCAGCCTCGCCTCGCCCGGAATGACGTTGAAGGCGCCCGCGCCGCTCTCGACCGAAACGACCTCAAGGTTCGACGGCTGAAAGTGCTCCGTCCCGTCGTCGAGCGGTTCGTCCATCAGCGCGGACAGAACCTTCGGCAGGCGGCGCACCGGATTGTCGGCGCGATGAGGGTAGGCGACATGGCCCTGCACGCCGGCGATCGTCACCGTGCCGGACAGGCTGCCGCGGCGGCCGACCTTGATCTCGTCGCCGAGCGCATTGGGGTTCGACGGCTCGCCGAGCAGGCAGGCCGAAAATCGCTCGCCGCGCGCCGTCGCCCATTCCAGCAGCTTGGCGGTGCCATTGATCGCCGGGCCTTCCTCATCGCCCGTGATCAGGAAGGCGACGGGCCCGGCCTCGGGCCGCCGTGCGACCGCCGCGATCATGCAGGCGACCGCGCCCTTCATGTCGACCGCGCCGCGCCCGAACAGCTCGCCCGCTTCCGCCGCGCCGACGAAAGGGTTGTGGCGCCACTTCGACACGTCGCCGGGCGGCACGACGTCGGTATGACCGGCGAAGACGAAGGCCTCGCCCTCGCCGCGCTTCGCATAGAGGTTCTCGATGTCGGGCGTGCCGTCGGCCGAGAAGACCGGGCGATCGACCGCAAATCCCAGCGGCGCCAGCAGGCGTTCGAGCAGCGCGAGCGCGCCGCCCTCGTCCGGCGTCACGCTCTCGCAGGCGATCAGCGCGCGGGCGACGTCGACGGGATTCTTCGGGTCGATGGTCATGGTCGCATCAGCCGAGTGCGTGCTTCGAGACGCCGCGCGATGCGCGGCTCCTCGGCATGAGGAACGAAGAGACCGGCATCCTCAACCTTCCTCATGGCTGAGGAGTTCCGAAGGGCCGTCTCGAAGCAGGCAGTTCGCCGATCCGATCAGTCCCGCAGCAGCTCGTTGATGGCGGTCTTGGAACGGGTCTGGGCGTCGACGCGCTTCACGATCACGGCGCAGTAGAGCGAGGGTCCGGGCGTTCCGTCCGGCAGCGGCCTGCCCGGCAGCGCGCCGGGGACGACCACCGAATATTCCGGCACTTCGCCCACGAACACCTCGCCGGTCGCGCGGTCGACGATCTTGGTGGTCGCCGAGATGAACACGCCCATCGAGAGCACCGAGCCCTTGCGCACGATCACGCCCTCGACGACCTCGGACCGGGCGCCGATGAAGCAGTCGTCCTCGATAATCACCGGGCCGGCCTGCAGCGGCTCCAGCACGCCGCCGATGCCGACGCCGCCCGACAGATGCACGTTCTTGCCGATCTGCGCGCAGGAGCCGACGGTGACCCAGGTGTCGACCATCGTGCCCGTGTCGACATAGGCGCCGACGTTCACGAAGGACGGCATCAGCACGACGTTCGGCGCGACGAAGGCCGAGCGGCGCACGATCGAGCCCGGCACGGCGCGGAAGCCCGCCTCGCGGAACTCGGGCTCGGTCCAGCCGTCGAACTTGGACGGCACCTTGTCCCACCACGCCGCCTGGCCGGGACCGCCCGCGATGCGCCCCATGTCGTTGAGGCGGAAGGACAGCAGCACGGCCTTCTTGGCCCACTGGTTGACCGTCCAGTCCTTGCCGGACTTCTCCGCGACGCGGATCTCGCCCTTGTCGAGGCCGGCCAGCGTGGTCTCGACCGCCTCGCGGGCCGCGCCGGTCGTCGACGGGCTGATCTCGGCGCGCTTCTCCCACGCGTCGTCGATCGCAGCGGCGAGGTCGGCATGGCTCATGGGGGACGGCTCCGGAGGTCTTGGAATGCGCCGGAGGTTTGCGGCGCGGGACCGCGCGATGTCAATCGCCTGAGGCGCGCCGCCGGCCCTGCGCTCCGCGTCAGCGCCAGACGTAGGCGAATTTTTCGAGGGTGACGTCGCCGAAATGCTCGACGCCGCGGGCGGCGAGCTTGCCGCCAAGGCGGGCGTAGAAGGCGCAGGCCGGGTCGTTGCCGGCGAGCGACCATGCGGACGCGCCGAGCAGTCCGCGGCCCGCGAGCTCGCCGCGCGCGGCGTTGAACAGCCGGCGCCCCAGCCCGAGCCCCTGATATTCCGGCTTCAGGTAGAGCTCGTAGACCTCGCCGCCGACGGCGAGCGTCGAGGCGCGGTTGCGGCCGGAGGATGCGTAGCCGACGGCCTCGCCTCCGAACATCAGCAGGCTGACGCGGCTGCCGCGCCGGATCGCGCCGGACCACCACGAGGGCCCGCGCCGCTCGATCATCCGTTCGAGTTCTCGTCCGGGGATGAGGCCGCGATAGGCGTTGCGCCAGGCGGCGTCGTGCACGGCGGCGATCGATGCGGCGTCGTCCGCATTGGCAGGCCGGATGTCGATGGCCACGGTGCTCACAGGACAAGAGTATGCCCGGCTTCGCCGAACCGACAAGCGCTTATCGGAGAGTTTTGCCGGACCGAGGGTTCACGAGCGGTGGACGCGGCCGGCGCGGGCGGGCAAGGAGAAGCCGTTTCAAACCGGACGAGGCCCTGCCGCCGATGTGGCGCGCGACTGTTCTCACCCTCTATCCCGCGATGTTTCCGGGGCTTCTCGGACATGCGCTGGCCGGCCGGGCGCTCGGCGGCGCCTGGTCGCTGGAGGCGCGCGACATCCGCGCGCATGCGGCCGACCGGCACGGCACGGTGGACGACACGCCGGCCGGCGGCGGCCCGGGCATGGTCCTGCGGGCCGACGTGCTCGCCGTCGCGATCGACGCCGCCGGGGCCGACGACCGGCCGCGCCTCCTGATGACGCCGCGCGGTAGACCGCTCAGTCAGGCGCGCGTGCGCGAGCTCGCGGCCGGCCCCGGCGTGCTGATCGTCTGCGGCCGGTTCGAGGGCGTCGACGAGCGCGTGGTCGCGGCGCGCGGCCTCGAGGAGGTCTCTGTCGGCGACGTCGTCCTGTCGGGCGGCGAGGCGGCGGCGACGCTGCTGCTCGACGCCTGCGTGCGGCTGCTGCCCGGCGTCATGGGCGATGCGGCGTCCGGCGACGTCGAGAGCTTCGAACGGCCGCTCGTCGAGCACCCGCATTACGCCAAGCCTCGCGATTTCGAAGGCCGCGCCATCCCGGCCGAGCTGCTCTCCGGGGACCACGCAGCCGTCGCGCGCTGGCGAAAACGCTTCTCCCTGCAGGCGACGCGGGCCCGCCGACCGGACCTGTGGGCGAAATATGTCGCATCATTGACAGGAGGCGTCGACAAACGCAGCGAAAGCGAGTAGGAGAGCCGCCGATCACGAGATTCACTGAAACTTCTCGTGCGCCCCGCGTTGAGCGGGAGACGCGGAGACAAGACCTATGAACATCATCGAGCAACTCGATCGCGAGCAGATGGACGTCGTCGTCGCCAAGCGCGAGATCCCGGATTTCGCTCCCGGCGACACCATCACGGTCAACGTGAAGGTCAAGGAAGGCGAGCGCACCCGCGTTCAGGCCTATGAGGGCGTCGTCATCGCCCGGTCCGGCGGCGGCCTCAACGAGAGCTTCACCGTCCGCAAGATTTCCTACGGCGAGGGCGTCGAGCGCGTGTTCCCGCTCTACTCGCCGCTGATCGACAGCGTGAAGGTCGTGCGTCGCGGCAAGGTCCGCCGCGCCAAGCTCTATTACCTGCGCGATCGCCGCGGCAAGTCGGCCCGCATCGTCGAGAAGCAGGACCGCAGCCAGAAGGCCAAGGGCGAGGCGGCGGCAGCCGCACGCTGAATTTCAGCCGACCTGCGACGGCATCTTTAAGAACGGCGCGGATTTCGATCCGCGCCGTCTGTATTTGTACATATCTGACAGATCTAGGCGTAGCCGACAGATCGTGCAACCTTCGATGGACAACCACCGGGGGCCTATATCCATGGCATACATTACATTCCAGTTTGAGAATTCAAATGCCGATCAGACCTTTACGGTCTTGGATCAGATCGACGCTTCAAAGAATCCGATATTCCGCGGCCCTGTGAATCACAATGAGATTTCGGGCGAGATTGAATGTTGGAAAGGCGGAGACGGTAAGGGTCGAGTGACCATCCAGGGCGATATGGGCCCGCTATACGCGTTCGACATCTTCGAGGGCGACAATCCCGTCAGATATTAGAGCGCTGAAATGAGGCGCTGATCGCCATTGACCGCCTCAGGCGCCTGGATCGCGCCGGGAATCGGCCAGCCCGGCCGTGCGCCCCGCGATCAGCCAGTGCACGAGGCCGCCGACGAGGCCCGCGGCGACCACCTGGCTGGTCGTGAACACCGGTCCCTCGAAGCTCGAGGGCGCGAGCGACCAGGGCAGCAGGGCCGAGGCCGCGCCGGCGGCTGCGTGGAAGATCCACGAGCGTAGCGAGAACATCTCCGAGATCGCGACCGCGACGATGGCGGGCGCGCCCATCAGCGGCGCGAACAACAGCGCGACGGTGGCTGCGTTGACGGTGAGGTCGTAGCCGAGGATCGCGATCTCTTCGGGAAAGAGATGCGTGTCGCCGAGCCCCCCCGTCGCCATCGCGGCGACGGTCGCGAAGGCGGCGAGCACGCCGCAGGCGAAGCCGAGCGGCGCGAGCAGGAGGCGGGCGGCGAGTCGGGCCAGCATGGCGTCAGAACGCGCCCGGCAGGGTCGCGCTCTCGCTTGCGACAGTCACTCGGCAGCCTCCATGGCCTCCCGCTCCTTGGCGCGAAGCCGCTTGGTCTCGGACTTCAGCTGCCCGCAGGCGGCCGCGATGTCGCGCCCGCGCGGCGTGCGCACCGGACTGGCGTAGCCCGCGCGGAACACGATCTCGGAGAACGCCTCGATCGTTGCCCAGTCGGAGCATTCGTAAGGAGAGCCCGGCCAGGGATTGAACGGGATCAGGTTGATCTTGGCGGGAAGGCCTGCGAGCAGCCGCACCAGTTCGCGCGCTTCCGCGGGGCTGTCGTTCACGCCCTTCAGCATCACGTATTCGAAGGTGATGCGCCGGGCGTTGGACGCGCCGGGATAGTCCCGGCAGGCCTGCAAGAGCTGCTTGATCGGGAACTTCTTGTTGATCGGCACCAGCACGTCGCGCAGCGCGTCGTTCACGGCGTGGAGCGAAATGGCGAGCTGCGCGCCGGTCTCCTCGCCGAGCCGCTTCATCTCGGGGACGACGCCCGAGGTCGAGACGGTGATCTTGCGGCGCCCGACGCCGAGGCCCTCGCCGTCGGCCATCACCTCGATCGCGTCGCGCACGGCGTCGAGATTGTAGAGCGGCTCGCCCATGCCCATGAAGACGATGTTGGTGACGAAGCGGCCGCCGTCGCCCGGCACCACCGCGCCCTCAGGCGCCGCGCCGCCCGACCAGTCGCCGAGCCGGTCGCGCGCGAGAACGAGCTGGGCGACGATCTCGGCGGCGGTAAGGTTGCGGACCAGCACCTGCGTGCCCGTGTGGCAGAAGGTGCAGGTCAGCGTGCAGCCGACCTGGCTGGAGACGCAGAGCGTGCCGCGCCCTTCTTCGGGAATGTAAACGGCCTCGATCTCGGCGGGCCGCACGCGCGGGCCCTGCGCGGGCAGGCGCAGCAGCCACTTGCGGGTGCCGTCGACGGAGATCTGCTCGCTGACGATCTCCGGACGGTCGAGCGTGAAGTTCTCCGCGAGCGTCGATCGCATCTCCTTTGAGACGTTCGTCATGGCGTCGAAGGAGGCGGCGCCGCGATTGTGGATCCAGTGGTTGAGCTGCGCGACGCGCATCTTGAGCTGGCGTTCGGGAACGCCCGCGGACAGGAGCGCCTCGCCGAGGCGCGCGCGCGTCAGCCCGACGAGCGTGGGCTTGGCCGCCAGCGCGGGGGCGGGCGGCGCATCCGCCTCGGGGCGGCGATCGAAGGAGATGTCGAGCGCGGTCATTCTGCGTCCGAAGATAAGGCTTGGCGGCTCGGTTTCGAGGAAGCGCGCCACATACCACGATGCGGGCCCGAGCGCGACTTCCGCGCTTACACGTCCTCGTCGGTCGGTTCCGGCGCGCTTTCGAGCGGCGCGCTCGCGCCGATGAGGCGGGCGGCGAGCGGCACGGCGAAGGACAGCGCCAGGAACCGGGCGACGTGATGCGCTCCGACATAGGCCGGATCGAGGCCGAGGAGGAACGCAGTCAACATCATCGTCTCGAGCGCGCCGGGCGCGAAGGCGACGAAGACCTGCGCGCTCGGCAGCCCGAGCGTCCAGCCGATCGCGACCGCGAAGCCGACCCCAAGCGCCGCCGTCACGAAGAAGGAGGCGAGCGAGGCCTTCAGCAGCGACAGGATGAGCGACGGCTTCAGGCCGGCGAAGCGCGTGCCGACGATCGCGCCGAGCGCGACGAAGAATGGAAGCGTCATCCACCAGGGCAGGCGGCCGACCACCAGCCCGCTCGCATGCAGGATCGCGCTGGCGAGGAACGCCCCGACCATCAGCCCGCCGGGGATCCTGAACCGATGGAAGACCAGCGCGCCGGCGATCCCGGCGGCGATCACCGCCACGATCCCGCCGGGGCTCGCGACCAGCGGCGCCGCGGCGGAGGCAGGCGCGTGACCGCCGGTCGCGACGATGGCGATGGGCGCGGCCATGGTCAGGATGAACACCCTGATCACCTGCGCGACCGCGACCTTGCTCATGTCGGCGTCGGTCGTCGCCGCCAGAGCGAGCGTCGCGCTCAGCGCGCCGGGCGGGGAGGCGTAGAAAGCGGTGGTGCGGTCCCAGCCGAAGCCGCGACGCAGCACGAAGTAGGACGAGGCGGTCATCGCCGTGACCGCGACGGCGAGCGCCACCATGCTGCCCGGCCAGCGGGCGATTCCGGACAGCGTCTCCGCCGTGACCGCCGAGCCCATCGAGGCGCCGAGCGCGACGAAGACGACGTCGCGCCAGCGTTTCGGGAACGGACCGAGCTTTCCGGCGAGCGCCGCGACGCTCGTCGCCGTCACAGCGCCGATCAGCGCAGGCGCAGGCAGGCCGAGAAAGTAGAACAGGACTGCGCCGACCGTAGCGATCGCAAGCGCCGTCGCGACGTCTCGCAGTTCCAGGAGGGCGCGCCGAGTCCGGGCGTCCCGGCGCGCATCCGGCTCTGTCGTCATGGCGAGCTTGATCTGCCCTCGAGCGGGCGCCGTCAAACGGCGATTGCGCCGGGCAGCCTTGCTCAGGCGCCGGTCCCGGGCGCGGACTTAGGTCCGTAGCCGGCCATGAACACGTCGACCGCGCGGCCGACGAGATAGGACAGCCTCTCCGATGGGGGCGGGGGCTCGCTGCCGATCAGCACGGGCATCATCACCGCGCTGTTGCACATCGACAGGAACTGCCAGGCGGCGACCTCGACGTCGTCGATGACGAGCTCGCCCTGGTCGACTTTGGCCTGAAGCCAGTCGGCGAGCCGGCGCTTTCCGCCGCGGGGACCGGCGTCGAGGAAAAGCTGCCCAATCTCGGGCTTCCGGTCGGCGGCGCCGATGACCATGCGGACCGTGGAGACGTGGCTCGGCTCGACCATGGCGTCGAGAAAGCTGGTGCCGAGCCGGAACAGCACTTCGCGGACGTCGTGATTGCCGGCGTCGAGCTCGAACAGGCGCTCGGCGGTGATCGCGCACTGCCGTTTCACCAAGGCGCTGAACAGCTGCTCTTTGTTCTCGAAATAGACGTAGAGCGTGCCCTTGGAGACGCCCGCCGCCTTGGCGATCTCGCCCATGCTCGCAGCGTCGAAACCCTGCGCGAGAAACACCTGACGGGCGCCGTCGAGGATCTGGCGGCGCTTGGCGCTGTCGGACGCATCCTCGGTCGCGGGCTTTTCCAATGTCGTCTGCATGGGCGTCAGTCTAGGCCGTCCGGCTCAGCCGGTCATGGTGTCAGAAGGAGCTATGCCCGGCCGCCGCAGCCTCGTTGACCGCGTTGACCGAACCGTTCGGTCAATATAGGCGCATTGGCCCGCCGCGTCGAGAGTGACGATCACGAAGCGGCGCCGAACCCGTGCCCAGACGGGCGTCGGCAGCAGTTTGTTTACCCTATCGCGCGACTGTGCTGCGTGGCGCTCCGGACCTCCCGCGACGTCGTTGGCGTAACCTCTCGCGTCGAGGAGTCCGTTCGGTGGCGCGCAGCATGACGGCCGTCGCGACCCTCGCGATCCTTTTTTCGGCGAGCCCCGCCTTGCGGGCCGAGCCGTTCGATCTCATCGAGTCGCTGCTCAGCAGCGGCCCGCGGCCGCACCCTTCTTCGACCGGATCGACCGCCGTGCGGCGCGACGTCACGACGACCGGCGCCATCGAGCCGCGCCCGGTCGCGCCGTCGGCGCCGGCGGCGACCCCCGCGACCATCTCGCCCAACTCACCGTCGCAGCTCGCGCCACGCCCACGCGCTGCAGCCCCAAAGGCGGCGGCCGAACAGGACTATCCGGTCGATCTGCTGATCTCGCTCGCGAACGACGCCGTCTACACCAAAGACCCGTTTCCGAAGGGCCAGCGCTCCGATCCGCGCATGATCAAGCTGCAGGTGCTTCTTGACCGCAATCACGTCTCACCGGGCGTGATCGACGGCATCGCCGGCGGCAACGTGTTCAAGGCGGTGCGCGCTTTCGAGGAGATGCGCGGCCACGAGGTCGACGGCGTGATCGACGCCGCGCTCTGGGCCGAGCTCGAAGGCGGCTACTCCGAGCCCGCCCTCGTCTCCTACACGATCACGCCGGAGGACGTCGCCGGCCCGTTCGTGCCGACGATGCCAGGCGACTACGCCGAGCAGGCGCAGCTGCCGGGCCTGTCCTATCGCGACGCTGCCGAGATGCTCGCCGAGCGCTTCCACATGGACGAGGCGTTCCTTCGCCGGCTCAATCCCGACGTCAGCTTCACCGAGGCCGGCGTCGACGTCGTTGTCGCCAATGTCGGCAAGCCGCTGAAGGCCAAGGTCGCGCACATCGTCGCCGACAAGCAGCTGAAGCAGCTCCGGGGCTACGACGCAGCCGGAAAGCTCGTCGTCGCCTACCCCGCGACGATCGGCAGCTCCGACATGCCCTCGCCGACCGGCACGCACGCCGTGAAGGCGATCGCGATCAATCCGGACTACTGGTACCGGCCGAAGGTCAATTTCCAGCAGGGCGCGAACACCAAGGCGCTCAGGCTGCCGCCCGGGCCGAACGGGCCGGTCGGCGCGACCTGGGTCGGTCTCGACAAGCCGACCTATGGTCTCCACGGCACGCCCGAGCCGTCGAAGATCGACAAGACCAACAGCCATGGCTGCGTGCGCCTGACGAACTGGGACGCGCGCGAGCTCGCCGGCCTCGTCGTCCCCGGCGTGCCGGTCGACTTCCAGGAGCCGCCGGGCGTCGCGCCGCCCGCCGAGGAGACCCCGGAGATCGCCGCGCCGGTCGCCGAGGCCGAACCGGTCGCGCCGCGTCCCCGCAAGCCTGGAACGCCGCCGCGCCAGCTCGGCGCGCCCGAGGCGCCTCTGCAGGCGCCTGCGACCGAGGCGGCGGAGGCGGAGCCGCAGGCCCCGCAGCGCCTCGAGCCGCTGCCGCCGCCGCGCCAGGTCCGCGACCTGCCCTATGCGCGCCAGTCCGCGATGCGCTGACGTCAGTTCGGGCCGTCGCCGGGCGAGATGGATAGAGCCGGCTCGGAAAGGTCGGCGAGGTTTGCGAGCGCGGCCGACAGCGCCTCGGGCGTCGTCGCCGGGGCCGAGCAGGCCTGGCCGGCGCAGACCAGAGCCGCCGCCCCGGAGACCTTAGCGGCGCGGGCCGGGTGGCCGTCCGGAAGATCCGAGGCGCTGCGCACGCGCCGCACGACCCGTTCCCATGACGGCGCGGCCATGGCCTTGCGGTGGAGCGCGTCGGCGGCGTCCCCGTCCCCGATGACGACGATCGACGACAGCCGGAGCCGCGCGTCGAGCGCGTTCAGCAGGCCGGCATGGCCGATGACGTTCGACCCCATCCGTCCGCCGAGCGCCTCGAGCTCCCGGTCGAAACGAACGAGGCGCTCCTCGTCCGCGTCAAAGGTCGCGAGCCGGACCTCCGCTGCGAGGATCAGCGCCGTCCCGCTCGGCATGGCCTCGTCCATCAGCGCCTCCGGCCGCACGACGAGGCGGGGCGCGTCGTCGGCGTCGACCGCGTAGCCGGGACCGGCCGGATTGCGATGGTGCGCGCGCGCCGCGTCGAGCCAGCGCGCGGCGTGATCGCGATAGGCGACCTCGCCGGTCGCGCCGGCGAGCGCGATCGCCGCCAGCGCCATCGCTCCGTAGTCCGAGGCGAAGCCGGGAAAGATCAGCCGGCCGGCGCGGAAGGCGTGGCCCAGCCGCTCTCCGCGCGCGTGGCTCGCGACGATCGCGGCGAAGGCGCGCCTGGCGAGTTCGAGCGCGTCGGGCCGATGGAGCGCGAAAGCAGCGTCGGCGAGCGCCGCGATCATCAGCCCGTTCCAGTCCGCGAGCCCCTTGTCGTCGCGTCCCGGGCGGATCCGTTTCGCGCGGGTCGCGAGCATGCGCGCCCGGATCTGCGTCAGCCGCGCCTCGTCGACCGACGCCGCCTTCGGGGCGTCAAGGCGGTTGGGAATCGACGCGCCCTCGAAATTGCCGGCGGCGGAGATGTCGAGCACGTCGGCCGCGAAAGCCGCGTCGTCCGGACCGAGCGCCTCGTCCAGCTCCGCCCGCGACCAGACGTAGAATTTGCCCTCCTCGCCCTCGCTGTCGGCGTCGAGGCTCGCGGCGAAGGCGCCTTCCTCGGTGATCATCTCGCGCTCGAGCCAGTCGACGATCCCGTGCGCGGCGTCGAGCAGGCGGGAGTCGCCCAGCGCGCGCCCCGCGGCTGCATAGAGCGGCAGCAGCTGGGCGTTGTCGTAGAGCATCTTTTCGAAATGCGGGACGAGCCACTGCGCGTCGACCGAATAGCGCGCGAAGCCGCCGCCGACATGGTCGTGGATCCCGCCGGCCGCCATGCGCGCCAATGTGAGATTGGCCGGGGCGGCGACGTCGCCCTCTCCGGTTCGGGCGGCGGCGCGCAGCATCAGCTCCAGCACGCCGGCCTGCGGGAACTTCGGCGAGCCCTGGAAACCGCCGTCGACCGGATCGAAGATGCGGACCAGCCGCCGCGCCGTCTCGTCGAGCTCGGCGAGGCCGAAGGCGCCCTCCTCCGCGGGCTTTGGCTTGAGCCGCGCAGCGATGCCCGTCGCGTTCTGGAAGACGCGCTCGGGCTCCTCCGCATAGACCCGGGACAGCGTGCGAACGACGTCCGGGAAGCCGGGCCGGCCGTATCTGGCCTCCTTCGGAAAATAGGTGCCGCCCCAGAACGGATCCCCGGACGGGGTGAGGAACATCGTGAGCGGCCAGCCACCCTGCTGCCCGAGCGCATGCAGCGCGGCCATGTAGATCTGGTCGACGTCGGGGCGCTCCTCGCGATCCACCTTGATCGAAACCAGATGCTCGTTCATCACCGCGGCGACGGCCTCGTCCTCGAAGCTCTCATGGGCCATGACGTGGCACCAGTGGCACGCGGCGTAGCCGATCGAGAGCAGCACCGGCCGGTTCAGCCGCCTGGCCTCCTCGAAGGCCTCCGGCGACCACTCCCACCAGTCGACCGGATTGTCGGCGTGCTGCAGGAGATAGGGGCTTGCGGCGTCGGCGAGGCGGTTTGGCATGAGCGGTCCGGATCGGTCTGTTTCGGAGAAACTCGCCATGGGAGGCGACGGGTTCAAGTCCCGCGACACGATCGCGGCGGTTTCGACGGCGCCGGGCAAGGCGGCGATCGCGGTGATCCGCATCTCCGGCCCCGACGCCTTCGCCTGCCTCGTCGCGATCGCCGGCGGAGGTGCAGAGCCCCGCCGAGCCGCCTTCCGCGCCTTCCGCGATCCGAGAGACGGCGGCCTGCTCGACCGGGGGCTTGCGCTCTGGTTCCCAGGTCCGGCCTCGGCCACCGGCGAGGACCTCGCCGAACTGCACATCCATGGCGGCCGCGCGGTGACGGCGGCGACGCTCGACGCCGTGCTGTCGATCGCCGGCGTCCGGCTCGCCGAGCCGGGCGAGTTCACCCGCCGCGCCTTCGTCGCCGGCCGGATGGACCTCGCGGAAGCGGAAGGGCTCGCAGACCTGCTCGGCGCCGACACCGAGGCGCAGCGCAGGCAGGCCCTGCTGCAGAGCGAGGGCGCGCTGTCGGCCGTCGTCGAGCGCTGGCGCGAACGCCTGGTCGCCGCAATGGCGCTGGTCGAGGCCGGCATCGATTTTTCGGACGAGGAGGACGTCACCGACGCCGCCCGCGGCGCGGCGCGACAGGAGGTCGAGGCGCTAGCGCGCGACATCGCGGAGGCGATCGCGGACCGGCGGGCGGAGCGCATGCGCGAGGGGTTCCAGGTGGCCATCCTCGGGCGGCCGAACGCGGGGAAGTCGTCGCTGCTGAACGCGCTGGCGAAGCGCGACGTCGCCATCGTCACGGAGGCGGCCGGCACGACGCGCGACGTGCTCGAGGTCCACCTCGACCTCGACGGCGTGCCCGTGACCGTCGCCGACACGGCCGGCCTCAGGGACGCGGCGGACGCCGCCGAGCAGGAAGGCGTGAGGCGGGCGGAGGCGCGAGGGGCGGCGGCCGACCTCGTCCTGTGGCTCGAGGACGCCGCCGCGGCTGGCGAGCCGCCGGCCGTCGACGCATCCAGAATTTGGCGCGTCGCCAGCAAGATCGACCTCGCCGAGGCATCCGCCGCCGTGGGCCACCGGATCTCGGCGCGCACCGGCGAGGGCCTCGGCGCGCTGGTTGCGGCGCTGGCGGAGGCTGGTCGCGAGGCGCTGGGCGCCGGGAGGGACGTCGGCCTCACCCGCGCCCGCCACCGCGACGCCGCGCGCGCAGTCCACCGCCAGCTCGCAGACGCCCTCGCCTCCTGGGACGACACGCCGGACGAACTGCTGGCCGAGCAGCTTCGCGCCGCCGCGACAGAGCTCGGACGGATCACCGGGCGGATCGGCGTCGAAGAGGTTCTCGGCGCGATCTTCTCGTCCTTCTGCATCGGGAAGTGACCTACCCGCGCCGATGTTTCACGTGAAACATTGCGCGCCGCGCCGTGCGCCAGTATCGACGCGTCCATGAGCCTTCGACCCAAGACCCCGGACCCGCACGGCTACGACGTCATCGTCGTGGGCGGCGGACATGCGGGCTGCGAAGCCGCGGCCGCGGCGGCGCGGGCCGGCGCGCGCACGGCGCTTGTCACCCATCGGGCTGACACGATCGGCGCCATGTCGTGCAACCCCGCCATCGGCGGGCTCGGCAAGGGCCATCTCGTCCGCGAGGTCGACGCGCTGGACGGGCTGATGGGCCGCTGCGCCGACGACGGCGGCATCCAGTTTCGCGTGCTGAACCGGAGCAAGGGCCCGGCGGTGCGCGGCCCCCGCGCGCAGCAGGACCGGCGCCTCTACGCCGCCGCGGTCCAGGCCGCCCTCGCCCGGACCCCGAACCTCGACGTCGTCGAGGCGGAGATCGACGACCTGATCGCGGCCGGCGACCGCGTCTCGGGCGTCGTCACCGCCGACGGCCGCAGCATCCGGGCAGGCGCGGTCGTCATCACCACCGGCACTTTCCTGCGAGGCCTCATCCACATCGGCGAGCGCCAGATCCCAGCCGGTCGCGTCGGCGAGGCCCCCGCGCTCGGCCTGTCGAAGCGCCTTGACGCCGCGGGCCTCGCGCTCGGCCGCCTTAAGACCGGCACCCCGCCGCGGCTCGACGGCCGCACGATCGACTTTGAAGGGCTCGACCGGCAGGACGGCGACTCGCCGCCGGAGCCGTTCTCCACGCTGACCGACGCGATCGCCAATCCGCAGATCGCCTGCCATGTCACCCGCACGACGCCTGAGACCCACGCGGTCATCCGCGCCAACCTCGCGCGCTCGGCGATGTATTCCGGCCGCATCGAGAGCCGAGGCCCGCGCTACTGCCCCTCGATCGAGGACAAGGTGGTCCGCTTCGGCGAGCGCGACGGCCATCAGGTCTTTCTGGAGCCCGAAGGCCTCGACGATGCGACCGTCTATCCGAACGGCATCTCCACCTCCCTGCCGGAAGACGTGCAGCTGGCGCTGGTCCGCTCGATGCCGGGGCTGGAGCGCGTGGAGATCCTGCGGCCCGGCTACGCGATCGAATACGACCATATCGATCCGCGCGAGCTCGACCCGACGCTCGAATGCAAGCGCCTGCCAGGCCTCTTCCTCGCCGGACAGATCAACGGCACCACCGGCTACGAGGAGGCCGCGGCGCAAGGTCTGCTCGCCGGCCTGAACGCGGCCTGCAAGGCGGGCGGCTCGGACGCCGCGACCTTCGAGCGCTCCGAGGCCTATCTCGGCGTGATGGTCGATGACCTCGTCACGCATGGCGTCACCGAGCCCTATCGCATGTTCACCTCGCGCGCCGAATACCGGCTGTCGCTTCGCGGCGACAACGCGGATCTGCGCCTGACGGCGAAGGGCGCCGCGCTCGGCGTCGTCGGTTCGCGCCGCGAGAAAGCCTTCGCGGAAAAGGCGGACCGGCTGGCGGCCGCCGAGGCGCTCGCCCGATCGCTCACCTTGACCCCGGCCGAGGCCGCGCGGGCGGGCCTGCAGGTGAACCAGGACGGACGCCGGCGCTCCGCCTTCGATCTGCTCTCGCTGCCGCATGTGACCGGCGCTGACGTCGTCCGCGTCTGGCCCGAGCTCGGCGGGATCAACGCCAGGACCTTCGAGCAGCTGACGATCGAGGCCGGCTACGCGGTCTATCTCGACCGCCAAACCGCCGAGGTCTCGCGCCGGAAGGCCGAGGAAGAACTCGCCCTCCCCGCGGGCGTCGACTACCGGACCATTCCCGGGCTGTCGGCCGAGCTCTCCGAGAAGCTAGCGCGCGTCGCACCCCGCACGCTCGGACAGGCCGGGCGCATCGAGGGCATGACGCCGGCCGCGCTCGCTTTGCTCGCCGTGAGGGCGCGCCGCGCCGCCGTGGCGTGAGCGACGCGCGCGCCGCTGATCGGGCCGCGGCCGAGCGGCTGGTCGATGTTTCACGTGAAACATGGGCGCGACTCGACACGCTGGTCACGACGCTCGATCGCTGGCAGGCCAAGACCAACCTCGTTGCGCCGAACACGCTCGATGAGATCTGGACGCGGCACATCGCCGACAGCGCCCAGCTCGTCGCGCTCGCGCCGCCCGAGCCGGCACGGTGGGTGGACATTGGCTCCGGGGGCGGATTTCCCGGCCTCGTCGTGGCGGCGATCCTGTCGGGGACGACGGACATCCATCTCGTCGAGAGCAACGGCAAGAAGGCCGCCTTCCTGCGCGAGGCATCGCGCGCGATGGGCGTCTCGGCGAACATCCACGCCGAGCGCGCGGAAGCCGCCCTCGCCGGCCTGTCGGCCGACGTGGTCACCGCCCGCGCGCTCGCGCCGCTCACCGCGCTTCTCGGCATTGCGGCGCCGCTGTTGAAAACCGGCGCCGTCGGACTGTTTCCGAAGGGCCGCGAGGCCTCCGCGGAATTGACCGAGGCGGAGAAATCCTGGAGATTCAGGGCGTCGTTCCACCCGAGTCTGACGGACGAAATCGCCCGCATCGTGCGCGTCGAAGCGTTCGAGGGACCTGCCGGCTGATCGAGCGACGCAGCTTTCCGGAGCCAGCGCCATGCTTTCGAACGCTTTTCCGCCCGGCGCGCCTCGGGTGCTGACCCTCGCCAACCAGAAGGGCGGCGTCGGCAAGACGACCACCGCGATCAATCTCGGAACGGCGCTGGCGGCGATCGGCGAGACCGTGCTGATCGTCGATCTCGACCCTCAGGGCAACGCTTCGACCGGGCTCGGGATCGACCGCAAGGCGCGCAAGCTGTCGACCTACGACGTGCTCACCGGCGACGCCACCCTCGGCGCGACAATCCAGGAAACCGTCGTCCCGCGCCTGCATCTCGCGCCGTCGACGATGGATCTCCTCGGCGTCGAGCTCGAGATCGCCTCCGAGAAGGACCGCGCCTTCCGGCTGCGCGACGCCATCGCCGCGCTTCACGCCGACGAGGGCGCGACCCGCTACACCTATGTGCTGGTCGACTGCCCGCCCTCGCTCAACCTGCTCACCATCAACGCGATGGCCGCGGCGAACGCGATCGTGGTGCCGCTGCAGTGCGAGTTCTTCGCGCTGGAGGGTCTCAGCCAGCTGCTCCGCACCGTCGAGCAGGTCCGCCAGACACTGAACCCGCAGCTCTCGATCCACGGCGTCGTACTGACCATGTTCGACCCGCGCAACAATCTGTCCGGCCAGGTCGTCGCCGACGTGCGGCAGTTCCTCGGCGACAAGGTTTACGAAACCATGATTCCCCGGAACGTCCGCGTCTCGGAGGCGCCGTCCTACGGTAAGCCGGCGCTGCTCTACGACCTGAAATGCACCGGCAGCCAGGCCTATCTGAGGCTCGCTTCCGAAGTGATCCAGCGCGAGCGCGCGCTGCGGGCGGCGTGACGTTCAAGGCGTATCGGAGATCAGCATGATGGCGGAGGAGCAGCGCTCCAGGCTTGGACGGGGACTTGCGGCGCTCATCGGCGACGTCGGCGAGGAGGTGACGAGCCTCGATCGCGCCCGGCCGCAGCGCCGCGCGCAGATCGCCCAGCTCAAGCCCAGCAAGGCCAATCCGCGCCAGACGTTCCGAGAGGAAGAGCTCGAGGACCTGACGGCTTCGGTGAAGGAGAAGGGCGTCCTTCAGCCAATTCTCGTGCGGCGGCTGCCCGGCGACGCCGACAGCTTCGAGATCATCGCGGGAGAGCGCCGCTGGCGCGCGGCGCAGCGCGCGGGCGTCCACGACGCGCCGATCGTCGTGCTCGACGTCGACGAGCGCGAGGCGCTCGAGATCGCGATCGTCGAGAACGTCCAGCGCG
Source organism: uncultured Methylopila sp. (assembly GCA_902168115.1). Taxonomy (GTDB): domain Bacteria; phylum Pseudomonadota; class Alphaproteobacteria; order Rhizobiales; family Methylopilaceae; genus Methylopila. Next base: position 26,860 of record CABHPB010000050.1, on the reverse strand, counting down.
CCGACCTCAACGCCATGGAGGAAGCGGCCGGCTACGAGCAGCTCCAGAAGCAGTTCTCCTACACGCAGGAGAAGCTGGCCGAGGTGATCGGCAAGAGCCGCAGTCACATCGCCAATACGGTGCGGCTGCTCAGGCTGCCGGAGCCGGTGAAGGCCTATGTGCGGGACGGCGCGCTGAGCGCCGGCCACGCGCGCGCGCTGCTGACGCTCGACGATCCCGAGGCCGCCGCGAAGAAGGCGGTCGAGCGCGGCCTGTCGGTGCGCGAGGTCGAAGCGCTGGCGCGCGCGCCGGAGGTCAAGGGCGGCGCTCGCCCGGCGAAGCCGGAGCGGGACGCGGACACGATCGCTCTGGAGAAGGAGCTCGCGACCGCGCTCGGCCTCGACGTCGCCCTGGCCACGAAGGGCGCGGGCGGCTCGCTCACGATTCGCTTCGCCTCTCTGGATCAGCTCGACATGCTGGCGCGCCGCCTGCGCGGCTGACTAGCGAGCCACGACGGCTCTTCCCGCCCGAAAACGGCCGGTCTGGCGCTTGCGCCGCGCAAACTCCGCCCGGCGGGCCAAAACCGCCCGCCGCCGAAGTTTTGGAAACCGACCCGGCCGCCCGTGACTCTCAGGAGCCCACAGGCGGCCGTTTCGTTTCGGAGGCCCGATCATACCGACCGGACCCACAATCGCCGCCAGCGAGTCTCTGACGAGGTCGATTTTTTCGCCCCGTTTCGCGATTTTCGGCCCTCAGGGCTTTAGCGGGCTGATCGTGTTCCCGTTCTGATGATCCTCGACGCGCGCGGTCGCGATGTTGTTCGCGAACAGGCGTGAGGCGAGCGCCGCGGCAAGGATCGCCGCCGAGCCGCCGAAGCCCGGCAGCACGCTCGCGCCGATCCCCGCAACGCCCTCCATGATCGCCTGGAGATTTCCGCCCGGCGCGAACAGGCCCGGCAGCACGTCGAAGATCGTCCGCATGCCCCCGCTCTGCTGTGTCGGGGCCCGCGCGAGAGAGTCGAGCACCGTCGAGATGTCCGGGTACTTCGCCAGCACCTCGGGCGAGATCGTCTTCCGGACCTGGCCGAGCCAGGCGACGATTTCCGGCGGCGGCGACAGCGCGCCGATCTTGGCCGACAGCCCCTTGGCCGCGTCGGCGAGCCGTGTGAGCTCGGCGGGAGGCGCGCCGGGCGCAAGCTTCTGCACGTCGGCAAGGAACGGCAGCAGACCCTCCGGCATGACGCCCGGCGTTCCGACCGCGGCGCCGGCCTGCCCGCCCCCGGCGTTGATGACCGCGCTGTTGCCGACGCCGAGCGCGCCGAGCGCAGCCGTGATCCAGCTGAGCAGCCTGCTCCGGCGGGCGTTGACGACGATGCGCGATCCGCTCTCGGCGAGATCCGTCTCGGTCGTCCGCAGGCGTTTTTCGTCGAGCCTGCGCGGCTCGGCGACGTCGAGCGCGGCCTCCGTGCGCTCGTCGACGAAGCCGGTCGAGGCCAGTCCGTTGTCCGACTGGAAGGCGAGGACGGCCGTCTCGGTCAGCGAACCGAACTTTCCGTCGATCTCGCCGAGCTTGTAGCCGAGGTCGACGAGCCGCTTCTGCAGCGCGATGACGCGCGTCTTGCGGGCGTCGCCCCGCCGCAGGGCCTCCGTCATCACATCCGTCCCGCGCCCGATAATCTCCACATCCGCCGAACCGTCTCCGTCCACATCGATGTCGAACCGGTAGAGATCGTTCTTCGACATGATGCTCCGGAGTTTGGCGCCGTACTGCGGATCGGTCGCGTAGATCCCAGTCAGCGCGTCGGCGAAACGGTCCGGATCGCTCGTGAACTTTCGCGCCTCGACATAGTGCCGCGACGTGCCCAGCAGTTCGCCGTGCTGGATGAACGCCTCGTCCAGACTGGCGAAGGCGCGGAACGGCTCCGACTTGCGAACCTTCTTTCCGCCGATGAACTCGATCGTCGAGGCCATCACCGTCGGCTGGCCCCTCAACGCCTTGATTCCGAAGGGATTGTTGGAACCAGCCGGCATGCTCTTGCCGTAGGCGCTCTCGAGCGCCCATTGCGCTAGGGTCACGGAAGCGGGCGTCCTCCAACGGCGCTGCGTCGCCTGCGCCGCCAGAATGACTTCCCGGGAGAAGCGGGCGGGGATGTCGTCGAGAACCAGAGGCTTCACCACGACTTCGGCGATCTCGTCGTCGTCCTCCGCCCTGATGACGTCGTCACGATCCTCCGGCAGGTCCTCTGGGCTGTCGTCGTCGTCGAACACCCAGGCTGGCGGGTTGAACCAGCCCTCCTTCGCCGCGTCCCTGAGCCACTGCGGCGCGTTCTTGGCGTGGCCGCCGGCGCCCCAGACGAGCTTCTGGGCGTCGCTGATCGTGCGTCCGAACCCGACGTGGAGCGTCTCGGCGCCCATGTAGTTCACGCCGGCGCCGATGCCGCTCGCGCCATGCGCGGCGGCCGCCGTCACAAACCGCGCGACCAGGGGATCGGCGGCTGAGTCCGAGAAGGTCAGGCGCTTTCCGCCCGCGACAAGGCGCAGGTCCGCGGCGCGGCCGCCATTGTGCCGGGTCGATCCGGTGCTCTTGCCCGCGGTTCCCGGCTGGCCGCCCGAGGTCACGAAGATCTTGTCGATTCCCGCGGCGTTGCCGGCTCGCGTCAGAACCAGCTCCAGCTCCTTGCTGATTGGCCGGTCGCGGATTTTTCCCTTGAGAAGGGATTGGTCGATCGTAACCACGGCGCCCCCTCACGCCGCTCTCCGGCGGCGCTGCTGCACTGCAGCGAGCGCCGGAAGGCTCCGGATCGATCGCTGATACGACTACGCGGACCGCGACTGCTGCGGCATGCCCATGCGTGGCCGGACCGAGCACGGCGACCCGCCGCGACGCTCCGGGAAACGGCCCAAAACGACCAATAGACTTCGCAAACACCAGAAAAGAATAATTTTAATGAAATTGCCTGTACGATAGATTTCAGATTGGCAGTTATTGGTCTTTTTCGCAATCAGCTTGCGGCTACGTAAGTAACTCTACTTACGCGGCGATGCGCCGGCGCAACCGCCCACCCGGCCGGCGCGCGCTGTGACGATCGTCTCGAAAACCAGCGGGTTCCGGCGGCGCGGCCTAGCGGGCGCCGCGCGCGGCTTCCTGGCCGATCGCGAGCAGCACGCGCTCGGCTGCGGCCTCGCCCGTCGCCGCAGACCGCCGCGACTGGCCGACCGCGCCCGCAAGCCTGGTCACGGCGTCGAGCAGCCGGGCCGACGTCCAGCGCGTCAGGGCCCGCTCGACGGCGTCCTTGCGCCGGAAATGGATCATCGGCGCGCCCTCGACGACCGACCGGGCGCTGCGTCCCTCGTCGACCTGCCCGCGCAGGCGATGCAGGGCGAGCGCGTGGCGCAGCCCCGCCGCGAGCGCCACGGACGCGGGCGTGCCGCCCGCCCGCATCGACCTGAGCGCGGCCGCGACGTCCGCCGGCCTGCCTCCGAAGGCCGCGTCCACGGCCTCGTCCATCCCGACCTCGGAGGTCTCGGCGACGACCGCCGAAACGTCGTCGACCTCCACGCGTCCCTGCCCCATGGCGTAGAGGCACAGCTTGCGGACGTCCTCGCGCGCCGCGAGACGGTCGGGTCCGAGACTCGCCGACAGCAGCGCGCGCGCGTCGGGAGAGATCGTCAGGCCGGCCGCCCGCATCTCCTCGTCGATCAGCCGGTCTCGCGCGCCGGCCTCGTCCGGGTAACAGGGCAAGGCCGCGGCGCGGGGGCTCTTCTCGCAGAGCGCGCGCAGCGGCGCGTTCTTCTTCAGGTCGCCCGCCTCGAGGATCGCGAGCGACTCCGGCTGGGGGCCCTCCAGCAGCGCCTCGACGGCCGCGACGGTCGATCGGCCCCCGATCCGCACCCGGATCACCCGCTTGCCGCCGAACAGCGCGATCGTGCGCGCCTCGTCGGCCAGACGTCCGGGGTCGGAGGCGAGATCGTCGCCCTCGAGGCGCACCAGCGCGAACGGATCGTCCGAACCGTCGAGCGCCCGCTTCGCCAGCGTCTCGGCCCGCTCGGCCACCAGCCCGGCGTCCGGACCGTAGATCAGGACGGCGAAGACGTCCGGCTGAGGCCGCGCCAGGAAGGCGTCGACCGCCGATGCTTTGATGGCGACCATGGCGAAAACCGTGCTGGCCGGCGCCCGGGCTGTCAACGCCGGCCGCCCCTTGATCCGTCCAGTTTTACGCAAATCCTCCGGGCGGTCTTCGGAGCGCGCTATGCACGCCGAGCGATGACGATTGCGCCCGCAAAAGTCTTTGGCAGAGTTGATTCAACTTGGCCGCGCTTGAGGGCTGCGACGTGAGGATCTTCTTCATCTACATCCTCTTCGGCGCGGCCTCGTCGTCGGTGGATCACGGCTTCACGCTGGCGAACCTGCTGTTCTGGCGGGATCTGGCGGCCTGGCCCGTCGTCGCGCTCGACCGCGTGGTCGATCTCGGCTGGTTCCTCTCTCCGCACGGTCAGGACTGGCTGATGCTCGGCTTCGCGGCCGCGCTCATCCTCTACGCCCTCGCGGCGTTTCCGATCCGGTTCGGGAGGGCGCGTCCGGACGTTGCGGAGAAAAGGCGGCGCCAGATCGTCTGATAAAAGCGCCGCGAATTTTACGGACGGCGGAAGCAAGGCGGAAATCATCCGCTCAGGCAACCGCTTGCCGTAGGGACGAGGCAACCGACGTAATCCCAAACGGCCCCGGACGGACGTCCGGCGCGAAACAGAAAGGTGTGACGGATGACCCTGCTTGAAGCCTTCGCGATCTTCGCTTTCGGCGTCGCGCTCGCGACCTTCGTGATGACCCGGCTCAATTCGGGCCTCGACCGCGAGCAGCGCAAGGAGCTCACCTCCTGACGCGCAGACCCTGACGACAGCGCGGCGAGATCAGCCGACGAGCTTGCGGATCGGGACAACCCCTCCGTCCTGCTCGATCGCCATGTCTGGCTCGCCGCGCTCGTTCCGGAACACGCGATAGCGCAGTTCCTCCGCGACCTCGTTGCCCGGACCGAAGGTCAGCACGGTCGGGCTCTGGGCGATCACGTCGTCGAGCGCGCCGAAGGTCGATGAGGCGATGATGACCTCGTCCCCGACCTGGCAGGTGCGCGCCGCCGCGCCGTTCAGCACGCAGCACCGCGATCCGGGCTCGCCGTAGAGCACATAGGTGCTGATGCGCGCGCCAGAATTCTTGTTCCAGATTTCCACGAATTCGAGCGGGTCAAGCCCGGCCCTGCGGCAGATCTCGGGATCGAGCGTGATCGAGCCGTGATAGTTCAGGTCAGCGCCGGTGACGCGGACGCCGTGGAGTTTGGCGCGCACGAACTGCTGCATGGCCGGTCTCACTGGAAAGCGCCGAGCGGCCCCTCGCCGCAATGCGCGGTGATGTCCTTTATCGCGTCCTGCGTGGTGAGGCCGCGCAGGAAGGGCTCGTAGGGGCAGGTCGTGCCGCGGCTGGTGACGCTGAGCCACTCGACCTTGCGGAAATGCGGCACCCGTCCCTGCGCCTTCGCGCCGGGCTGGATGTAGGGCGCGCCCACGGCGCGCCCGATCCCGCAGAACCCGTCGCAGCGGGTGGCGATCAGATCGCCCTCCCGCACCTCGTACAGAAAGACGTCGAGCGTCGGCGGATAGCCGATGAACACGACGTTGTTGGCCCTGGCGAAGGCGGCCCGCTCGTCGTCTCCCTCCCGCTGTCTCGAGAACAGCGGCTCCTCGGGCCTCAGCCAGAGGTGGAAGACGCCGATCGGCATCACGCCGCCGCCGGCTGCGCCGACTTCGAGGCGGCATAGGCCTCCTGGACCTCCTCGACGGTCCTGAGGCCCGCCTTCGGGGCGTTGACCAGCGCCGCCATGTTTCCGGGCGGATGCTTGTTCTCCCACATCTGGGTGTGCGCCTTCGGAATGTCCTTGAAGGTGAACACCGTCGACATGCAGGGATCCACACGGCGGTCGATGACAAAGCGGTTGGCCGAGGCCGCCTGCTTCAGATGCGCGAAGTGCGAGCCCTGGATGCGCTTCTGCCGCATCCAGACGTAGCGGGCGTCGAAGGTGATGTTGTAGCCGGTGGTGCCGGCGCAGAACACGACCATGCCGCCGCGCTTCACCACGAGGCAGGAGACCGGGAAGGTCGACTCGCCCGGGTGCTCGAACACCATGTCGACGTCCTTGCCCTTGCCGGTGATCTCCCAGATCGCCTTGCCGAACTTGCGGGCTTCCTTCACCCAGGTGTTGTACTCGGGGCTGTTCACCTTGGGCATCTGGCCCCAGCAGTCGAAGTCCTTGCGGTTGATGACGCCCTTGGCCCCGAGGCTCATGACGTAGTCGCGCTTGGATTCGTCCGAGATGACGCCGATGGCGTTGGCGCCCGAGGCCGCGATCAGCTGCACCGCGAACACGCCGAGGCCGCCGGAGGCGCCCCAGACCAGCACGTTGTCGGACGGCTTCAGCTGGTGCGGCGCATGGCCGAACAGCATGCGGTAGGCGGTGGCGAGCGTCAGCGTGTAGCAGGCCGCCTCCTCCCAGGTGAGGTGCTTGGGCCGCGGCATCAGCTGGCGCGACTGCACGCGGCAGAACTGCGCGAACGAGCCGTCCGGCGTCTCGTAGCCCCAGATGCGCTGGGAGTCCGAGAACATCGGATCGCCGCCGTTGCACTCCTCGTCGTCGCCGTCGTCCTGGTTACAGTGGATGACGACCTCGTCGCCGACTTTCCAGAGCTTCACCTTGGAGCCGACCGCCCAGACGATGCCGGACGCGTCCGAGCCGCCGATATGGATGTCGCACTTGTGGCGGTCGATCGGAGAGATCGGCTCTCCGAGCGAACCCCAGACGTGGTTGTAGTTGATGCCGGCCGCCATGACGTAGACCAGCACGTCCTCGTCGCCGAGCGGCCAGGTCGGCACCACCTCGAGCTCGTTGGCGCTCTCCGGCGGACCGTGTCGGTCCTTGCGGACGACCCAGGCGTGCATGTTCGCCGGGACATGACCGAGCGGCGGCATTTCGCCCAGCTCGTAAAGATCTTTCTTTTCGGCGTTTGCGCTCATCGCGGCCGTCTCGTCACTTCGTGAGAACTGTCGTGTGGCCGTGGAGTACGACGCCGGGACCGACCGGCGCAATGCGACCATCGCCCGATGCTGCGGCGCGGCATGGCTCGCGAAGAGGCGCCTCCCCGGCGCCATGGACGGGGCCGACCGAGGCGCTATCTCGGCTTCAGGGGAGCAAATCTTTCGAGACGGGACATCCATGGAACCCTTCGCAGGCTATGGCATCATCGCGATCCTGATCATCGGCGGCGTCGCAGGCTGGCTCGCCGGCCTGATCGTGCGCGGCTTCGGCTTCGGCATCATCGGCAACATCATCGTCGGCGTGATCGGCGCTTTCATCGGCTCCTGGCTGCTGGCGAAGCTCGGGATTTTCGTCGGGTCCGGCTGGCTGGGCGCAATCGTCGGCGCCACGATCGGCGCGATCGTGCTGCTCCTGATCATCGGGTTGTTCAGACGGGTGTAGCGGCGCGCAGGCGCACGGCTCACAGCTTCTCGCCGGGCAGGCGGCTCGCCTGCTCGACCCACGAGACGAACTGCGCATCGTCGAAAGCGTCGCCCTCCCGGATGTCGAGGTAGCGCACCTCTTCCTGCTTCGAGGCGCCGGGAGGGATCGGCGACAGCGACGCGCCGCGGAAGAAGGCGACCTTCACGTACTTGGTGAAGCAGTGGAGGCTGAGGAACCAACCCTGGCCTTCGACGCCGTAGAGCGGCGAGTTCCACTTCACCGCCTTCGCGACGCCGGGCAAGGCCTGCTCGACGAGCGCGTCGATCCGTCGGCCGACCGCGCTCTTCCAGCCGGGCATCGCCGCGATATAGGCCTGCACCGGCGCGTCGCCGTATCCCTTGGCGATCTGCGGATTGCCGCCCGACAAAAGGCGCGGCGCACTCTTGTCATCCGGGGAGACGTCGGACATCGGCCCGCCGCTCACGGCGCCTTGTGGATCGGGTCGACCCAATAGACCTCTTCCGGCTTCTCGACGGGTTCGACGTCGTCGATGTTGACCACCACCGCCTCGTTGTCGGAGCGGACCAGCACGCATTGCAGCGGCTGTTCAGGGTCGGCGTTGATCTCCTGATGCGGCACGTAAGGCGGCACGAAGATGAAGTCGCCGGGCCCGGCCTCCGCGACGAACTCGAGCCGATCGCCCCAGCGCATCCGCGCCTTGCCGCTCACCACGTAGATGACGCTCTCGAGCGCGCCGTGATGGTGGACGCCGGTCTTGGCGTCCGGCTGGATCGAGACCGTGCCGGCCCAGATCTTCTGCGCGCCCACGCGCGCGTGGTTGATCGCCGCCTGTCGGAACATGCCGGGCGTCTGGGCTGTGTTGCTGTCGAGCCGGTCGCCCTTGATGACGCGGACCCCGTCGTGCTTCCAGCGCGGCTCGTGGGAGTGGTCTTCGGACATCCGCGGTCTCCTGTCGAAACGCCTCGTCACGCCGGGATCTGATCCGGGCATGCGTTGACTTCGCCTGAGAACATGGATTGCCGGCTCATGCCCGGCAATGACGGCCGAGCCTTATGCGCGCTCGTCGATCAGGCGCGCGATCGCCGCCCGCGTCTCGGCGACGCCGATCCCGTCCTTGCTCGAGGTCGCCAGCACCTCGGGGAAGGCGGCCGGACGCTTGCGCAGCGCCTCCAGCGTCCCGGCGATCCTGTCCTCGCGCTCCGACGGCTTGAGCTGGTCGAGTTTGGTCAGCACGATCTGGTAGGAGGTCGCCGCCACGTCGAGCAGGCCGAGCGCGTCGAGGTCGACCTGCTTCAGCCCATGCCGGGAGTCGATCAGCACGAAGACGCGCGCGAGGCTGGCGCGGCCGCGCAGATAGGCCTTCACCAGCCGCGTCCAGGCCTGGACCTGCTCGACCGGCGCCTGCGCGTAGCCGTAGCCCGGCATGTCGACGAGATAGGCCCGCCCGCCGAGGTCGAAATAGTTGAGCTGCTGGGTGCGGCCGGGCGTGTTGGACGTCTTGGCGAGCGTCTTGCGGCTGGTGAGCGCGTTGACGAGCGTCGACTTGCCGACGTTGGAGCGGCCGGCGAAGGCGATCTCGGGCCGGTCCATCCCGGGCAGCTGCTCGAGCTTCGCGCAGCTCTTCACGAAGTCGCACGGCCCCGCGAACAGCTTGCGGCCGAGTTCGGGATAGGGGTCTTCGATTGGCTCGACCATTTGAACAACGCGGCTTTCATGAAGCATCAGGTCAATCGGCGGAGCGGCGACCTTCGAGACCCGTCGCGCCTGAGGCATGATGCTCGGACCCAAACGTGAGCGCCTCAATGACATGCGTATCGCCAGAACTCTCCGGCGAGCTTCTGACGCTCGGTCTGGCGGCGATGATTGGCGCCGCGGTCGCGGCGGACACCTATCTTAAAAGCCGTCAGATTTCCAAGGGCGTCCATCGCCTCGACGAAATCGAGCGCTTCTCGCTGAGACGGTTTGGCGTCTGGTGGGCTGTGCGCGTCGCGGTGTTCGCCAGCATCGCCCTGTATCTAGCAATCGCTCGCCTGAACCCCGTCGCGGCGATCGCGCCGCTGGCCGTCGTCTTGATGTCGCTCTGCAAAACGTTAAGGCGACCGGAGCGGCGGCGCCGAGAAAGGGCGCCGGTCGCCGCGCCAAAGTCACCGGCCTGAAATCTTACTCGCGATCCCGGACGGCCGTCAGGCCGATCCGGGAACGTATTCTAGATGGGGCGCCTTGTTCGGAACCCGATCCCGGCTCTCGCTTCGCTCGGCCGGGATGACGACTCTTCGGCGTTGGCCTTACGTCTTCGGCGCGTCCGCCGGCTTCTTTTTGAAGATGTCCATCGTGTTGCCGATGATGTCCACCTTCACGCCCTGGCGCTTCATGATCACCCACTGCTGGATGATCGAGAGCAGGTTGTTCCAGGTCCAGTAGATCACCAGGCCGGCCGGGAACGAGGCCAGCAGGAAGGTGAAGAACAGCGGCATCCAGTTGAAGATCATGGCCTGCGTCGGATCCGGCGGGGCCGGGTTGAGGCGCATCTGCACGAACATCGTGATGCCCATCAGGATCGGCCACACGCCGATCAGCAGGAAGTGCGGAACCTCCCACGGGATCACGCCGAACAGGTTGAACAGCGAGGTCGGATCGGGCGCGGCGAGGTCCTTGATCCAGCCGTAGAACGGCGCGTGCCGCATCTCGATCGTGACGAACAGCACCTTGTAGAGCGAGAAGAACACCGGGATCTGGATCACGATCGGCAGGCAGCCGGCCAGCGGGTTGATCTTCTCTTTCTTGTAGAGCTCCATGAGCTCCTGTTGCTGCTTGACCTTGTCGTCGGGGAAGCGCTCCTTGATCTTCGCCATTTCAGGCTGGACCAGCTTCATCTTCGACATCGAGACGTAGGATTTGTTCGCCAGCGGGAAGAACAGCAGCTTGACGATGACCGTGACCGCCAGGATGGCGAGGCCGAAGTTGCCGAGCAGCTTGAAGAAGTAGTCCAGCGCATAGAACATCGGCTTGGTGATGAAGTGGAACCATCCCCAATCGATCATCAGCTCGAATTTGCGCACCCCGCCTGCGGTCTCGTACTTGTCGATGACCGAGACCTGCTTGGCGCCGGCGAACAGGCGGCCCGACGTCTCGGCGGAGGCGCCCGGCGCGATGGTCATCGCGTTCAGCAGGTAGTCCGTCTGGTAGGTCTTGCCGCCGTCGGTGGTCGAGGCGAAGCGCGCGTCGTAGGGCTTGTCCTGGGGCGGGATCAGCGCCGAGGCCCAGTACTTGTCGGTGATGCCGAGCCAACCGCCCGAGTTCTGCTTGAAGCTGCGCGGGCCGTCGGAGACCTTCTTGTAGGTCAGCTCCTGCAGGCCCTCGTCGCCGATCACGCCGATCAGGCCCTCGTGCAGGATGTAGTAGCCCGAGACATGCGGCTCGCCGCGCCGGGAGATCAGCGCGTAAGGGTAGAGCGTCGCCGCCGCGGAGCCCGCGTTGGTCACGCTGTCCTTCACCGAAAACATGTAGTTCTCGTCGAGCGAGATGGTCCGCTTGAAGATCAGGCCTTCGCCGTTGTCCCAGGTCAGGACGACCGGCGACTTGTCGGTGAGCGGGCCCGGCGTCTCCGCCTTCCACTCGGTGCCGCCGTCCGGCAGCTTCGCGGTTCCGCCCTGGGCGTTCACGAAGCCGAACTCGGCGTAGTAGGGCTGCGGGCTGTCGAGCGGGGCGAACAGGACGATCTCGGGGCTCTTCGGATCGACGGTCTCGCGGTAGTCCTTCAGCGAGACGTCGTCGATCCGCCCGCCCACGAGCGCGATCGATCCGTCGAGGCGCGGGCTGTCGATCTTCACCCGCGGGCTCGCCTTGAGCGCCTCGTCGCGGGTCTTGCCCTGCGGCGCGCCGGCGGCGGACGGCGCGGGCGCGCCGGGCTGCGGCGCTCCGGCCCCCGGGGCCTGGCCGCCCTGCTTGTCGGCGTTGAGCGCCTGCTGGGTCGCCTGCTGCTGGCGCTGCGCCTCGATCTGCGGGCGCGCGAAGAAGTACTGCCAGCCGATCAGCACCATGATCGACAGGGCGACCGCGAGGATGGTGTTGCGATTGTCCATTATCGTCCGCTCTCGGGCCGGGGACCGGCCGCTGGATCCGTTTGGCCCGCGGCGGGCGGGCGAGCGGCTCCGGCCGACCGGCCGTGGGCGCGCTTGGCGGCTTCCGCGACGTCACGCCTCAGCCGGTCAAAGCCGACGTCGAGCACGGCGCGTCGCGCGATCAGCACGTAGTCGCAGCCGGGCTTCGCGGAACCGTCCAGCGCGAGCCGCGCCGCAGCGCGCAGCCGCCGCTTCATCCGATTGCGCTCGACCGCTCCGCCGACGCGCTTCGTCACCGTGAAGCCGACGCGCGGCGTCTCGCCTGCGTCGGACCTGTCTCGCATGTGCAGGCCGACGATGGGCCCGCCGATCTTCACGCCGTCCGTCGAAGCCGCGACGAAGTCGGCGCGGCGGCGCAGGACGTCGAGACCGCCGGAGAGGCGCGCCATCGTCCTGTCGCCCGCGCCGCCGACGCGGCCGGGATCAGGCGCTCAGCCGCTTGCGGCCCTTGGCGCGACGGGCGGCGATGACCTTGCGGCCGCCGACGGTCGCCATGCGAGCGCGGAAGCCGTGACGACGCTTGCGGACGAGCTTCGAGGGCTGATAGGTCCGTTTCACGGTGAAGTCTCCGGTCGCCGGAGACTCTGGGAGCGCCTGCGGATCCTGGTCCGTCCGGCGTTCTCGCCAGGCCTTCGGCCAAAACAAAAAGACCCGCGGGGCGACGCGGGTGCGAACACGGCCGGCTTATACGGGCGCCTGTCGCGCGAAGTCAATGTCGGGAGCGGGTTTCGCGGGCGCCGCGACCGGTCGCGGTTTGACGGGGCGCAGGCGCCGCATCATCATCGCGCGCCGTCGAGATTTCGTGATTCAGTATGCCGCCCGACGACCTGGGAAAACCGCGCTTCGAACAAGCCCTTCCGCGCCTCGTCGAGGACGGCGGGCGCGACTATGACACCGCGCGCGGAGTCGGGCTGTCGGGCAAGCTGCTCGCGCTCACCGCGCTGTTCGTCATGGTCTCGGAAATCCTGATCTACGTTCCGTCGATCGCGAACTTCCGGCTCACCTTCCTCGACGACCAGCTGAACCGCGCCCGCACGGCCGCCCTCGCGCTCGAGGCGGCGCCCGACGGCATGGTCGAGGAGCCGGTCGCGCGCAAGCTGCTGAGGACCGTCGGCGCAAGGGCGCTCGCGCTGAAGACCGGCGAGGCGCGCCGGCTGCTCGCGGTCGACGACATGCCGCCGCAGGTCGCGATCACGATCGACCGGCGCGAGATCGACGGCCCCGAGGCCGTCCTGCAGGCCTTCGACACCCTGCTGAACGGCGACAAGCGCCTCGCGCGCGTGTTCGACGACGGGCCGGACGAGGGCGGCGTGGTGGAGATCGTGGTCGACGAGACCCGGCTCAGGCAGGCCATGCTCGCCTTCTCGATCAAGGTGCTGCTGATCGCGCTCGCGATCTCGCTCGCGACCGGCGCGCTGGTCTACGTCGCGCTGAACCAGATCATCGTGCGCCCGGTGCGGCGTCTCACCGCCGCCATGGTCGGCTTCGGGGACGCGCCGGAGGATCCGAGCCGGATCATCGTCGCCTCCGACCGCGGCGACGAGATCGGCGTCGCCGAAGCTGAGCTCGAGCGGCTCCAGCTCGAGCTTCACAATCAGCTCCAGCAGAAGTCCCGGCTCGCGGCGCTCGGCCTCGCGGTCTCCAAGATCAACCACGACCTGAGGAACCTGCTCGCCTCCGCGCAGCTGGTCTCGGACCGGCTTCAGACCGTGCCCGACCCAACGGTGCAGAAGATCGCGCCGCGGCTGGTCGCCACGCTCGACCGGGCGATCCGCTTCTGCCAGTCGACGCTGAACTACGGCGCGGCGCACGAGCACCCGCCGAGCCGGCGCATGGCGCCGCTGGCCGACATCGTCGAAGAGGTCCGCGCGACGCTCGGCCTCGCCCAGGACCTGTCTTCCGTCGGCTTCGTCTCGGCGGTCGAGCGCGGCCTCACGGTCGACGCCGATCCGGACCACGTGTTCCGGGCGCTGCTCAATCTCGGCCGCAACGCCCTTCAGGCGCTCGAGAGCCGCGGCGAGACCGATCCGCAGCAGGACCAGATCCGCGTCGCCGGCCGGCGCGAGGGCGCGGTGGTGGTGATCGAGCTGTCCGACACCGGGCCCGGCGTCCCGGAGAAGGCGCGCGAGCACCTGTTCGAGCCGTTCCAGGGCTCGACCCGCAGCGGCGGCACGGGCCTCGGCCTCGCCATCGCGGCGGAGCTGGTGCGCGCCCATGGCGGCTCGATCTCGCTCGTCGAGGGCACGATCGGCGCGACCTTCCGCATCACCATCCCAGACCGGCCGATCGACCTGCAGGCCCGCGCGCGCGAACGCGCCCGCGCCTGACGGCCCACCCGCCCGCCGGGCGCCGATCTCCCGCCGCATGGCGAGAAGGAGCGCACAGACGCTTGCCAAGCGCCATTCGAGGGGCTAATGACCTCGCCTCGCTCGGGGCGGCCCTGCCGCCCGACGCGACGCGCGCCCGTAGCTCAGCTGGATAGAGCACCAGACTACGAATCTGGGGGTCAGAGGTTCGAATCCTTTCGGGCGCGCCAGTTATCCCGGCCCAGCCGCCGTTTTTCCGATCCTTGAGCATCGAAGGCTGAACGATCCGACCGTCGCGGCAACGCGCCGCGGCTCGCGATCCGCCGAATCCGCCTGAACACGGGCCCGCGGGCGGTTTCTGCGCCGCCGGACGCCGCTTCCGGCGGCAGCTGCAGGGAGCGCTCCCATAGGACCGGATCCGGTCGGTCCGCGCGCTTGCTCTTCCACGGCGAGCGTCGGGTCCACCCGGGCCCTTACGGCCGATCGACCACGTCCGTCGTGAAATAGAGCGCGTCGCTCGCGCGCGACTTGACCAGGATGGCCTGCGTGGCGCGACGCGCGTCGCCGCGCACGACCTCGACGCGGACCGTGTAGGCGCTCGACGTCCGCTCGAAGCTGAAGTTCTTCGCGGCCTGGCCGAGCGACTCCTGCGCGGCCTTGTCGGCGGCCTCGGCCTCCTCCTCGCTGCGGGGGACCGGCGCCGTCCGCAGCGCCATGATCCGGTCGACCACGGTCGAACCCTGCGGCATGGCCCGCACCACCGCCGGCGAGGCGTCGTAGGCCGAGACCTTCCCTCCCGGATTGTGCACGGTCACCAGCGGCGCGAGCGCGCGCGCGGCGTCGGGCGTCACGCCGAGCACGAACTGGATATCGTCGACCTGGTCGAAGGGGGCGTTGGCCGGCGCCCTGTCGGCGGCCGCGGACTGATACTCCGAGAGCTCGGCGCCGCCTTTCTCGCCGGGCTCGGAATCGGCGTCGCGATAATCCTTGACCCGCGCGGCGAACTGCTCCGGGGCGAGGCCCCCGAGCCCGAGCGAGGCCCACAGGCTCGCAAGCACATCGGGGGTCGCCGTGTTGAGATCGATCTTGCCCGACTCCGCCGTGACGAACAGGGTGACGACGCCGTCGTCGAGCCGGATCTGCTGGCCGCTGACCGAGGCCGCCGGCCGCCTTAGCTGGAAAAGCTCGAAGCCGGCGATCTCGAGCCCCGCGCGGGTCAGCGCGTCGGTGAACAGCTCGGACCGGATCGCGGCCGCGCCGAGTACGGCCGTGCGGACGAGATAGGCGGCCGCCGCCGCGAGCCCCGTCAGCACGATCAGCGCGCCCAGCACCGAGATCAGCACGAAGCCGCCGTTTCGGTTCCGCCTCATCGCTGCGGGCCGGGTTGCTGCGCGCCGGGCTCGCCGGTTCGCGCGGGGTCGCTGGCGTCCTGGCCGCCTTGCGCCGAGGCCTCGATGCGGCTGCACTGGCCGCGCTGGCCGGCGCAGGACGGTTCGGCGTCGATGAGCAGGGGCACCCGGAGCGAACCGACCGGCTTGCCTGTAGCGGCGTCGAATCGGTCGATCCGGATCGCCGCCGGCATCTTCATGGGGTCAGACCAGGCGTCGAGGATCGTCTCGCCGCCAGCCGAGTCCCGCAGGACATAGGCGAAGCGCAGGCGTTCAGGGCCGGGGTCGATGCGCGCGACCGGGCCGAGCTCGACGCCAGCCGGCCCCATCGCGTCGAAGCGCAGCGGCGCCTCCGCGCGCAGGATCGCGCCGGTGTCCTCGACCTGATAGGCGACGAAGACGGGGGCCCGGAGGCCGCTGTCCTGACGGGGCGTCAGGGCGAAGGTCACGCGGTCCGGCGCGCCGGAGAACACGAAGGGCCGCGGCGGCGCGGACTGGTTCTCGCCCTCCGGGGCGCCCTCCCCCTGCGGATCGCCCGAAGCGTTCATCTGCTGGGCGCGGGCGGCGGGATTTGTCGGCGTGTTCTGTCCGGTCTGCTGGACCGACGGCTGGGTCGGTCGCTGGGTCGGCTGCGCGCCGGCCGCCTGCGGCGGAGCGGCCCAGCGCCGGCGCTGCGTCTGCCGGAGCTCGCGCGCGATCGTCCCGACGGTGCGCGTCGAGATCTCCGACACCTCGACGCCCCACGCCGCGCGGTCGGCCGAGCGCCGCAGCAGGCCGGTGAGCGACAGCATGGCGACGAGGATCAGGGCGCCGAGGGCGAGCGCGGACAGCGCCTCGATCATCAGGAAGCCGTCGCGGCCGACCGCGCGCCGCCGGCTCATTGCGGCACGTCCTTCACCGCCTGCAGCGTCTGGACGCGCAACGGCCGCGCCCGCCCGTTCGCGACCGACACGGTCACCTTGAGCAGCCGCCACTGGACGTCCGGCTCCTGCTCCGCCGCGCGTTGCGCGGGCTGCTGACCCGGCTGTCCGCCCTGCGCCGCAGCCGCGAGCGCCTGCTCGTCTGTCTGCTGTTGGACCGTCGCGGTCTTTGTCGGCGGCGGTCCCGGCGGCAGCGGCAGGTCGATCGGCTCGGCGAGGATCGTCCAGCCGACGCCGTCGGTCTGCCCGGACTGCTCGCCGGGCGCGCGGACAAGCGCGTCGAGCTCGGTCTCGACGATCGAGCGGGCGACCTGCTCGGCGGCGAGCGTGTCGCGCGTGCGCTCCAGCCCGAGCCGCACGCTGACGATGCCCCGCTGCGCGACGACCGCCACGACCGCGAACACGACGAGCGCCACCAGCGTCTCGATCAGCGTGAAGCCCGCGCGGGCGGCGCGCGGCGCGCGGCTCATCGTGGGGATCCCTGCCGGATCTCGACGGCCGAGGTCAGTCTGTCGACGCGCAGGACGAGGCCGCGCGGACCTGCGGCCAGCATGAGCTCGCCGCCGCTGGATCGGCCGTCCGGGAAGAAGCGGAAGCCGGGAAACATGTCGGCCTTGAGCCGCAGCGAGACGCCGCCGGGAAAGAACACGGACTGCGACTGCAGTCCCGAGGCCACCCGCCGCCGATCGAAGTCGACGACGCTCGCCACCTCGCGCTGGAGCCGGCGCGCCGCGTCACGGTCCGCGCGCAGCAGGGCCGCCGTCTCGTAGGCCTTGGCCCGGAGGGCCGCCGTTCCGTCGTTCGGGCGGGCCTTCGGCAAGGCGAGGGCCGCCACGAGCGCGATCAGGACGAGCGCGAGCATCACTTCGATCAGCGCGAAGCCGCTTCGCTCGCCTCGCGCGGGCGCGTCAGTCGCTGACGATGTCGGCGGCGTCATTCTCGCCCCCGCGCCGCCCGTCCGAGCCGAGCGAGGTGATCGCATAGGCCTTGGTGCGTCCGGGCGTGCGGTACTCGTAGGGGAAGCCCCACGGATCCATCGGGATCTGCCCCTGCTGCACATAGGGGCCGGACCACTTGTCCTGGCCCGGCGGCGCTTTGACCAGCGACTGGAGGCCTTCCGAGGTCGTCGGATAGCGGCCCATGTCGAGATAGTAGAGATCGAGCGCCGAGGAGAAGGCCTGCAGCTGGAGCCGCGCGGCCCGCTCGCGCGAACTCGACAGGTAGCTCAGCACGCGCGGGCCGACGAGGCCCATCACCAGGCTGAGGATCACCAGCACCACCAGCAGTTCGACGAGCGTGAACCCGCCGGTTCGGTCGCGCCCGCCGCGTCCTGCCGCCCTGCCCCGCACGCCCATGCGTATCGCCGCCGCGTCCATCGCGGTCTTGTCTGTCGTCATGACGCCTCGCCCCAGCAACTCACTCACCGAACTCACACAAGAAGATCGTTGATGCTCGTCAGCGCCGTCATGACCGAGACGATCAGCCAGGCGATCAGGAGCGCGACCCCGATCATCAACACCGGACCGATGACGGCCACAAGTCGCTTGAGGCTCGCCTCGAGCTTCGCCTCGTAGAAACCGGCGATGCGCGACGCGCTGTCGGCGAGCCGGCCGGACTCCTCGCCGACGCGCAGCATCTGCGTGACGTGCGACGGAAGAAAGGCGCGTTTCGACAGCGCGTCTGAGAGCCGGGCGCCCTGCCGGACGTCGGCGATGGTCGCGTCGATCTCCGCCGCGGCGGAAGGCACCCGGACGATGTCGCGGATGAGGCGCAGCGCGTTGGTGATCGGCACGCCGTTGGCGAGCAGGATCGACAGCGTCCGGCAGAAGGTCACGGTGAGCTCGTGCCGGAGCAGCGTTCCGGTCAGCGGCAGCCGCGCGAAGGCGCGCACGAACAGGTTGCCGCCGCGCGTCACCCGGCTGATCGCGAGCACGAGGCCAAGGACGCCGGCGGCCCCGAGCACGATGACGTCTAGGTTCTCGCGAAAACTGCGCGACAGGTCGAACACGAAGGTGGTCGACGGCGAGAGCTTCGACCGGAAGCCCTGCAGCGCGCCCTCGAACTGCGGGATCACGAACAGCAGGACGAAGGACATGACGCCGAGCGCCGCGAGCACCAGGAAGGCCGGATAGGCCACGGCCGAGACGAAGGAGCGCTTCAGCCGCTCGTTGCGCTGGCGCTCCTGCGCGATGTCGGAGAGCGCCTCCTCGAGCCGGCCCGCCTGCTCCGCGACCGCGATCGTCTGGACATAGACCGGCGGGAACATGCGCGGATGCAGAGACAGCGCCTGGCTGAAGCTCTTGCCGCCCGAGATCTCGACATGCAGCGCCTCGATGAGCTTCACGAGCCACCGGCGGCTTTCCATCTGGGTCAGGATCAGCAGCGCGTCGTTGAGCGGCACCCCGCCCTTCAGCAGCATCGCGAGGTCGAGGGTGAAGCCGGTCACGTGCTCGGCGCTCGGCTCCGGCGTCAGCCGGTCGCGCAGGCTCCGGTGCGGCTTGCCGTCGGACTCCTCGGCGGAGATCGGCGTGAAGCCCGCGCGGTCGAGCTCGGCCAGCACCTCCGCGCGCGAGCCGCCTTCCATGGCGCCCGCCACTAGCTTGCCGGCCGGGTTGATCGCCCGGTACTCGAACGTGCCCATCCCCCGAGCCTAGATCGGGACCGCGCCGAGGCCCAGCGCCCAGACGCCGAGCGTCGAGGGCGCGAGCAGCGCGCCGAGCGGGATGCGGGAGGCGCCGTCGAGGCGCGATCCGGTTCCCGCGCGCAAGGCGACGATCGCAAGGCCGGCGAGCGAAGCGGCGAGCACCGCGACCGCAAAGCCCGTCGGCCCGACGAGGATCCCCGCCCCCGCCGCGAGCTTCACGTCGCCGAAGCCGAGGCCGTCATGGCCGCGCAGCCGGTAGTAGACCTCGCGGATCGCCCAGAGCGCGCCGCCGCAGGCGAGTCCGTCGCCGATCGCGACCAGCGCGACGCTCCAGCCGAGGCCCTCGGCGGCGAGCCGCGTCCCGAGCGCGAGCGCCGCAAGGGCGACGGCCGCGCCGTCCGGAATGATGAACTCGCGGGCGTCCCTCCAGGCGATCCAGCCGACCGCGAAGGCGAGCGCGAGCGGAGCGAGGATCGCGCCGGATGACGGCTTCAGCGCGATCAGCGCGCCCGCGCCGAGCGCGGCGGCCGCGCCGCCGGCCTCGAGATACGCCTCTCGGGACATCGCGGGCGGCGCGTCACTTCGTGTAGTTGGTCCGGATCGAGCCGCCATTGCTGACCAGCAGGCGCGAGCGGAACTCATTCGCGACCGAGGACGCGTCCTCGCCGGAGCGGATCACGACCGGCTTGATGAAGACGACCAGCTCGGTGCGATTCTTGTTGTGCTCGCGCGTCGAGAACAGGCCGCCGACGCCCGGCAGGTCGCCGAGGCCGGGGATTCCGCTCTTGCGGCGCTCGTCCCGCTTGCTGATGAGGCCCGCGAGCAGCACGGTCTGGCCGCTGGTGACCGAGATGTTGCTCGCGACGCGACGCTTGGAGATCGTCGGCGTCAGCGAGTTCGCGGTCTGGCCGGAGACGGCGGAGATCTCCTGCTCGATCTGCATCGTCACCGCGTCGTTGGTGCCGATGCGCGGCGTGACGTTCAGGATCACGCCGGTGTCCTTGTACTCGAAGCTGTTCTGCAGGCCGGTGATCGCGCTGCTCTGCTGCGCCGTCTGCACCGGCACCTCGTCGCCGACCTGGAAGTTGGCCGGCTGGTTTTCGGCGACGACGAGCGAGGGCGAGGACAGCACTTCGACGTCGGTCACCTGGTCGAGCGCCTGGATGACGACGTCGGGGCTCGAGTTCGAGCCAAGCGCGATGCTGAAACCGGTGGTCGCCTTGGTGAGCGCCTTGGCCGTTCCGTTCAGCAGCCGGAACGAGCCGTTGTCGTTGCCGAGGCCGAGCGAGTGCGACTCCACGAAGTACTGCACGCCCTGCTTCATCTGATCGTTGAGGGTCACCTCGGCGATCGTCGCCTGGATCGCGACCTGCAGCGGCGCGGTGTCCAGCTGCCGGAGCGCCGCGAGCACCTTCTGGTAGGTGTAGCCGTCGGCGTAGACCACGACGGCGTTGTTCGCCGGGTCCGCGCTTACGAGTATGTTCGACTTCTGCGCCGCCGCCTGCGACGTCAGGTCGATCGAGTCGCCGCTGCCGGAGCTGTCCGAGCCGGACTGGTCCCCGCTCCCGCTCTGGCCGTCGAAGTTCGGGTTGCCGAAGGACGACTGCTGGCCGCTCCCGCTCTGGCCCGGGGTCTGGCTCTGCCCGAAGGAAGACCGGTTGAACGATGACGAGGAGGAGGACGAGGACGAACCCGACGAGCCCGAGCCGGTGTTGGGCGTGCTGCTGTTCTCGCCGATGCCGGTGGGCGTCGCCGCAGGCGTCGCGTTCGAGGTGCGCGAGGCGATCGCGTTGGCGTCGCCGCCCGCCCGGAACAGCTGCGTGACGATCCGCGCCAGCTCCTTGGCGTCTCGGTAGCGCGCCTTGTAGACGAAGACGTTTTCGGCGCCGCTCGTGGTGTCGCGGTCGAGACGGCGCACCCAGGTCTCCGCGCGCTTCAGGAGCTGCGGGTTCTTGGTGACGACCATCACGGCGCGCAGCCGGGAGATCGGCTTGAACTGGATGACGCTGCCGGCGGCGCCGTTCTTCATGTCGGCGTCGAACACGCGGTTGAGCTCGGTGACGACGGCGTCCGGCTGGGCGCGGCGCACCTCGTAGATGCCGACGGCCTGGTTCTGCATCCAGTCGGCGTCGAACGACATGATGGCGTCGACCGCCTCCTGCCGCTTCTGGCCCGGGCCGCGGATGACCATGGCGTTGCGCGCGGCGTCGACCCGCAGCCCGTCGTTCTCGGCGACGAAGCCGGCGACGAGCTTGCCCATGGTGTTCGCCGAGACGTGGCGCAGCGGCACGACCGACACGCCGTAGCTCGGCTGCGTCGCGAACGGCGTGTCCACCACGCCGCCGCCGACCGCGGTCGGCGCGATGCGGTAGCCGCCGGCCGCCTTCGTCATGGAGAAGCCGTTGGCGTTCAGCGAGGATTCGAGCGCGGCGAGCAGCTCCTGGCCTGTCAATGCGCGCGGCGAGGAGATCGTCACCTTGCCGGAGACGTCCTCGGTCATGGTGTAGTTGAGCTTCAGCGTCTCGCCGAGCACGGCCTGGACGACCTGCCGGATGTCGGCGTTCTCGAAGTTGAGGCGATAGCTGGCTCCGGCCGCGGCGCCGGGCGCCGGGGCGTCGTCCTCGCCCTCCTCGTTCACGAAGGCGACCCGCTTGATCGGACCGGTCGCGGCGTCGCCGACCACGGTCGAGGCCTCGGCCGAATTCGAGACCGACATCGCGAGCGCGCCATCCCGACCGATGTCCGACCGCCCTTTCTTGGCTGAGACGTCCGAGAACAGGCCCGTGTTCAGCAGCGACGGACGGGGGCCCTGTTCCTCGCTCGTCGCGCAGGCGGCCAGGACGGCGATACAGGCGCCGACGCCCAGAAAACGAGCCGCTTTCATCACTTGAACCCCGATCGACCCAAGCTTTCCCCAAGCCCGGAACGGCATTGGATGCTTGCTCGTGGCAAATGTCAAACGCCCACTGCATCCGTCATCATGGTTAATATTTGATTAATCTGTCATACAGCTCTAATGAAATGAGTTTCGTATCGTCATCGAATTGTTTACTTTAATATTACGTAAACCATAATGTAGCGCATTTAAACTAATTATTAGGATACCACGCGAGGAAAGACTGGATTTGGGACCTGCTGCCGCCAGATCTTGCTGTTGTTAGTCTCTCGCCGGACATCGGATCGGGGGCTCGCGCGGGGGCCCCGCCGGTTCATCTGCCGGCAGATCATCACAACGGCCGGCGCCGCGCTTTTCGCGTCGCGTCGCAAGTCGCGGAACACGTTGCGATGATGCGCAGCGGCCACAGGCCGGATCAAGGAGCCGACACAGGGTCCGTAAAACAACGTACGTATTCGTACATCTTGTTTTCTTTCGTATGCGCCAAATTCAAAGCTTCTTTGCAATCGATGACTTTATAGTTGTTGACAGCGTTCTTTGGCGGGCGTGAGTTGTCGGCGCGTCCGGGAGCGGCGGGCAGGACGGTCCGCGTCCGGGACGCGTCTTGCGTGCTTGGCGTCATCAGAAACGGCATCCGACCGCATCGCGCGGCCCCCGAAGCGTCCGCTTCGAGGGCGCATGCGCGGATCTCAACGAAAACAAGGGGATGAGCATGAGAGTTTCCGTTCTGGGAGCGGCGGCGCTTGCAGCGTTCGTCGGACTGGCCGCGGCGCCGGCGATGGCCGCCGCGCCGGCTGAATGCCCCGTCTCGAGCGCCGATCTGAAAAAGGCGCTGATCAAGGCCGACGAAGCCGACTCGACCGGCCTGAACAACCATTACTGGGCGGTGGTGGTCGACCGGACGGGCGTGATCTGCGCCGTCGCCTATTCCGGCGACGGCGCCGACAGCCAGTGGCTGCTGAGCCGTCAGATCGCGGCGGCCAAGGCCTTCACCGCCAACGGCCTGTCGCTCGACAGCGCTCCAATCTCGTCCGCCATGCTCTATCCGTGGGTGCAGGGCAGCCCGAGCGGCGGCAATCCGCTGTTCGGCCTTGCCTTCGGCAACCCGCTCGACGCCGCCACGATCTATGACGGCGGCTTCGCCAAGTTCGGCACCGACAAGGACCCGATGCTCGGCAAGCGCCTCGGCGGCACGATCACCTTCGGCGGCGGGCTCGGCCTCTATAGCGGCAAGTCCGCGATCGGCGGCCTCGGCCTGTCCGGCGACACCGCCTGCGCCGACCATTCCACGGCCTGGCGGACGCGCCTGAGGCTCAAGCTCGCCCCGAGCGAAGGCAGCGACACGCTCACCTTCGACAACGTCAACGGGCATCCGCATTGCCCGAACGACTCCGGCACGCAGGGGGTCACACAGTAAGGGCGGACGCCCGCACGGCGCGCGCCGGCCCAGGCCGGCGCGCGTTCATTTTGTCTGAAAGGTCTTAGCGGCTATGATCTTTCGCAAGTCCAAGCAGATCGCCGCTTTATGAACGCTCCGCTTCCCATCGCCTCCAGCCTCGCCGGACGCCTGACGCGGCTGGGGGTCGCGCTCGACGCGCCCCTCGCGGAGCGGGCCAGCCCCGACGCGCGGATCGACGGCGCAGGGGAGGCCGAGGCGCTCTGGCGGGCGGGCGCGGTCCCGGCCCCCGATCTCGCCGACGCGCTCGCCGCGCTGAACGCGCTGCCCCGGATGAGCTTCGCCGACGTCGCCGCGGCCCCGCCCCGGCTCGAGGGCCTGTCGCGCGGCTTCCTGCGCGAGGCTTTCGCCTACCCGTTCGAGCTCGACGGCTCGGTCGCCCTCGCCGTCGCCGATCCCGCCGCCGCCGAGGGTCTCGACGCGGTTCGGCTCGCGCTCGGCGTCACCCCGCAGCTCGTCGTCGTCTCCTTCGAGGAGATCGACCTGCTGTTCGAGCAGGCCGCCCCGGACCTGCGGCCCCGCTCGCCGACCGACGCGCCCGCCGGCCAGTCCGAAGAGACCGTCGAGGCCCTGAAGGACCTTGCGCGCGGCGCCCCGGTGGTCCGGCTCGTCGATCAGTTGATGGAGCGCGCGATCGACCTCGGCGCGACCGACATCCATATCGAGACCGGCCGCGACGAGCTGCGCGTCCGGCTGCGCGTCGACGGCCAGCTCCGCACCGAGCAGGTCGCGCCGAAACACCTCGCCCCCGCGGTGTTGTCGCGCGTAAAAATTCTCGCGAGCCTCGACATCGCCGAGCGCCGCCTGCCGCAGGACGGGCGCGCCAACGTCTTCATCGGCCGCGTCGAGGCGGACCTGCGCGTCGCGACCATGCCGACCATGTACGGCGAGACCGCCGTGCTGCGCATCCTGCTCAAGGATTCCAAGCTGCTGGAGTTCGAGCGCATCGGCCTCACCGGCCGCGATCTGCGTGTCTTCAAGGAGCTGCTGGCGGAGCCGCACGGCATCGTCATCGTCACCGGCCCGACCGGCTCGGGCAAGACGACGACCCTCGCCACTGCGATGCAGCTCTTGAACGACCCCACGCGCAAGATCGTCACCGTCGAGGATCCGATCGAGTACCAGCTGCCAGGCGTCCACCAGACCCAGATCAAGCCGGCGATCGGCCTCAACTTCGCGAACGCGCTGCGCTCGTTCCTGCGCCACGACCCCGACATCATCATGGTCGGCGAGATGCGCGACCAGGAGACGGCCGCCGTCGGCGCGCAGGCAGCGCTCACCGGCCATCTGGTGCTGACGACGCTGCACACGAACTCCGCCACGGACGCGATCGTGCGTCTCGCCGACATGGGCGTGGAGCCGTATCTGATCGCGGCCTCGCTGCGCGGCGTGCTCGGCCAGCGCCTCGTGCGCCGCCTCTGCGAGCGCTGCAAGGCGCCCGATCCGCGCGAGGACGAAGCTGCGCGCAAGCTCGTCGCCGAACGCGGCCTCAGGCTCGATCCGGCGTCGCATTTTCATTCTGCGAAGGGCTGCGCGGCCTGCGGGCACACCGGCTATCGCGGGCGCATCGGCGTGTTCGAGGCGATGCGCGTCGACGACGAGCTGCGCCGGCTGATCCGCGAGAAGCCGGACCCGACGCTGCTGCTCGCCAGCGCCCGCAAGTCGGGCCTCACCACGATGATCGAGGACGGCCTCGCCAAGGCCGGCCGAGGCATGACCACTGTCGCCGAAGTGCTGCGCGCGGCCGGCTGACGCGCGACGGCGATTGACCCCGCGCGGGCGTCGGACCAACCTCGCGCGAATTTATGAGCCTGGAGGCTTCGAGTACCGTGTCGCTGACGGGCGCCTGGAGGACGGCGGTCGACGATCTCGTCGCGCTCGCGGCGCCGCTCGCGCAGAAGGCGGGAGCGCGCGGCCGCATCATCGCCGTCGGCGAGGGCGAGGCGCTCGCGCTCTACGAGGCGCAAGGGGCGGGCGAGCCGAAGCGCCTTCCCGCCGGCACGAAGAAGCGCGCCGCCGCCATCGTCGAGCTCCGGCTGCCGGCGTCGGTCGTGCTGACCCGCGAACTCGCCCTTCCCGCCGCGGGGCGTGAATATCTCGACCCGATCGTGGAGCACCGCGCCGAGAAGCTCGTGCCCTGGACGCTCGATCGCGCGCTCTACGGCTACCGCGTCGCCGGCGAGACCGAGAGCGGGGAGCTGCGGGTTCTCTTCGCCGCGACCTCCCGGGACATCGCCGACAAGTGGCTTCAGAAGGCGAGGGCGCTCGGACTGGAGCCGACGGCTCTCGGCAGCGCCGCCGAGCCGCTGTCGGAGCCGCTGACGATCGACCTGTGGCGGGGCTCCGAGGACCGGTTGCACGCCAAGGCGCTCAAGCTGGTGAAGACGGCCGCGGCCGTCGCCGCGCTCGTCGTGTTGCCGCTGCTCGCGCTGTCGGTCTGGACGAGCTATTCCGCGAACGCGCGGCTGGAAAGCATCGAGGCGCGCTCGACCGCCGCGCGGCGCGCGCTGCAGGCGGCGGTCGGCGCCGGCGCCGGCTCGCGTGAGGCCGCCCTCATCGCGGCGAAGCGTCCGGACGCGGCGATGGTGACGCTGATCGACCGGCTGGCCAGGACGCTTCCGAAGGACACCGCGCTGCGCGACATGGAGATCGACCAGAGCCGCATCCGCCTCGCCGGCGCGTCGTCCGCCGCGCCCGGCCTGATCGCGCGGCTCGAGGCGAGCGCGCTGATGCGCGACACCCGTTTCGCGGCCCCCGTGACGCGCGGCCCCGACGGCAAGGACCTGTTCGAGATCCTCGGCCAGCGCATCCGGCCCGAGCCGCCCCAGCCGAACGCGCCGGCGGCGGGAGCGGGGCTGTGAGCGGCCCGTCCAACATCCGGCGCGTCGCGACCGGCGCGCTCGCGGTCGCGGTTCCGCTCGGCGCGCTCGCCTTCGCAGTGCTGGGCTTCCTGCAGGCGAGCGACGCCTCCGACCTCGCCGATCGTCAGGCGCGGACCGTCGAGGCGCTGGAGAGGCGGGTCGCGCGGCTCGGCGACCGCGCGGACGCCAAGCGCGACGCCTCCGCGATCTATCTTCAGGGCGACGGCGTCGAGCTCGCGCGGGCGGAGCTGCAGAAGATCCTGGTCGGCGCGGTCGCCGGCGCCGACGCCCGTCTCATCGAGACGCAGGAGCCCGGCACCGACCGCGATCCTGACGCGCCGGACGACGGCCGCGTCGAGCTGCGCGTCACCTTCGACGCGCGCAACGACGCCCTGCTCGACGTCCTGCACGGGCTCGAGACCCGGCTTCCGCTGCTCACGATCGAGCGGCTCGAGGCCCGCAGGCTCGATTCCGGCGGCGCGGAGAATCCCGAGGACCCGACGCTGAGGGTCGGGCTCGTCGTGCGCGGCCACAGGAAGCTCCCGGCATGAGGCGCGCTGTTCTTCTCGCAGGGCTTTCGCTGGTCGCGCTGATCGCCGCCGCGCAGTCGGAGGAGGTCGCGCCGGAGGACGAGGCCGCCGCGGCCACGGCCGACGCGCTCGCGCTCAACCCGCTCGCCGGCCTCGACAAGGCGACGCTCGAAGGGTTTCGCGACGCGCCTCTGTTCACCCCTGTCTCTTATACACATCTGACGCTGCCGACGA
>CABHPB010000049.1 GCA_902168115.1 uncultured Methylopila sp. | reverse complement strand
GCCAGAACCGTCAGTCGGCGAAGGACCGCCACAACGCCGAGCTCGACTACGAGGTGAACCTCAAGTCGGAGATCGAGATCATGGCGCTGCACGAGAAGCTCGACGCGCTCAGGACCGAGCACCTCGCGGAGCTGATCGAGAAGCAGAACGAGCAGATCAGGCTGCTGACGGCGCTGCTGCAGCGGCGCGAGGGACAGGCGGGCGAGGCATGACGGAAGACGCGAGCGCGGCGGCGCTTCCCGCCGAAGAGGAAGAGCGGATCGAGGCCGTCTTCCGCAACGGCACGATCACCGCCTTCGGCATCACCGTGTCCTTCACGCTGGGCTTTCTCGCCCAATGGGCCTCCAGCCCGGGCGCCTGGCGCTTCTATGACCTCGTGCCATTGTTCGCGATCTTCGTCGGCGCGGCGCTTCAGGTCCGCGCTCTTGCGCTGCTGCTGCCGATCGAGAGCCTCGCCAAGAAGATCTACGACCGCGCGACGAAGCTCTATCTGATCGGTTTCGGCATGACCGGCGTCGGCGTCGTCGCCGCGGTGGCCTTCGACGTGGTCAGTTCGCTGATGAAGCAGATCGAGGCGTAAGGCGTGTCGGAACTCACCCACCTGTCCGCCTCCGGCGAGGCCAACATGGTCGACGTCGGCGACAAGCCCGCAACCACGCGCGAGGCCACGGCGGAAGGTCGCGTCGTCATGGCGCCGGAGACGCTCGCGCTGGTCGTCGCAGGCGACGCTAAGAAGGGCGACGTTCTGGGCGTGGCGCGCATCGCCGGCATCATGGCGGCCAAGCGCACGCACGAACTCATTCCGCTCTGCCACCCGCTCGCCCTGTCGAAGGTCTCTGTCGAGCTGACCCCGGACGTGGCGCTTCCGGGCGTACGCGTCGTCGCGACGGCGCGCGTCACCGGGCCGACCGGCGTCGAGATGGAAGCGCTGACCGCCGTCTCCGTCGCCTGCCTCACCGTCTACGACATGACTAAGGCGGTCGACCGCGGCATGCGGATCGAGGGGGTCAGGCTGCTCGCCAAGTCCGGCGGCAGGTCCGGCGACTTTTTCGCGGACGGCGACGCGTGAGCGATCTCCTGCCCGTTCCGGAGGCGCGCGCGGACATTCTTTCGGGGCTGTCACGGCTTCCCGCCGAAAGCGCCTCGCTGACGGAGTCGCTCGGCCGCAGGCTGGCCTCCCCGCTCAAGGCTTTGAGGACGCAGCCGCCCTGGGACTGCTCCGCGATGGACGGCTACGCCGTGCGGGCCGCCGACGCAGGCGTCGGCGCGAGGCTCAGTGTCGTCGGCGAGTCCGCGGCAGGCCGCCGCCATGCGGGCGCCGTCGGCGCGGGCGAGGCGGTGCGGATCTTCACCGGCGCGCCGGTGCCGCAGGGCGCCGACGCCATCCTCCTGCAGGAGGACGCGGACCGCGAAGGAAACACTGTCGCCGTGCGCGAGGCGGCCCTCGCCGGCCGCCACATCCGGCGCGCAGGCCTCGACTTCGCGGACGGCGAGACGTTGCTCGAGAGCGGCCGCAAGCTCGGCGCGCGCGACCTCGCGCTCGCCGCCGCGGCGGGCCATCCGGCGCTCGACGTCGTCCGCCGCCCGCGCGTCGCGATCCTCGCCACCGGCGATGAACTGGTCTCGCCCGGCGGCGAGATCGGGCCCGACCAGATCGTCGCGTCCAACAGCTACGCCATCTCGGCCATCGTCGCCGGCG
>CABHPB010000048.1 GCA_902168115.1 uncultured Methylopila sp. | reverse complement strand
CGTCGGCAGCGTCAGATGTGTATAAGAGACAGGTCCGCACGTCCTCGCGGTGAGAGAGAC
This sequence comes from uncultured Methylopila sp., assembly GCA_902168115.1. GTDB lineage: Bacteria > Pseudomonadota > Alphaproteobacteria > Rhizobiales > Methylopilaceae > Methylopila. The sequence continues at coordinate 17,290 of CABHPB010000048.1, read as the reverse complement.
CCTCGATCAATTCCGGATTGGCCCCCGCGAAGCCGTAGATCGACTGGTCTGCGTCGCCGACGGCGAACAGGCGAACGCCCCCGCCAAAGCACAACATGAGCACGAGCTCGTGCAGGGCATGGCCGAGATCCTGATACTCATCGACGAACAGGACGGGGAAGCGGGCGAGCAGCGCCTGCCGGATCCAGTCGTACTGCTGGATCATCCGGCAGGCGAGCAGCGGCATGTCTTCGAAATCGATCAAGCCAAGTCGCCGGAGTTCACCTTCATAGGCCTCAATGAAGGCCGTGAGCTCCGGGTTGGCGGTCCGCCATTCCGGACGTGTCCGGTCGACGTCGCGCCGACGCTTTTCAGAAGCGAATCGCCACCGACGATGGGGATCTTCGGGGCCGCCGATCGTTTGCGCATGGGCGACCTCGACCGCCGCTCGGCATTCGTTTCGTGTGGCGACCCGGAAGCCGGCCGGCAGACCGATCTCAGTGCAACGCGCATAGGGAGCGATCACCTGGCTCAGCGCAAAGCCGTGGACCGTGCCGATGAAGGCGCGATCGCCGGCTTGCACGCCGAGGCGCGACAGGCGGGTCTCGAGCTCGATCGCGCATTCGTTGCTGTAGGTGATGCAGGCGACCCCACGCGGGTCCTTCACGTCCTCGGCGAGCGCACGCGCCATGGCGGTCGTCAGTGTCTTGGTCTTGCCGCTTCCCGGGCCTGCGAGAACGAAGCAGTGCCCGCGCTCTCTGACCGCGGCCAGCTGCTCGGGGTTGGCGCCAAGCTCGGCGATCGCATCGATCAGCGGTCGGCTACTGGTCATGCCGGGCCACGAACCTGATGGCGTCGGCGATGTAGCCGGGCGGCGCCAGGCCAGGCGTCTTCTTCGCCAACTTCGCGCCGAGCCGGCCTTTGCCGATATCGGCGATCATCGCCAGCAGCTGCGCAGGGTCGACAGGCGTTCCTGCCCTCCAGTCCTGAAGGCGCTTCGTCCGAATCGATCCGAACCTTTGGGCGTCTAGGATGTCGAGGAGGGGTGCGAGCAGATCAGGCGTGTTGGCGACCGAGACCTCGAACGTCCGGTCGTTGAGAAAGTACCCTGCGGGGGCGAATGTGGCGGCGAAGGCGGTGAAGTCGAGCGCCTCCCAAGCTTCGCGCTGCGCTGGCTCTACGGGCGGCTGACCTCGAACGCGCAGCGCGTCATCATAGAGGTCCAGCACGCGTTTCCTGCCCAAGGGCGGCTTCGTTCCGTCCAGGGGATCCCAGTCCGTGACCACGGCGTAGGGAAGGCCAAGCGCTTCGGCGAGCTTGACGTAAGGCCCGAAATTCACGCCGGCCACGTTGCAGACCGTAACGCCCAGATCATCGAGCGGGCGCCCGATCGCGGACGCGAAGACCGGGACCAGCGCTGCTTCTGCATCGCCCTCCACGAAGATCACCCCACGGGCGAACAACATCTCCGCCCGGGTGGCGTTGAGATAGGTCTCCAGGTCGTCGAGCTCATCCTGGGTGACGGGCAGCTCTGCCAGCGAGAACGCGCTGGTCGCGCCATCGCGCGTCCTGAGCAGCACGATCGAGCGCAACGGCGCCACGGCCGCAAGCGTCGGCGAATGGCTGGTGACGATCAGCGACTGCGCGACCTTCTCGCCATCGAACAGCTTTTTGAAGACCGATCGCTGCAGCTGGGGGTGCAGGTGGGCTTCCGGCTCCTCGACGCACAGGAGCGAGAAGTTGCGCTCGTTCTTCTTGCGGCGCCATTCGAACTCGGCGAGCTTCAGCGCCAGCAGCGCGACATTGGCCGAACCGAGGCTCGCTTCCGCGATACCGCGCTTGCCGCCGTCGATGAACATCGCGATCGCCCGGAACAGCCTGAGGGGATCGGAAGGCGCGAATCTCAGCCGGGCGTCGATGTCGTGAGCCGCGCCCGACAGATGATGGATGCCGGCGCGCAACTCCGCTTCGAGGGTCTGGACGGTTGGGAACGCCTCGAGCGCTTTCGTCGCCTTGTCGAGATCGGCCGCGACCGCGGCGAGGTCTTCGCGGCTGACGCCCGCGATCGCGTCCTCCAGCAGCGGCCTCAACGGCGATCCGCGCCACGTGCCGAGCTGGCTCTCGGCGTCGCGTAGGGCGTCGAGCACGTCGATGGCGATGCGCCGACGGACTTTGCTCGGCACGTGGCGGCTCTCGTCGCCGCCGCCGAACACGATGAACTCGCAGTCGTCGCCCGATTGGGGATCGCCGGCGACGTCGGCTTTCTTGCGGAACACGTAGCTCAGCCGTGCGATCGCCGGATCGCCGGCGGTTCGAAAGTCCGTCAGCAGCGCCAGGACGCCTGGATCTGCGGTGAAGTCCGAGAACTCTAGATGGACCTCGATCGGGTCGCTGAACGTCGGTGCCGCGCCGTCCCAGAAGTCCGAGAGCTTCAGCTGACGCGCCGAGTCGGGAAGCGTCGCGTCCAGGATCAGGCGGATGGCGAACAGCAGGTTGCTCTTGCCGACGCGGTTTTCCCCGAGCAGGACGACGTCTCCGGACAGCGCGACGTCGATCGACCGGTAATTCCTGAAGTTCCGGATGCTCAGCTTGCTCAGCCGCATGTCGTCGGGCCTTTCGCCTGCCGCCTCCGCGGCGCGTTTCGAGCCGGTATTCGGACTTTCCTCAATCCTTACAACGCGATCCGCGCCGGGCCGATGTCCGATGACGCGGCCCAAGGATTACTAAAACCAAGGCTGCTTGTCGCCCCAAAGTCGCCCCAGACGCAAACCGTGCGGATTTGAGCGGAAAGCAGGCGTTGAGAATAGAGGAATTTTTGGCGTCCCGGACAGGATTCGAACCTGTGACCTACGGTTTAGGAAACCGTTGCTCTATCCTGCTGAGCTACCGGGACGGGCGCTGCGCGCGGACGGTTCCTAGCATTTCGCGCCGCGGCGGCAAAGCGCTGCGGCAGTATCAGCGCGGGGCGCCCGGCGCCGTCGGCAGCGGGGTCGGGCTGACGCTCGGCGCCGAGGGGACCGGCGTCGGCGCGACGGTCGGCGCGCGTGGAACGACGGTTGGCGCGGCGCCGCCGGGGGGAGCGGGCGGCGCGGTCTGGCCGCCCGGCGGCTCGCCGGTCATGCCGGGCGGCTCGCCGGGCATGGCCGGACGTCCCTGGGCCGACGGCGGATAGGTCGTCTGCGCAAGTTGCAGGGCGGCGATATCGCGCTCGCCTGCGCAGAGCGGCGCGGCGCCGATCAAGGCGCCGACGAAGGCCAGAAGCGCGAGCGCGCGCGGATCGATCATGTCGCGGGCCTCCAAGCGGGAAAACGCCCGGAGCGTCCGATCGTTTCAGGGCCGCCGGCGCGCGCCCGGACAGCAGGGATCTGCAACCGCCTCGCAGGTGCGAAGATAGCGGTTGCCGGGCCGCCCGAGTCCGGCTAACCGCACCGCCTTCACCACCGCGGCGGAACGGGGCACCCATGGATCAGGCGCAGCGCATGGCGCTCGGCAGCATCGTGGTCGGCGTGCTGGTGCTCGCGCTCAAGACGGCCGCCTTCCTGCTCACCGGCTCGGTCGCGCTCTACTCCGACGCCGCCGAAAGCGTGGTCAACGTCGCCGCGGCGGTCGCGGCGTTCCTCGCCGTGCGGCTGTCGGCGGCGCCGCCGGACCGCAACCATCCTTACGGCCATCACAAGGCCGAATACGTCTCCGCCGTGATCGAGGGCGCGCTGATCATCGTGGCGGCGGTCGCGATCCTGAACGAGGCCTGGGGCGCGTTCGTGCAGCCGCGCGAGGTCGAGCTCACGCCGCTCGGCGTCGGCGCGAACGTCGCTGCGAGCGCGATCAACGGCGTCTGGTGCTTGCTGCTGTTCAGGCGGGGTCGCGCGCTGCGCTCCCCCGCGCTGCTCGCCGACGGGCGGCACCTCTTATCCGACGTCGTCTCGTCGGCCGGCGTGCTCGTGGGCATCGGCGCGGTCGCCCTGACCGGGATCGCCTGGCTCGATCCGGCGATCGCATGCCTCGTCGCGCTGAACGTGCTGTGGTCCGGGATGGGTCTCGTCAGGTCCTCGGTCGGCGGACTGATGGACGAGGCGGCGCCCGCCGCGACGATCGAGAGGATCAAGCGGACCATCGCGCAGAACGCGGACGGGGCGATCGAGGCGCATGACGTGCGCACGCGCCACGCCGGCCGGCTCACCTTCGTCGACTTTCACCTCGTGGTGTCGGGCGACATGCGCGTCTCGGCGGCTCACGACATCTGCGACCGGATCGAGAAGGCGCTGCAGGAAGAGGACGACGACATGGTCGTCACCATCCACGTGGAGCCCGACGACAAGGCCAAGCATGCAGGAATCGTCGTGCTGTGATCCGGATTTAACGACGCGTCCACCATAATGCCGCAAGTTGGCGCCACGGGTGTTGGACGAAACCGCCTATCGCCGGTCCCGGCGTAGCGAGGAGCGGCGCAGCGATCGCATGACCCTTGAGCCCTGCGCCGCCGCGCTCGCCCTGGCCGCATCTTCCCTTCCGGCTGTCGCCGCGCCCTGCCTGCTGTCGGCGTCGGCGGAAACTGTCGCGATCGAGCGCGTCCTCGACGGCGACGTCGTCGCGCTCGACGACGGCCGCATCGTGCGCCTCGCGGGAATCTCGGCTCCGAAGCCGCCGCTCGGCGTCGATGCGCGCGACTGGCCCATCGGCGGGCAGGCGCGCGGCGCGCTGGAGGCGCTGACCGCCGGGCGAGTGCTCGAACTGCGTACGGTCGAAGCCTCGCCCGACCGGCATGGCCGGCTGGTCGGATATCTCTCGGAGATCGAGGGCGAGGACCACGCGGGCGTCGCGTCGGCGATGCTCCTGCGCGGGCTCGCGCGACGGTCGGCCGACCGCACCGGGCGTGACTGCAACGCAACGCTCGCGTCGGCCGAAGCCGGCGCGATCGATACGCGCCTTGGTTTGTGGTCGCAGCCGTATTACGCAGTCAGGGACGCGACCGACAGTGCGGCTTTGACCGCGTCGGCGGGACAGTTCGTCGTGGCGGAAGGCCGTGTGGCGAGCTTTAGAACGTCGGCCGGGCGGGCCTACGTCAATTTCGGCGTGCGGTGGCGCGATGCGCTTTCGCTCGTCATCGCGGAGGCGGCGCTGCGGAAGTTGGGCGGATTCGAGGCGTTGGGGGTTCGGGTCGGGGCGCGGTTGCGCGCCCGCGGCGTCCTCGAGTCGCGCCTCGGGCCGACGATCCGCGTGACCGAAGCCGCGCAGATCGAACGCCTTGGCGGCCGCACGCCATGATCGCGGAACGGGTCAACCGGCTTCTGACGACGCCGCGCGTCGCGCTTGTCGCGATGACCGCGGCGCTCGCCGGTTGCGGCAGCATCAACGCGCAGAACAAGCCCGTCGCGGCGCCGCAGACGACGGCCGCCGTACCCGCGGCCGCGCCGAAGGTCGCGCCGCCGCCGGAGACGGCCGTCTCACGCGAGCAGCAGCGCATCGCCGAAGCCTATGGCGGCGTCTACCGCAAGCCGATGCTCGAGCGGCATCTGAACGTCATCGCGGACCGGCTGGCGGCGGCCTCCGAGCGGCCGGACCTGCGCTACCGGGTGACGCTGCTGAACTCGCCGATGATCAACGCCTTCGCGTTGCCGAACGGCAATCTCTACGTCACCCGCGGCCTGCTTGCGGTCGCGAACGACACCTCCGAGGTCGCCGCGGTGCTGGCCCACGAGATGGCGCATGTCACGCTGCGCCACGCGATCCAGCGCGCCGACGAGGAGCGCAAGGCCGTGCTGCTCAGCCGCGTCGCGCAGGACGTGCTGCAGGACAACCAGGCCGGCCAGGTCGCGCTCGCCAAGGGCAAGCTGTCGCTGGCGAGCTTCTCGCGCGCCCAGGAACTGGAAGCTGACCGGATCGGCGTCCAGAACATTGCGCGCGCGGGCTACGACCCTTACGGCGCGTCGCGCTTCCTGATGTCGATGGGCCGCCAGTCCGACCTGCGCACAGTGTCCCTCGGCCAGAAGCCGCAGCAGCCCGGCCTTGACTTCACCTCGACCCATCCCTCGACGCCCGAACGCGTGCAGCTCGCGGTCGCGGCCGCCCGCCAGATCGGCGCCCCGGGCGTCGGCGAACGCGACCGCGACGGCTATCTCTCGGCGATCGACGGCATGGTCTATGGCGACGACCCGAGCCAGGGTTTTGCGCGGGGACGCCGGTTCCTGCATCCGCGGCTCGGCTTCGCCTTCATGGCGCCGGACGGCTTCACCTTCGACAACTCGACCGACGCGCTGCTCGGCGTGTCGCCGGACGGCCGCGCGCTCCGCATGGACGCCGCCAAGCTCTCCGCCGGCCAGTCGCTCGAGAGCTACGTGACCGAGAACTGGATTGACGGCACCGAGCCGGGGCCGATCGAGAAGCTCGACGTCAACGGCATGGAGGCGGTGACCCTGCTGGCCAAGGGCCGCGAGTGGACCTTCCGCTTCGCGGTGGTGAGGGTCGGCCAGGACGTCTACCGCATCATCTACGCGGCGCGCGAACTGTCGCCCGGGATCGACGACGGGTTCCGCGCCTCGCTGACCAGCTTCAAGCGGCTGACGCAGGAAGAGATCAATCAGGCGCGGCCGCTTCGGCTCGACGTCGTCAGCGCCAAGGACGGCGACACCGAAGAGACGATCGCGGGCCGCATGGCGGTCTCCGACCGGGCGGCCGAGCGCTTCGCGGTGCTGAACGGCCTCGCGCCCGGCGAAACCCTCGTCGCCGGCGTGAAGGTCAAGGTCATCGACGAATAGCCGGTCTGCGCGTCCGGCCTTGCCGGCCGGGCCGCTAAGTCCCAGATGCCGCGCCTCGCGTCCGGATCGGGATTGGAACGATGATCGTTGGCTTCATCGGCGTCGGCGGCATGGGCTCGGGCGTCGCCCGGCGCATCATGGCGGCGGGCCATCAGCTCAAGGCGTGGAACAGGTCGCGGAAGCCGCTCGACGCGCTTGCCGCGGAAGGCGCCGAGGCCGTCTCGACGCCTGAAGCGACGCTCGACGCCGACGTCCTGATTTCGATGCTGAGCCGCGACGAGGTGATCGAGGACGTGCTGGTCGCCTCCGGAGCGCTCGACGCCGCGCGCCCGGGTCTCGTCCACGCGAACCTTTCCACCGTTTCGGTCGCCTTCGCCGAGCGCATGGAGCGGCTGCACGCGGAGAAGGGCCTGGGCTACGTCTCCGCGCCCGTGCTCGGCCGCCCCAACGTCGCCGCAGCCGGCCAGCTCAACGTGCTCGCCTCGGGATCGCCCGATGCGGTCGCGAAGGCGACGTCGGTGCTGGAGACCTTCGCCAAGAAGGTCTGGCCGCTCGGAGACACGGCGGCGAGCGCGAGCGTGGTCAAGATCGCCTGCAATTTCGCGCTCGCCAGCATGATCGAGACGCTCGGCGAGGCGGGCGCGCTGGTCGAGGCGCACGGCGTCGGCCGCGCGGCGCTCTACGAGGTGATGACGGGCTCGGTGTTCGCGGCGCCCGCCTACCAGATCTATGGCGACATCATCGCCCGGAAGGCGTTCGAGCCTGCCGGCTTCAAGCTTCCGCTCGGGCTGAAGGACGTGCGGCTTGCGCTCGCGGCGGGGGAGGGCAAGGACACGCCGCTCCCGATCGCTTCGCTGCTGCGCGACGCCTTCCTCGAGGCGATCGCGGCCGGAGACGCCGACAAGGACTGGTCGGCGCTCGCGGCGGGCGCCTTCCGGCGCGCGGGCCGTCCGCTCAGTTGAACGGCGCGGAGACCCGGCGGTCGCGGCGACGATCGTTGACCGGCTGATAGGCGATCTGCGCGTGGTGCGCGCAGTAGGCGGCGCCAGGGGTCGAGCGGCCGCCGCAGAAGCGGAACTCCGGCTGGCTCGGATCGCCGAGCGGCCAGCGGCACATGTTCTCGCGCAGCTCCATGATCGTGACCCGCTCGCAGGTGAGGGGCTGCGTATCGATCACCTCGATCGGGACGATGCGCGGGGCCGGCATCGGCCGGGCCTGCGGCGCGGCCGCGAGGGCGAGATTGCCGCGCGAGACGAAGCTCGGCTGGTGCGCCGGCGCGGCCGCAGGGCGGCGCGGCTGGCTCGCGGGCTTCGGCCGCATGCGGGAGGCCGTCGACGTGGTGGTCTTGGCGCGGCCCGACAGGCCGAGGCGATGCACCTTGCCGATCACGGCGTTGCGGGTCACGCCGCCGAGCTCGGCGGCGATCTGGCTCGCGCTCAGCCCTTCGGCCCAGCGCTTCTTGAGCAGCTCGATGCGCTCATCGGTCCATCCCATCGGTGTCCCTCCCAACGTTTGGGCCGCAAGTCGCGGAATCCGGCCGGGTTCGCCAAAGCGCGCCTTCCGGGCGCTCGGGCGTCATCGCCGCCGTGATTCCGGGTGGAAACGAACGTCTGCACGACCGATCGTGCTTAACGAAAGGTAAAGTACGACACCCCGTGACTCGCGGTAAAGAGTCCCGAATGCAACAGTGGTGGTTTCCCCCAACCGATTCGCCCGATTTGTCCACACCTCCTTTGCCGCGTGCGTTCCGGCGCTGTCCGGCCGGGCTCTTGGCGCTCGGCGATTGACAGAGCGGCGCGCGTTCATATGATCGCGCGCATGAGGGGCCGCTCGCCTTTGAGCGGCTCTTTTCTTTTTTTGGCCCGAGGGTTCCGAGGTGACCGCCAGTTCCGCGCTTATGCCCGTTTTCGCCCGCGCTCCGCTCGTCTTCGAGCGAGGCGAAGGCTGCTGGCTGATCACGGACAAGGGCGAGCGATATCTCGACTTCGCCGCCGGCGTCGCCGTCAACTCGCTCGGCCACTCCCATCCGCACCTCGTCGAGGCGCTGAAGGCGCAGGCCGACAGGCTGTGGCACGTCTCCAACCTCTACGCCTCGCCCGAGGGCGAGCGGCTGGCGCGGCGGCTCTGCGAGGCGTCCTTCGCGGACGTCGTGTTCTTCTGCAACTCCGGTGCCGAGGCGCTCGAGGCCGCGATCAAGACCGCGCGCAAGCATTTCCACGCCAACGGCCAGCCCGAGCGCTACCGGCTCATCACCTTCGAGGGCGCCTTTCACGGCCGCACGCTCGCGACGATCGCGGCGGGCGGGCAGGAGAAGTACTTGGAAGGCTTCGGCCCCAAGGTCGAAGGCTTCGACCAGGTCCCGTTCGGCGACCTGAAGGCGGTCGAGGCGGCGATCGGTCCGGAGACCGCCGGCGTTCTGGTCGAGCCGCTGCAAGGCGAGGGCGGCCTGCGCGCCGTGCCGCCGGCGACGCTCCGCCGGCTGCGGGAGATCTGCGACGAGCACGGGCTGCTGCTCGTGATGGACGAGGTCCAGACCGGCGTCGGTCGCACCGGCAGGTTGTTCGCGCATGAGCTTTCGGGCGTGACGCCCGACGTCATGGCGGTCGCGAAGGGCATCGGCGGCGGGTTCCCGATGGGCGCCTGCCTTGCGACCCGCGAAGCCGCCGACGGCATGAGCGCCGGCGTCCACGGTTCGACCTTCGGCGGCAACCTGCTCGCCATGGCCGCCGGCAACGCGGTGCTCGACGTTGTGCTGGAGCCGGGCTTCCTCGAAGAGGTTGCGCGCAAGGGCCTGCTGCTGCGCCAGAAGCTCGCCGCGGTGGTCGACTCCCATCCCGAACTCGTCGCCGAGGTGCGCGGCGAGGGACTTTTGACCGGCCTGCGCTGCAAGGCTCCCAACGGCGAGGTCGTCGGCGCGCTTCGGACCGAGCATCTGCTGACGGTGCCCGCCGGCGACAACGTGGTGCGGCTCATCCCGCCGCTGGTCGTGTCGGACGAGGAGCTGGACGAGGCCGTCGCGCGGCTCGACCGGGGCCTGTCGGCGATCGAGGCCGCCAAGCGGAGCGCGGCCGAATGACGGCCGACGGCGCACGCCACTTCCTCGACCTGTCGGATTTCCCGGCCGCGACGCTGCGCGCGATGCTCGACGCCGGCCGCGACATCAAGGCCCGCCGCCGCACGGCGCAGGACGCCGGCGACAAGCCGCTCGCCGGCAAGGTGGTCGCCATGGTGTTCGAGCAGCCGAGCCTGCGCACCCGCATGTCGTTCGACGTCGGGATCCGCGAGCTCGGCGGCGAGCCGGTCATGGTCACCGGCAAGGAGATCGAGCTCGGCGAACGCGAGGCGATCGGCGACACTGCGCGCGTGCTGTCGCGGTTCGTCGACGCGATCATGATCCGCATGCTCAACCACGACCAGCTGGTCGAGCTCGCCTCCTACGCGACGGTGCCGGTGATCAACGGCCTGACCAAGCGATCGCATCCCTGCCAGGTCATGGCCGACCTGCTGACCTTCGAGGAGCGCAAGGGCTCGATCAAGGGACGCCGGATCGCCTGGACCGGCGACTTCAACAACGTGCTTGCGTCCTGGATCCACGCCGCCGCGCGCTTCGACTTCGAGCTCGCCATCGCCACGCCCGAGGAGCTCAGCCCCCGCAGGGACCTGATCGACTGGGCGAAGGGCGAGGGCGCGCAGCTCGATATCGGCCATGTCGCGGAGGCGGCCGTCGAGGGCGCCGACTGCGTGATCTCCGACAGCTGGGTGTCGATGGGCGACGCCGACGGCGAGCGCCGTCACAACCTGCTGAAGCCCTTCCAGGTCAACGAGCGCCTGATGCAGCGCGCAGCGCCCGACGCCATCTTCATGCATTGCCTGCCCGCCCATCGCGGCGAGGAGGTCACCGACGAGGTGATCGACGGCCCGCAGTCGGTGGTGTTCGACGAGGCGGAGAACCGCCTCCATGCTCAGAAGGGCGTGCTGGCCTGGTGCTTCGGCGCCGTCTGACGCCAATCAGGACAGGTTCGGGTCTAGCCGCTCGGACGCCGCGGTCGTCCCGGACTGGTTCGGGGACCAATTGGCGCTATCAATGCCCAAGACCCTGACGTCCCAGCGTGAACGGACCCGGCCGTTAGTTCGCCGCGATCGCCTCGGCCGGGGCGTGCATCTCCGAGGAGCCGGGCGCCGCCCGCACGTTCGCGCCGGACAGGCCCGTCGGCTTGCCGACGGCCACCACCAGCAGGTCGCCGTCCCCGAACAGCGCCTTCGAGGCGACCTTCACGTCGTCCAGCGTCACCGCCGCGACCATCGCGTTGCGCCGCGCGATGTAGTCGATGCCGAGATGGTCGAGCTGTAGCTGCACGAGCTGGTTCGCGATCTTCGTAGAGGTGTCGAAGCGCAGCGCGTAGGAGCCGATCAGGAACTTCTTGGCGCTCTCGAGCTCGGTCTCGCTCGGGCCCTCGTCGGCGATGCGGCGGATTTCGGACTGGATCAGGTCGATCGACTGCGCGGCGCGGTCGTTGCGGGTCGCGACGCCGCCGAGCACGAGGCCCGCATGGTCGTAGGGCGACAGGTAGCTGTAGACGGAATAGGCCAGCCCGCGCTTCTCGCGCACCTCGGTGAACAGGCGCGACGAGAACGAGCCGCCTCCGAGGATGTGGTTCGCCACAAAGGCCGGGATGAAGTCGTCCGCGTCCCGCAGCGGACCCGCGCGGCCGAAGATGATCGAGCTCTGCGGCACGTCGAGCGTCACGATCTCGGTGCGCCCCTGGCCCGCCGGCTTGACCGTCGGGACCACGACCGTTCCGGCGCGCTCGGGCAGCCCGGCGAGCAGGCCGTCGACCAGCGAGGCGAGGCGATCCGCCGAGATCGCGCCGACCGCGCCGATCACGACGTTGTCGCGCGCGACGATCTGGCGATGGACCGCCGCGACATGCTCGCGGTCGATTGCAGCGAGGCTCTCGACAGTCCCGCGCGGAGGCCGGCCATAGGGATGGGCGTGAAACGCCTCGGAAAAGAACGTGCGTCCGGCGAGATCGTCGGGGTCGAGCGCGTTGCGGCGGATCTGCGCCGAGATCTGTCCGCGCATCCGGTCGACGGCCGCGGCGTCGAAGCGCGGGACGCCGAGCGCCGCGCCGAGCAGCCGGAAGGCCTCGTCGAGGTTTTCGGGCAGGGTCCGGAGGCTCGCGGTGACGTTGTCGCGGTTCGACGAGAAGCTTAGCTCGATCGCCTTCTCCTCGAGCGTCTCCTGGAAGGCGTCGGCGTCCATGTCGCCGGCGCCCTCGTCGAGCAGCGTGGTCATGAGATTGATCGCGCCGGGCCGATCCGCGTGATCCTGCGCGGCCCCGCCGCGGAAGGCGATCTCGACCGCGATGACCGGGACGGTCCGCTCCTCGACGAGCCACGCCTCCGCGCCGCCGGGGGTGACGACGCGCTGGATGTCGGTCGTGTGGGTCGAGGACGCGGCGGATGTCATGAAGCGGGTCGATCCTTCGAGGCGCCCCCCGGACGGGGCGCCTGTTGAGCGGCGGTCGCCGCCTGGACGTAAGGGCCGTCTTATTCGGCGGCGGCGAGCGCGGGCGCGTCGGCGGCCGGGGCGGAGAGCAGTTCGCCGGTCACCGACCTGCGCCGGTCGAGCACCGCGCGCGCGGCGTCCCGCACCGATTCCGCCGAAACGGCGCGGATGCGGGCCGGCCATTCGCGCACCTCGTCGATGGTGCCGCCGGTCGCAAGCGCCGCGCCGTAGATCCGGGCGAGCGTCGCCTGGCTGTCCTGCGCGTAGATCGTGTCGGCGACAAGGCGGGTCTTGGCGCGCTCGAGCTCCGCGTCGCCGGGGCCGTCGCCGGCGAGCCGCCCGATCTCCCGCTCGATCGCGTCCTCGAGATCGGCGAGCGTCGCCGTTCCGCGCGGCACCGCGTAGACGGCGAAGCGGCCGTCGTCGAGCGCGTCGCCCTGGTACCAGGCGCCTGCGGTGGCGGCGATCCCCTGTTCGACCACGAGCGCCTTGTAGAGCCTGCTCGTGGTGCCGCCGCCGAGGATTTGCGCCAGCAGGTCGAGCGCGTAGGCGCGGTCGCCCTCGGCCGTCTCGTAGGACGGCGAGAGGTAGCTGCGCTGCACGGAAGGCTGCGTCACGCGCGGATCGGAAAGAGCGACCCGCCGCGCCGCGCGCGGCTCCGGCTCGATCGGGCGTCGGCGCGCGCCCGGATCGACGCGGCGTGCGATCTTGCCGTAGGTCTCCTCGGCGGCCGCACGAACCTCCTCCGGGCTGACGTCACCTGCGACGACGAGGATCGCGTTGTTCGGCGTGTAGAACCGCTCGTAGAATGCGATGGCGTCGTGCCGGTCGAGCGCCTCGATCTCGTGCTCCCAGCCGATGATCGGCTGGCCGTAGGGATGGTTGACGTAGAGCGTCGCCGCGAGCGCCTCGCCGAGCTGCGCGCTCGGATCGCCGTCGACGCGCGAGCGGCGCTCCTCGAGGATCACGTCGCGTTCCGGATTGACGACGTCGTCGGTCAGGCGAAGCCCAACCATCCGGTCGGCCTCGAACGCCATCACCGTCTTCAGATGCTCCCGCGCGACCCGCTGGAAGTACGAGGTGTAGTCGTAGGAGGTGAAGGCGTTCTCCTGGCCGCCGAGTTCGGCCACGGCGTGGCTGAACGCGCCGGCGGGATGCTTCTCGGTGCCCTTGAACATCAGGTGCTCGAGGAAGTGCGCGACGCCGGACTGACCGCGGGACTCGTCGGCCGAGCCCACCTTGTACCAGATCATGTGCGTCACCACGGGCACGCGCCGGTCGGGGATGACGACCACCTCCAGCCCGTTCTCCAGAGTGAACGCGGAGACGTCGGGGCCGGCCGCCCTTGCTGCGTCGTCTGCGGCGGCCGGCTTCAGCGCGGCGCCGCCGTTCGCGGCCGTGTCGGTCCCCATGTGCTTCGCGTCGCTCCTGAAAATCGATGCGTCAAAAAATAAGGCCGCCGCGGCGGCGGCGGCCCGATCGGGCGACGCCGCGCCTTGGGACGCGGCGTTCAACATATGGTCGATCAAAGACGCTTGAAAGGCCGCCGAACGGACGACCGGCCGCCGGGCGCTCAGTTCTGGCCGAACATCCGCTTGTACCAGGGCTTCTTCTCGGGCTCGACCTGGGCCGTCACGCCGTTGCCCGCCATGTAGCCGGTGGGCGGATCGGTCAGGCGCGGCCGTGGCGAGCCTGTGCCCTCGACGCCCCGGATGACCTTGCCGTCGAGTTCGCCGCGCTGCGAGCGGGTGATCTGGTTGTCGCCGCGGGTGCCGTCGGCCGCGGTCGTCGGAATGCCGGCGCCGGCGGTGCGGCGGGAGCTGAGCTCGTCCGGATCGACGCGCGGCGAGCGGTCCATCTGGTACGAGTAGGTCTCGGTCATGACCTTGTTGTTGCGCGCCTTGCGCTCGGCGCGGGCCGCGACGTCCGGGTCGTTCGGCCATGCGACGCCGTCGCGGGCGGCCGATTTCGCCTGCGGGGCCGGAAGCGAGCCGGTCTGCGACGGCGGCACGAGCGGCGCGCGCTCCTGATAGTCGATGTCCGGCTTCTCCTTCGCGCCGAGCCCGAGCCCGTCGAAGAAATCCGTGATCGGATTGGAGCCCATGTCCTGGGCGTAGGCCGGGACCGGAAGCGTCAGCGCGACGACGATCGCCGTGGCCGCAAGAGGTGCCGAGAGATGGCGCATAGAGGTGCAGCTCCTGAGAGCGGCGTGGCGACCATCAGGGCTTCAAGCTTCGCTCGCTCCGGTCGCGCCGCGGAGCGCACCATACAGAAGGAGAACGACGCCCGCAACGATTGCGGCGTCCGCGAGGTTAAAGACGTACCAGGTGACCTCGCCCCAATGCAGCAGCGCATAGTCGACCACGGCGCCGTAGAGGACGCGGTCGATGCCGTTGCCGATCGCGCCGCCGAGGATCAGCGCCAGCCCGAGCGCGGAGACGCGATCCCGCTCGCGCCGTATCCACATTGTGATCGCGATCGACGCGACCACGTGGATCGCGACAAGCATCCAGCGCCCGAGTTCGGTGTCCTGCTGGAGCAGGCCGTAGGAGATGCCGCGGTTCCAGATCAGCACGAGGTCGAAGACCGGCAGCAGGGCGACCCGTCCCTTCGAGGCGAGGTCGAAGACGAACAGCGCCCAGAGCTTGATCGCCTGGTCGACGACGAGCGTCACGCCGGCGAGCCAGAAGGCGGCTCGGGCGGGAGCGGCGAGGGTCATCGACGTTTCCGCCATCGCGCGACGTGGCCGTCCGCCTCCTTGCGGGGAGAGGAGAAGAGTCCGCTCACGCCGCCTTCTCCCGCGCGGCGAGCCATTCGCGCATGGCGTCGGCGTCGCGCGGGGTGATGTCGGGAAATTCCGGATCGGACCCGACGTCCGGCGAGACCTTCCAGGAGCGGGCGCACTTCCGGCCGTCGGCGCGCTTCACCTCGACGGCGACGCCCGGGACCTCCGGCAGCCGGAAGGCGTCGGCCGATCCCTCGGCGGCGTCGACCGAGATCGCGCTGGTGATCGCGACCTCGGCGAGATCGACGGCATCGAGCGCCGCCCGCAGCTCGGCATCGGTGATGTGGACGTGCGGAGCCGCCTCGAGAGACGAGCCGATGCGCTTTTGCGCCCGCTCGATCTCGAGCGCGCCGGTGACGACGCGGCGGACGCGCCGGATTTTCTCCCACTTCGCGGCGAGCGCATCGTTGCGCCACGCCTCGTCCGCTCCGGCGAACATCTCCAGATGCACCGAGCCGTCCTCCGACGGGAAGCGCGACAGCCACGCCTCCTCCGCCGTGAAGGCGAGCAGGGGCGCGAGGCGGGTGACGAGGGCCCTGAACAGGTGGTCGACGGTGGTCAGGCACGCCCGCCGCGTAACCGACGACGCCGGGTCGCAGTAGAGCGCGTCCTTGCGGACGTCGAAGTAGAAGGCCGAAAGGTCGTTGGTGAGGAAGGTGAACAGGCTCGCGAAGCCGCGCTTGAAGTCGAACGCCTCGTAGGCCTGCGCGATCTCGCCGTCGACCTCGGCCAGCCGGTGCAGCACGTAGCGCTCCAGCTCCGGCATCTCGTCGAACGCCACCGCCTCGCCGTCGTAATGCGCGAGCGCGCCCAGCATCCAGCGCAGCGTGTTGCGGAGCTTTCTGTAGGCGTCGGTCGCGGTCTTGAGGATCTCCTGGCCGATGCGCAGGTCGTCCTCGTAGTCCGAGGTCACGACCCACAGGCGCAGGATGTCGGCGCCGGACTGCTTGATGACGTCCTGCGGCGCGACGACGTTGCCGAGCGACTTCGACATCTTGCGGCCCTGCTCGTCGAGCACGAAGCCGTGAGTCAGCAGCGCGTCGTAGGGCGCGCGCCCGCGCGTGCCGCAGCTTTCGAGCAGTGAGGAGTGGAACCAGCCGCGGTGCTGGTCCGAGCCTTCGAGGTAGAGCACCTCGTCCTCGCCGCCGTCGATCCGGCGCTTCGGCGCGAGGTCCGGCCGGCGGTCGAGCACATAGGCGTGGGTCGAGCCTGAATCGAACCAGACGTCGAGGATGTCGGCGACCTTCTCGTAGTCATCGAGCGTGTAGTCGTTGCCGAGGAAGCGCGCGCCCGAGTCGGCGAACCAGGCGTCGGCGCCTTCGGTCTCGAAGGCGTCGGAGATGCGGTTGTCGACGGCGTCGTCGGCCAGCAGCTCGCCGGTCGCCTTGTTGACGAAGACGCAGATCGGCACGCCCCAGGCGCGCTGGCGCGAGACCACCCAGTCCGGCCGGCTCTCGATCATGCCGCGCAAACGGTTCTTGCCCTGCGGCGGGAAGAACTGAGTCGCCTCGATCGCCGCCAGCGCGCGCGAGCGCAGCGTGTCGGCGGGGCCGGCGATGTCATGGTCCATGTGGATGAACCACTGTGGCGTGTTGCGGAAGATCACCGGCTTCTTGGACCGCCACGAGTGCGGATACTGGTGCCGCAGCTTTCCGCGCGCGACCAGACGGCCGGCCTCGACCAGCGCCTCGATGACCGCGCCGTTGGCGTCGCCCTTGTCGCCCTTGTCGGTGATGACCGAGCGGCCGGTGAAGCCCGGAGCGTCCTTGGTGTAGAAGCCTTCGGCGTCGACCGGATAGGGGATCTTGGTGCTGATCCCGCGCCCCTCGAGCTCGGCCCGCGAGTCGATCCAGAGCTCGAAGTCCTCGCGGCCGTGGGACGGCGCGGTGTGCACGAAGCCAGTGCCGGCGTCGTCGGTGACATGGTCGCCGGACAGGAGCGGAACGCGGAAATCGTAGCCGAGATGGGCGAGAGGATGGTTGGCCGACAGGCCCGCCAGCTCGTCCGCCCCGACGGCGCGCAACTTCTCGAAGCCGGTGACCTTGGCGGCCTTAAAGACGCCTTCGGCGAGAGCGTCGGCTAGCAAATAGCGCTGGCCGACCTTCGCCCAGTTGTTCTCGGGCGCTTCCGTCACCTCGTAGAGGCCGTAAGCGATCTTCGGCGAATAGGCGACCGCGCGGTTGCCCGGGAGGGTCCAGGGGGTAGTCGTCCAGATGACGACGGAGACGTCGCGCCACTCCCCTCCCCCTTGAGGGGAGGGGG
>CABHPB010000047.1 GCA_902168115.1 uncultured Methylopila sp. | reverse complement strand
TTTTTTTCAAGCAGAAGACGGCATACGAGATGCTCAGGAGTCTCGTGGGCTCGGAGATGTGTATAAGAGACAGGCCAGAATTGTGCGCCGCCCGGAAGCCTAGAACTCCAAGCCCGGCGCTCCCCACCCTGCCCTCCCCTCGGCGAGGGGAGGGATCCGGAGAGGTCGCGCGGAGTTCTGAAACCCGCTTTCAGGCCGCCGCTTTGCCCTCGAAGGCCGCCTGCAGCTTGGCGAGGTCGAGCTTGACCATGTCCATCATCGCCCGGAAGGCGCGGGCCGCGCCCTCGGCGTCCGACGAGGCGACGAGGTCGACGAAGCCGCGCGGAACAATCTGCCAGCGCACGCCCCAGCGGTCGCGGATCCAGCCGCAGGCGACCGCCTCGCCGCCGCCATCGAGGATCTTCTGCCAGACCGAGTCGACCTCGGCCTGGTCCTCGCACAGCATCGACAGCGACACGCCGTCGTTGAACTCGATCTTCACGCCGCCGTTCAGAGCCTGGAACGACTGGCCGGCGATCGTGAAGTCGACCATGAGCACGCCCTTCGCCTTTCCGCCGGGATAGTCGGTCGGGCTGCGCATGACGCGGTCGATGCGGCTGTCCGGCAGCAGCGTGACGTAGAAGTTCGCGGCCTCCTCGCCGTCGCCGTCGAACCAGATGCAGGGAGAGATCTTGGACATCGTTTCCTCCTTGTTCTTCGGGGGACCCGGACGCGCGACCGTCAGGCGGCCGCGTCGCCCTCCCCGCCTTGCACGGCGGCCGGGTCCATCCACATCACTTCCCAGATGTGGCCATCGGGATCGTCATAGCTGCGGCCGTACATGAAGCCGTAGTCCTGCGTCGGGGTCGGATCGCCGCCGCCGCCGGCCGACGTCGCGTCGGTCACCGCATGGTCGACCGCCTCGCGGCTCTCCTTGGAGATGCAGAGCAGCACCTGCGCGCTGGTCCTGGCGTCCGGGATCTCGCGCGTGGTGAACTGGCGGTATTTGTCGTGGGTCAGCAGCATCACGAAGATCGTGTCCGACAGCACCATGCAGGCGGCGGTGTCGTCGGAGAACTGCATGTTCTGGGTCGCGCCGACGGCCTTGTAGAAGGCGATCGACCTGTCGAGGTCGGCGACGGGGAGATTGACGAAGATCATCTGCGGCATCGGACAGGCTCCGGTGGGGGTGACTGACCCTAGGACGAAACCGGCGACGACCATCCGACATCGTGCGTCATATTTTTTTCGACGCGGGGCTCGGCTCAGGCCGAAGCGTCCGTCGCGAGCCGGGTCCTGATCAGCGCGAGCCCGCCGAGGGTCATCGCCGTGAAGGCGGCGCCCGCGAGGAACGTCCACTGCGAGCCGATCGCGCTCCAGAGCGCGCCGGCGATGACGCTGGCGAGCAGCAACGCTAGGCCGGAGACGAGGTTGAAGACCCCGAAGGCCGTGCCGCGCAGTTCAGGCGGCGAGGCCTCGGCGACAAGCGCGGCGAACAGCCCCTGCGTAAAACCCATGTGGAGGCCCCAGAGCACGACGCCCGCCGCGACGCCGCCAAGTCCCGGAGCGACCGCGAGGGCAAGATCCGCAGCCAGCAGCAGCACGAGCCCGAGAACGAGCAGCGTCGTCCTTTCCATGCGGTCGGCCAGCACGCCGACAGGATAGGCCGACAGCGAATAGGCGAGCGCCATCAGCACAAGCGGCGCCGGCGCGAGCCAGAGCGGCAGTGCGACTTCTTGCGCGCGCAGGATGAGAAAGGCCTCGCTGAAGCGGGCGAGCGTGAAGATGGCCGCGACCGCCACCACCCACCAGTAGGCGGCAGGCAGGCGCTTTAGCTCGTCGCGATGCAGCGGCGCGCGAACCTTGCGAACACCTTCGGGACGCGGCGGCTCCTTCACGGCGAACAGCAGCACGGCGACGCACAGGACCGCCGGGATCACCGCGAACCAGAACACCGTCGGGATGTGGTCGGAGAACGCCCACATCAGCCCGATCGCGATGAGCGGACCCGCGAAGCCGCCGACCGCGTCCAGCGACTGGCGGAGGCCGAAGCTCGCGCCGCGGAGCTCCGGCGGCGAGATGTCGGCGACGAGCGCGTCGCGCGGCGCGCCACGAATCCCCTTGCCGACGCGGTCGATGAAGCGGGCGGCGATCAGCCAGTCGATGGACGAGGCGAGCGGAAAGATCGGCTTGGTCAGCGCGGCGAGGCCGTAGCCGAGGACGGCCAAGAACTTCCGGCGCCCGAGCCAGTCGCTGAGCGCGCCCGAAAACACCTTGACGATCGAGGCGGTCGCCTCGGCGATCCCCTCGATCACCCCGACCGCGAGGGCCGAGGCGCCGAGTGCGGTCACCATGTAGATCGGCAGCAGCGCGTGGATCATCTCCGAGGAGATGTCCATCAGCATCGAGACGAAGCCGAGCGCCCAGACGCCTACCGGAATGCGTCTCTTCGCGCGCCCCGCCGCGACGCCGCTCACTGCTTGGGAAACTCCAGCCCCATCTCGCGGTAGCGCTCGGGATCGTCGCCCCAGTTCTCGCGCACCTTGACGAACAGGAAGAGGTGGACGGTCGTCTCGGCGATCTCCGAGATCTCCTTGCGCGCCTCGGTCGAGATCGCCTTCACCGTCTGCCCGCCCTTGCCGATGACGATGCGCTTCTGGCTCTCGCGCTCGACATAGATCGTCTGCTCGACGCGCGCGGAGCCGTCGGGACGGACTTCCCACTTCTCGGTCTCGACGGTGGAGGCGTAGGGCAGCTCGTCATGCAGCCGCGCGAACAGCTTTTCGCGCGTGATCTCGGCGGCGAGCGCGCGCATCGGCAGGTCCGAGACGTCGTCGGCCGGATAGAGCCAGGGGCCGAGCGGCATCTCTTCGGCGAGGTAGGCCGGGATGTCCTTCACGCCGTCGCCGGTCTTGGCCGAGATCATGAAGACGCGGTCGAAGGAGACGCGGGCCGTCGCCTCCTGCGCGAGCGCGAGCAGCCTGTCGCGCTGCATCGTGTCGATCTTGTTGAGGATCAGCACCTTGCGGCGCGGCGCGTCGGCGAGCTTGTCGAGGATCGCGAGGTTGTCGTCGTCGAGGCCCTTGCGGGCGTCGATCAGCAACGCGATCACGTCGGCGTCGGTCGCCCCGCCCCAGGCGGTCGAGACCATGGCGCGGTCGAGCCGGCGCTTCGGCGCGAAGATGCCGGGCGTGTCGACGAACACGATCTGCGCGCCCTTCTCGACCACGAGGCCGCGGATCAGCGCCCGCGTCGTCTGGACCTTGTGGCTGACGATCGAGACCTTCACGCCCACAAGCTGGTTGACCAGCGTCGACTTGCCCGCGTTTGGCGCGCCGACCAGCGCGACGAAGCCGCAGCGTGTCGCGCCTTCGGGCATGCCCTCGTTCTGGTTGTCGTCTTCAGACATGGGTTTCCGCCGTGTGTCCGAGGCCCTCGCGCGCGATCAGCGCTTCGGCCGCCGACTGTTCGGCGGCGCGCTTGGAGCGGCCCGCCCCTTCGGCCTCGCCGAAGCCGTCGACCAGCACCGCCACGCGGAACTGCGGGTTGTGGTCCGGCCCGCTGCGCGCGACCTCGCGATAGTGCGGCGCCGGAAGCCCACGCCCCTGCGCCCATTCCTGGAGTTCGGTCTTGGCGTCGCGCAGCGGCCGCGTCGGCGCCAGCAGCCGCTCGCGCCAGAACCGGTCGACCAGAGCGGCGCCCGAGGCGTAGCCGCCGTCGACGAACACCGCGCCGATGACCGACTCGCAGACGTCGGCCAGGATCGCGCCCTTGCGCCGGCCGCCGGAGCCTGCCTCGCCGGAGCCGAGCTTCAGATAGGGGCCGAGGTCCATCGCCTCCGCGATCTCGGCGCAGGTCTCGGCGCGCACCAGATCCGCGAGGCGCCGGGACAGCTCGCCCTCGTCGGCCTTGGGATAGGCGTCGATCAGCATCGACGCGACGGCGAGCCCCAGCACGCGGTCGCCGAGGAATTCGAGCCGCTGGTAGCTGCCGAGCCGCCCCTCCTTGGAGGTCGCGGCCGTAATGTGGGTGAGAGCGCGTTCGAGATGCGAGCGATCGGCGAAGACATGGCCGAGACGCGCCTCGAGCGCGCCGTCATCGACCCGCCGGCGTTTCATCCGCGCCCCGCCGTCACTCGAGTATCGTGCCGATGCGGCTCCAGCGCACCGTCCATGGCCACTTCCAGAACGCCCACGCGGCCTCGCCCCGCTCGACCGAGAAGAACAGCATCTCCGCGCGGCCGACGAGGTTCTCCATCGGCACGTAGCCGACCGCGGACTGCACGCGGCTGTCGGTCGAGTTGTCGCGATTGTCGCCCATCATGAACAGGTGACCCGCAGGCACCTCGTAGACCGGCGTGTTGTCGAGGAAGCCGTTCTTGTCCATGTCGAGGACTTCGTACTTCCGGCCGTTGTCGAGCGTCTCCTCGAAGCGCGGGATCCGGCGCTGCGCGCCGCCTTCGCCCTCGATGTAGTCGTTCGGCAGGCGGACCTTCGGCACCGCCTTCTCGTTGATGAAGAGCTGTCCGTCGATCATCTGGATGCGGTCGCCCGGCAGGCCGATGACGCGCTTGATGTAGTCGGTCCAGCCCTCGCCCGGCACGTTGACCTTGAACACGGCGATGTCGCCGCGCTTGGGCGTCGCGCCGAGGACGCGGCCCTTGAAGATCGGCGGACTGAACGGCAGCGAATGGTGGCTGTAGCCGTAGGAGAACTTGTTCACGAACAGGTAGTCGCCGACCAGCAGCGTGTCCTCCATCGATCCCGACGGGATGTTGAAGGGCTGGAAGATCAGGGTGCGGATGACGACCGCGATGATCAGCGCCTGAGCGCAGATCTTCAGGATTTCGCCGAAGCCGCCTTCGGCCGTGTCCTTCTTCTCGCTGGTCACGCTCATTTCAGTCCTGTTCGATTGGATCGCCGAAAGCGCGCCGGCAGCGCGTGATACAAGCCGCGCGAGCGCGTGGCAAACGAACGGTTACCGGGTTTCACCGCTTCGGCGCCGCGCTGATGATCACGACCGCTGAAGCCAGCGGAGGCTCGTCGGTCAGGGTGACGTCGATGCGCGCCTCGTAGCCTTCCGGGACCATGCGGTCGAGATGTTCCTTGGCGCCCCCCGTCAGCGCCATGGTCGGCCGGCCGGACGGCAGGTTCACCACACCCATGTCGCGCCAGAACGTGCCGGCGCGGAAGCCCGTTCCGAGCGCCTTGGCGCAGGCCTCCTTCGCCGCGAAGCGCTTGGCGAGCGTGTTGGCCGGCTCGGCCTTGGCGAAGGCCCGCTTGCGCTCGGTCTCGGTGAAGACGCGGTTGAGAAACCGGTCGCCAAACTTCTCGAGCGTCTGCTCGATGCGCCGGATGTCGCAAAGATCGTTGCCAAGGCCAAGGATCACGCCGTCGCCCTCCGCTGCGCGCCGCGCGCCATGGCCGCCGTCATGAGCCGCACGCTCTCAGGCAGGCCGACGCTCAGCGCCTCGCCGACCAGATAGTGACCGATGTTGAGTTCGGCGACCTCGGGAAGCGCCGCGATCGTCTCGGCGCTGTCGTAGTCGAGGCCATGGCCGGCATGGACCTCGAGGCCGAGGCTGGCGGCGAGCGTCGCGCCGGCCTTCAGCGCCGCGAAAGCCTTCTCCGCCGCGGCCGCGTCGCCATGGGCGAGCGCCTCGCACCAGGTCCCCGTGTGGAGCTCGACCACCGGAGCGCCCATCAACGCGGAATGCTCGAGCGTCTCGGCGTCGGGCTCCACGAACAGCGAGACGCGCACGCCCGCCACGACGAGCTCCTTCACCACCGGCGCGAGCTGCGTCCGCTGGCCGACGACGTCGAGCCCGCCCTCGGTGGTGCGCTCCTCGCGCTTCTCCGGGACGATGCAGGCCGCGTGAGGCTTCAGCCTGAGCGCGATGGCGAGCATTTCGGGCGTCGCGGCCATCTCGAAATTCAGGGGCGCCGAGACCTCCGCCATGAGGCGCTCGACGTCCGAATCACGGATGTGCCGGCGGTCTTCGCGAAGATGCATCGTGATCCCGTCCGCGCCCGCCTCGAGCACGAGCTTGGCGAGCGTCACCGGATCGGGATGGACGCCGCCGCGGGCGTTGCGCAGCGTGGCGACGTGGTCGACGTTGACGCCCAGTCTGATCTTGTCCGGCATGCTTCGTTCACCCGGCGCTGCGCGGCGGTCAGCCGTTCACGCGCTCCACATTGCTGACGACGGGGATCTGCCGCAGGTCGGACAGGATCGCCCCTAGATGCTTGGCGTCGAAGACGCCGAGATCGAACACGATGTCGTGGAAGTCCGGCGAGCGCGAGATCATGCGCACGTCGTCGATATTGGCCTCGTAGGCGCTGAACACGCCCGAGATCAGGGCGAGCGAGCCCGGCTCGTTCAGCGACGTCACCTGGATGCGCACCGGATAGCGCTCGCGGCGGCCGGGGTCCACGTCCCAGCGCACGTCGAGCCAGCGTTCCGGCTGGTCGTCGAAGTCCTTCAGCGCCGGCGACTGGATCGGATAGATCGTGATCCCCTGCCCCGGCTCCAGGATGCCGACGATGCGGTCGCCCGGCACGGCGCCGCCGTTCGGCGCGAAGCGCACCGGCAGGTCGCCGCGCAGGCCG
This sequence comes from uncultured Methylopila sp., assembly GCA_902168115.1. Classification (GTDB taxonomy): domain Bacteria; phylum Pseudomonadota; class Alphaproteobacteria; order Rhizobiales; family Methylopilaceae; genus Methylopila. Next base: position 21,878 of record CABHPB010000047.1, on the reverse strand, counting down.
CGGATCGGGATCGACGGCAGCTGGTCGCCCGGCGTGTCGTCTCCCGGCGCCTTGAAGCGCAGCGAACCGGCGTGCTCCAGCGCGAACCAGCCGTCCGCCGTGCCGCCGACGGTCGGCGAGCGTTCGTCCTTCACGTCCGGATAGACCGAGCGGACGACGTCGAGCGAATGCATCTCGCCGCGCCCGACCGCCGCGAGCACGTCCTCGACCGAGGTGCGCGCGAGCCGGTGCAGCGAGGTGCGCAGCTTGTCCTCGGAATAGGCCTGCCCGGCGCGCTCGAAGGCGCGCTGGACGATCTGGCGGCCGAGCCCGGCGTACTGCGCGCGGATCGCGCTGCGGCTCGCCCGGCGGATCGCGGCGCGCGCCTTGCCGGTGACGACGATCGCCTCCCAGGCCGCCGGCGGCGTCTGGCCTTCCGAGCGGATGATCTCGACCTCGTCGCCGTTGTTCAGCGGCTGGACCAGGGATTCGCTGCGCCCGTTCACCTTCGCGCCGACGCACTCGTTGCCGACGTTGGTGTGGACGGCGTAGGCGAAGTCGATCGGCGTGGCGCCGCGCGGCAGCGCGATCAGGCGGCCCTTCGGGGTGAAGCAGAACACCTGGTCGGAGAACAGCTCGAGCTTGGTGTGCTCGAGGAACTCCTCCGGATTGTCGCCCTCGGCCAGCAGCTCGACGGTGCGCCTCAGCCAGCCATAGGCGCGGCTCTCGCGGGCGAGGCCGTCGACGTCGGAGCCGAGATTGTCCTTGTAGAGCGCATGCGCCGCGATGCCGTATTCGGCGAAGCGGTGCATCGCCTCGGTGCGGATCTGCAGCTCGACGCGCTGGTGGCCGGGGCCGACGACGGTGGTGTGGATCGAGCGGTAGTCGTTCTGCTTCGGCGTCGAGATGTAGTCCTTGAACCGGCCCGGCACCGTCGGCCAGCCGGTGTGGATCGCCCCGAGCGAGCGGTAGCAGGACGGAACGTCGGGCGCGATCACGCGGAAGGCGAAGACGTCCGAGAGCTGCTCGAACGCGATCGACTTGCGCTCCATCTTCCGCCAGATCGAATAGGGCTTCTTGGCCCGGCCGTTGACGACGGCGCCGATGCCCTCCGCCCGGAAGCGGTTCTCGAACGCCGTCTTGATCTCCTCGATCGACTGCGCGCTCTTGGCCGCGACCTGGTTCAGCCGGCCGACGATCGACTGGTAGGCGTCGGGAAACAGCGTGCGGAAGCAGATGTCCTCGAGCTCGTCGCGGATCTGCTGCATGCCCATGCGGCCGGCGAGCGGGGCGTAGAGGTCGAGCGTCTCCTGCGCGATCCGCGCGCGCTTGGCCGGCGGCACGAAATGCAGCGTGCGCATGTTGTGGAGCCGGTCGGCGAGCTTGACGAGCAGCACCCGCACGTCCGCCGCGATGGCGAGCAGCAGGCGCCGCAGGTTCTCGGCCTGCGCAGCCTCCTTGGTGACGAGGTCGAGCTTCTTGAGCTTGGTGAGGCCGTCGACGAGCTGGGCGATCTGCGTGCCGAACAGCGCGTCGATCTCCTCGCGCGTCGCCTCGGTGTCCTCGATCGTGTCGTGCAGCAGCGCCGCGACGATGGTCGCGTCGTCGAGCTTGAGGTCGGTGAGGATCGCCGCGACCTCGAGAGGATGGGAGAAGTACGGATCGCCCGAGGCGCGCGTCTGCGAGCCATGCGCGCGCATGGCGTAGACGTAGCCACGATTGAGCAGCGCCTCGTCGGCGTTGGGATTGTAGGCCCGAACGCGTTCGACGAGTTCGTACTGACGCATCATGTCGGAGGGACGCCGGCTGCTTTGGTTCGCGGAGGGGAGCCTGCCGCAAGATATCGTCGGGCGCGCGGCGGCGCGCAAGCGATAGCGCTCAAACGAAAAGCGCCGCGCGCGGGTGTCCGCGGCGGCGCCTCAGTCGGCGGCGTCGGAAACCCTCAGCCTTCGTCGTCGTCGCTCTCGGCCGGCGGGACGAGACCCTCGAGGCCGCGCAGAAGGTCCTCTTCCGTCATGCGGTCGAACTGGACGCTGCCGTCGTCTTCCGGAGCGCCGGCGGTGCCAGCGAGAGCCGGAACGGTCTCCGTCTCGGGCTCGTCGACCTCGACATACTTCTGCAGCGAATGGATCAGGTCCTCGCGCAGATCGTCGGGCGAAACGGTCTGGTCGGCGATCTCGCGCAGCGCGACGACGGGGTTCTTGTCGTTGTCGCGGTCGATGGTGATCGGCTGGCCCGAGGAGATCAGCCGGGCGCGATGGCCGGCAAGCAGGACGAGATCGAACCGGTTCTCGACCTTGTCGATGCAATCCTCGACGGTGACGCGGGCCATGGGGGCCTCCGCTTATTCTCGAAATTGACGGATGTCGGTGCGAGCGGGCTCTTTACCGCGGAGCCGCTCTCGTGGCAAGGACTCCGCGTTGAGCCCTATTGCGTCGCAAAAACATACAACCTTTTCGGGCGCAAGCGTTTTTGCTCGCGGCTCAGGCGAATCCCAAATCCATTCTTCAGTTTGAAAGACGTGAAATGTTTTATTCCGACGAACGGCTCGGCCTTTTCATCGACGGCGCGAATCTCTACGCCACCGCGCGCGGATGCGGTTTCGACATCGATTTCCGCCGTCTGCTTCGCGAATTCCAGAACCGCGGCTACCTGATCCGGGTCTATTATTACACCGCGCTCGCCGAGGACCTCGAGGTTTCGACGATCCGGCCGCTGATCGACTGGCTCGACTACAACGGCTACACGGTCGTGACCAAGCCGACCAAGGAGTTCACCGACAGCCAGGGCCGTCGCAAGATCAAGGGCAATCTCGACATCGAGCTCGCGATCGACGCGCTGGAGCTCGCCGAGAAGCTCGACCACATGGTGCTGTTCTCCGGCGACGGCGACTTCACGCCGCTGGTCGCCGCCATGCAGCGCCGGGGCGTGCGCGTCACGGTCGTCTCGACCGTCACCACCCAGCCGGCGATGATCGCCGACGACCTGCGCCGCCGCGCGGACCACTTCCTCGACCTCTCCGAACTCGCCTCCAAGATCGGTCGCGACCCGTCCGAGCGCGCCGCCCGCGAGGCGCGCCGCGCCGCCGCGATCGACACGACGCCGGAGCCGTAAGCGTCCGGGATGGCGGCCGTCGAGCCCGCGGCGCCGCCGCGCGACTGCCCGGCCTGCCCGCGCCTCGTCGCCTTCCGCGAGGACAACCGCGCGAAGAGGCCGGACTGGCACAACGCGCCGGTTCCGTCTTTCGGGACCGCCGGCGCGCGGCTGCTGATCGTGGGGCTCGCCCCCGGCCTGCAGGGCGCCAACCGCACCGGGCGGCCCTTCACCGGCGACTGGGCCGGCGATCTGCTCTACGCCACGCTGCTGAAGTTCGGCTTCGCGGACGGGGTCTATGACGAACGTCCCGACGACGGTCTGGCGCTCGTCGGAGCGCGGATCACGAACGCGGTGCGGTGCGTGCCGCCGCAGAACAAGCCGGAGGGCGCGGAGATCGCCGCGTGTCGTCCGTATCTCGCCGGCGAGATCGCCGCGCTCGCCGACGGCGCCGCGGTGGTGGCGCTCGGGCGGATCGCGCATGACAGCCTGTGCCGCACCCTCGGCGTCAGGCTCAAGGCGGCGCCCTTCGGCCACGGCGCCGAGCACGCCCTCGAGCGCGTGCGCCTCTTCGACAGCTATCACTGCTCCCGCTACAACACGAACACCGGCGTGCTGACGACCGGGATGTTCGAGGCGGTGTTCGCGCGCGTCAGGACTTACGTCGACGGCGCGTCCTGAGGTCGGCTCAGAAGCTCGCAGACCTCCGCGCCGTCGAGAAAGTCGAATTCGGGCGCGTAGTCGCGCAGGAACTCCGGCGGCATGTAGGTCACGGGAAGCTTCTTCGAGATCCGCGCCCCGCTGTCGGAGTGGTCGTGCAGCGCGCGCATCCACGCCCGCCGACGGCCCTCCACCACGATCGGGAACCGCTCGATCTTGCCGTGCGAGCCGAGACTGTAGATCGACTTCCCGTCGTCCGAGAAATAGGCGAGCCCCTGCGCGTTGTTCACGCGGCGCACCTCCTGAAAGGCGAGCCGCCCCCTGCCCGCCCCGAGATTGAAGCCGTTCTCGAACGAGATGACCTGGCCGACTTCGTTCTTCAACGCCGTCCTCCGGAGGTCGGCGACGAAATCGGGGTTCAGCGCGTCGTCGTCGTCGATGCGGAAGGTGACTGTCGGCCGCCCCTGGGCGAGACGCGCCGACGCCGCCGCGCGCACGTCGCCGTCCAGCGCGACCTCGTCGACCATCAGGAACGGATGGGCGCGCTGGAGATCGCGCAGCTCCTGCTTGAAGGGCTCGCCGAGGGCCGACGAGATCAGCACCAGCACCCTGAAATCGCGGTCGGTCTGCGCCTGGAACGACCGCATCGGGATCGCCCTGAAGAGGTCGAGCCGCTTCCGGATGCGATCGGGATGGAGGATCGTCCGAACGGCGTCCTCAGGCTTGCTGCCGTCGGTCGCGTTGAACCGCGCGCCGCGCCCGCCGGTGACGACGTTGAACCGCGTTACGCCGATGATTTCGACCAAGCGTCGCCCCCGCGCGCCTGAAACCGTACGGGGCGACGCCTCACGCGACGGCTCATCCCCTGTCCCGCATGATCCGCGCCTTGTCGCGGTTCCAGGTCTTTTCCTTGTCGGCCTCGCGCTTATCGTGGAGCTTCTTGCCGCGCGCGAGCGCGATCTCGACCTTGGCGCGGCCGTGGTCGTCGAAATAGATCTTGAGCGGGACCACCGTCATTCCCTCGCGGGTGACGGCGCCGGTCAGCTTGTTGATTTGCGCCTTGTGCAGCAGAAGTTTGCGCGGCCGTCTCACTTCGTGGTTGAAGCGATTGGCCTGCAGGTATTCCGGAATGTACGAGTTGTAGAGATACATCTCGCCATTGTACTCGCCGGCGTAGGACTCGCCGATCGTGGCCTTGCCCTGGCGCAGCGACTTCACCTCAGTGCCGACGAGCGCGATTCCGGCCTCGACGACGTCGCCGATCTCGTAGTTGTGGCGCGCTTTCCTGTTGTCCGCGACGATCTTGTAGCGCGGATTGGGTCCCTTGGCGGTCATGTCACGTCACATAAGGAGCTCAGGCGCGCGCCGCCACCAGGATGCGGTCGTCGTCCTGCAGCAGGCCGGCGTGCAGCATCGCGGCGCGCACCTTGGCGCGGCCGGCGTCGGTGACGGGCACCATCGGCAGCCGCATCTCCTCGCCGCAGCGGCCGAGCATCGCCAGCGCGAGCTTGGCCGGGCCGGGATTGGTTTCGCAGAACAGGTCGGTGTGCAGCGGGAACAGCCGGTCCTGGTAGTTGAGCGCGACGCGATAGTCGCCCGCCATGCAGGCCTCCTGGAACGCCGCGCACAGCGCCGGCGCGACGTTGGAGGCGACCGAGATGCAGCCGTGGCCGCCATGGGCCATGAAGCCGATCGCGGTCGCGTCCTCGCCGGACAGCTGGATGAAGTCCGGACCCATCTTGGCGCGCTGCGCGCTGACGCGCGCGACGTTCGCCGTCGCGTCCTTCACGCCGACGATGTTCTTGAGCTCGAACAGCCGCGCCATCGTGTCGGTGGTCATGTCGACGACCGAGCGACCGGGGATGTTGTAGATCACGACCGGAAGTCCGGTGCTCTCGGCGATCGCCCTGAAGTGGGCGTAGAGGCCCTCCTGGGTCGGCTTGTTGTAATAGGGCGTGACGATCAGCAGGCCGTCGGCCCCGTCCTTCTCCGCCTGCCGCGCGAGGCCGATCGCCTCCGAGGTCGAGTTCGACCCGGCGCCGGCGATCACCGGCACGCGGCCGCGCGCCTCCTCGACGCACCAGCGCACGACCTTGTTGTGCTCGTCATGGTTGAGGGTCGGGCTCTCGCCGGTGGTGCCGACCGGGACCAGCCCGTGCGTGCCCTCGGCGATCTGCCAGTCGACAAGCCCGCGGAACGCTCCCTCGTCGAGCTCGCCGCCCTTGAACGGGGTCACCAGCGCCGTGATGGAGCCTCGGAACATCGGTTGGGTCATGACGGAGCTCGGAACAGTTTCGGCGCGCGGCGTGCGGCGCGTCGCCGCTCATGCGGTGACTTCAAGGGCGGACGCCTTCATGGCGTCACGTTCGGCCGACCTTGATACCTGCGCGCGCAGCGGAGCGAAAGCCCGCCATGCGTCGTCCTGACATTCGCGCGAGCGACCGTTCGGTTAGCGTTTCGTAAAGTTCGTATGGCGAAACTTAGGCTTCCATCCGCCAGTCGTCCGGCCCGTTCGCCGGGCCCCCAGCCGAAGCCGAGAGCCATGCGTTCATTGAGCTTTCTCCTTCGCGGCGTCGCCGCCCTCGCCCTGACCGCCGCCGCCTCCGGCGCGATCGCAGCCGAATCCGAACTCGGCGCCGATCCCTATTCGGCGAAGACGATGCAGGAGGCCGAGATCGTCGTCGCCTACGACACGACGACGACCGGCGCGATCTCGACCACCTCGCGCACGACGAACGCCGGCGCATCCAGCTCGGACCTCTCCCAGATCCGCGCGGCGATCTCGGCCTTCGAGCGCGGCGACACCTCCGGCGCGATGGCGATCCGCGCGTCCGTCTCCGACGCCGGCGCGGTCGCTCTCATCGACTGGCTCGGCGTCAGGCTCGCCTCGCGGCAGATCGGTTTCTCCCGCATCGACGCCTTCTATCGCGGCCACCCTGACTGGCCGATGGCGAGCTGGGTTCGTCGCCGCGCCGAAGAGGCGCTCTGGCTCGAGAACGTGAACGCGGAGACCGTCCGCGGCTTCTTCGCGGCCCATGGCAAGCCGGACCGCGCCGAAGGCAAGCTTGCCCTCGCCCGAGCGCTGATCGCCGGCGGCGACAAGAACCGTGGCGCGGCCGTCGCGCGCGACGCCTGGCGGCACGACGACCTCGGAGGTCCGCTTGAGCAGCAGGCGCTGCAGAGCTTCGGCGCCTATTTCACCGCGGCCGACCATCGCGCGCGGGCCGAGGCCCGATTCCTCGACGACGAGGTCGACGCCGGCATGCGCGCCGCGACCCGGGCCGGCGGCTCCTATCTCGCCATCGCCAAGGCGCGCGCGGCCGTCATCCGCAAGCTGCCCAGCGCCGGCGCGCTACTGAACGCGGTGCCCAATTCGGCGCAGTCCGACCCCGGCTACCTGTTCGCGGTGGCGAAGTTCAACCGGCGCGCCGACCGCCCGAAAGACGCTGCGGCGGCGCTGCTGAAAGCGCCGCGCGGCGGCGACGTGCTGGTCGATCCCGACGCCTGGTCGGTGGAGCGCCGGGTCGTCGCCCGCGACCTGCTCGACAAGGGCGACGCCCGCATGGCCTACGCCGTGCTCGCCCGCGACGAGCCGACCTCGGACGAGGACAAGATCGATTCGGACATGCTCGCCGGCTTCATCGCGCTGCGCGCGCTCGGCGACGCCAAGACCGCCTACAAGCACTTCGCGGCCGTCCATCGCGAGGCGACCATTCCGGGCACGACCTCGCGCGCGCTCTACTGGCAGGGCCGCTGCCTTGAGGCCATGGGCGATACCGGCTCGGCGCGCGGCGCCTATGAGAAGGCCGCGCGCTACGTCACCAGCTATTACGGCCAGATCTCCCGCGCCCGCCTCGGCCTGCAGGACCTGCCGATCCGCTCCCTGCCCTCGCCGACCGCGACCGACCGCGCGACCTTCAACGCGCGGCTCGCGGTGCGCGCCATCGACCTGCTCTACCGCGCGGATCAGAAGGAGCTCGCCCTGCCGCTCGCCGGCGCGCTCGCTGAAGACCTCAAGAGCCCCGGCGAGGTCACGCTGCTCGGCGCGCTGACGCAGAAGTACAAGGATCCGCGCACGACGCTCGTCGTCGGCAAGGCGGGGCTCAAGAACGGCTTCGCAGTCGACGCCCTCGCCTATCCGACCTCCGGCATTCCGAGCTATCGCCCGGTCGGACAGGCGATCGAGACGCCGGTCGTCCACGCCATCGCTCGTCAGGAGAGCGCGTTCAACCCGCAGGCGGTCAGCCACGCCAACGCCCGCGGCCTGCTCCAGATGCTGCCGACGACGGCCGCCCGGACCGCCAAGAGCGTCGGCGTTCCCTTCGACGCCAAGCGCCTCACCACCGACGCGGCCTTCAACGCCCAGCTCGGCGCGGCGCATCTCGGCGAACTGGCGCAGAAGTTCGACGGCTCCTACGTCATGGTCTTTGCGGCCTACAACGCCGGCCCGAGCCGCGTAGTCGAGTGGGTGCAGCGCTATGGCGACCCGCGCAAGCCGGACGTTGATCCGGTCGACTGGGTCGAGCGCATCCCGTTCACCGAGACGCGAAACTACGTCCAGCGGGTGATGGAGAACACGCAGATCTACCGCACCCGACTCAACGGCCGGACCTCGCTGCTGATCCAGCGCGACATGGCGCGCGGCGGCGGCGGCTGATCCGCCGCCTTGGCTGACCTGGTCGACCACCGCCTCGAGGTCGCGCACGGACTGAAGCTTCACGTTCGCGACCGTCCGGGCGACGGCGTTCCGGTCGTCTGCCTGCCGGGACTGGCGCGCACGCTCGAGGATTTCGAGGCGCTCGCGGCCCATCTCACCTCCCCCGAAGGCGGCTCGCGGCGCGTCCTCTCGATATCGTCCCGCGGCCGCGGCCTGTCCGATCGCGATCCGGACCCGTCCCGCTACCAGGTGAAGCAGGAAGCCGAAGACGCGCTGGCGGTCCTCGACGCGCTGGGCGTCGACCGGGCCGCCTTCGTCGGCACCTCGCGCGGCGGGCTGCTGACGATGACCATCGCGGCGCTGCGGCCGGCGATCATCGGCGCTGCGGTGCTCAACGACATCGGCCCCGAGATTGAGCTCGAGGGCCTGGTCCGGATTCAGAGGATGCTGACCAGCTTCGCGCTGCCGGAGACGTTCGAGCAGGGCGCGAGGTGGATCCGCGTCGCGAACGCCGACCGGTTCACGGCGCTCGGGCCCGACGACTGGATGAGGTGGGCGCGCCGGGCGTGGCGCGAGACCGACGGCCGGCTCGAGCCGGCCTGCGATCCGGCGCTGTCCGAAACGCTGAAAGGCGTTGACCTGACGAAGCCGATCCCGGCGATCTGGCCGCTGTTCGACGCGCTGAAGGCCGTCCCGCTGATGATCGTCCGCGGGGAGCTGTCGGATCTCTTCGGCGAGGCGCAGCTCGGCCGCATGGTCGAGCGCCGCCCGGACGCCGTCGTGCAGCGCGCGCCCGGCCAGGGCCACGCGCCGCTCTTGGACGACGCGCCGACGATGGGCGCGATCGCCTCGTTCCTGGACGCGGCGGGCCGCTGAGCCCGCCGCGGTTCAAGATGGTTAGAACGTCACCTGCGTGCGGAAGCCCAGCACCGTCGCGTCCTTGATGCGGCGGTTCGGGTCGTTCGGGCGCGGATCGCCGCCGCCCGGACGCACGATGTACTGGGCGTAGGGCTGCAGGCTGAGCCACGGCGTGACGGCAGCCTTGTAGGACGCCTCGATCGCCATTTCCGACGAGCGGACCGGCGCGCCGGCGATGCGGTCGGCCTTGGCCGCGTCGTCCGAGATGTGGGCATAGGCGAAGGCGACGCCGAAGATGTCGTCGTCGCGGCCCGGGACGAAGCCCTTCAGGTTGAAGCCGGTGTCGAAGTAGTAGTCGATCAGGTTGCGGTTCTCGTCCGGCGCCCAGACGGCGCGCGCGAACACCGAGAAGCTCGAGGTGCTCGGGCTCGGGTCCTTGAGGTCCTTGGAGCCGCCGCCTTCCCAGAGCGTCTGGTCGATCACGCCATAGACCGCGTAGTCGCTGCCATGGGTGACGCGGGCGAAGCGGACGTCGGCGAACTTGTTCGCGGTGTTGAACCACGCGCCGGCCTTCACGACGCCCGGCCTCCCGAACACGCCGTCGGTCTTGTAGGCGACCTCGCCGATGCCGAAGACGCCCTCGTGCAGCGGGAAGTCGAGGTTGTGCGGGTTGACGTTGTGGCCCGCCGGATCGCCGTTGTAGATCGCGGCCTGCGCCGAGAAGGCGTCGTTGAACTCGTAGGTGACGTGCACGCCCGGCGTCGGCACCGGATAGGCCGGACCGCCGCTCGGCAGGTTGGTGCCGTTGAGGCCCGGCCAGCCGAAGGTCGAGTTCACGAACAGGCCAGCGGTGTCGCTGACCACGAACTCGCTGTCGGCGAGCAGCTGGCCGATGCGGATCGAGAACTTGTCGTCGAACAGGCTCTGCTTGAAATAGACCTCGCCGAGCCGGTTGGCGCGGTTCGACTCGATGTTCGAGATGGTGAGCAGGTTGCCGACCTCGTAGGTCGACAGGCCGTGGCCGCGGATGAAGTAGGCGCCGGCGTAGACCTCGCCGCCGGTCCAGCCGACGAGCTTCTCGAGATCGAGCGTCAGGCCGAGCTGAAGAAGCCCCGAATAGCCCTCGTCGCGGCGGACGCCGCCGGACACGTTCGACGACGCGTCGCCGGTGTAGAGCGCCTCGAACTTGACGCCGTGTTCGAGCAGCTTGCTGCGGGCGCCGCCCCAGTCGCCGGTCAGCGCTTCGCGGGTCCAGAGATCCCCGGCGTAGTTCGGGTTCTCGTCGTCGGCTCGCGCGGAGGTGGCGGCGACAGCGCCTCCGACGAGCGCGAGCGCGCAGACGCCCCGCATGAGACGCGGCGTGATCCGCATGGTCATTGGTCAGTACCCCCGATTCCCGATCCGGCGAGGGAGGCCGCCGGTCGATCCCGAATTCCGCGCGACGCTACCCCGGAGCCTCGAATGTTACAATGTAACATTTTCGCTCGACGCGTCGGCTTTATGACAAACCCGTGATGAAAATACCGGAGCCCCCGTTTGTTCGGCAATACGGCCGCGTTCAACGGTCAGGTCGGTGTGTCTTTCAGACTAATTCCAATATCGAGGCAAGAAGCGAGCAAACAAAGAAAAAGGCCCCGGTCGATGACCGGGGCCCTTCCGAACTTGACTGATCTTGCGAGATCAGAAGTCGCGCTGGACGCGGAGGCGGCCGACGAAAGCGTCGTCGTCCTTCGGGCCGGCGTAGCCGACCTTAGCCTTGTCGAAGTTCTTGATGTAGACGACTTCCGCGCCGATATCGAGCTTCTTGACCGGGGTCCAGATGATGTTGCCGGTGAGGGCGCCGGTCGTCCAGTCGGCGTTGACCTTCTTGTAGTTCACGTCGATGTAGGTGGCCTGCAGGGCCGAGCGCCACTGCGGCGACCAGTAGTGCAGGACGCCGAGGTTGGCGTTGGTCGCTTCGGTCTTCTGGGTCTTGCCGTTGACCAGCAGGAAGTCACGCTGCGGGTTGAAGCCAGCGATGTTCTGCGTGGTGCCCGAACCGACGTTCTGGTCGCCGATACCGGAGTAGGACAGACCGGCGCCGTTGTTGTAGCCGGCCTGGGCCCACACGAAGTCGCCCTTGCCGTCCGAGGTGTTGGCGGTCGGCAGGTTCAGCTTCACGCCGCCCTGGACGCCCCAGCCCCAGGTCGAGTCGCCGGTGTTGGAGTTTTCGCCCGGCAGACGCAGAGCCGGCAGGCCCGGCGCGAGGCCGATGTTGCTCTTCGGGTTGATGCGGTGCGCGACGCCCGAGATCTGAGCCTCGCCCCAGCCCTGCTTGACGCGGACGTTGGCGACGATGTCCGGGATGTCCTGGCCGGCGTTGCGGAACGCCTGCGCGTCGCTGCGGTAGCGGGCCGACTTGTCTTCAAGCGAGACGCTCGCCGAAACGTCGCCCATCTTGGCGGTGTAGGCCAGGACCGGAACGGTGCGGTCCGAGATGAACGGGTTCTGGAAGGTCGGGTACGGCTTGAAGTCCCAGAAGCTGTCCGTGATACCAGCCGTCAGGCCGGCGAACTGGACGAACGCCTGATCGACGAGCGAGTCGTCGGCGTCGAGGCCGGTGAGGCCGTTGGAGATGCGAGCGGCCTGGCCGACGCCGCCGGTCTCACGCTGGATCTGCATGCGGATGAAGGTGCGGACCGCCCCGTACTCGGTTTCGGTGCGGGCGTCGAACCAAACGCGAGCGCGGACGCGGTAGCCGGTGCGATTGGCGAAGTCGAGGTCGCCACGGCCCGGGGCCTTCGCGACGATCTCGCCCGAGGTCACTTCGAGACGGGCGAAGCCGCCGACCTGGAGGCAGGTGTCGGTGCCCGGGATGTAGAAGAAGCCGGTGCTGCCCTTGACGTCGCAGACCTTGACGTAATCGACGGGCTCGGCGCCCGGCAGGTCGGCCGCCTGAGCGCCAGCCATCGTCGTGAAGGCTGCGACGGAGCCGAGAGCGAGGCTCTTGACCAGTTTCATGTTGCTTTCTCCAACCCCGAATGTCGGTAGGCCAGCCGGCCTGGGAACTAACGCCGGCCTATCCGGCAGAAATTTTTGGAGATCGCCGATCCCCCGACGATCAGGACGCGAAGCGCTTCCGCCTCGTGCCGCAGGACGACCATATTCGTGGCGGGATCGGGCGCAAGCTCGAACACGAGTGTGACGGTCCGGAGTCGGGCCTTTGGAAATCGCTGTGGCTGGAATGCCACGAAATTGGGCGGCTCCCCCCTCTGTTCCTACGCAAACGTTAAGGGCGCAGCCGCCGAGTTAAGCAGACCTGACGTCTACGATGGCGCCTTTCGGCCCCGGCCCCCGTGAGCGATCGATCGAATCGCCGCCGCGCCTCCGCCGCAATCCGGCCGATGCGACTCGAGGTCCTTCCCGGCGTGGCGCCGGGAGCCTCCGGGCGTTATGGGTGGGAAGAACCCGACACGCGCCGCATCACGCGGCCCAGCAAGAGCTCCCGATGTCCGCAGACCTAGCCGACGCCGGCCTACGCCCGGTCGCCACGAACAATCTCGAAGCCTTCTGGATGCCGTTCACAGCGAACCGGCAGTTCAAGTCCGCGCCGCGGCTGCTCGCGAGCGCGAAGGACATGCACTACGTCGCGACGGACGGCCGGAAGATTCTCGACGCCACGTCCGGCCTGTGGTGCGTGAACGCCGGCCATTGCCGGCCGAAGATCGTCGAGGCTATCCAGAATCAGGTCGCGGAACTCGACTTCGCGCCGACGTTCCAGTTCGGCCATCCCAAGGCGTTCGAACTCGCCAGCCGGCTGGTCGCCATGGCGCCTTCCGGGCTCGATCATGTCTTCTTCTCGAACTCCGGCTCCGAGGCCGTCGACACCGCGCTGAAGATCGCCCTCGCCTATCATCGCGCCCGCGGCGAAGGTCAGCGCTACAGGCTGATCGGCCGCGAGCGCGGCTATCACGGCGTCGGATTCGGCGGCATTTCAGTCGGCGGCATGGTCGCCAACCGCAAGACCTTCGGCCCGGGCCTTCCCGCGGTCGACCACCTGCGCCACACCCACGATCCGGAGCGCAACGCCTTCTCGCGCGGCCTGCCGGAGCACGGCGCGGAGCTCGCCGACGACCTCGAGCGACTGGTCGCGCTGCACGGCGCGGAGACGATCGCGGCCGTCATCGTCGAGCCGCTCGCGGGCTCGACCGGCGTGCTCGTGCCGCCCAAGGGCTATCTCGAGCGCCTGCGCGCCATCTGCGACCGGCACGGCCTTCTTCTGATCTTCGACGAGGTCATCACCGGCTTCGGCCGGCTCGGCGCGAACTTCGCTTCCGAGCGCTTCGGCGTCACGCCCGACATCATGACGACGGCCAAGGGCGTGACCAACGGCACGATCCCGATGGGCGCGACCTTGGTCTCCTCCGGGATCTACGACGCCTTCATGCAGGGGCCGGAGAACATGATCGACCTGTTCCACGGCTATACCTACACCGGGCACCCCATCGCCTGCGCCGCCGCGCTCGCGACGCTCGACACATATCAGGAGGAAGGCCTGCTCACGCGCGCGCTCGAGCTGGAGGCGCGCTGGGCGGACGCCGTCCACTCGCTCAAGGGCCTGCCGCACGTCATCGACATCCGCACGCTCGGCCTCGTCGCGGGAGTCGAGCTGGAGCCGATCGCCGGCCAGCCGACGGCGCGCGCCTTCTCCGCCTTCAAGAAGGCGTTCGACGCAGGAATGATGATCCGGACCACCGGCGACACCATCGCCCTGTCGCCGCCGCTGATCGTCACCGAGGCGCAGATCGACGAGATCGTCGGCACGATCGCCGACGTGATCCGGAGCGTCGAGTGAGGTCCGTGGACGACGGCGCTGCCGACGGCCGCACGGTCGGGCGCGCCGGGTTTCTCGGCGGGCTGCTGTTCTTCATCTCGCTGGTCGCGCTGTCGATCGTCGGCGTTGGCCACGCCCGCACCATCGAGGGCGCGGCCAACGCCCAGTACTGGATCGTGGTGCTGATCGCCGGCGCCGCGATGATCGCGGTGACGGTCGCCCTCGCCCGCGCCACCGCGCGAACGCCGACCGGCGAAGCGGCCCGCAAGGCGGCCATCGTCCTCGCCGCGATCTGGATCGCGATCTTCCTCTGGGAGACCGCCTCGGTGGGGACCGGCGCGTTTGGCGGTCCGTTCGAATTCGCCTGGGCCGCCTGGAAGGGCTGAACCCCGCGTCCTTCGGACGGATTGTCGGCGCTCCCGCGCTCTGTTACGCCTCGGTCATTCGTTCCGGTTCCTTGCAAGGGACAAGAGGGAATCCGGTGGCGGGCGCCTCGCACGAGACGCAAGCCGAAGCCGGAGCTGCCCCCGCAACTGTGAGCGGCGAGCGGCGCGTCATTCGTCCACTGGGCAAATCGCCCGGGAAGGCAGACGCCGTCGTGACGACCCGCGAGCCAGGAGACCTGCCGGCGCGTCAACGCTTGAGCCCTCGGTGGGAGGGCGTGAAAGGCTGAAATGATGTCGAACCTGAACCTCGCCGCCCGCACCGAGACCGCCGCCCTTCAGGCGCGCGCGCTCCCGATCGTCTCCGCCTTCCTGCTCGGCGTCTTCGTCGTCGCGGCCGCCGGATTCGTGTCGATTCCGGCGGTGCACAACGCCGCCCACGACCAGAGGCACGCCATCGGCTTCCCCTGCCACTGACGGGGGCCGAAATGCATCTTTTCCGGAATATCGTCTTCACGGCGGCGCTCGTCGGCCTTCTGGCCGGCCTCGCCATGACCGCGATCCAGCAGTTCGGCACCCAGCCCCTCATCGTGAAGGCCGAGGTCGTCGAACAGGCCAACGCCGAGAAGGCCGCCCAGCCGCACGACCACGCGGCCGCCGGCCAGCACGACCACGCCGCGCTCACGGCGCAGGAAGAGGCGGCGGCCGCCAAGGCCGACCACCATCACGACGGCGACGAATGGGCCCCTGCCGACGGAGCCGAGCGCTTCGTCTGGACCGTGATCGCGAACGTCGTCGCGGGAATCGGCTTCGCCCTGCTTCTCGTCGCGGCGAGTGAGCTCAAGGGCGGCCTGACCTCGTGGCGCGAGGGCCTGATGTGGGGCCTCGCGGGGTTCGCAGTCTTCACGCTCGCGCCGTCGATCGGCCTGCCGCCCGAGGCGCCGGGCGTCGAGGGCGCCGCCCTGCTCGACCGCCAGATCTGGTGGGTCGGGACGGCGGTCGCGACCGCGACCGGGCTTGCGCTCATCGCCTTCGCGCGTTCGCCGCTGGCCGCGCTCGCGGCGGTGGCGCTGATCGCTGCGCCGCATGTGATCGGCGCGCCGAAGCCACCGGCCCCGCCGGCGATCCCGCACGATCTGGAGCATGGATTCGTGGTGGCGGTGATCGTCACCGGCTTCCTGTTCTGGGCGATCCTCGGGGCGCTCGCCGGGCTCGTGCGTCCGCGCTTCGCGGGCGCCTGAGCGGCAGATGTCCGTCCCCGCCCCGCGCGGGTCCGTCACCCTCGTCCTCGGCGGCGCGCGCTCCGGAAAGAGCCGCTTCGCCGAGGCGCTCGCGCTCGAGAGCGGGCTGTCGCCCGTCTATCTCGCGACCGCGAGCGTCCATGACGAGGAGATGCGGGCGCGCGTCGCCGACCATCGCGCGCGGCGCGACACGCGCTGGCGCACCGCCGAGATCCTGCTCGACCTCGCCGGGACGCTGAAGGCCGAATCCTCGGCCAAGCGCGTCGTGCTGGTCGACTGCCTCACGCTCTGGCTGACCAACGTGATGCTCGGCGGCGAGGACGTGCCGGGCGCGACGGAAGAGCTCGTCTCGACGCTCGGCCATGTGCCGGGGCCGGTGATTCTCGTCTCGAACGAGGTCGGCTTCGGGATCGTGCCCGACAACGCCATGGCCCGCGCCTTCCGCGACCATCAGGGCCGGCTGAACCAGCGCGTCGCCGCGGTCGCGGATCGCGTGACGCTGGTGGCCGCCGGCCTTCCCCTCGATCTCAAGAGTCCGAAGGAGAGCGCCACATGAGCGCCCCGCAGAAGATCCCCGCCACCGT
Source organism: uncultured Methylopila sp. (assembly GCA_902168115.1). Lineage (GTDB taxonomy): Bacteria > Pseudomonadota > Alphaproteobacteria > Rhizobiales > Methylopilaceae > Methylopila. Next base: position 5,610 of record CABHPB010000047.1, on the reverse strand, counting down.
CGTCACCGGCTTTCTCGGCTCAGGGAAAACCACGCTGATCCGCCACCTGCTGCAGAACGCGGAAGGGCGCCGCATCGCGCTGATCGTCAACGAGTTCGGCGACGTCGGCATCGACGGGGAGGTGCTGAAAGCCTGCGGGTCGGAGGCCTGCGACGAGGAGGACATCGTCGAGCTCGCCAACGGCTGCATCTGCTGCACCGTGGCCGACGACTTCATCCCGGCGATGGAGAAGATCCTCGCCCGCCCTCAGGGCGTCGACCACATCGTCATCGAGACCTCCGGCCTCGCTCTGCCGCAGCCGCTGGTGAAGGCGTTCCGCTGGCCGGAGATCGCGACGCGCGTGACGGTCGACGGCGTGGTCACGGTGATCGACGGTCCCGCGGTCAAGGCCGGCCGCTTCGCCCATGACGAGGAGGCGGTCGCGGCCCAGCGCGCGGCCGACGAGAACCTCGACCACGACGATCCGATCGAGGAGCTGTTCGAGGACCAGGTGCGTTCCGCCGACCTGCTCGTCGTGCACAAGGCCGACCAGCTCTCCGAGCAGGAAGTCGAGGAGGTGAAGGCCGAGGCGCTGCGCCACGCGAGCGAGGGCGTGAAGGTGGTTTCCGCCGCGAATGGCGCGCTGCCGGCGGCCGTGCTGCTCGGCCTCGGCTCCGGCGCCGAGGACAAGATCGACGCGCGTCCGAGCCATCACGAGCTCGAAGGCCATGACGACCACGACCACGACGAGTTCGAGAGCTTCGTGGTGGCGACACCGGAGGCGGTCGACGTCGAGGACCTTGCGGACCGCGTCCGCGCCGCCCTCGGCGCCTCCGACATCCTGCGGCTGAAGGGGTTCGTGCCGGTCAAAGGCAAGGCCGCGCGACTCGTGGTGCAGGCGGTCGGCCAGCGGGTCGAGACCTATTTCGACCGCGCCTGGCGCGACGGCGAGGCGCGCGAGGGCAGGCTCGTGGTGATCGGCGAGACCGGGCTCGACCGGGCGAAGATCGAGGCGGCGCTCGCCGGCTGAATCGAACTGCGTGCTTCGAGACACGCCTTCGGCGCTGCTCAGCATGAGGACGGTTTGGGACAGAAGGCTGCGCAGACCTCTCTCATGCTGAGCAAGCCGCGAAGCGGCTGTCTCGACGCACGCACTACCGACGTGGGACCCGCATGCATCTCCTGAAGGCTCAAGGGGCGCCGATCGGCGATGGGACGGAGGCGGTCGATCTCGGCCTGTCGCCGGCCGACGTCGTGATCGTCTCCGCCGCCGACACGGAGATCGCCGGACTGTCGCGCGCCCATGCGGCGCTCGGCCCGGACGCGCCGTCGCTCAGGCTCGCGAGCCTCCAGAAGCTTCGCCACCACATGTCGGTCGACCTGTTCCTCGAAAACACCGTCGCCCGCTCGAAGCTGCTGGTGCTGCGGCTGCTCGGCGGCGAGAGCTACTGGCCTTACGGGCTCGACGAGAGCCTGCGCGTCGCGCGGCGGCATGGCGTCAGGCTCGCCGTCATGCCGGGTTGCCACAACGCCGATCCCGAGCTGGTCGCGCGCTCGACGATCCCGGCGAACGACGCCGACGCGCTATGGCGGCTGCTCGTGGAAGGCGGTCCCGAAAACCTCGCCTCAGCGCTGCGGGGGTGCCGCGCGCTGCTCGACGGCGACGCGCCGGACGCCGCGCCCGCGCCGACGCCGCCGGCCGGTCTGTTCTGGCCGGGCCTCGCCTCGCCGACGCTGGACGACCTTCGCGCGCTCTGGCCGAAGGGCTCGCCGGTCGCGCCGATCGTGTTCTACCGCGCGCAGTATCAGGCCGGCGACGTCGCGCCGGTGGAGGCGCTGATCGTGGCGCTCGCCGGGCGCGGGCTCGCGCCGCTGCCGATCTATGTCTCGTCGCTGAAGGAGACCGCGGCGGCGGAGTTCGTGCGAAGGACCTTCGCCGAGGCGCGGCCGGACGTCGTGCTCAACGCCACAGCCTTCGCCGTGTCGAAGCCCGGCGCCGCCTGGCGCGGCTCGCCGCTCGACTGCGCCGACTCGCCGGTGCTGCAGGTGGTGTTCGCCGGCATGGACGGGGCGACATGGGACGGCTCTTCGCGCGGCCTCGGCGCGCGCGACCTCGCCATGGCCGTCGCGCTGCCGGAGATCGACGGGCGCGTCATGACCCGGGCCGTCGCGTTCAAGTCGGTCGGCCGGTTCGACGCCGCGACCGAGACCGACGTCGTCGCGCTGGAGCCTGTTCCCGACCGAATCGAATTCGTGGCGGATCTCGCGGCGAACTGGGCGCGGCTGCGCCGGACGCCGCGCGCGGAACGGAAGATCGCGCTGATCCTCGCGAACTATCCCACCGGCGCGGCCCGGCTCGCCAACGGCGTCGGCCTCGACACGCCGGAATCGACGGCCGTGATGCTGGCCGCCTTGCGCGACGCCGGATACGCGGCCGACGGGGCGCCGGAAGCGGGGGTCGAAGTCGTGGCGGCGATGACGGCCGCGCTGGGTTTCTCCATCGAGACGCACGAACCGCGGTCGTCGTCCTCCGGCTTGACCGGAGGTCTCACCTATCCGCTCGCTGCGGCGCCTGAAACTTCGCACTCCGCGCCCGGCATGGGTCCGCCGCTCAAGCCGGAGGACGACGAGCTTGATCCTGAAGCGCCGCGGCTTCCCCTTGCGGTCTATGAGCGCTTCCTCGCCGCCCTCCCCGCCGCTGCGCGCGGCAGGATCTCGGCCCGCTGGGGCGCGCCGCAGGCGGACCCGAGCTTCGACGACGCGACGCAAGGCTTCCGCCTCGCCGTCCGGACCTACGGAAACCTCGTCCTCGGCGTGCAGCCTTCGCGCGGCTTCGACCTCGATCCGAAGGCGGCGCACCACGATCCCGACCTGCCGCCGCCGCACGGGCACCTCGCCTTCTATGTCTGGCTGCGCGAGGTCTTCGGCGCGCAGGCGGTCGTGCATGTCGGCAAGCACGGCAACCTCGAATGGCTGCCCGGCAAGGCGCTGGCGCTGTCGTCCGAGTGCTTTCCGGAGATCGCGCTCGGCCCCCTGCCGCACGTCTATCCCTTCATCGTCAACGACCCCGGCGAGGGCGCAGCGGCGAAGCGGCGCTCGTCCGCCGTCATCGTCGACCATCTGACCCCGCCGCTCGCCCGCGCGGAAGGCTCGGCGCAGCTGCGCGAGATCGAGACGCTGGTCGACGAATACGCCGAAGCCGAAGGGCTCGACCCGCGCCGCGCCAAGGCGCTCGGGACGCAAATCCTCAAGCGCGCCGCCGATCTCGGCCTCGACCGCGACTGTGGTTTTTCGATCGCCGACGACCCGGACGACGCCCTGACCAAGCTCGACGCTTTCCTGTGCGAGGTGAAGGAGCTTCAGGTCCGCAACGGCCTGCACATTTTCGGCCGGTCGCCCGGGGGTACGAAGCGCGCCGAACTGCTCGTGGCGCTGGCGCGCAGCCCGCGCGGGCCGCGCCCCGAAGACGCCTCGCTGCTGCGGGCGCTGGCGGCAGATTGCGGGCTCGAAGGCTTTGACCCGCTCTCAGCGGAGTTTTCGGCGCCGTGGAGCGGACCGAAGCCGGGGGCGCTCGCCGAGGTTTCGGACGAGCCGTGGCGAACAGCGGGCGACTCGGTCGAACGGCTGGAGCGGCTCGCGCTGGCGTTGGTCGATGACGCTACCTCGCCTCCACCGTCATGCCCGGGCTTGACCCGCGGATCCATCCAAAGCGTCGACTCGTCGCCGATGGATGCCCGGGTCAAGCCCGGGCATGACGGCGCGCATACGGCTTCGGTCCTCCGCGAAATCCGCGACGTCATCGCGCCGCGCGTCGACATGAGCGGCGAGGCCGAGATTCGCGGGCTCGTCGCCGCGCTCGACGGCCGCTTCGTGCCGCCCGGCCCGTCCGGCGCTCCGACGCGAGCGCGGCTCGACGCGCTGCCGACGGGGCGCAACTTCTTCGCGCTCGATCCCCGCTCGGCGCCGACCGAGGCGGCGTGGCGTCTCGGGCGCGCGGCTGCGGACGTTCTGTGCCGCCGCCACTTCCAGGATCACGGCGAATGGCCGCGCCGGCTCGCCATCTCCGCCTGGGGCACCGCGAACATGCGCACCGGCGGCGACGACATCGCCCAGGCGCTCGCGTTGCTCGGCGTCGCGCCGCAATGGGAGGCCGGATCCTCGCGAGTGGTCGGGCTGGAGGTCATTCCGCTCTCGGACCTGAAGCGGCCTCGCGTCGACGTTCTGTTCCGCATCTCCGGCTTCTTCCGCGACGCCTTCCCCTTCCAGATCGACCTCGTCGACGAGGCGATGCGGCTCGTCGGGGCGCTGGAAGAGGACGCCGACTCGAATCCCGTCGCCGCGCGTTTCCGCGAGGAGCGCGCCGCGGGCCGGGAGAGCCACGCGATCTTCGGCGCGCGGCCGGGCGCATATGGGACCGGCCTCGCGCCGCTGCTGAACGAGAGCGCATGGGAGCGACGCGAGGACCTCGCCGAGGCCTATCTCGCAGCGAGCGGCTTCGCCTATGCGCAAGGGATCGAGGGCGCGCCGGCGCGCGGCGAACTCGAGACGCTCGCGAGCGGCGTCGACGGCGTCGTGCAGTCGCAGGACGCCCGTGAGTTCGACCTGCTCGACAGCGACGATTTTCACGAGTTCGCCGGAGGGCTCTCGGCGACGGTCGAGAAGCTGAGAGGAACGGCTCCTGCCGTCTATCATCTCGACACCTCGCGCACCGAAACCCCGCTCGCGCGGACGCTCGCGGAAGAAATCGCGCTGGTCGTGCGGGCCCGAGCGGCGAACCCGAAATGGATCGCCGCGATGCGCGATCACGGCCACAAGGGCGCCGCCGAGATGCTGGCGACCGTGCGCAATCTCATGGGTTTCGCGGCCACGACCGACGCGACCGGGAGCCATCAGTTCGAGGCCCTGTACGAGGCCTATCTCGCCGACCCTAAGACGCGGCGCTTTATCGCCGAGGCGAACCCCGCCGCGCTGCGCGAGATCGCCGCCGCCTTCCTCGAATCCGAGCGACGCGGTTTCTGGCGCCCGCGCCGCAACAGCGCCCACGACGAACTCGCAGGACTACTGGAGGCCGCCCAATGACCGCCGACGTCGACCGCCACGCCGAGAAGATGAAGGCGCGCAAGGCGCATCAGGACAAGATCGTCGCGCAGCGGCAGGGCGAAAAGGGTCTGCTGATCGTTCACACCGGCAAGGGCAAGGGCAAGTCGACCGCCGCCTTCGGCATGGCGATGCGCGCCATCGCGCACGGCATGAAGATCGGCGTCGTGCAGTTCATCAAGGGGCCATGGGAGAGCGGCGAGCGCGACGTGCTGCGCAAGTTCCCCGATCAGGTCGAGGTTCACGCCATGGGCGAGGGCTTCACCTGGGAGACGCAGGACCGCGAGCGAGACATCCGCGCCGCGCGCGAGGCGTGGGAGATGTCGAAGAAGTTCATCGCCGATCCGGAGGTGAAGCTCGTGGTGCTCGACGAGCTCAACATCGTGCTGCGCTACGACTATCTCGACCTCGCCGAGGTGATGGAGGCGATCGCGGCGCGCCCGGCCGACTGCCATGTCGTCGTCACCGGCCGCAACGCCAAGGACGAGCTGATCGAGGCCGCCGACCTCGTCACCGAGATGACGCAGGTGAAGC
>CABHPB010000046.1 GCA_902168115.1 uncultured Methylopila sp. | reverse complement strand
TTCCAGGACTACCGGCTGATCGTGTTCGGCCTCGTCATGGTGCTGATCATGGTCTGGCGTCCGCGCGGGCTCGTCTCGTCCCGCAGCCCATCGGTGTACCTGAAGGAAAAGAAAGCGATTTCCGGCTCCCTCGTGCAGGAGGGCCACGGATGACCACGCCCCCCGCCGACGCGCCGAAGCTTCCCGACGACGTGCTGCTGCGCGTCGAGCACCTGACCATGCGCTTCGGCGGCCTGACCGCCGTCGACGACGTCTCGTTCGACGTGAAGCGCGGCGACATCACCGCGCTGATCGGCCCGAATGGCGCCGGCAAGACCACCGTGTTCAACTGCGTGACCGGCTTCTACAAGCCGACGGTCGGCCGCCTGACGCTGAGCGGCGCCGGCGACAAGACCTGGCTGCTGGAGCGGCTGCGCGACCACCAGATCTCGCGGCTCGCCGGCGTCGCGCGCACCTTCCAGAACATCCGCCTGTTCGGCGGCATGACGGCGCTCGAGAACCTGCTCGTCGCCCAGCACGCGCCGCTGATGAAGGCCTCGGGGATGACGGTGCTCGGAGTGCTCGGCCTCGGCGGCTTCAACAAGGCGGAGCGCGCGGCGATCGAGAAGGCCAAGAACTGGCTCGAGCGCATCGACCTGATCGACCGCGCCGACGACCCGGCCGCGGACCTGCCCTATGGCGACCAGCGCCGCCTCGAGATCGCGCGCGCCATGTGCACAGACCCGGCCCTGCTCTGCCTCGACGAGCCCGCCGCCGGCCTCAACCCGCGCGAAAGCGCCGACCTCAACGCCCTGCTGCGCTCGATCCGCACCGAGGACGGCGTCGCGGTGCTGCTGATCGAGCACGACATGAGCGTGGTGATGGAGATCTCCGACCACGTCGTCGTGCTCGACTACGGCAAGAAGATCTCGGACGGCGCGCCGAAGGCGGTTCGCGAGGACCCGAAGGTCATCGCTGCCTATCTCGGCGTCGATGACGAGGAGGTCGAGGCCGTGGAGCGCGAGATCGAGGGGGCGGAGCATTGAGCGCCCTGCTCTCGCTCGAAGGCGTCACCGCCTACTACGGCTCGATCGCGGCGCTGAAGGGCGTCGACGTCGAGGTGATGGACGGCGAGATCGTCACGCTGATCGGCGCGAACGGCGCCGGCAAGTCGACGCTGATGATGACGATCTTCGGGTCGCCCCAGGCGCGCGACGGCCGCATCGTCTATGACGGGCGCGACATCACCCGCGTCCCCACCACGAGATCGCGCGGCTGAAGATCGCCCAGTCGCCCGAAGGCCGGCGCATCTTTCCGCGCATGAGCGTGCTGGAAAACCTCAAGATGGGCGCGGCGGTCACGCAGTTCGCGCATTTCGACGAGGATCTCGAGCGAATGTTCGCGATCTTCCCGCGCCTGAAGGAGCGCGCGGCCCAGCGCGGCGGGACACTGTCGGGCGGCGAGCAGCAGATGCTCGCCATCGCC
>CABHPB010000045.1 GCA_902168115.1 uncultured Methylopila sp. | reverse complement strand
CTCTTCATGATGGGCGACAATCGCGACAACTCGACCGACAGCCGCGTGCAGTCGGCGGTCGGCTTCGTGCCGATGGAGAACCTCGTCGGGCGCGCCGAGATGCTGTTCTTCTCGGTCGAGCGCGGCGAGGCCGCCTGGGCGTTCTGGAAGTGGCCGTGGACGGTGCGCTGGTCGCGGATCGGGACGCTGCTCGAGTGAAACGCCGGCCCGCGAGCGACGGAGATCTGGAGGCGAGGCTCGGACATGTCTTCGCCGACAGGTCGCTGATCGAACGCGCGCTGACCCACATCTCCGGCGCGACCTCGAAGGAAGGCCGGCTCGGCAGCTACCAGCGGCTGGAGTTTCTCGGCGACCGCGTGCTCGGCCTCGCGATCGCCTCGCTGCTGATGGAGACCTATCCGACCGCCGACGAGGGCGAGCTCTCCCGCCGCCTCGCGGAGCTCGTGCGAGCCGAGACCTGCGCCGAGGTGGCGCAGGCGATGGACGTCGGCCCCTATATCCGCCTCGGCGCGGGGGAGGCGGGCTCCGGCGGCCGGCGCAAGGCCGCGATCCTCTCGGACGTCTGCGAATCGGTGATCGGCGCGGTCTATCTCGACGCCGGCTATACGGCCGCCGCCGCCCTCGTCGAGCGCTTCTGGCGCGAGCGCCTGCTCGCCCCGCGCCGCCCCTTGCGCGACCCGAAGACCGAGTTGCAGGAATGGGCGCAAGGGCGGGGGATGCCGGCGCCGCTCTATCGCGAGGTCGCGCGCTCCGGTCCCGACCACAATCCGCAGTTTTTGGTCGCGGTGACGATCGACGGCGTCGAGGAGGCCGAAGGCGCCGGCCGCTCCAAGCGCGCCGCCGAACAGGCCGCAGCCGAGGCCATGCTCCAGCGCGAAGGCGTCGCGACGAATGACTGAGACCGAAACGCCGGAAGGCGAAACCCGCTGCGGCTATGTCGCGCTCGTCGGCGCGCCGAACGCGGGCAAGTCGACGCTGGTCAACCGGTTGGTCGGCGTGAAGGTGTCGATCGTAAGCCACAAGGTGCAGACGACGCGCGCCTTGATCCGCGGCCTCGTGATCGAGAAGGGCGCGCAGATCGTCTTCGTCGACACGCCCGGCATTTTTGCGCCGAAGCGCCGGCTCGACCGCGCCATGGTCTCGACCGCCTGGGGCGGGGCGACCGACGCCGACGTCATCGCGCTGCTGATCGACGCCCGGAAGGGCCTCGA
>CABHPB010000044.1 GCA_902168115.1 uncultured Methylopila sp. | reverse complement strand
TTACAAAGCAAGACATCAGGACAATGAAATACAGGTATTGATACAGACACTCCCGGAATGGATGCAGTTTGCAACTGTAATTTTAGGTGTTGTGGTATTGATTTTATTGGGAAGATATGTCTTTGTTCCTTTTTTAAGGTATGTTTCAAAATCTGGAATGACAGAATTATTAACAGCTTCTTCCTTATTCTTGGTGATCGGAGTTTCGGAGTTGATGGTTGCTATAGGCTTATCTCCCGCTTTGGGAGCTTTTCTGGCAGGGGTTATGCTTGCCAACAGCGAATTCCGTCATGAACTGGAAGCCCATATTGATCCATTTAAAGGGTTGCTGCTTGCTGTTTTTTTCGTAAGCGTAGGTTCAACAATGAATTTTAATGTTATTCAGGATGATCCGCTTTTCATTTTCACCGAGTTTGGTGCGCGTCTGCGCGCAGGCGGACAAAAGGACGACAATTGTCACCGCTAAGGCAAACTTCGTCTGCGAATTGTGAATATTGGGCTTTAGAGCGAACATATCGGGCCTCCATCCTTGGACTCCATCGTTCGCTTGTCTTTAGAGCAATTTCAGTTCCAGAGCGACCCCGCGGACGGGATCGCCCGGATGCTGCGGCTCCTTCCCAGGCATGCCGCGCGGGGGCAGATCCTGCTGCCGGCCGACAGCATGGCGGCATGCGGCGTCAGCCGTGAGAAGCTGACCTCAGGACAGGCAGAGCCCGGCCTGAAGGACCTCGTGTCGGATCTCTGCAGACAGGGTCGTCTTCGGCTTTCGGAGGCGCGGGCTGCGTGTCGCGACCTCGATCCTGCCGCGGCCCCGGCCGTGCTTCCGCTTGCCTTGGTCGGACCTGCGCTCGACAGGCTGGAGCGTGCGTCCGATCCGCTGCGCGGTCCGCCCGCTCCTGCCCGGTGGCGGATCCTGCTGAAGCTCTGGCGCGCGAGCCGCCGCCAGCCGCCCTTCTAGCGTGGCTCGACCAGAACGTAGAGGCCGCCTCTGGCGCGCAGTGTCGCGGTGCCGGACGGAATGACCGCGCGGCCCGGCGCCATCCGGAACCGGAAGCGGCGCGCCAGCACCGCGACCGTGATCAGCAGCTGGGTCATGGCGAAGGCGGCCGCGACGCAGACGCGCGGCCCGGCCGCGAACGGCAGGTAGGCGTAGCGATGGCGCTGCGCCGCCATGCCGGCAGCGAACCGCTCGGGGTCGAAGCTGTCGGGATCGGTCCAGAGTTTGCGGTGGCGGTGTATGAGCCATGGCATCACGAGGACGAACGTTCCCGCCTTCACCGGCTCGCCGCAGACGACGTCATCCTCCGCCGCCTCGCGGAAGATCGACGGGATCGGCGGATAGAGCCGCATCGTCTCGTCGAGGACCTGCCGCACGTAGCGAAGCTGCTGGAGCTTGTCGGCTTCGATCGGCTGTCCGGCCGTCACGGCGTCGACCTCGTCGTGAAGCCGCGCTTCGGCCTCGGGGCAGAGCGCGAGCAGATACCAGATCCACGTCATGGCTCTCACCGTCGCGACCCCGCCATTGACGAGGCTCGCCACCTCGTCGCGCGCCTCGGAGGGCGGAAGCGGCTGTCCGGTTTCACGGTCGATGCCGTGCACGACGCGCCAGATGAGGTCCCGCGGCCCCGGATAGGCCGGGTCGCGCCGGGCGGCGATCAGGCGATCGAGCGTCGCGTTGGCGGCGACCGACTGGGACGAGGGCGCGCCCGTCAGGATTTCGCTCAGCCAGCTGGGTTTGGGGACGATGTCGATCGGGCTTGGCCTGCGCGGCACCTGCGCCAGCATGTTGATGACCTCGACGCAGTCCGGATCGCCGCCGCTGACGACATGGTTCCACATCGCGACGGACAGCCGGTTCAGCCATCCCTGCAGGTCGACCGGCTGCCCCTTCCTTGCGACGGCGTTGAGCCTGCCGGCGCGCGCTTCGGCGATCGCGATCAGCTCGGGAATGTCGGAGGCCACGGATCGCGCGTCGATCGCTGGCGTCGCGACCCGGCGATGGCGCCGCCACACCTCGCCCTCGCTTGCGAGCGTCCCGGTTCCGAGCTCGGTCTCGAACAGCCGGCGCGAACTCGACCAACGGGGATAATTGTCGAAGCGGTCGAGCAGCACATGCTTCACGCCGGCTGGATCGCTGACGAACAGGACGCGCTGCAAGCCGTAGCGGCGCGAAACGATCAGGCGGTCGAACAGCTCCTCGTCGCAGAACGACAGCGCGTTGCGCGATGCGGCCCTGAGCGCGCCGAGCGTCGAAAGCGGCTTCTTCGGTCGCGGCAGCATGACGGGCGTGGCTGCGGCGTCCGGTCCTCTCCGGGGGCGCGGCTGCTCGTGAGGAGAGACGTCCGAAGCAGAGTCCATCCGAGCGGTCAGAGCTGCCCCACGGGCGCGACCGGCTCGACGTCGTCGGCGAGGTCCCGGACGTAGGGCAGGGCCGCTTCGAGCGTCGGCAGGATGTCCTCGACCCGCGAGGCGACCACGTGCGGCGCCTCGAGGCCCGGCCGCAAGAAGCCTTCCGTCGACATGTGGCCGAGCAGGGTCAGCAGCGGCGTCCAGAAGGCGTGGAGGTTTGCGATCAGGATAGGCTTCTCGTGACGCCCGAGCTGCGCCCAGGTCATCTGCTCGACGAGCTCCTCCAGCGTGCCGATGCCGCCCGGCAGCGCGATGAAGGCGTCGGACCGCTCGAACATCACGCGCTTGCGCTCGTGCATGTCCTCGGTGACGACGAGCTCATGGACGTCGGCGAGCATGACCTCGCGCTCGACCAGGAAACGCGGAATGACGCCGGTGACGTGGCCGCCCGCATCGAGCGTCGCGCGCGCCACCGCGCCCATGAGCCCGATGTTGCCGCCGCCATAAACGAGCCCGACCTCCGCTTCCGCGAGCGCCCGACCGAGCGCCGTCGCATCCTTCATGTGTTCAGGCCGGGCGCCGGCGCTGGAGCCGCAGAAAACGCAGACGGTACGGATTCGTGTCATGCGGCCAGTGAGCCCCGCGGCTTCGGGCTGGTCAAGCTGTCGCCAGTGACGCGGCGGTCGCCGATCGGACAAGGTGCATCCTCGTCAAACTCCTTGTAGGACTGGGATTTGACGACGGCGCGACGGCGTCTGTGTGAGGGAAGTTCAGGCGCGATGGACCCGGCGATCAGGCAGGGATTTGTGATCGGGCTCGTGGCCGCGGTGGCGCTGGGCTATTTCGGTTGGCGCGAAGGCTGGTGGCCGTCCTCTGCGGTCAAGGAGGCCATCGTCGGCGAGCCCGAGCGCAAGGGCGGCGCGCCCGCGCCCGGCCCGGAAGCCAGGAAGTCCGACAAGACGCCGGCGCCGCAGGCCGAACCGTCGCCGCCCGCGCAGCCCGAGGCCAAGGCCCGCTCCACGACGCCTGCGCCTCAGACGCCCGCGCCCAAGGCGCAGGAAGGCGACGTCGCGGCGCTCCAGTCGCCGGGCGCCAAATCTCCCCCCGATGCGCCGAAGCCGCCTTCGCCCGCCGACGTGGTCAAGGGCGCGTTCGACGTGATCCGCGTGGAGCCGAGCGGCGAGGCGGTGGTCGCCGGCCGTTGCGCCGCGCGATGCACGGTCGAGCTCACCGCCAACGGCAAGACGCAGGACAAGGCGACGGCGGACGAGACCGGCGCCTGGGCCATGACGCCCCCACCGCTCGCGCCCGGCGACTACCAGCTGGGCCTCAAGGTCACGACGTCGGACGGCAAGACCGCGACGTCAGAGCAGTCGGTGACCGTGTCCGTGCCGCAGACGCCGAAGGGCGACGTCGTGGTGGTGCTGAACGAGCCGAACGCGCCGTCGAAGATCCTGCAGCAGCCGGGCCAGGCCCCGGCGGCCGCGCCGCCGGCCGTCGCCGCCGTCCGGCCGGAGACCCCAAAGACGCCCGCGCAGAAAGTCGCCGCGGTGTCGATCGGCGCCGTCGACGCCGAGAAGGGAAAACTGTTCGTGCAGGGAACCGCGCCCACCGGCGCGAAGCTGCGCGTCTATCTTAACAATGCGCTGATCGCCCAGCCGGTCGCCGGCGGCGACGAGCGTTGGTCCGTGCGCGTCGAACGCGGGCTGACGCCGGGCGACTACGTCGCGCGCGTCGATCATGTCGACGGCGCCGCCGGCAAGGTGATCGCACGCGCCGAGGCTAAGTTCGCCTATGAGGGCGAGGTGGCCGAAGCGCCGCCACCGGCGGCGAAGCAGCCGCCTGCGCATGCCGTGCAGGCCGAACCGCCGGCCCCGAAGCCCGAAGCGCCGTCGCCTGAAGCCGCCCAGCCTGCGCCCGGCCCGAGCCAGCCCAAGACGGAGGCCGCCAAGTCTTCGCCGGAGGCGAGGACCGAGGCCCCCAAGTCTGCTTCGAGGACGCCCGAGCGGTCCGCGGCCGCCGAGGAGCAAGGGCAGATGGCGGCGCCGTCTCCGCAGGTGGGCGCAGCGCCACCGGCGGCAAGCGAAGGACAGGCGCCGTCCGCCGCTTTCGATGCGAAGCAGGCCGCGCGGGAAGCGCCGGCCGCGCCGTCGGAGCCGCGCGTCGATCAGCCCGGGAAGGATGACGCGGCGAAGGCGGAGCAGAGCCCGTCGCAATCCGAGCCTGACGCCGCCAACCCGGTCGTCGCCTCGATCGACACCGCGAACGTCAAGCGCGGCGACAGCCTTTGGCGCATCTCTCGCAAAACGTACGGCGCCGGAATGCGTTACACCGTGATCTTCACAGCGAACGACAAGCAAATCCGCGACCCGAACCTGATCTATCCCGGCCAGGTGCTGGTGTTGCCGGAAGACCCGGACAAGGCGGCGCGCCGCTAACCCGTTCCGCGCGGTCGCTTGTCGCCGGCCGCGCGCAAGCCTACCTGCTGAAGCGCATGCCGATCCATCGCCCGACTTCATCTCGCCTTCAGCACGGCCGTGATCGCACGCGGAGACGCTCGCCATGGTGAGGCGGCGCCGCGACGGCGGCGGCGCGGACCCGGCTTCGGCGGGCGGGCTCGCCTTCTTCAGCACGATGCGCCGCCTGCAGCCCTTCATGTGGCCGGGCGAGCGGCCCGACCTGAAGAGGCGGATCGCGATCGCGATCGTGCTGCTGGTCGCGACCAAGCTCGTCACCGTGCTGGTGCCCTACGGCTTCAAGTTCGCGACCGACGCGCTGACGCTCGCTGCGAAGGGCGACACCGCTCCATCCGGCGAGACATGGCGCGCGCTCGCGCTCGGAGCCCCGATCGCGATGGTTCTGGCCTATGGCCTCGGACGCGTCCTGATGGTCGCCTTCGCGCAGGCGCGGGACGGCGTTACGGCGCCCGTCGTGATGCACGCCGTTCGGCGGCTGTCCTTGCGCGTCTTCCGGCACATGCATCGCCTCAGCCTGCGCTTTCATCTCGGGCGGCGCACCGGCGCCGTCAGCCGGGTGGTCGATCGCGGGCGTCTCGCGATCGAGACGCTGACGCGGACCGCGCTGCTCACCGTGGCGCCGACGATCCTCGAATTCGCGCTGGTGCTCGGCGTGCTGGCCTGGCAGTTCGACTGGCGCTACTCGGCCGTCGTCTCGGCGATGGTCGTGGTCTATCTCGCCTTCACCTACGCGGCGACGGAGCGGCGCATCGCGCATCGGCGCGTGCTCAACGAGAACGACACCGACGCCAGCTCCAAGGCGATCGACAGCCTGCTGAACTACGAGACGGTCAAGTATTTCGGCAACGAGACGCGTGAGGCCGATCGCTACGACCGCTCCATGGCGGGCTACGAGAAGGCGGCCGTCCGCACCTACACCTCGCTCGCCTGGCTGAACTTCGGTCAGGCCGCGATCTTCACCGCCGGGCTCACCATCTGCATGGTCATGGTGGTGCGCGACGTCGAGGCGGGGCGCAACACGATCGGCGACTTCGTGCTGATCAACGCCATGATGGTCCAGCTCTACGTTCCGCTGAACTTCATGGGCTTCGTCTACCGCGAGATCAAACAGGCGGTGGCCGACCTCGAGGCGATGTTCCGGCTGCTGTCGCAGGACCCGGAAATCGAGGACGCTCCGGGCTCGAGGCCGCTCGCCGTCGCCGGCGGGACGATCCGGTTCGAGAACGTGTCCTTCGCCTACGATCCGGACCGCCAGATCCTGAAGGACGTGAGCTTCGAAGTTCCGGCCGGCCGCACCGTCGCCATCGTCGGGCCTTCGGGGGCCGGCAAGTCGACCGTCTCGCGCCTGCTGTTCCGGTTCTACGACATCCAGTCCGGCCGCATCACCATCGACGGGCAGGACATCCGCGACGTGACGCAGGACAGCCTGCGCGAGGCGATCGGCATGGTCCCGCAGGACACCGTGCTGTTCAACGACACCGTCCGCTACAACATCCGCTACGGTCGCTGGGACGCGAGCGACGCCGAGGTCGAGGAGGCCGCAGGGCTCGCCCAGATCGACGGCTTCATCCGCCAGATGCCGAAGGGCTACGACACCGAGGTCGGCGAGCGCGGCCTGAAACTGTCCGGCGGCGAGAAGCAGCGCGTAGCGATCGCCCGCACCATCCTCAAGGGGCCGCCGCTGCTGATTCTCGACGAGGCGACCTCCGCCCTCGATTCGGCGACCGAGAAGGAGATCCAGGACGCGCTCGACCGGGTCGCGAGCGGGCGCACGACGATCGTCATCGCGCACCGTCTCTCGACGATCGTCGCGGCCGACGAAATCCTCGTCCTCGAGGCGGGCCGCATCGCCGAGCGCGGCTCGCATCCGGAACTGCTCGCCCGAGATGGGCTCTACGCCTCGCTCTGGAACCGCCAGCGCGAGGCCGAAAGGGCTCGTGAAACGCTCGCCCGGGTCGAGGAGGACGAGGGTCACGACGACCTCCTGCTCGACGAGGATCGCATCGCCGAGGGCGACGGGCCGCGGGACGCCGCCGAATAGCATGACGCCCGCCAGCCTCCTGGCCGGGACAAAGAGGTTGTGCGCCAGACTTGCGGGGGATGTCCTCCTGCGCCGCTATCGCGTAAAGACCCCGCCCATGGCCCTCGACGACGTCACGAAATCCATCCGCAGCGCGATGGTCCCGATTCACCCGGAAGGGCGGATCTTCATTGCGATCTTCGCGGTCATCGCGTTTGTCCTGTTCCTGATCTGGCAGCCTCTCGGCTGGATCGGGACGGGGCTGACCGTCTGGTGCGCGCTGTTCTTCCGAGATCCGGTGCGCGTGACGCCGATGCGCGAAGGACTCGTCGTCAGCGGGGCCGACGGCGTGGTGTGCGACGTGAAGGCGGCCGTGCCGCCGTCCGAGCTCGGCCTCGGCGCCGAGCCGCTGCCGCGTGTCGCGGTGTTCATGAACGTGTTCGACGTCCACGTGAACCGCGCGCCGATCGGCGGCCGCATCGCGCGCATCGCCTACACGCCGGGCAAGTTCCTGAACGCCGATCTCGACAAGGCAAGCGAGGACAACGAGCGCAACGGCATCGTCATCGACTCCGCTTATGGGAAGGTCGGGGCGGTCCAGATCGCAGGACTGGTCGCGCGCCGCATCGTCTGTTTCACGCGCGAACAGGAAACGCTCGCGGCCGGCCAGCGTTTCGGCATGATCCGCTTCGGCAGCCGGGTCGACCACTACCTTCCCGTCGGGTCTGAACCGCTGGTCGGGATCGGCCAGCGGACCGTCGCCGGCGAGACGGTTATCGCCGATCTGGCGCGCAGGGACGACGTCCGCGCGTTCCGGAAGGATTGAAGAAGGAGGGCCACGTGAGCGACCCCCTGATCGAGCGCGACTCCGACGCCGGACAGGCGCTGCAGAAGCGCGTCAAGCTGCGCCGGGTTCCCCTGCGCACCCTGCTGCCGAACCTCGTCACGCTGCTGGCGCTGTGCGCAGGCCTCACCGGGGTGCGTATGGCGATCGAGGGCCGGCTCGAGATCGCGGTCTATCTCGTCGTGCTCGCAGCGGTGCTGGACGGCGTCGACGGGCGGCTGGCGCGCCTTCTGAAGGGAACCTCGCGTTTCGGCGCCGAGCTCGACAGCCTGACCGATTTCGTCAATTTCGGCGTCGCGCCAGCGCTGATCCTCTATATCTGGGGCCTGAACGGGCTCGGCCATGTCGGCTGGCTCGGCGGGCTCGTGCTCGCCATCGCCGCCGCGCTGCGTCTGGCGCGCTTCAACGTCGCCCTCGACGATCCCAACAAGCCTGCCTGGGCCGGCGCGTTCTTCACCGGCGTCCCGGCGCCGGCCGGCGCAATCGGGTCGCTGCTGCCGATCTACCTCGAATTCCTCGGCATTCCGCGCACGCCGATCGGCATGCCGGTCGTGCTCGCCTACGAGATCTTCGTCGCCCTGATGATGGTGAGCCCGCTGCCGACCTGGTCGGGCAAGCAGCTCGGCGCGCGCGTGAAGCGATCCTACGTCGCGCCGGTGCTGATCCTTGCCGCGATCTTCGTCGCGCTGCTGATCAGCTATCCGTGGTTCGTGCTGACGATGGTGGTCGTGGTCTATCTCGGCATGCTGCCGCTGGCGCTTGCGCATCATCGGAAGCTGAAACTGCGAGACAGGGCGGCGGCGCAGCAGGAGCCGGCCGCGACGCCGTGAGGGTCAGCGCGCGCCGACCCCGACGGCGGCGACGCGCAGGCTGAGCGGCGCGTCCGGATAGGCGTTGCGAAGCAGGCGAAGCGCTTCCGACGCGCTCTGCGGCGCAAGTCGCGCGAGCATCGCCCTCATCTCGCCGAGCCTGCGGTCCTGCTGCGAGGCGAGCACCTGGAGCGGCCTCGGGGCTGCTTGCTGGACGATCGCGGCGGCGACGGCCATTGAGGTATTCCCCACCACCCATTCCTTTAACAAATCGTGTCCCCGGCGGGTTAATCATTGGTTAACGACGGGGCGCGGGCGCTTCCGATCGAGAGGGAAGCGGGACAGAAACCTCAGGCGTGGCGATTGGTTCCCGATTCGATGACACCTGTTTTTCGATCTCACGGCGGATGTGACGGAAAAGAACGGTCACGCCCGAAAAACCCGCGCAAAGCGAGGGGGCTTCGCTTCGGCGCGGCGATGATCCTCGCCTGTGTCGTCGCCGGGGGCCCCGCGAGCGCCGCGGTCGACAAGCCGAAGGTGGAGGCCGACTTCCGCGTCTGGCTGACCGGCGTCGTCAAGCCTGCCGCGCTCAAGGAAGGCGTGTCGGCCGCGACCTTCGACGCCGGTCAGCCAGACGCGGAAGTCGGCCTCCACCTTCGGCTTGTCGCTGTCTCTTATACACATCTCCG
>CABHPB010000043.1 GCA_902168115.1 uncultured Methylopila sp. | reverse complement strand
GGATACCGCTTTCGACGACCACGTCGTTCGGCCCGCCGATCATCACCAGATGCTCGACATTGTCCCGGCGCACGATGACGAGGCGCCGGCGGCCGTCGATGTTCAGCACGTCGAGCACGCCGAGGCGGGGCTGTCTCGAGCGCCCGGCCACGGTCGTCCCGCCGAAGCTCTGCCCGCCGAAGCGCCGGATCAGCCAGGCGGCGATCACGATCAGCAGGATGACGATCGCAAACGCCAGGATGAATTTGAGCGGCGTCGGAATTCCGCCGAGGATCGAGTCGAACACGAAGCGTCACCTCATTCTTCGGAGCGCGGCGGCAGGCCCCGGACAGCCGCCGGCAAGTCGCCCGGACGTCAGAAGCAGAGCTCTACGTCTCCCGAGCGGCCCGTCCGTCATAGACAGAGTCTCGCGGAAGGTGAATGGAAACTTAACGTTCTTAACGGCGCGTTAACCATGCGGGCGGCAGATTTTGCCGACCGGCGGCGCAAATCGCGAAAATCGAAACGCCCGCCCGGCAGGAGAAAACTCTCGTGACCGGCATCGGCGAACCGTCCCTGATCTCGGCGCTCAAGACCAAGATGCGCTGGCACGAGGCGCGCCAGGGCGTTCTGGCGGAGAACGTCGCCAACGCCCAGACGCCGAACTTCCGTGCGCATGAACTCGCCCCGGTCGACTTCTCCAACTCTTCGATGGGCCTCTCGCGCACCGATAGCCGCCACATGTCGCTCGCGAGCGTCGACCCGACCGGCCGGCCGGGCAAGGAAGACAACTTCGAGCGCACGCCGGACGGCAACACCGTGGTGCTCGAAGAACAGATGACCAAGGCCGCCCAGAACCAGATGGACCACCAGATGGCCGCGATGCTCTACCAGAAGAGTCTCGGCCTGATCCGGACCGCGCTCGGCAGGCGCGGCTGAGGAGGCTGACGGATGGACCTCAATCGCGCGATCGGCGTCGCCGCCGCGGGCCTCAAGGCCCAGGCCGGCCGCATGCGGGTCATCTCGGAGAACATCGCGAACGCCGACTCGACGGCGCGCACGCCCGGCGGCGAGCCCTACCGCCGCAAGGTCCCGACCATGAAGGCCTCGTTCAACGACGAGCTCGCCAGCGACGTCGTGACTCTCGGCCGGGTCGCCCGGGACAATTCCGACTTCAAGGTCCGCTACGATCCGGGCAACCCGCTCGCGGACGCCAAGGGCAACGTGCTGCTGCCGAACGTCGATCCGCTCGTCGAGCAGATGGACTTGCGCGAGGCGCAGCGCTCCTACGAAGCCAACCTCAACATGGTGGGCGCGGCGCGGCGCATGATCGCCCGCACGCTCGACATCCTGCGCGCCTGAGGTCTTAAGCCATGACCAGCCCGACCGCCGCCGCCGGCGCCTACGCCTCCGTCTCCAACCTGCTCGGACAGGCCTCCGGCGCCGGCTCCGCCGCCGGCGCGCAGAAGCCCGGCGGCTTCGGCGACATGCTGGAGCAGGCGATCTCCGGCTTTTCCGAGCAGGGCCGCCAGACCGACGCCAAGGCGATGGCCGCGATGTCCGGCAAGGGCGACGTGGTCGACGTCGTCACCGCCGTCGCCGAGAGCGAGCTCGCCCTCGACACGCTCGTCAGCGTCCGCGACAAGGTGATCGCGGCCTATGAAGAGATCATGCGGATGCCGATCTGATCGGCGCGCGGCAGGCGATGCATCCATGACCGGTCCCGAAGTGCTCGACGTCGCCCGCGACGGGCTGTGGACGATCCTCAAGGTCGGCGGCCCGCTGATGGCGGTGACGCTGGTCGTCGGCGTCGCGGTCTCGCTGGTGCAGGCGCTGACCCAGATCCAGGAAATGACGCTGGTCTTCGTGCCGAAGATCATCGCGCTGTTCGCGGCGATGCTGCTCGCCCTGCCGTTCATGGGCGACGCGCTCGCTGGCCATATGGGTCGCATCGCTGCGAGGATCGCCTCGGGCGGGTGAGTCGCCCGACGGGAAGACGCCTCGGATGACGTTCCAGATCCTTCCTAACGAGGTCGCCGCCTTCGTGCTGATCCTGGCGAGGGTCGGCGCGCTGGTGATGCTGCTGCCCTCGCTCGGCGAGGAGAATATCTCGCCGCGCTTCCGGCTCACCGTCGCGGTGATGCTGTCCTTCGTGTTCTGGCCGTTCGCGCGCCCGCTCTACCAGGTCAACGCCGCCGATCCGGCGAGCCTTGTCCTGCTGCTGCTGTCGGAGGTCGCCGTCGGCCTCGCGCTCGGGCTGGTCGGGCGGTTCGTGATGTCGGCGCTCTCGGTCGCCGGCAACGTCATCGCCAACCAGCTCGGCCTCGGCTTCGTCATGACGGTGGATCCGACGCAAGGCCAGCAGGGCGCGATCGTCGGCACGTTCCTCACCCTCGTCGGCCTTGCGATGATCTTCGCGACCGACCTCCATCACCTTGCGATCGGGGCGGTGGCGGCGAGCTACGACGCCTTCCGTCCCGGCGACTTCCCCGGGATCGGCGACGCCGCACGGCTCGCGACGACCGCCATGGGAAACGCCTTCAAGATCGGCATCCAGCTGTCCGCCCCGTTCCTCGTCTTCGGCCTGATCTTCAACGTCGGACTCGGCGTGCTGTCGCGCCTGATGCCGCAGCTGCAGGTCTTTTTCATCGCCGCGCCGCTGTCGCTGATCGCGGGCTTCGCGCTGCTGGCGCTCGTCGTCGGGGTGCTGATGAACGTCTTCCTGTCGGGCGTCGCCGACACCTTCCGTATGCTGACGGGGGGGTAGCGGGATGGCGGAGTCCGAAGGCGGCGAAAAGACAGAAGAACCGACGCGCAAGAAGCTCGAGGACGCGCTGAAGCGCGGCGACGTCGCGAAGAGCCAGGAGCTCAATGTCTGGTTCGGCCTCGCCGCGGCGACGCTCGCCATCTCGATCTTCGGCGACGGCGCGGTTTCGAGCCTCGGCCGCATGCTGACGCGCTTCCTCGAGCATCCCGAGACGATCGCGATCGACGGCGCCTCGCTCCGGACGATGACGGGCGGTCTCGGCCTTTCCATCGCCGCCGCGCTCGCGCTGCCGATCCTGGTGCTGGTGATCGCCGCGATCGCCGGCAACATGGTCCAGCATCCGCCGCTCTACACGACCGATCCGCTGACGCCGAAGTTCTCGAAGATCTCGCCGGCGTCCGGCTTCAAGCGGCTGTTCTCGG
>CABHPB010000042.1 GCA_902168115.1 uncultured Methylopila sp. | reverse complement strand
CCTCCACGAACACGCCGTCGAGCTGAAGGCGCGCGTTGGTCGCCTGACCGACCGCGGCCCGAGTCGTGATGGAGGCGTTCTGGTGGATCGGCGCGACCACGCCCCCGACGCTCCACACCGCGAGCATCGCCGCGATGTCCGACGGACGGTTGCCGATCGTCACATGGATCGGCTCGTTCGCCTCGACCCCGCGTGCGCGAAGTTCGGCGGCCGCGCGGTCAGCGATCTCGAGCAGTTCCGGCCCGGTCCAGGCCTTCGATCCGACGTCCGCGACCTCGGCTCCCGAGGTCGCGAGCCACTCTCTCAGCAGGTGGGCGAGCCGACCGGTCATGACGAGGCCTTCGGGAAGCGGCCGTCGCGCCAGGCGAGCGCCGCCTTGAGCCCTTCCGCACGTGCGAGGTCCATAAAGGCGCGCTTGTCTGGCGAGCCTTCGCCCTCGATCAGGAGGTCGATGTCGAGCGCCGCCTCGAGCGCGTCGAGCATGCCGCGCGCCTCGATCGCCCGGTTGAGGGCGCGCTTGGTCTCCTTGACGAGGTTCGGATCGATCGCCGCGATGTGGCGGGCGATCCTGAGCGCCTCGTCGTCGAGCGCGTCGTTCGCCACGACTCGGTTGACCATGCCGATCTCGTGGGCCCGGCGGGCGCTCACCCGATCCTCGCCGGTGAGAATGATCTCCTTGGCGATCTTCGGCCCGACGATGAAGGGCAGGATCATCACCACGATGCCGGCCCCGAACTTCAGCTCCGGCTCGCCGAAGAAGGCGTCTTCCGACGCGATCGTCATGTCGCAGGCGAGCGCGAGCTCGCAGGCGCCCGCGAGACAGGGGCCGCGGACCGCCGCGACGGTCGGCTTCGAGCAATGCCAGAAGCGCATCGGAACGTCGAAGTCCTTGCGCAAGATCGGCCGCCATTCGGCGACGCCGGTCGGGCGCTTCTCCATCTGGTCCTTGAGGTCGAAGCCGGACGAGAAGGCCGCGCCCTCGCCGCGGACCACGACGGCGCGGACGGCGTCGTCCGCCTCGATCTCGTCCATCGCGGCCGTGAGCTCGTCGAGCATCGTGGCGCTGATCGCGTTGGTGCGCGAGGGGCGGTTCAGCGTGATGCGGGCGACGGCGTCGATGCGCTCGAGCCGGATGGTCGAATAGGTCACGCGGCGCTCCACCATGCGGGATCTGGTCGACGGGCCGCAGGGCGGCCCGCCGCGATCGTCACTTCGAAACGAGCGGGCAGCCGCCCTGGTCCATCGGACGGAAGGCCTGGTCGCCGGGGATCGTCGAAACGAGTTTGTAGAAGTCGTAGGGACCCTTCGACTCCGCCGGCGACTTCACCTCGAACAGGTACATGTCGTGCAGCGTCCGGCCGTCGGCGCGGATCGATCCCTTGCCGAACAGCGGATCGTCGGTCGGCAGCTCCTTCATCTTCGCCGTGACGGCCTTGCCGTCATGGGCCTGGGCCTTGTCCTGCATGGCCGCGATCGCCTTCATCCAGTGCAGCGTCGCGCCGTAGGCGCCGGCCTGGTTCATGGTCGGGACGCGGTTCTTCATCTGCGCCTGAAAACGCTTGGTGAAGGCGCGCGTGCCGTCGTTGAGGTCCCAGTAGAACGCCTCGGTGAGGGTGAGGCCCTGGGCGGTCTCGAGGCCGATGGCGTTGACGTCGGAGATGAAGGCGAGCAGGGCGGTCATCTTCTGGCCGCCGTCCTTGAGGCCGAACTCCGCGGCCTGCTTCACCGAGTTGATGGTGTCGCCGCCGGAGTTGGCGACCGCGACGACGTTCGCGTTGCTGCCCTGCGCCTGCAGGAGGAAGGACGAGAAGTCGGTGGTCTGGAACGGCGCCAGCACATGGCCCAGCACCTCGCCGCCATTGGCCTTGATGGCCTGCGTGGCGTCGCGCTCGAGCGCATGGCCGAAGGCGTAGTCGGCGGTCAGGAAGTACCAGGTCTTCCCGCCCTGGCCGATGACCGCCTTGGCGGTCGAATTGGCGAGCGCCCAGGTGTCGTAGGTCCAGTGCACCGTGTTGGCCGTGCAGGCCTTGCCGGTCAGGTCGGACGAACCTGCGCTCGACACCATCAGCAGCTTGTTCTTCTCGGCCGCGATGTTGGCGACCGCGAGCGCGACCGATGAGGTCGGCACGTCGATCACAGCGTCGACCTTCTCGACGTCGAACCATTTGCGGACGATGCCGGAGCCGATGTCCGGCTTGTTCTGGTGATCGCCCGAGACGACCTCGACCTTGAAGCCGTGAGACTCCGGCTTGAAGTCCTCGATCGCGAGCTTCGCCGCGGCGACCGAACCGGGGCCGCTGATGTCGGCGTAGAGGCCGGACATGTCGCTGAGCACGCCGATCCGGAACGTGGGCATGTCCTGCGCCGTCGCGGCGCTGACGCCGCCGAGCGCGATGGCGAACGCGAGAAGTCCCCGCATGCCGTCCTCCCTATCGTTTTTGGGTCCGGCTCTTCGTCCGGTATCAACAGGATGAAAGGCCAAACTTCCAATTGTCAAACAAAAATAGGATTGACGTTCGCGACGGGATGCTATGCTTTCGTCACACAGGAAAGGCGGCCGGCCGATGGAATTCCGACAAGATCAGATCGTCACGACGAGCGCGGCGAACCAGATCGCCGAGGCGATCCAGCAGGCGATCGTCAGCGGCAACCTGAAGGCCGACGACCGCCTTCCGACCGAGGAAGCGCTCGCGGTTCAATTCGGCGTGTCCCGGCCGACCGTGCGCGAGGCGCTGAAGCGGCTGGCGGCGCGCCACCTGATCCGCTCCCGCCGCGGGCCCGCGGGCGGCACCTTCGTCAACGGGCCCTCGCCCGACGAGCTCGCTCAGAGCTTCAGCACCGCCGCGACGCTCATGGTCGCGGCCGGCGGCGTCGGCCTCGACGATATCGCGACGGTCCGGGCCGAGATGGAGGCGATCTGCTGCCGTCTCGCCGCGCAGAACCGCACGCCGGAGCATCTGGTCGCCATGCGGGCCGAGATCGCGTTTCAGCTGAGCGAGGGCATCGCCGACGAGGAGTTCTGCGCCTCCGACGTCAGGTTCCACCGGCTGATCGTGGAGGCCGGCGGAAACGCGCTGCTGCGCTTCCTGATGAACGCGATCGTCGAAGGGCTCATGCCAGTCAGCAACATGTACATCTTCCGCGTCCGCGACCGGACCTCGATCGCGGGGTTCCACGTCGAGATCGCCGACGCCATCGAGGCCGGCGACGGCGACGCCGCGGTCGAGAGCCTCAACGGCCTCATCAGATACATCCGCGACCAGTACGCCGCGGCCGACAAGGCGCGCGCCGAACACGCGTCCAAGAAGAACGCACCGCAGGGAGACTGATAGTGTCTGAGGAAAAGTTCCGCGCGCTGATGGCCCGGCAGGCCGACGGCAAGCAGACCGTCGCGCTCGAGGACATCACCCTGGCTGACCTGCCAGAGGCCGATACGGTCGTGGCGGTCGAAGCCTCCTCGTTCAACTACAAGGACGGCCTCGCGCTCACCGGCAAGAACCGCATCCTGCGAAACTACCCGATCGTCCCCGGCATCGATTTCGCCGGCAAGGTCGTGTCTTCGGGCTCCAACAGGTTCAAGGCCGGCGATGCGGTCGTCCTCACCGGCTGGGGCGTCGGCGAGGGGTGGTCCGGCGGCTTCGCCGAGCGGGCGCGCGTCAAGAGCGAGTGGCTGGTGAAGCTCCCGGAGGGGCTGACGTCGGCCCGGGCGATGGCGATCGGCACGGCCGGCCTCACCGCCATGCTGTGCGTCATGGCGCTCGAGAAGCACGGGATCAGGAAGGGCGGCGACGTGCTCGTGACGGGCGCCGCCGGCGGCGTCGGCAGCGTGGCGGTCAAGCTGCTCTCCCAGCTCGGCTACAAGGTCTCGGCGCTCACCGGCCGCCGTTCCGAGGAAGAGTTCCTGCGCGCGCTCGGCGCTTCCGCGATCGTCGACCGGGCCGACTACGCCAGTCCCGGAAAGCCGCTGCAGAAGGAAGTCTGGGCCGGCGCCGTCGACACCGTGGGCGGTCCGCTGCTTGCGAACGTGCTGGCGTCGACGGACTATGACGGAGCCGTCGCGGCCTGCGGGCTTGCGGGCGGGATGGACCTGCCGGCGAGCGTGTTTCCCTTCATCCTGCGCAACGTCGCGCTGCTCGGCGTCGACTCGGTGATGTGCCCGATCGCCAAGCGCGAGGAAGCGTGGCGGCGCATCGCGTCGGAGCTCTCCGCAAAGGACATCGACGCCGTGACCACGACCGTCCGGCTCGACGACCTTCCGCGTCTCGCAGGTGAAATCCTTGCGGGCCAGGTGCGCGGCCGCACCGTCGTGACCATCTGAACCTCGGGAGGCAGCCGCCATGCGCGGCTGCATCCCGAAGGGTTCGAGTCAGGCCGGCTCGCCGGCCCATGATCAATTCGGCGATAGCGCTCAAGGTATTGAAAGCTTCAATCGCCTCGCGGCCGCTGACAACGGTATCGTCGCCTTCAATCCGCGTAGTCCGCTCGAACCGGGCGATATTCTCTCTCGAGGCCTGCCGTCATGACTCTCGAACAGCTTCGAATCTTCGTGGCTGTCGCCGAGCGCGAGCACGCCACGAGGGCGGCGCAGGATCTCAATCTGACCCAGTCGGCGGTCAGCATGGCCGTCGCCAACCTCGAAGCACGATATGCGACGAAGCTCTTCGATCGCATCGGAAGAAGCATCGTCCTCACCGAAGCGGGACGTGTCTTCCTGACCGAGGCCCGGGCGGTGCTCGCGCGCGCGGCCGCCGCCGAGACCGTCCTCGCCGATCTGGCGGGAATGAAGAAGGGACGGCTCTCGCTCGCCGCGAGCCAGACCGTGGCGGCCTACTGGCTTCCGCCCCTCATCCACATGTACCGGCAGCGCTATCCGGGCGTGGCCGTCACGCTCTCGATCGCGAACACCGAGTCCGTCGCGGCCATGGTCCGTGACGGAGGCGCCGACATCGGGATCGTGGAAGGCGAGATCGACGACCCTGCGCTCAATGTGATCACGGTGGCGCGGGACGAGATGGTCCTGGTCGTGTCCGCCGATCATCCCTGGACGCGAGAGGGCGTCGTCTCGACCATGGACCTGACGACGACGCCCTGGGTGCTGCGCGAGACCGGGTCCGGAACGCGCAGCACGCTCGAAACCGCGCTCTCGGCCGCGGGCCTCGGCCCGAAGGATCTCGATATCGCGATCGAGCTCGCCTCCAACGAGGCCGTGCGCACCGCCGTCGAGGCGGGAGCCGGCGCCACGGTTCTGTCTCGCCTGGTCGCCAACTCCGGACTGGCGTCCGGATCGCTCGTCGAGATCAACTTTCCGCTGCCGGCGCGACGGTTCTCGGCCCTTCGTCACAAGGAGCGGCATTTCACCAACGCCGCGGAAGCGTTCCTCGGCCTGGTGAGGGAGACGCCCGCGCCGTCCCGCGCGCCGCAAACCCGGAAAGCAGATCGGACGACAGGCGCAACCTGACGCGCCGGCCCAATGATGAAGCGGCCTAATCGAAAATAGAAGAGAACGATTTTTCTCCTGCTGAGACTGACTGTCTGATGTTCCTGCGGCGCGATGGAAGTCGCGCTCGCGAGAGTTGGCGAGCTCTATTGATGAATAGATCTCGGTTTGCTTAGGGCGGCAGCGAGGTCGCGACGAGGGTCGGGCCGGGGGGAAGGACATTTCATGACGAAGGTAGGCGCGCCCCGCGCCGCTGAGGCGGCGTCGTCGGGACAACAAGCTGAAATCGAAGCGCTCGGGTTGGTCGTGCCGGCGTCGACGCCTCGCCGCCGGTTCCTCACCGGCGCGGCTCTCGCCGGCGCCGGGCTCATGACGGGATCGGTCGCGAAGGCCGCTCCGCTGCCGGTTCCCGAAAGCAACACCGTCATGGGAGACCCCATCCCGGAGGAGAGCTACGGGCTTCCGATCGAGTTCGAAAAGCACGTTAAGCGCCGTCGATCCGACGTCTTCAAGAACAAGCAGAACTTCTCCGACTGGAGCATGACGCCGCTTCAGCATCAGATCGGGATCGTCACCCCGAACGGGCTCTTCTTCGAGCGGCACCACAACGGGGTCGCGAAGATCGACCCCGAAAAGCATCGACTCGTGATCCACGGTCTGGTGGACCGGCCGCTCCAGTTCTCGATGGACGACATCCTGCGCTACCCGTCGGTGTCGCGGTTCCACTTCATGGAATGCTCGGGGAACACGCTGACGGACTGGCGGGAGCCGAAATCCGTCACCGTCCAGCAGAGCCACGGCCTTCTCGCCTGCGCCCAGTGGACCGGCGTGCCGATGTCCTGGCTGCTCGCCGAGGCGGGGGTCAAGCCGGAAGGCAAGTGGGTGATTTTCGAGGGCGGCGACGGCTCGGGCCATCTGCGCTCGATCCCGCTCGAAAAAGTCATGGACGACGCCCTGCTGGTCTACGGCCAGAACGGCGAACGCCTGCGCGCCGAGCAGGGCTATCCCATCCGCGCCTTCTTCCCGGGCTGGGAGGGCAACACCTGCGTGAAGTGGCTGCGGCGCATCAAGGTCGTGTCCGAGCCGGACCAGATCCGCGGCGAGACCGCGCGCTACACCGACCCGATGCCGAACGGGAAGTGGCGGCAGTTCTCGATGGTGATGGAGTGCAAGTCGGTCGTCACCAGCCCGTCCGGCGGCATGGCGCTGAAGGGCCCCGGCGTCTACGAGGTTCAGGGCTTCGCGTGGAGCGGCAACGGCAAGATCACCAACGTCGACCTGACCTTCGACGGCGGGCGCTCCTGGCGCGAGGCCGTGCTCGAGGGGCCGGTGCTCGACAAGTGCCTGACGCGCTTCCGCTATCGCTGGAACTGGGACGGCGGACCCGCGAAGATCGCGAGCCGCGCCATCGACTCGACCGGATACGTCCAGCCGACCGTCGAGGATATCGCGCGGGTCCGGGAGATTACCGGCTTCGTCCAGCACCACAACGGCATCTTCCCGTGGTCCGTCGCTCAGAGCGGAGAGGTCACCAATGCGATCGCTTGATCTCACAGGAGTTGTCGCGGCGGCCCTGCTGGCCGGCGTCGTCTCCGCCGGCGCGGCGGGCTACGGCGAGAGGCCCGAAGTCGGTTACGGCAAGCCGGTCGCCGACGCGGACCTTGTGTTGTGGAACATCGACATCCACACGCCCGACGGCGGAAATCTGCCTGCCGGCGAAGGCACGGTCCCGGCCGGGAAGCTGGTCTACGAACAGAAGTGCGTGGCCTGCCACGGCGAGAAGGCGGCGGGCGGCCCGATGTTCGGCGCCATGGTCGGCGGCATCGGCAGCATGACCAAGAGCCCGCGGGTTCTGACGCCGGGCAGCATGTACCCCTACGCGCCGATCCTGTTTGACTATGTCCGGCGCGCCATGCCGCTGGACGCGCCGCAGTCGCTGACCAGCGACGAGGTCTATGCGGTCGCGGCCTACATCTACAATCTGAACGGCCTGGTGCCCGACGATTTCAAGATGAACGCCCAGACGATGGCCAGGATCGAGATGCCGAACCGCGGCGCCTTCGTCACCGACAATCGGCCTGACACGCACGCCGAACGCTGCATGAGCGACTGCAAGCCGATCGGGACCGTCGCGGACGCGGCCAAGCCTGCCGCCGCGCCGAAGTGACGGCTGCATGGTCGCGCGGCGTCATCCGCGCCGCGCGACCATGATCCCTGCGACGACGACCAGGCCGCCGGCGATCTGGACGGCCGTCAGGCTCTCTCCGAACAGCGCCCACGCCAGCGCGCCCGCCACGAACGGCTGGATCAGCATGGTCAGGGACGACAGCGTGGGCGAGAGCCACGCGATCGCGAACGTCACCAGCCCCTGACCGCACGCCTGTACGATCCAGGCCAGCGCGATCAGCGCCGCCCAGCCGGCGGCGGTATCCGGCGTAAAGGCGCCTTCCGCCAATGCCAGGGGCAGCGTGACCACGGCGGCCGACGCCGCGCTCGCAAACATCACGGATGCGGTCGAAAACCGCCGGCGCGCATATCCGAGCGTCAGGAAATATCCGGCGTAGATCGCGGCCGCCGACAACGCGATCGCGTCGCCAGCAAGCCGTCCGCCTCCCGCCGCCGAACCTCCAGTCGTAAGCAGCGTCACTCCGGCGACGGAGATCGCGGCGCCCGCCGCGAACACGCGCCCGACAGGCCGTCGGAAGATCGCCCAGCCGAAAAGGGCGGCGAAGATCGGCGTCAGGTTGACGAGAAGGCTCGCGTTGGCGACCGACGTCATGTGAAGCGAGATGTGCCAGACGACGAGCTCGACGCCGAGGAAGGCGCCCGGAGCGGAAACCGTCAGCCACTCTGCGACGGTCCGCGGCGTCGCGGATGCGCTGGTGCGGCTGGACGCGAAGGCGGCGATGAGGGCGAGCGGCGCGAGAGCCAGCGCGACGCGCCAGAACGCCGTCGCCGCCGGCCCGGATTCAGACAGCCGGACCAGTATCGGCGCGCAACCGACCGAGACGCCCCCGAGCAGCAAGGCGGGAAACGCAAAGGACTGCAGGGTCCAGCGTGGCGGCTTGGCGTCAGACACGCCGGCCTGCTCGCCTCAACTTTGAAACGGGGCGAAGACGCCGCTTGCCGGTTGTTCGGGCGTCGCCCGCGGACACTCCCGAAAGATCCGCGACTGGCACGTGGAGCAGATCTCCTGATCCAGGGTCGCCGTGATCCGGGAGATGGCCTCCTCCTTGGTCTCGAAGACGTTGTTCGGGCCGAGCACCTCGAGGACGTGGAAGCGCTCGAGCGTCTTCAGCAGCGGGCGGAACCTGGCGACGAGATAGAGGTCGCCGCCGCGAGCGCGCCGTCGCTTGGCTTCGGCGATGATGAGCTCGGCGCCCGGCATGTCGATGTCGCCCACGCCGCGCAGGATGAGCACCAGCTTGCGCTGCCTCGGGCGCTCCCAGCCGAGCCGCTCCAGTTCGCGCTCGAGATAGTCGACGGAGCCGAAATAGAGGGCGCCGTCGAGCCTCACGAAGGCGGCCTGCGGACACTCATCGAGGTCGTAGACGAGGGCGTTCCGGAACGGACGATGGGGTTTGCTTCCGTCAGGAGCGGAGATCGACAGGCTGGGCTTGGCGCTGCGCGACAGGAAGATCAGCAGCGAGACGATCACGCCGCCATAGACGGCGAATTCGAGATTGACGAACAGGCCCGCGACGAATGTCACGACCGTGATGATCGCCTCGCTCCGGCTCGTCGAAACGATGTGCCGGATGGCCGCGATGTCGACCAGGCGGTAGGCGACGTAGAGGATGACGGCCGCGACCGCGGGGATCGGGACCTCGCCGAACCACGGCGCGACCACGAGCAGAATGGCGACCAGGAAGGCCGAAGACAGGATGGCCGAGAGCGGCGTGGCGGCCCCGGCCTCGTAGTTGACGCCGCTGCGCGTGAACGAGCCGGACGCGGGGTAGCACTGGAAGACGCCGCCCACCACGTTCGACATGCCCTGGGCCACGATCTCGCGGTTGGCGTCGAAGGGCCGGTTCTGCTTGAGGGCGAAAGCCCGCCCGATCGAGATCGCCTCGACGAGGCCGAGCAGGGCGATCGCGAACGCCCCTTCCGACAGCCTGCTGAAGTAGTCGAACGAGATCTCCGGGAACGCCGGCAGCGGCGCGATCGACGGCAGCGCGCCGACCATGCGCACGCCGAGCAGTTCGGCGTCGATGAAGGCGCCGACGCCGGCCCCGACCGCGAGCGCGATGACGAAGGCGGGCAGCTTCGGCGCGAGGAGCCGGATGGCCAGGAGCGTCATGAGGGTGGCGGCCGCGATCCCGAAGGCCGCGAGGTTCGCGGTCCCTGCGCCCGCCACGAGGTTCGCCACCTGCTCGAAGACGCTATGGCCGCGCTTGGCCACGATGCCGAACGCGTCCTTGATCTGGCTGACCGCGATCAGCACGGCGGCGGCCGCGGTGAAGCCGACCATGACGGAATGCGAGATGAAGTTCACGAAGCGGCCGAGCCTCAGCGCCCCGAAGAGGCACTGCAGCATGCCCACGAAAAAGGTCAGGAATATCGCCTGGGCGATGTAGTCGTGCGTGAGCGACTGCGCGTGTGGCTGCACGGTGCTCGCGACGAGCGCCGAGATCACGAGGGTCGGGCCCGACACCATGACCCATGACGAACCCCAGAGCCCGGCGATGATCGGCACCACGATCGCGGTGTAGAACCCGTACTGGGGCGGCAGGCCCGCGATCGCCGCGAAGGCGACCGCCTGTGGCAGCACCACCGTCGCGCTCGTCAGGCCGGCGATGACGTCCGCCTTGACGGTGGACGGCGTTGTCGCGCCGAGCCAGACGGGGCAGAGCGTGCGCCCGGCCCGCGACCAGAAGCCGTCTCCCATCGCGGTCCTGCCGATCGGGTGGGATTGGTCGGTCACGCCGCCTTCGCCCCGTAGAACAGGGTGACGACGTGCGTGGCCTCGGCGAAGAACAGCCAGCGTTCCGCGAGCACTCCGACGGCCGCCGAAACGACCGCCGTGACGGCGAACAGCGTGCCGAACGCGCCGCCGACCGCCATTGCGAGCAGCGTCGAGACGAGCGGGCCAACGAAGAGCGTCAGGACGGTCAGTCGGCGGAGCTTGGCCACGTGCTTGCGCGCGATCGAGAAGCCCATTTCGCGCATCAGGTAGTTTTCTTCCGTGTGCGGAGCCTCGAACAACCTGACTTCGCCGTACCGGCCAAGGCCGGTCGCGGTTTCGGCGGTGCTGACGCGCGACGGCGCGTCGATGCCGCGCCAGTAGAAGAGCTTGAGAGCGAGCGCCGCCGAGCCGGCCACCAGCGCCGCGAGCTCGACGCCGAGCGCCTCGGTCCCGAACAGGCGCGTCAGGGCCGAGAACAGGAGCGCGCCGGTGAGCAGAGCGAGCGCGAAGTAGTTCGGGACGGTGAGCGGGTGGCGCCACTGGCGGATCGTCTTCAGGGAGCCGTAGATCATCGCCGTGCAGTAGGTCGTCGCGAGCGTCGCAGGGATCGTCAGGAGCGCCAGCACATGCGCGGCGACCCCGGGATCAGGCGACATCATCCAGCACAGGGCGAGCAGACCGGTCGGCACGAACGCCACGATCGCCGCGACGCCCTCCCGCGACAGCCAGGACGAGCGCCACTGCGAGAGCGCCCGCCATGCCCGTTCGGGGCGGCCGAGATGCAGCGTCGACGATCCGAGGCCCGCGCTGACCAGCGCCAGCCCGAAGAGCAACGTCGTCAGCGCGAGCGGGCGGTCGATCCAGGACGGGTTCGACAGCGAGAACAACGCGAACCAGGCGAGCAGGCCATAGCCCGCCCCGGACGCCGTGGTGAAGATGATGACGGAGAAGGCGGGATGCATCGGGTTCGCTCCGTCAGCGGGACAGCACGCGATCGGCCCAGCGCAGGAACGACGAACCCTTGCCGCCGCCAGCCTGATGATCGTCGGTGAGCCGTTGAGGCGGGACCGCGTCCTTCGCGCCGATCTTCACTCTGAGCGCCTCGGCCCGTTCCCTCTCGGCCCGCTTCTCGGCGAGGTTGATCAGCGAAATCGTGTCATCCGAGGCGGAGGAGCAGCCCGAGGACTTCGGCCGCGGCGGCAGGTACTTGTTGACCGGCCGATAGCCCATTTCCGGCATCAGGTCGTAGCCGCCGCGCTCGGCGACCAGACGCGACACCTTGGAGTTGGGATCGCCAAGATCGCCGAAGTGGCGCGCGCTCGCGGGACAGGTCGAGACGCAGGCCGGCTGCCGGTCGGCTTCCGGGATGTTCTCGTTGTAGATCTTGTCGACGCAGAGCGTGCATTTCTTCATCACGCCGTCGTCTTCGTCGAACTCGCGCGCGCCATAGGGGCAGGCCCACGAGCAGAGCTTGCAGCCGATGCAGGTCTCGGCGTTGACGAGCACGATCCCGTCTTCCGCGCGCTTGTAGGACGCGCCGGTCGGGCAGACGGTGACGCAGGCCGGTTCCTCGCAATGCAGGCACGAGCGCGGGAAGTGGACGGTGCGCGAGGTCTCGCCGCGCCCCGCCTCGAAGGTGTGGACGCGGTTGAACCAGATGCCGTCGGACTTCGACTGGAAGTCGGACAGCGGGCCGGAATGGCCGCTCGCGTTCCACTCCTTGCAGTTCACCGCGCAGGCGTGACAGCCGACGCAGGTGTCGAGATCGATGACGAGGCCGAGCTTCTTCTGGCCGGGCGCGCTTTCGGGAAGGCAGGTCACGAGGCGGTCCTCCGACCGGAGGACATGGCGGGACGCTTGTCCCATGGGTTTTCGCGACCGCCCGCTTCAAAGCGCAGGACGTCGGGACGGTCGGGCATGCTCGGCGGGTTCGGCAGCGCCGGGAAGCTCGGCAAGCAGACCTGCTCGCAATCGGCCTTCTCGATCTTGACGCGGAGATCGTACCAGGCCGCCTGTCCGGTGACGGGATCGGAGTTCGAGTAGCGGTAACCGTCCTTTTCCGCGGGCAGCAGCTCGGAGATGGTGTGGTTGAGCAGGAAGCCCTGCTCGCCCTCGGGCGCGCCCTTCGGCAGGTTCCACGCGCCCTTGCGCTTGCCGATCGCGTTCCAGGTCCAGACCGTGTTGGGGTTCACGCCCTCCATGGTGCGGACCGGCACCTTGATGCGGCTGTGGTGGCTCGTGACCCAGACGAAGTCGCCGTCCTCGAGGCCGTTCTTCTCGGCCGTCTGGCGGTTCATGTAGAGGAAGTTCTTCGAGAAGATCTGGCGCAGCCACGCGTTCTGCGAGTGCCACGAGTGATACATCGCCATCGGCCGCTGGGTCAGGGCCGCGAACGGGTATTCCGAGGCCTCGATCTTCTGTTCCTCGAGCGGCGCGTACCAGATCGGCAACGGGTCGAAGAAGGTTTTCACCCGCTCGCGGTCGCGCTCCGGCGGCTGGATCGCGCCGTGGCCTTCCGCCGCCAACCGGAACTTCTGCAGCGGCTCGCAATAGATGTTGAGGACGATCTGGTCGGACTTGTCGATCATGCCGAGCTTCACGGCGTGCTCGAGATAGTTCTTGTTCGAGTGCTTGAAGTAGGCCTCGTCATGCGGCAGCTCGAGCCGCCAGAAGCTCTTGTTGGCGATGTAGGCGTCGA
The DNA here is from genome assembly GCA_902168115.1 of uncultured Methylopila sp. Taxonomy (GTDB): domain Bacteria; phylum Pseudomonadota; class Alphaproteobacteria; order Rhizobiales; family Methylopilaceae; genus Methylopila. The sequence continues at coordinate 57,814 of CABHPB010000042.1, read as the reverse complement.
GTTGGCCCTTGTTGGGCGCGCCCTTGCCCGGGACCGTGCCGTCCTCGCCGCGGAAGCCCGCGAGCGGGCCGATGCCGGGCTTCCTCTGGTGGTTGACGATGTAGTCCGGATAGCCGCCCGGGAATTTCGGCGAGCCGTCCTCGTTGGTCAGCCCCGGAAGCCCGAGCCGCGCGCCGAGGTCGATCATCACGTCCTGGAACGGGCGCACGTCGCGGTCGGGGGTGAGGATCGGGCGGCGGATGGCGTCGGCCGGCCCGTGCGCCGAGCCGATCGGCCGGTCGAGCAGCGAGATGCAGTCCCAGCGCTCGAGATAGGTGGTGTCTGGCAGGACGAGGTCGGCGTAGGAGACCATCTCCGAGGCGTAAGCGTCGGAATAGATAATCTTCGGGATCTTGTAGGAGCCGTCCTCGTTCTTGTCGGTCAGCATCTTCATGGTGCCGGCCGTGTTCATGGACGAGTTCCAGGCCATGTTGGCCATGTACATGAACAGCACGTCGATCTTGTACGGATCGCCCGCCCAGGCGTTGTGGATCGCCATGTGCATCAGGCCGTGGGCGGAAAGCGGCGCCTCCCAGCTGTAGGCCTTGTCGAGGCGCTTCGGGGTCCCGTCCTCCTCGACCAGCAGGTCCTCCGGACCCATGGTGAAGCCGAGCGGCATGCCGTTGAGCGGCGTGTTCGGCGCGGTGGTCTTGCCGGCCGGCGCGGGGCCGCCGGGGATGGGCTTGGGGTAGGGCGCCTTGTAGCGCCAGGAGCCCGGCGTATCGATCGCGCCAATCAGCATCTGCAGCACATGGATCGCGCGACAGGTGTGGAAGCCGTTGGAATGGGCGGAGATGCCGCGCATGCCGTGCATCGCAACGGGGCGGCCGATCATCGTCTCGTGCCGGCGGCCGGCCCAGTCGGTCCAGGGCTGGTCGAGCACGATTTCTTCCTGGAACGCCGCATGGGCGATCTCGGCCGCGAGGCGGCGGATGCGCCCGGCCGTGAGCCCGCAGCGATCGGCGACGGCCTCAGGGGCGTATTGCGGATCGAGATAGCGCTCGGCGAGAAGCTGGAACGAGGGGACGGCCCTGCGCCCGTCCGGCAGTTCGAACGTGCCCACGACCGCGGGCGAAAAGTCGGTCCGGTTCGACGGAACGGCTGCGTACGCCGCCTTGTCCCAGGCGAGCGGAACGCCGTTCTCGTCGCGCGCGAACAGGCCGTGGTCGGCGCCGCCCGGATTCTGGACGACGAGCCAGGTGGCGTTGGTGTAGCGGGCCAGAAAGTCGAAATCGATCTGGTCGGCTTCGAGCAGGCAGTGGATCAGCGCCATGACGAACAGGCCGTCGGTGCCGGGCGTCACGCCGACCCACTCGTCCGCGACCGCCGAATAGCCGGTCTTGACCGGGTTCACGGAGACGAACTTCGCGCCGTTGGCCTTGAGCTTCGACAGGCCGATCTTGATCGGGTTCGAGTCGTGATCCTCGGCGACGCCGAACATCACGAAGTAGCGGGCGTGGTCCCAGTCGGGCTCGCCGAACTCCCAGAAGGCGCCGCCCATCGAATAGAGCCCGGCGGCGGCCATGTTCACCGAACAGAAGCCGCCATGCGCCGCGAAGTTGGGGGTGCCGAACTGCATCGCCCACCAGCCGGTGAGCGACTGGCTCTGGTCGCGGCCGGTGAACAGCGCGAGCTTCCTCGGGTCGGTGCGGCGGATCTCGCCCAGCCACTCGACCGCGAGGCGCATCGCCTCGTCCCACTCGATCTCCTTGAACTCGCCCGACCCGCGCTCGCCGGTGCGCAGCAGCGGCTTGCGCAGCTTGGCCGGCGAATACTGTTGCATGATGCCGGCCGAACCCTTGCCGCACAGCACGCCCTTGTTGACCGGGTGGTCCTTGTTGCCCTCGATGTAGCGGATCTTGCCGTCCTTGAGATGGACTTTGATCCCGCACCGGCAGGCGCACATGTAGCAGGTGGTGTACTTCACGTCGTCGCCGAGCGACGGCGAGGTCTCGACGACTTCAGGGGGCCCCGCGAGCGCTTCCAGAAGGTCCCGTCGCATCGGCGCGGCGGTCCCCTTGAGACGCGCGTCGACGTGCGAACGGCGAAAGATGCGGCCTGCATGGCCAAGAGCGTCGGCAATAAACGCCATTTAACGCGACCCCAAGTCAAAGGCCCATCGGCCGACCCAGTCGACGGCCCGTAGGCCGAATGAAAACAGTTCAAAACTATCGAATTCGCGATCTGCCTCCCAACAGATAATATCGATTAGAATGATCTTCCTCACGAATTGATCACATGTTTCTTGCGATGTGTGGATCGTCTTAAGATAAAAGCTTTCCGTCTCGCGGAATTCGCGACTGTTTCGATGGATTTTACATACGACAACGAACCAAGGGCTGTGGCTTGGCCGAGTGTCCGTCGTAGTCGAACGAGACGGCGCTGTTGTTCTGCCGCTTATTAGATGCGGCTTCGGCCCGGAACGGAAATAAACGTTCCCAATAAGCGAACAGAGAGGGTCAAACGTTTTTCGCTCGACGACGACGTGCCGCGACGAGCGCCGTGAAGGCCAATGCGAGCATGGGACCCGCGACGAGGTTCGCCGCGATCACTCTGGAGCGCAGGACCTCGACCGCTTCACGCTCTCGCTGGTCGACGACCCTCACCGTCAGCCGATCCGGGGCCAATGCGTCCCTCAATCGCTGCACCTGTTCCTGGACGTCCGCAGGCAGCTGCGACAGGTCCACGACATTGGCGGCAGCCGGAAGCGCTGCGATCCGTTTCTCGATCTCGGCGATACGGGCCATCGCCGCCGCGCGGGCGGCGCGATCCTCTTCAGGCAGGCTCCGGGCGATCTCGGCGACCCGCACCAACGGATGGCGCGCCGCATTGCGCGACCTGATCTTGATAAGGTCGCCTCCGCCTGCGGCGCGCTCCACCATATTCAGGAACAGGGCGACATTGTCGTTGCGCGGACGCCGGGGCGCGTGCGGATCGGTCTGCTCCTCATAGGCGAAGGGATCGAGGATCCAGTCCACGTCGCCGATCGCGAACACCGCCGATGCGGCGGCGCTTCGCTCGAGATGCTTCGCGGCGGGCTCGTCCGGATGGCCCGGGAACGCGCTCGAGAACGGGCCCTCGACCTCCGCCACGACGGTGCGCGCCCCGCCGCCGGGCCTGAAGCCGTCTGCGGCCGCCGCGGGCGCCCGGCTCTCGAGCTCCCGCCGTGGCGCCGCGCCCGCGGTCTCGGTCGTCCTCACCAGGGCCGACCCGTCGGGCGCGCTGAACGCGCCGGGCTCGATCAGGAGCAGCTCTCCGAGGCCGGCCGTCACGGCGTGGGTGCGCGAGATCTGGTCTTCGCCGAACCGCATCCAGTAGGGAAACGCGCCGATTCTCTGCGTGGCGTCGGCGACGGGCGTCGCCAGGGCCATGTCTCCCACCACCTGATCGCCGAGATAGTTGACGCCATAACGCGCCAGCAGGTCTGAGACGTCGTCGACCTCCGCCGAGGGATAGGGCGTCGCCTTCTCGGACGACGGGCTGAGCCTCAGTCGCGGGTCGATCATGACGATCAACCCGGCGCCGCGCATCACGGCCTGATCGATCGAATAAAGCATCTCGCGTTTGAGGAAGGTCGCGCCCATGACAATGACGGCGTCGAGCCCATCCGGAAGCCTGTCCGAGAAGGCGGGAACGATCGCGACGTCGTAGGCGCGCCGCAGTTCGCCGATCGCGTTGAAGCCCCCATCCGTCGCGTTCGCGTCCGACGACGGAATGAGCGGGGTCACGACGCCGACGCGAGGGGTTTTGCTGCGGACCAGCCCCGCGAGATTGGTCGCGACGTCGTATTCGAGCAGTCCCTCGCGGCGCTGGTCGAAATATGGAACGAGGGCGCTTCGATCGCCCGACGAGAACGAGGCGCCGAGGAACAGGGCGTCTCCCGAGCTGAGCGGCACGCGCCGCACGCCGGCCCGCACCGCCGGCGCCTCGCCATCGCTCCCCGGAACGGCGTCATGCTCTTCGAAGACGAGCCTGCCGCCCGAGCGGCCGGCGATGAGTTTCAGGAGTTCGGCGACCTGCGCGGCGTGAGCCCGGACCGACTGCGGAACGCCCGGCAGGCTTCGGCTCCAGTAGAGGTCGACGCGCGACCCCTGCGGCAGCCCCGCGGCGATCTCGAGCGTGCTCGGCGACAGCGTGAACTTCCGGGACGCGGTGAGGTCGACGGCGTCCGCCGGCGCGCCGGCGACCGCCGCGGAGATCGCCGCGGCGCCGACGGCCGCTCCCGCGGAAAGCCGGACGGCGGCTCGCAGACCCGGCGTTCTGCGAGGCTGCAGGGCGGACCTCGTCCCGACCAGAGCGAGCGCGACGACGCCCGCGAAGAACAGCAGCGCCTTGAGCTCGAACCGGCCCGCCGCCACCCGCTCCATCCAGAACTTCGGCGATGCGGACTCCAGGCCGCCGAGCAGCTGCGAAACCGAGGCGTTGGGCGCGATCCGTCCCAGGCCGTCCCACCCCGTCATCATCAGCGCGAACAGGATAGCCAACGCGATGGTGAAGGCGCCGGTCTCGCTTCGGGCGATCGCCGACGCGAACAGCCCGACGGCGTAGAAGGAGACGAGCAGGAACGCCGCCCCGATGTAGCCCGACGCCATTGCGCCGATGTCCGGCGCTCCCAGCCACAGGATCGTCGCAGCCAGCGGAGCGGTGAAAGCCAGCGTGGTCAGCAGGACCACCGAACCCGCAAGCCATGCGCCGACCGCAATCGCGCCGGGAGGGAGCGGCAATGTGAGCAGCAGCTCCCGCTCGCGGTCGAGGGAGCGGTGCGTGAACGTCTTCATCGCGAGCGCTGGAATGAAGATCAGCGCGATCCAGGGCAGGAAGCCGAGCATGGGATCCAGCGACGCGTCGTCCGCGGCGAAAAAATCCCCGATGAGAAAGGTCGCCGCCGACAGCGCGATCAGGAACGCGAGCTGGAAGACCAGAGTGAGCCTTGAATGCGCAAGCAGCCTCAGCTGGTGCCGGAAAACCGCCCCGACAGCCGCAGGCCAGCTCGGTCCAAGCGCAGGCGTCAACTGGTCATCCCGAACCCGCATGGGCTTGATAGGCAAGCGTGAGGCGGCCCCGGTCGTCGAGCAACTCGGCGACCGGCTTGTCCGCTGAGATCCGTCCCGCGCGGAACATGATGGCGCGGTCGCAAAGGGTCTCCGCCTCCTCGAGGATATGGGTCGAGATCAGCACCGCCTTTGTTCTCGACGCCTCCCGGAGCAGCGTCCGCAGACGCTGCTTCTGACCTGGATCGAGGGCCGTCGTCGGCTCGTCCAGGATGAGTATCGGCGGGTCGTGCAGAAACGCCTGTCCGATCCAGGCGCGCTGGCGCCAGCCCTGGCTCAGCGAACCCAGGGTCTCGCCGTAGACCGTCGCCAGGTCGCCCGCATGGACGCCGCGCTCGAGCGCGACGCGTCGCGCGGAGCCGCGCAAGCCCCGGGCCTCGGCCGCGAATGTCAGGAATTCGCGCACGGTGAGTTCCGGAAAGCCTGTCGCCGACTCGGGCAGGTATCCGATGACGGCCTGCGCCAGCGCGGGCCCGTCTTCGATCCGAAGGCCCGCGATCTTCACCGTCCCGGAGTCCGGCCTCAAATATCCGACCAGCATCCGCATCGTGGTGGATTTGCCCGCGCCGTTGGCGCCGAGCAGGCCGACGATCGCCCCTTCGGAAGCGGAGAACGACACGCCGTCGACAGCCGCCTTGCCGCCGAAGCGCTTCGCGAGATTGTCTACCTCGACCAGCAAACCGCCGCACCGCGTTCAGACAGGGCCATCGTCAACGACCGGACAGGAAACCGGCGGCGATCATCAGGAGCATGCTCACGCCGGTCAACGCATAGCCGGTTCTGGACAGGGCGAGGCTTGCTCCGTCGCCGAGTCTTTCCCGAACGGCGCGAAAGCCCGCCGCGGTCGCGAGGATGGCCCCCGCGACCGCGGTCGCAATGATGGCTTCCCGCGTCAGAATCCGTTCGAGCAGCATGATCATGCGACGCCGACGCTAGGGGCGCGCCTCCATCACGTCCATCTGGCGCGCCCCGGCGCCGACAGAGCCTCCGAAGCTCTTCATCGCTTCGTCGTGCAGGATCGCCAGCGCCTCACGCTTGATCTCGAACACCTCCGGCGAGTTCATCATGTGAAACTCGCGCGGCCGGGGCAGGGGGATCTCTATGATGGCCCGGACCTGCGCCGGGCGGTTCGAGAGGATCACGAGCCGATCCGCGAGGAAGATGGCCTCCTCGATTTCCGACGTGACGAAGAGGTTCGTCCGGCGGTTCTCCTCGAACAGCCGAAGGAAGAACTCCTGCATCAGCGGGCGCGACATCGCGTCGAGCCCTCGGAAGGGCTCGTCCATGATGAGAAGGAGCGGCTTGTTGATCAGCGCGCGAGCAAGCTCGGCGCGCCGCTGCATGCCGCCTGACAGCTGGGACGGGAACTTTCTCTTGAAGTCGCCGAGCCCGACCTTCTCGAGCAGCCGGTGCGCCTCGCGGTCGATATCCGCACGCGCGCCGTCGCCGCGCAGCTTCGGCCCGAACGCGACGTTGTCGAACGTCGTCTGCCACGGCATCAGGGCGGTCTCCTGGAAGACCACCATGCGGTCCTTGCCGGGACCGGTGATCTTCTGACCGTTGAGCAGGATCTCCCCCGACTCCGGCGCGTCGTAGCCGGCGACGAGATTGACGATGGTCGACTTTCCACAGCCCGACGGCCCGACGATGCACGTCAGGTCGCCAGGCTTGATTTCGAAGGAGAGGTTCTGAACGACCTCTTCCCGCGCCCATTCCTCGCCAAAGCCGCGAGAAACGTTCTTGAGCTCGATCCGGCTCTTGCCGGTCGCATGATCCACCGAGGACGGGACTGCGCCAATCGTCATTGTTCCTGCTCCTGTCTCGAGGGATCGATCAGAACGCGCGCTGCCAGGGCATCGTCCGCTCGCCGAGCCAGCGGATGAGGGCGCTCGACAGATAGCCGGCGATCCCGATCGAGATCATTCCAACGATGATGTGTTCCATGGAGCCGCCCATGTACGAGCTCCAGATGAAGAACCCGAGGCCGCCGCCGGCCTGGCTGCCGCCGCCCGACACCATCTCGGCCGCGAGAACCACGTTCCAGGTGATGCCCATGCCCACGGCCGCGCCGGTGAAGATGGAGGGCAGCGTCCCGGGCAGGATGATGCGCGAGAACAGGTGCCACTGGTTGGCGCCCATCGACTGCGCCGCCCGCAGATAGCGAACGTCGATCGTGCGCGCGCCGCCGAGCACGTTGATGACGATGGTGAAGAACGCGCCGAGGAAGGTCACGAAGATGATCGACATCTCGTTGGTCGGCCAGAAGATCAGCGACGCCGGGACCCAGGCGAGAGGCGGAATCGGCCGCAGGATTTCGAAGGGCGGGAAGAACACGTCGCGGAAGTACTTGTTGACCGCGAGCGCCAGCCCGAAGGGTATGCCGAGGATCATGGCGATGATGAAGCCGCCCAGAACCCGCTTGAAGCTTTCGACCCAGCTCCACCAGTATCCGGGCTGAACGACGACTTCCGCGGCCGCGGCCGCGACGAGCGTCGGAGCCGGCAGCTTGCCGAAGAAGGGGATCGTGAAATCGAGGGTGGCCTTCAGGTAAGCGGCTGCTTCCCAAAGAACGAGAAACACCAGGATCCCCGCCAGACCGCGCCAGAAGCCGAGGCTCGAGATGGCTCTTTCGAATTTCGACCGCCGGCGAAACGTTTTGGAGGGCGGGGTCTGAGGTTGATCAATCGTCACGGCGCTCATGTCTCAATCCTGCGATGGCTTTGAAAGGCGGCCTGTCGAGATGCGCTCGGCTAGGCCATCTCGCGCTCGCCGGCCTTGAAGGCCTTGAGGGCCTCCTCGTGCACGGCTTCGTCCGCCTCCTTGACGAGCAGACGGAAAGCCTCGGTCGTGAGCGTCGTGTAGTCGCGCGGCCGCGGCAGGTTGATGTCGATGACTTTCTTCACGCGGCAGGGCCGCGTCGTCATCACGTAGACTTTGTCCCCGAGGAAGATCGCCTCTTCGAGATCATGCGTGATGAAGTAGATCGTGACCTTGGTCCGATCGTACATCTCGAGCAGCGCTTCATGCATGATCTGCTTGGTCAGCGCGTCCATGGCCCGGTAGGGTTCGTCGAGCAGCAGGACCTTCGGGTCGTTGATGAGCGCCCGGACGATCTCGGCGCGCCGGGCCATGCCGGACGACACCTCGCCCGGATACTTGTCCACGACGGCTCCGAGGCCCGCTTCCTTCAGGGCGGTCCGGGCCCGCTCCAGGCATTCCGCCTTGGGCCAGCGGCGCTGGACCATCGGCCCGTAGGCGACGTTCTCGGCGAGCGTCTTCCAGGGGAACAGCGCGCCGTTCTGGAACACCACGATCCGGTCCGCGCTCTGGCCGGCCAGAGGCTGCTTGGGGCTGCAGAGCGTCACGCCGTCGAGGATGATCTCGCCCTCGGTGATCGAGTGGAAACCCGCGATCGCGTTGAGCAGGGTCGTCTTTCCGCAACCCGACGGGCCCACGATCATGCAGACTTCGCCGGGCGCGATGTCCATCGAGCAGTTGTCGACGGCCATGACCTGCGCTCCGTCGGGGTCATAGATCTTGGTGACGTTGCGGATGCTGATCGCGCCCTTGGTGGCGACTGCGCCGGACGAGAAATCTTGGGGTCTCATTATCGTTTCTCCTCACCGGCCCTGCATCGCGAGCGCTTTGACGTGCCACTGCATCAGGCGGTCGCCGATGAAGCGGACGATCGCCGACGAGAACCATCCGACGAAACCGAGCGTGAGCATGCCGATGACCATCGGGACGGTGACGCTGTTCACGTAGGAGGAGAGGATCAGATAGCCGAGGCCGTAGTCGCCCGAGACCATCTCGGCCGCGACCAGGGAGAACCAGGCGACGCCGATGGAGATCTGGAGGCCCGTGAAGATGTATGGCATCGCGCCGGGCACCACGACGTGCCAGAACACGTCCCGCTTGCGTGAACCGAGGCAGCCGGCGGCGCGGAAATAGCTCTCGTCGATCGACTGAACGCCGAGCATCGTGTTGAGCGTGGTGGCGAAGAACGAGGCGAGCGTCGCGAGGAAGATGACCGGGGTCTCGTAGCCCGCGAACATCAGGATCGCGAGCGGCACCCATGCCATGATCGGGATCGGGCGCAAGGTCTCGAACAGCGGGAAGGTGTACTCCTTCACCTTTCGCGACCAGCCCATCAGCAGGCCGAGCGGCACGCCGAGCGCAGTGGCCAGCAGGAAGGCGACCAGGATGCGCCGGCAGCTCACATAGATGTGCTGGTAGTAGTCCGGCGTGTAGATGGACGTTCCTTGGTTCGGAGACGCCGACAGCCAGTCCGTGAGGATGGTGATGGGGCCGGGAATCTTCTCGAACCGGGGCAGCGAAAGCGCCTCGCACAGCAGCCAGTAGGCGAACAGCCACAGGCCGATGCCGAACATCATCAGGTAGGGGGTAGGCGAGCCGAAGCTCTTCTTCGCCCTGTAAAGCACCATTCCGAAACCAGTCGGCTGACGGCTGCCCGCGGGTCTTGTATCGGCGGCGTAGGACTCGTGCGCGATCGCGCTCATCGGTCGATCCTTCATGAATTTGGTCGCGGATCGGGGCCGCGCGGCGGCTGCGTGCGGCCGCGCGGCCGCACGATCAGTTCTTGGCTTCGGTCGCCGAATGCGCCTTGATCACGCCGATCGGGCTCTTCAGACCGCGCTCGGCCATGACCTGTTTGGCGATCGAGTCGTCCACGCCTTCCGGCCGGATCTTCGGCTCGGCCGCGGGCTTGGCGGGCATGGTGTTGAGGAAGGCGGTCGCATCGTCCAGCAGCTTGCGGACGCGGTCGGTCACGACGAAGTCGAACTCGAGCTTCACCGAGCCGACGTCCTTCTCGTTCATCGCGCCGTAGAGCGCGCTCCAGAGAACCTTGCGGTCCATTCGCTCGGTCTGCGCCTCGGCGAGCCGGGCGACCTCGTCCGCGTTCGCCATGTCCGCCATGAAAAGCTGCGAGTCGACTTCTGACTGGAGCCAGGCCTTCACGACGTCCGGCCGCTGCTTGATGAGGTCGTTCAGCATCAGCAGGAACCCGCCGTCGTCGGCGTTGAAGTCGCGGCCGGTGGCGACGCGCTTGGCGATGCCGGTCGCCTCGATCTTGGAGGCGGTCGGCTCCCACACGGTCGCGGCGTCGAGCTTGCCGGCGCGGAAGTTGGTCGTGATGACCTCGACGTTCTGGTTCAGGTAGGAGGCGGGCTTCACACCCAGTTTACCGAAGGCCTCGCGTGCGAACCGGTCGGAGCAGGCGCCCTGGGGGGCGGAGGTCTGCTTGCCGGCCATCCATTTCACGGCCTCCTCGCCGTTCTTGAACTCCGGCGCGTCGTTCTTGACCATGAAGATGTTGCACTGCTGCTGCGACAGGCCGATCGAGGCGACGATCCGGATGTCCGTGCCGCCGCGATCGCGCAGATTGCGGAAGGTCGCGGCGATGGACGGCATGTCGCCGGCGTAGCCGATGTGCTGCTTCTCGCCCGTCATGGCGTTGACGATGACGGCGCCCTGCAGACCGATCTGGAACGAGGCCGTGGAGCCTTCCGGCAGGTGCTTCTTCCAGAAGCCCTTGCCGTTGTTCACCACGCCCGACCAGGACGCGGTGTAGTAGGGCTGATAGCCGACTACGAGGTCGACCTTTTCGCCCTGTTTTCCGAAGTTGACCTCGGCTTTGACGGTCGTCGGAATCGCCGACGCCGCCAAAATGCCAGCGGCCGCAAACGTTATAGCGCTCAAGCGGGCCATGTTCCCTCCCAGGAACTTACCGACCTCGCTCTGACGTATCCTGCCTCTACTGGGCGGTAGACGACGACGGGTCGTGTTTCTTAGGGGCAAAGCTCGAAGCTGCCCCTAGCGATCGCACGCCGCAAACGTCGTGGTGTAAAATTGTTCCTTCAAATGGAGCCATAGCGGCACCCTATCGATACCGCCAAGCGATTGACCCGGGCCACGGTCAGCTGGGGCGATCGGGAGGGCCGGAGAAGGGGGCGGATGCTATGCCGCTGCCTATCAAAATATAAAAACCTTTCATTTGGCCAATCGTAATCCCCGAGTGAACGTCGAGGGCAGCTCTTCGGGACGGCGTAAGCCGCGCCCGTTTGTGTGGCCCTTCTGGGCCCGCGCACGATAAAAGCAACGAGGAAGCGCAACATGCCCGCCAGGAACCATAAACAGTGGATGGCCGCCCCTAACCTCAAGGACGGGGAATGGATCGACAGCCGCGTCTATACGGATCAGGCGATCTTCGACGAGGAGCTCGAAAAGATCTTCAAGAGCGCCTGGATTCCCGTGTGCCACGAGTCCGAGCTGCCCAAGGCCTATGACTTCCGCACGACGTCGATCGCGAACGAGCCGGTCATCGTCTGCCGCGGCCCGGACAACGAGGTCCGCGCCTTCCTGAACGTCTGCCCCCACCGCGGCATGCTCATCGAGCGCCGTCCGTCCGGCAGCTTCTATGAAGGCCAGCCCTCGGGAAATCCCAAGCGGATGACCTGCATGTTCCACGCCTGGCAGTTCGATATGAAGGGGAACTGCGTCTACATCAGCCGCGAGAAGGAAGGCTATCAGGACCGGCTCCCGAAGGAGAACGTCGGCCTGCGTCGCCTGCGCTGCGAGGTGAAGTTCGGCGGCTTCGTCTGGGTCAACCTGAACGACAATCCGGTCGACCTCGAGGAATGGGCCGGAAAGCCCTTCGAATGCCTGCGCAAGACGCTCGACGCCGAGCCGATGGAAGTCTTCCACTATCACAAGGCGATCGTGAACACGAACTACAAGCTGTGGCACGACACCAACTGCGAATTCTATCACGACTTCATGCACTATCATAACCGCGTGACCGGCTTTAACGACGCCTACTTCGCCCGCAAGAACGAGTCCTTCGAGCACGGCCACATCGTCGTCGGCACCTTCGAGGTGAACTACGACCAATACGAGGGCTTCGAGAGCCGCGCTGGCCTGTCGTTCCCGCATCTGCCGCCGAACCAGTGGTACATGATCGACCTGTTCCCCGGCATGAACTTCAACCTGCGCGGCTCGGCGCTCCGCTGCGACGTCGTCACGCCGCTCGGTCCCGACAAGGTGATGATCGAGTTCCGCGGCCTGGGGCTGAAGCGCGACACGCCGGAGGAGCGCCAGACCCGGATCAACCACCACAACTCGATCTGGGGGCCGTTCGGCCGCAACCTTCACGAAGATCTCATCGGCGTGCAGGGCCAGGGCACCACGATGCGTCCGGGCTCGGAGTCCCGCCGCGTCCTGCACGGGCGTCAGGAGAACCAGACGATCCACGACGAAAACGGGATGCGCCACTACTACGCCGAGTGGGGCAAGTGGATGAACCGCCTGCCCAGCGACCCGGAAGCTCCGTTCACGGAGCCCGCCGCGGTCGCGGCCGAGTAACGACGGATGATGCCGCGGCGGGCCCTTGAGTCCGCCGCGCCTTCCGCCACGCCCGAGCCTGCCTGCGACACGCGGCGGCTCCTGTACATTCGCCAGAAAGAGCACGAACCATGGACACGCAGGCCGAAATCGCGGCTCCCAAGATGAGCGGTGGCCTCGACCCCAGCATTTCACGCGACGTGGCGGACGCCGTCCGCGACACGATCTACCGGGCGACCATCCTGCTCGACTCGCAGGAATGGAATGAATGGCTGGATCTCTGCGACGAGAGTTTCTCGTACGACATCAAGTCGTGGAGCCCCGAAATCAACTACGACATGACCTACCTGCACGCCTCGCGGAAGGACATGGACGCCCTGATCAGGCTGCTTCCGAAGCACAACACCGATCATTCGCCGCTCACGCGCCACACGTCGGTCTACACGGTCGACGTTTCGGACAACGGCGAGACGGCGTCGGCGGTCAGCGCCTTCATCGTCTTCCAGCACCTGCTCGACGGAACGAATAGCCATATCGACTCGGGTGAGAGCCGGCTGTTCCTCGTCGGCAAGTATTTCGACACGTTCAAGATGGTCGGCGGCCGCGCGCTCTTCACCAGCCGTATCGCGCGTCTGGAGAACCGCCGCCTCGACAAGGGCTCGCACTGGCCGATCTGAGCCGCGCTTCGTCGCCGCCGGCGTTCGGCGAGGTCTGCCGGCCTCGCCGTTCACCGCCGGATTTCGCTCAACGGTTTGAAAAGGCCCTGGCCCAATGAGCTGGACCTATCTCTGCGACGCGTCCGAGGTCGCACCCAACACCCTGAAGCTCGTCGACGCCAAAGGCGTTCGCATCATCGTGGCGAACTACGGCTCGGGCTTTCGGGCGATGCCGCCGATCTGCCCCCATATGGAAGAGCCGCTCGACGAGTCCGGCGTCATCGCGAACTGCGTGCTGACCTGCACCAAGCACCTCTGGGCCTGGAACCTGGCTACGCTCGAGATGGACGGCGCCGAAACCGAGAAGCCGTTGAAGACCTATGACCTCAAGGAAGAGGACGGCCGGCTGCTCGCCCTCGTCGATCAGGAGCTGACCTACGACTTTGACGAGGAAGATGACGATGACGACGACTTCTTTGGCAAGGGCTGACGTCGCGGCGATCGAGCGGGTCGACGCCGACCGCTGCGCCATCACTGTCGAGACTCGCTCGGGAACATTCGGCTTCGATTGCGCGACGAGCGAGACGCTGCTTTACGCCGGTCTGGCTCACGGCCTCACCCTGCCGCACGAATGCGCGACCGGGACCTGCGGCACCTGCCGTGCGCGCGTGATGTCCGGCGACGTCGAGGTCGCCTGGGAAGAGGCGCCCGGCGCCGCCAAGCTCAAGCGCGACAAGGGCGACATTCTGCTGTGCCAGGCGAGAGCGCTCGGCGATTGCGTCCTGCGTGTGCCGTCCGACGTCGCCGAACGTCCCCTCAGACATCAGATTCCCGCGCCGAGGCCTGGCGTGGTCGGGAACCTCCAGCAGCTCACCTCGGACGTCGTGCATTTCGAGATCGTCCTGGCTGAGCCGATGACCTTCGACGCGGGCCAGTTCGTGGTGATCGAGGCCCCGGGGCTCGAGGGCGGCCGAGCCTACTCCATGGTGAACTACGGCCGCGATCTCGACCGGCTGGAGCTCGTCGTGAAGCGCAAGCCCGGCGGCGGCTTCGGCGACTGGATCAATGGTCCGCTCGCCTCCGGCGCGAACGTCAAGGTCTTCGGGCCGCTCGGACGGGCGACGTTCCATCCCGACGAGGGCCACGACCTGCTCATGATCGCAGGCGGTTCGGGTATCGCCGGAATGATGTCGATCCTGTCCCGCGGCGTGAGGGAGCGGTACTTCGAGACCCGGAAGGCCAAGGTGTTCTTCGGGGTCCGCACTCTCGCGGACGGCTTCTATCTCGAGGATTTCGCCCGAGCGATCGACGCCGGCGGCGGCAATGTCGAGGTCACTCTCGCGCTGTCGCACGAAGACGCAGGCCGTCTCGATCACCCCGACTTTCCGACCGTGAAGCTGGCGCACGGCTTCGTGCACGAGATCGCCGGCGAGGCGATGGCGGGGGCCTACGACAACGTCATGGCCTATATCGCCGGACCGCCGCCGATGGTGGACGGCGCGATCCGGTCGCTGATCATCGGCGGCGTCGGACGTTCGGCGATCCGCTACGACAAATTCGGCTGAACGCGTCAGGCGACGACCGCTCGCCTGAGCCGAACGAGCAACGCATGGAAAGACCCGATCGACGATGGCCGATATGACCTTCGCCGCGCACCATCGCGCCGTGGACTGCGGCCTTCGGCCCTCGGCCTGCGTCGCAAGGGACGTCGGCGCCATCCTCCGCGAGTCCGGCCTGCGTCCGACACGGCAGCGGATCGCGCTCGGCCGGCTTCTCTTCGCCAAGGGCGACCGCCACGTGACGGCCGAGATCCTCCACGAGGAGGCCGTCCGGTCCCGCGTGCCTGTCTCGCTCGCCACCGTCTACAACACGCTGCACCAGTTCACCGAGGTCGGCCTGTTGCGGGAGCTCGCGGTCGACGGTTCGAAGTCCTGGTTCGACACCAACGTCACGGACCACCATCATTTCCTGTGCGAGGACGACAGTCGTCTGCTCGACATTCCGGGAGCGCAGGTCGCGGTCCAGCATCTGACCGACGCGCCGGACGGAATGGAGATCGCGCGGATCGACGTCGTGGTGCGTCTCCGCCGCAAGCCGGCCGGCTGAGCTCCGGCTGAGCTCCGGCCGAGTTCGGCAGCCGACTGCGTCCATGGCTGGGTCCCGGATCTCGCCGGGCCCGACTTCCGTTCGGGGTCGGGACCTTGTCAGGTCAGCTCCCTAACGCCCAGCCGCAAAAGGATCAGGGCGCCGACCAAGATCAGGACGATCGTTGCGATCCGCTCGAGGATCTTTCGAGGCATCGCATGGGCGGCCTTCGCGCCGATCAGGGTCCCGACCGTCAGCCCGATTCCGAGCGCCAGTCCGCCGCTGATGTCCGGGTTTCCGTAGCGGAAGTTGCCGAACGTCGCGAGGATCGCGATCGGGATCTGAGCGGCCTGGGACAGCCCCACCGCGGCGAGGGTCGGCAGCTGCAGCCAGATCAGGATCGGCACCAGGACGAGCGGGCCGCCCGTTCCCGTCACCGCCGACAGCGTTCCGGTCAGGAAGCCGATGAAGAGCAGGCGTTTCCGATCGAGCGTCGCCGAAGCGCCGCCCTGTTCGCCGCGACGACCGAAAAGCGCGTTCAGCCCCGAAAACAGCGACAACGCCCCCACGCCCAATTCGAGCACGCGCGGATCGACGAAATTGATGGCCCATGCGCCGGCCAGCGCGCCGGGGCCGGCGCCGAGCGCGATCCAGCCGGCCAGCTCCCAGCGGATCGAACGTGAACGGGCGTAGATCGCCGTGCCGACGGCTCCCGTGAAAATATATCCGATCATCGCCGACGCGATCGCGTCATGGATCGCAAACCCAAGCCCGTAGACCAGGGCGGGGACGACGATCACCCCGCCCACGCCGACGCATCCGATCAGCGCGCCAGCGGCCAGTCCGATCAGTCCGATAACAATTGTAATACCCGCCATGCGCACGAATGCTCCGTGATGGCAGGATTTTACTTCGGATCGGCGCTCCAATACGATTGAGTATTGCCAATAAATAAATAAATCCGATCAATCTAATCGAGGATTTCGATGATTGACGCCATCTATCGACTTGCCAAAATCCTTTATCGGATTAAACTATTTCCAAGAAGCCGATTACGGCCGGGCGTCCAGTTTCGATGGAAACTGGCGGCATACGTTGGGATGGACAACGTCATGTTTCTCAGACAATTCAAATACTTGATCGCCGTTGTCGAAGAGGGTCACTTCGGCCGCGCAGCCCAGAAGTGTAACGTCACACAGCCGAGCCTGTCGTGCGGCATCAAGCAGCTCGAGCTCGAGATCGGCGTCCCGATATTCTTGCGCGGCAGAGGTCAGCGCTTCTGCGGACTGACCCCCGAAGGAGACCGGGTCGCCAAGTGGGCGCGCAACGTCATCGCCAATTGCGAGGCGATGCGCGACGAGGTGGCGGCGATGCAGAAGAATCTGCACGGCCGGCTGCGGATGGGCGCGATGCCCTCCATGTCGCCGGTGCTGCCTTTGCTTCTCCAGATGGTGCGAGAGCAGCATCCGAACGTCGCGATGGACGTGCAGTTCATCGGAAACGACGCGATGAAGAGCGGCCTCAACAACTTCTCGCTGGACGCCGCGCTCACCTATTCCGACCGGGCCGAACTGGGCCGGCGGAACACGCTCAAGATCTATACCGAGAAGCTCGTGCTTCTCGTCCCGGACAACGAAGAGTTCGAGGGACGCACGGAGATCACCTGGAAAGAGGCCGCCGATCTGCCTCTGGCGATGCTCCGCTCGGGCATTCACGAGCGGCAGTTCGTCGATCAGGTCTTCGAAGAGGTCGAGCGGATGCCGTGCCCGAAGGTCGAGTCGGAGTCGATCCTCCACCTCATGTTCCAGGTGCAGTTCGCCGGCCTCTGCACGATCATCCCGTCGCACTTCACGATCATGCCGGGTCTCCACAAGGGCACGAAGGCGCTGCGCCTCGTGAATCCGGTCGCGACCCAGGACGTCTGCCTGTTCTGGGCGGAGGGCGAGATCATGACGCCGATGGCCGCGACCCTCGTCGCGGCCGTCAAGAAGCTCAACAAGCTCGGCGGCTTGGACGCCCGGCTGGCCGAACTGGCCACCACTGGCGGCCCGACCGCGCACGCCGATCCGAATATGATGAAGCTGCAACCCGCGGCGCGGCCCCCGGCGCTCGCGATGGTCGGCTAGCCCGACGCGGCGGGGCCGGATCGGCCCCGCCTCGCCGCGCATGGCGCGAGATCAGTGGCGGGTGGGGACTCCGCCGGTCTTGAGAAAGGACGCGATCCTTTCCGGAGCGCCGCTCCCGCTGACGTCCGCGACCTTCAGGACCTCGAGAGCGCCGGTGTTTTCGGCGTTCGTTCCGCTGTCGTCGCTGGCGTAGAAATGCGGCTCGGGCACATTCTCGTCCCCGAGCGAGAACCCGATCACCCGATCGCCGGAGCTTCCCTCGACATGCAGATCGCCGGGGAAGATCCGGACGCTGGACCGGTCGTCCGACGCGTCGCGGATGATGTCGACCCCGGTGCGGAATAGCGCGGCCAGCAGCGACAGCTCGGCGGTGTACTCGCTCGGCGAGAACTCGACGCCGTCGCCATTGAAGAGCTCGGACGTGTCGTAGGGCAGATCCTTCGAGAACAGGTCGCGGTCGACGCCGCGATGCAGCAGCTCGATGAGGATCCAGGCTTCGACATGCGCGGGCGAGCGCTCGTCGACGTCGATCTCGTGGTCGGACGGCCGTCCGCGCTCGGTGAACTGCATGACGAGCCGGTCGATCTGAAGCTCGAGCACGATGTCGTCGGCGAAGTTGTGCGTCGCCAGCGCCTTCCGGTCGTCGCTCCAGTGAAGGCTGAACGGCTTGCCTGCGGCTCTCTCCACGTAGCTGCGCTCGACGCGCGCCAGCCATTGGGCTGCGCTGACAAGCTGGGTCCGGGCCTGAGCCAGCCGGGCCGGATCTCCGTCGATCGAAGCGCCCCAGTCGAATGCCGCCATGTTGTCCTCCTCTTGGTCCGTTCCGGGCGACCCGGCGGTCTTCAAGGGTGGACTCGAGGCTTTGGGCTGTAAATTAGTTTGCGCCTATCGCCAGATTGCGAGGGCGTTGCCTGGCGGCGATATCGGCCGATACGTCGCGAAAGATAATCCCGGGCTATCAAACGATGCAGACAATTCAATGGCCCGGAGGGTTCCCGCGCGCGGATAGTCCAGCGAGGTCGGTCGGAAACTAGCCGCGATGCGGCGACAACTCAGAAGCCGACGTCGCAACAGGAGCAAACAGAGATGTCCCAAGCCTATCCGTCGATGCCTATCGTCGACATGCGGAGCCGTCCGTCCTTCTTGCACGCCTTCTTCGGCGCCGAGCCGAACACCCCGCAGTACGACGTCGTGAAATGGCTGAACAAGCGGGTCGGCTCGCGCGATCTGGAGCACTTCACGCGCGCGAAGGATCCGGAAGGCGTCGTCGCCGAGATGGACGACGCCGGCATCTCGGTCGCCGTGATGGTCGCGCGCAGCGTCCCGGGCGTTCGCGTGTCCAATGACGATCTGGCCGCCGTCGCCGCCCGTGGATCGGGACGCCTCGTCGCCGTCGCCTCGGTCGATCCCATCGAGCTCGGCCGCGACGCGGCGGTCGCGGAAGCGACCCGCTCGATCAAGGAGCTCGGCATGAAGGCGCTCAATCTCGACGCGGGCTTCTACGCCGAGGGAATGAAGGCGAACGACGAGCGCCTGATGCCGCTCTACGAAGTGTGCGACAAGCTTGGCGTGCCGGCTTTCGTCATGTCCGGGCCGACGACCCCGGACCTCACGCTGAACGACGCGTTCGCCGTCGAGTCGGTCGCCAGGACGTTTCCGAAGCTGAACATCGTCTGCTGTCACGGCTTCTATCCGAACGTCCGCGAGATCGTGACGGTCGCCTTCCGCAACGAGAACGTGTTCGTGTCGCCCGACATGTACACGTTCTGCCCGGGCGGCGGCGCCTACGTCGAGGCCGCGAACCACTTCATGGCGGACCAGTTCCTGTTCGGCTCCTCCTATCCCTTCCGGCCGATGAAGCAGGGCGTCGAGGACTTCAAGACGCTTGGCCTCAGCCAGGAGGCCTACGAGAAGGCCAGCTGGCGGAACGCCGACCGCATCCTCGACCTCGGCCTCGCCGCGAAGGCCGACAAGAAGGCCGCCTGAACGCCGCTGCAGGCGCCTTCGAGAAAGGGGTCGGCGCTCTGGCGCCGGCCCCTTTTGCTATGCGCAGGCTGCCGGACGCGACCTTCCGCCCGGCGGGCGAGGCTGCGTCTTCGCGGTCAGCCCGGGCCGCGCAGCAGGCCGCCGGCGCGTGGATGAGAGCCCCACTCCAAGAGACGACATGGCAGGGCCGACTCGGCGCGACGTCGACGGCGGCCGCAAGCTCCGGGAGGGGCATGCCGCTCTACACGGCGACGCCCCTGAAGGTCGCCGAGGGCGACAAGGATCGTGACGCTCGTCGTCCCGGGCGACGACCGCGTCGGCCAGGCCTGCGCCGACCGAAGATCCGCTGATGCGGGACAGGCTCGCGGCTGAGGGAAGGAGCGGTCCGCGTCGCCACGCAAAAAAAAAGGCCCGGCTTGCGCCGGGCCAGAGGGAGATCAAGGGATAGAGCAAGACGAAGCGATCAGCCGGTCCGGCGCTTCGACTTGAGAGTTTCCGGACCGAACAGGTAGGCCACGAAGGCGCAGACCAGCACCACGCAGGAGTACTTCATGGCGTCGCTCATGCCGCCCGGCGCGACGCCGGCCACCCAGGCCACCGCCGCGGGGACGAAGATGGACGGCAGGCGTCCGAGGGCGACGGACCAGCCGTAGCCGGACCCGCGAACCTCCGTGGGGAACAGCTCCGCCACATAGACCATGCCGATCGCCCAGGACCCGCCGATGCCGGCGAAGGCGATGCACCCGAAGAAGATGAAGAGCGGCACCGAACTCGTCGAGAACATGACCCACAGCGCAAGCGCGAGCGCCGCGATAAGGATCAGCCCCGCAGGCCTCCGGCCGATCCTGTCGGACAGCATCCCGCCCAGGATCGAGAAGGCGAACATCGACACGTTGAACAGGCCGAGCGTGATGATCGCCGACGCATTGGTCAGCTTGTGGACGGTGACCATCAGCTGAACGACGAAGACGGTCTCGGCGTAGTAGATGCACGCGAGGGAGACGTAGATGAGCGATCCCCAGAGGAGGTTGCGCCGCAGGGACGCGCTTCCCTTCAGGGCCGACCAGAACGACGGGCGAGCCTGCTTCGTCTGCGCGAGGTGGGCGACCATCGCCGTGTAGGCGGGGCTTTCCTCGAGCTGCATGCGCACGAACAGGATGACGATGGCGGGAAGCGCCGCCAGGAAGTACATCGCCCGCCAGCCGAACGTCTCGAGCACGAGCGCGGAGACGAGGGCCGCATAAACGACGCCCAGGGCGTAACCTGCGAACATGAGGCCGGCGCCCAGCCCACGACGCTTGGAATCCCAAGCCTCGACGACATAAGGCACGCCGACCGTGAGTTCGCCGCCGCCGCCGACGCCAGTGAAGAAGCGGCCGATCGCGAACTGCGCCGGTGTGGCCGCGAAACCTGTGAGCGCCGTCACGCTGCCGTAGGCGAAGATGGAGACGCCGAGCGTCTTCTTGCGGCCGAAGCGATCGCCGAGCATTCCGAAGACGCAGCTGCCGAGCATGTAACCGGCGATGAAGATCGAGCCGATGATCCCCATCGTCTGGAGGCTTGCATTGAACTCGAGCGCGATCAGCGCAAGCGTCATCCCGTAGATATTGATCGCGTACGCGTCGAAGAGGTAGCCGAGAGTCGCCGCCAGCGTGATGGTGTTTCGTGCAGATGGCGTGATGTCCGGATCTGCATCCGGTCGCCGGTTGCTCATTATGTCTGGCGCTTGGCTTCTTTCTAGCTCAGCCGTGCTGGCGGTTACAGACATCGAGAGCTTCCTCCTAAGCGTGTATTATTCTACTGACGCCGGTCTTGTCTGAGCCGATTGAACGTCACGCGCCGCCGAATGGGCGACGCCTTGCAGATGCGTGATCTCGATTGTTCGGCCGGGACGAGCCGGCCGCCATTTCATTCTTCGAATTTTGCGATAGACACGCTCTAAGAATGAGCGATTTTCTTAGACGTTCTCGACTTTTCGAGACGCCGAGGCATTCGATAAAACTCATCTATTCATTCTTTGGGATGACGAGCCTGGCTGACGGCCGACGACGTCCTGAATATACAAAATCGAATTGCACACTAAATAAAATGATACAGCTCGTCTGAACGCAAAAATTGAAGATTAACGGATCAATGACCCGTCGAAACGCGGTCGCTCTCTGTCGTTATTTGATCGACTCGACTGTCGGGCGACGTCGACGGCCCGCATTCACGGAATATTCTAACCTTGCAATGCGCGCATGCCTGATGGTCCAGCTTGTGGAAAATCGCTCGGACCGCTTCGGACTTCGACTCGAAGATATGATCCTGGCCGAGCCGATCGAGGAAGCCGGTCTTGCGCCAGACCTCGGTGACCGCGGATCGCGGTCGATGAAAATAGAGGTCGCCCCCCGCACGCTTGCGGCGCGCTGCTTCCGCCTCCCAGACCTCGGCGCCGGCGAAATCGACGAAGTTCATGCTCTTCGCCATGACCAGAAGATGCTTCTGATCGGGGCGCCTGCGTCGGATCTCGTGCAGTTGGTCCGCGACGTACTGGGCCGCGCCAAAATAGGTGGCGCCTTCGATCCTCAGCATCTTCAACTGAGGGCATTCGGTCGGACGCTCCAGCTGCTCGACCGGGACGAACTGCCCGTTCTCGGTGTTGTGGTTCGGCGCAAGGGTGAACATCCTCGGGTGCGAGGTGCGGTGAAGGTAGACCGCCAGCGACGATCCCGCGCCGATCAGGATAGCGATGTGGAACGGCACGAACAGCATCGCGGCGAAGGTGGCGGCTGCGATGGCGAACTCCGCCCGGCTGGCGCGCGCGATCTCTATCGAGCGCTGGATCCCGAGCAGGCTCCAGGCCGTGTAGATAAGCAGCGCCGCGATCGCGGACTGCGGGATGTCCTTGAGGATCGGAGCCGCCACGGCGACCATGGCGAGCAGGATGAAAGAGGAAAAGACCGCGGCCAGCGGCGTGCGGGCGCCGGCCTCCAGGTTCGGTAGCGAGCGGTTCAGCGATCCGCAGGACAGGTAGGACGAGAAGAAGCCTCCGGCGATGTTCGACAGGCCTTGCCCGATGAACTCGCGGTTCACGTCGATCCGCTGACCCGAGCGCGAGGCGACGGCTTTCGCGATCGAGACCGACTGGCCCAGCGCAATGACCGCAAGCGCGCAGGCCGTCGGGCCAAGGCCGGCGAGGGTCTCGATCGGCGCGATTGGAAGCGACGGCGTCGGCAGCACGCTCGGGATCGAGCCGATCACGTCGACCGACCGGCCGAGCGCCATGTGTTCGGAAAGTTCCGACAGGAGCCAGCCTGCGGCCAGTCCCGACAGCATGAACGGCGCCTTGGGCGCCAGACGCCGGGCGAGCGCCGTCGTGACGAGCGTGACTGAAGCGACGCCGGCGGCCGTCCAGTTGAATTCGTGCCAGCGGCGAGCGACGGCGACGACCTCGCCGAAGGGGCCGTGCGGATTTTGCAGCGTCACGCCGAAGAAGCCGGGCAACGCGTAGCAGGCGATCAGGGTCGCCGCGCCGCTGGTGAAGCCGAGCAGAACCGCCGGCGAGAGAAAATCCGTAAGCCCGCCCAGCCTGAAGGCTCCGACGAGCAACTGGATCACGCCGACCATGACGGTCACGGCCAGTACGAGGACGATGTAGTCGGGGCTTCCAGCCGCCGCGAGCGGCGTGATGGCTGCGAAGATCGCGAGCGAGTTGGCGTTGGTCGGCCCCGAGACGACATGGAGGCTCGATCCGAAGACCGCTGCGACGATCGTCGGCACGAATGCGCTGAAGATGCCGTACTGAGGCGGCAGCCCGGCGAGCGTGGCGAAAGCGATCCCCTGGGGCAGCACCAGCAGGGCGCCGAGCAGGCCCGCCAGGGCGTCGTCCCGTATCGTGGTCGACGAAACGTCGCGCCACCACCCCGACGTCACTCCCATATCGCCACGTCCCTCGCGCCGCCCGACCGGGGCGTACTCATGAGTCCAAACGACGATCTAAATAGCTCAAAGTTAGATCGGACCAGTGCGCGCAGAACATACCAGACAAAACTCGCAGAAAGCATTACAGATTCAATGAAATTGACGCCGTCTATAATTGAATAGTTGAGTTAATGGGAGACGGATGGGGTTGTTACATGAAAGATGGGCGCTTGCGCTCTGATCGTTTGTGGGTCGCCCTGCGATGGGTTCGTCACCGGTGACCGTTTGGAAAAGCGGCCTGACGCTCGAGCAGCTCCGCATCTTCGTCGCAGTAGCCGAACGTGAGCACGTCACGAAAGCGGCTGCTGATTTGCGGCTGACCCAGTCTGCGGTCAGCGCCGCAGTCACGGGTCTCGAAGCGCGATACGACGCGAAGCTCTTCGACCGCGTCGGACGCAGGATCGTTCTGAACGACGCAGGCGCTGCCTTTCTCGACGAAGCCCGCGCGGTGCTCGCTCGCGTGTCCGTCGCCGAGACGGTGCTCACGGATCTCGCCGGGATGCGCAGCGGTCGTCTGGCGGTCGCGGCCAGCCAGACCGTCGCCAACTACTGGCTTCCGGCCCGCCTGCACCGGTTTCAAACGACCTATCCGGCCGTCGCGGTCAGCGTCGTGGCGTCGAACAGCGACTCGATCGTCGCCATGGTGAACGACGGCGTGGTTCATCTCGGCGTCGTCGAAGGCGAAGTGGAAGAGCGGGAGCTGCTCGCGACCGCGGTCGCCGAGGACTCCATGGTTCTCATCGTGCCGCCCGATCATCCCTGGGCTGATGGGCGGGAGGTTCGCGCCAATGACCTGGCCACGTCGCGCTGGGTCGTCCGGGAGCGCGGATCCGGAACGCGCTCGGTGCTGGAGAACCTCGTCACTGGCGCCGGCCTCGACCCCCGCGATCTCGATATCGCTATCGAACTGGCGTCTAACGAAGCGGTGCGGGCGGCGGCAGAGGCTGGCGCCGGCGCCGCGGTTCTGTCCCGCTTCGTGGTGGCGCCCTCGATCGCCGCCGGGACGCTCGTCGAGGTCCGGATGCCGTTGCCGAAGAGGCGCTTCACGGCGCTGCGCCACCGGCATCGCAACGCCACAAAGGCCCAGATGGCCTTTCTCGGCGTGATGACGACGAGCTAAGGCGACGGCGGCGCGGGGCCGTCGATGCGCGGAGCGTCAGGCTTTCGCGAGACTCTCCAGTTCGTCGCTTGTCAGAATCCAGCCCGTTTCGGTAGCGACGGTGATTTCGGTCCCGTCCCGCTCCAGGCGCCTGATCAGCTTCAGCGCGTCCACCACTGTCGGAACGACAGTCGCCGTCGGGCCGTCGTCGCCTTCAACGATCACTGTGTAAGCCATCCAGCTACTGCGTCGCGTGCATAAAGACCCAAGCGAAAAGTAATGGAATTGTCCGGCAATGATAGTTTTGATCTTTTTATTTCACTATAGGCGCATTCAATGTCCTGAGAGTCATCGGTTGCTGCCGAGGGCGCGGCTTTCGATCGCTGGCAAAGCATACACACCACAGCCGGCGTATCGATGGCCGTTTTCTTGATAAGATTGATAGTTTTTCTGAGGCGAACGGAACGACAGTTATAATTCGTTGGATTGAAGACTGCGGGTTCGTGATGTTGCGGCGCACGATTGGAGATCGTCATGGCCGCTCTCGCCCGAACGAACGAAAATGTTGGCCGGCCTAGTCTTGCGGCCGACCTTCTGCCCGGGCTCGTGCTCGCCGCGCTGATCGCGGCCGCCGCCTATGGGGTTCGTCTCGCGCCCGGCATGGGGTCGCTCAGCCCGATGATCGTCGCCATCGCCCTCGGCGTGACGATGGGCAATCTGGTCGGCGTGCCGGACGCCGCGCGTGCGGGCCTGACGTTCGCCATGCGTCGGCTGCTTCGCGTCGCGATCGTGCTGCTCGGACTCCAGCTCACCGTCGCGCAGGTGATCGCGGTCGGAGCCGGCGGTCTGGCGACGATCGTGGCGACACTGGTCGCGACCTTCCTCTTCACGACCTGGTTCGGTCGCGTGCTCGGCGTCGAGCGCGGCCTCACCCAGCTGATCGCGGCCGGCACCTCGATCTGCGGAGCCTCCGCGGTGATGGCGGCAAATACGGTGACGCGCGCCTCGGACGAGGACGTGACCTATGCCGTCGCGTGCGTCACGCTGTTCGGCACGATCGCCATGGTGGCCTATCCGCTGCTGCCGGGCCTTCTAAACCTCGATCCGCTCGCCTACGGGCTCTGGACCGGCGCCTCGATCCACGAGATCGCGCAGGTGGTCGGCGCGAGCTTCGCGCAGGGCCAGGCGGCGGGCGAGTTCGGCGCCGTGGCGAAACTCGCCCGCGTGATGATGCTCGCGCCGGTGGTCGTCGCGCTCGGGCTGATCGCGGCTCGTAGCCTGGGCGACAAGGGCGCGCCGCGCGCCGCGGTCCCGACGCCGTGGTTCGTCGTCGGGTTCGTCGCGCTCGTGATCCTCAACAGTGTGGTGGCCATCCCGGCCGAGGTGAAGTCGCTCGCGGCGCCCGTCACGACCTTCCTGCTCACGGTGGCGCTCGCGGCGATGGGGGTCGGGGCCAACATCTCGAAGCTGCGCGCCAGGGGCGTTCGGCCTCTGGCGCTCGGCCTCGCCTCGTTCCTGTTCATCGCGGGCTTCAGCCTCAGCCTCGTGAAGCTCCTCGCCTGACCGGTCGCCTAGAGCGTTCGAAGCCCCGCAAACGCCGCGTCGCCATAGACCAGCGCCGCCCTGTCGCTGGTCTCGGCGTGCAGGACCCTGCCGACGAAGATCGTGTGCGTGCCCGCGTTGTGCTGGCTTTCCAGCACGCAGTCGAGCCGCGCCGCGCAGCCTTCGATCAGCGGACAGCCGCTCGCCCCGATGCGGTGCGGCACGGCGTCGAAGGATTTGCCGTCCCGGCCTGCGAAATAGGCCGCGAGATCGCTCTGGTCCTCGCTGAGGAAATTGAGCGCGAAGGCGCCTCCGCGCGAGACGACGCCGTGCGAGGCGCTCGACCGGTTCAGCACGACGAGCACCAGCGGCGGCTCCGCGCTGACGCTGCAGACCGCGGTCGCGGTCATGCCGTTGACGGTCGCGCCATGGCGGCTCGTCACCACCGTGACGCCGGCCGCATGGCGCCGCATCGCGGCCTTGAAGGCGGCCGGATCGACGTCGGTCTCCGGCGACAGGCGCATCGCGGCGGCGGCGCTCACGGCCGCGCCTCGGAGGTTCCCAGACGCTCGCGGAGCGACCCGGCGCCGTAGGCCGTGCGGGCCCGGCCGCGCGCCTGAAGGATCGGCGCCACCTTGTCGACGAAGTCGTCGAACGTGTCGGGCAGGAAGGCGGGCGAGATGACGAAGCCGTCGGCCGCGCCGGAATCCACGATCGCGATCAGCTCGTCGGCGATATCCTCCGCCGTTCCGACGAGGCGCGGGCACATGACGCCCTGCCCGTAAATCTTGCCCGCGTCCGCGATCGTCATCGAGCCGTCGCCCGCGATCGAGCGCAGCGCCGCGAGATTGCCCTGGCTGCCGCTCGAGGCGATCTCGTCGATCGTGGCGTCGAGCGGCAGGGCGCCGAAGTCGGAGTTTGCGTGGGCCGCGAGCGTCGACAGGCCGACCCGCGGGTCGACGAGGCTGTCGTGCAGGTCGCGCTTGGCCTGCGCCTCCGCGCGCGTGTCGCCGATGAACGGCATCACGGCCATCATGACCTTGGCGGCGTCGGGCGCGCGGCCGGCGGCCTCGAGCGCGGCCCGCACGTCCTTGGCGAAGGCGGCCATGCGCGTCATGCTCGGCTGCAGCGCGAAGATCACCTCCGACCAGCGCGCCGCGAAAGCCTTGCCGCGGCCCGAAGACCCCGCCTGGATGATGGTCGGACGCCCCTGCGGGCTGCGCGGAATGTTGAGCGGCCCGCGGGCCTTGAACCACTTGCCCTTGTGGTTGGCGTAATGGACCCTGGACGGGTCGGCGTAGACGCCGCCCGCCCGGTCGAGCACCAGCGCGTCCGGCTCCCAGCTGTCCCAGAGCTTGAACGCCACCTCCATGAACTCGTCGGCGCGGTCGTAGCGCTCGTCATGGGAGAGGTGCGGCACGTCGCCGAAATTGAGCGCCTCGCCGTCGTTCATCGACGTGACGACGTTCCAGGCCGCGCGGCCGCCGGAGATGTGGTCCAGCGTCGCGAATTCGCGCGCGAGGTTGAAGGGCGCGTCATAGGTCGTCGAGCGCGTCGCCCCGAGGCCGAGATGCTCGGTCACCGCCGCCATCGCGCCGAGGATCGGCAGCGGGTCCATGCGGGTCGCGTCCTGGTCGCCGAGGCGAAGCCCCATCTCATGGCTGTCGCCGTAGCGGTCGGCGATCGCCAGCCGGTCGGCGAAGAACACGAAGTCGAAAAACCCGCGCTCCAGCGTCTTCGCGATGCCGGCATAGTGAGCGAGGCTCAGAAACGGCGTTTCGTGCGCCGGATTGCGCCAGATCGCGTGGCTGTGGACCACCGGACCGGCCACGAGAAAACCGCAGAAGTGGATCTGCTTTGACTGGTTCATCTACGCCTCTTGCAGGCCATATATTTCAAGTTCTGCGCGTATTCTTGAACGACTGGATCGAGCGAACTTCAAAATCGTAGTAACCGCACCATGCAAACGCAAATTTATATTGTTTTGCACGAACCAAAGTTTTACTTATGAGGCTGCGGCCCGGGCCACCCGGCGATCGAACGCGCGGCCGCAGCCATGCCCGCGCGTTCGCGGGCGTACACGACCGGGGAGTCGGAGCTTCACGCCCCGGCTTGGTCGTGGACGCCCACCTGAGGCGGGCATGACGTCGGTGTCAGACGAGAGCCGTGTTCAGCTCACCACGCCGAACGGCGTGTTCTTCCCGTCCTTGATCAGCTGCACGTAGAAGGAGCGGTTCAGGGAGTCGCCCTTTTCGTCGAAGTCGCAGGTGCAGCCGGCGCCGTTGAAGTTGATGCTCTTGCCCTCGCGGACCATCTTCAGCGCCTCGACGATGTCGTCGACGGCCTCGCCGGGCGGGTTGCAGACCTCGCGGATCGACTTGGTCCACACGGCCGCCTCCTGCGTCTTGGCGTGCTCCATGGCGAGGACCGTGATGCACATCTGATCCCAGGCGTTGCCCGCGAACAGGAACACGGCGCCCTCCGGCGCGCCCATGTCCTTGACGAACCGGGCGTAGGACGGGCTGTCGATCGGCGGGGCCGGCTGCAGGTGGTAGATGCCTTCGGCGACCTCCGGGCCGACCGCCTGCAGGAACTTTCCTTCCGCGTCCGCGCCGGTGCCGAGCGAAACCACTTTCGAGTTGAAGCCGCCGCGGAAGATCTCCTTGGAGATCGACACCATGTCGGTCAGCAGCGGCAGCACGAACACGGCGTCCGGCTCCGGCCCGAAGGCCTTCTCGACCTCGGCGCGGTAGGAGGCCTGATCGGGGTTGTACATGACGATGTCGAGCACCTCGCCGCCGATCTTCTTCATCTCCTCCTTGAAGGGCTCGACCATCGCGACGATGAACGGGTTCTGCTGGGCCAGCACCGTGACCTTCTTGGCCCCGATCTTGTCCATCACCTTGGCGCCGGCCGGACCCCACTGGCTGGACTTGGCCTGCAGCCGGTAGATCAGCCCCTTGGTGTCGCCCTCGGTGACGGCGTTCGCAGCGCAGGACAGCATCTGGACCTTGTTGGCCGCCAGAATGATGGGTTTGGCGGCCAGCGCCTCGGGGCTGCCCCAGAAGCCGCCCACGAGCTCGACCTTGTTGACCTCGAGCAGTTTCTTGGACGCCGCGACGCTCGCGGTGGCCGAGGTCTCGCTGTCCTCGATGAACAGCTTGACCTGGCGGCCGCCGAGAATGCCGCCCGCTCCGTTGACCTTGGAGATGACGAGCTCTGCGGCCTGCTTCATGGCCGGTCCGTAAGACCCGGTCGCGCCCGAGAACGGCAACACCATGCCAAGCGGCACATCGCCTGCGGCGCCCTGCGCGATGGCGGGCTTGCCGAGCGCCGCCACGAGGGGCAGCGAGCCGACGCCCGCAAGAACGGTCCGGCGGTTCACCACGAAGCTGTTGTCGGTCATCGGAGGCGTCTCTTTCAGAGTGGCGGCGGCCTTGGGAGGGTCATGGCGGCGGCCGCGCGGCCGTCGTCGATCTGGAGAGCGTCGTTGAAGCGGTTGAAGAAGCCCGCGAGCGCGATGCGCAGCGTCAGCTCGACGATCTGGGCTTCGGAGAGCCGCGCCTTCAGCCGCTCGAACACGGCGTCCCGGATCCCCCAGGCGCGGCTCGTGACGAGCGTCGCGTATTCGACGACGAGCCGGTCGGTCTCGTCGAAGGCCGGATGGTCCGAGGCCGGAAGCTGGGCGATCGCCTCCTGCGGCACGCCCTCGACGGCGAGCAGCGGCGTGTGGTGGGAAACGCAATAGGGGCAGGCGTTCATGACCGAGACGGTGACGACTGCGAGCTCGACATAGCGCAGCGGGACGTTCCCCTGGCGGCGCAGTTCGAGCAGCATGCCGAACAGGCCTTCGAGCACCGCCGGGACATGCGCCATCACGGCCGCCTGGTCGCTGAAGTCGGCATAGCCCGCCGCGAAGGTCTCGTAGAGGCTTGCGAGGTCCGGCGGCAGCGCCGAGGAGGGCAGGGGCGTGACGCGGGGCATCAGGCGCTCGCCTTGTCGTCGGGCAGGAGGTCGGCCGCCCGGCGCTTCGACTCGGGCGCGAGCCCCTGCGGCCGCAGGATCAGCAGCAGCACGATGCCGGCGCCGATCAGCCCGAGGCGAAGCGCGGAGAGCTGCACGCCGTCGATGACGGTGACGAAGTCCTTCAGGAACCGCGTGCCCTCGAGCAGCGCCATGATCGAGCAGGCGCCGATCAGCAGTCCGACGTTCGAGCCGCGGCCGCCCGCGATCACGGCCATGAACGCGTAGGCCGTGACGATCGGGGTGAACTGGCTCGGGTCGATATAGGTCAGGTAGAAGGCGTGGAGCGCGCCGGCGGTCCCCATCACCGCGCCGCCGACCGCAAAGGCGCGGACGCGGAGCGCGAAGACGTTCTTGCCGAGCGCGGACGTGACCGTGGCGTCGTCGCGGATCGCCCGGAGCACGCGGCCGAAGGGCGAGCGCGCCATCGCTTCAAGCAGGACGAACACGACCGCCACCAACGCCAGCGCGAAGGCGATGAACACCGTGTCGCCGCCGATCATCTGGCCGAGCGCCGCGAAGGGCCGCGGGATGTCCGCGACGCCGAGCGCTCCGTAGGTGAGCCAGCCCTCGTTGAGGATCGCGAGGCGCACGACCTCGCCGAACCCGATGGTGACGATGGCGAGGTAGTTCTCCTCGAGCCGTATCGACAACAGCGCGAGGCCGGCGCTCAACGCCGCCGAGACGGCGCCGGCGATCAGCATGGCCGGGAACCAGCCGAGATGCGGCGCGAGCAGCGCGGTGGCGTAGGCCCCGATCGCCACGAAGCCGACGACTCCGAAATTCACGAGCCCGGCCTGTCCCCACTGAAGGTTCAGAGCG
The DNA here is from genome assembly GCA_902168115.1 of uncultured Methylopila sp. Classification (GTDB taxonomy): domain Bacteria; phylum Pseudomonadota; class Alphaproteobacteria; order Rhizobiales; family Methylopilaceae; genus Methylopila. The sequence continues at coordinate 27,060 of CABHPB010000042.1, read as the reverse complement.
AGGCCGACGAGCGCCGCGACGCAGACTAGGATCGCGATGGTGACGAGATAAGCGATCATTTGCGCGCCGCCTTCGCTCCGAGAAGTCCGTTCGCCCGAAACAGCAGCAGCGCGAGGATCACCGCGAAGCTGACGACCTGCCGATAGTTCGTGGGGATGATGAGCGCCGACATCTCTTCCGCGACGCCGATCGTCAGCGCGCCGAGCACGGCGCCGATCGGCGAGCCGAGGCCGCCGAGGATCGCGGCCGCGAAGATCGCGATCTGGTAGTTCCAGCCGATCAGCGGATCGATCGAGCGGTCGAGGCCGGCGAGGACGCCTGCGAGCCCGAGCAGCGCGCCGCCCAGCACCCAGGTCAGCCGCGCTATGGTGCGGCGCTCGACCCCGCGCACCGCCGCGAGCGAGGCGTTGTCGGCGACGGCGCGCATCGCCCGTCCGAGCGGGGTGAAGCGCAGCAGCACGTCGACGGCGACGAGGCAGACCACGACCGTGATCGCGATGGTGATCTGCTCCTGGTTGATGCGGATCCCCTCCCAGCGGATCGGGCGGGAGAGCGCGACGTCGAAGCCGCGGCTGGCGTTGCCGAAGAAGAAGCGGCAGACGTTCTCGATCACGAGCGAGACGCCCATCGAGGCGACCAGCAGGGTGATGGAGCCGCGGAGCCGCAGTCTTTCGAAGACGAGCTGGTCGGTGAGCAGGCCCGCGCCCGCCACCGTCACGGCCGCGATCGCGGCGGCCGCCGTCAGCGGCAGGCCGAGCTGGACGTTGACGACCCAGGCCGCATAGGCGCCGAGCGTCAGCATCGCGCCGACCGCGAAGTTGGCGAACTTCAGCACGCCGAAGACGAGCGTTAGCGCGAGCGCCGGCAGCGCGAGGAGCAGGCCGGTGACGAGGCCGTTGAAGAAGAGCTGCGCGGCCATGTCAGGCGACCTTCGCGAAGAAGAGGTCGCCGAGGTCGGCGGCCCGAACGGCGGAAGCGGTGTCGCGCAGGCTCACCTGTCCCGCGACCAGGACGACCGCCTCGTCGGCGATCTCGAGCGCAGCCGCCACGTTCTGCTCGACCAGGAGCACCGTGACGCCGGCCGCGCGGACCCGGACGATCGCCTCCATGGTCTGGCCGACGATTTTCGGGCTGAGGCCCGCCGACGGCTCGTCGAGCAGCAGCAATTCCGGGTTCGCCAGCAGCGCGCTTGCGAAAGCAAGCATCTGGCGCTGGCCGCCGGACAGGTCGCCCGCCCGGGTCTTCAGGCGCGCGCCGAGCTCGGGAAACAGCGCCAGCACCTTCTCGCGCCGCTCCGGCCCGACGCCTGCGCGGCCGCGCAGGAACTCGGTCGCGAGCTTGAGGTTCTCGCCGATGGTGAGGCTCGGGAAGACGTTGGCTTCCTGCGGCACGTAGGCCATGCCGGCCGCGACGCGCCTTGCGGGCGTTTCGGCGGTCACATCCGTGCCGGTGACGCAGACGCGGCCCTGCCGGATTTCGAGAAGGCCCGCGAGCGTCTTCACGAAGCTCGACTTGCCGGAGCCGTTCGGGCCGATGACCGCGAGGATCGTCTCGGGCGCCTGGTCGAGGGTGATGCCGCGCACGATGTCGCCGCCGCGGCCGTAGCCGGCGCGGAGCTCGCTGACCGAAAGAGCCGGGACCACGCTCACGCCGCCACCCCGAGATAGGCCTCGACGACGCGGCGATCCTTGGAAACCTCCTCGAAGGTCCCGGAGACGAGCCGCTTGCCCTCGGCCATGACGTGGACGCGGTCGCAGAGCTCGCCGACGAGGTGCATGTCGTGCTCGACGAGGCCGAACGAGACGCCCTCCGCCTTCAGTTCGCGGATCAGCCGGATCATCTCGAGCTTGAGGGGCGGCGCGACGCCGGCGCCCGGCTCGTCGAGCAGGATCAGCCTCGGTTCGAGCAGCAGCGCGCGGGCGAGGTCCAGGAGCTTCTTCTGGCCGCCCGAAAGCCCGCCCGAGGGGTGGTCGGCGAGCCGGAACAGGCCAACGCGGTCGAGCAGCGCCTTGGCCTTCTGCGCGTTGGCGCGTTCCTCAGCCCACCATTTGCGGCGCGAGAAGACGCCGGCGATCACGCCCTCGCCGGTCTGGAGGCGCGGGGCGAGCAGCAGGTTCTCGAACACGGTGAGGCTGCCGAGCTCGCGCACGATCTGGAACGTGCGGGCGAGGCCGAGCGCCGGGAAGCGATGCGCCGGGACGGCGGTGACGTCGCGGCCCTCGAACAGCACCGAACCCTGGTCGGCGCGCACCAGCCCGGTCAAGACGTTGAGCAGGGTGGATTTGCCGGCCCCGTTGGGGCCGATGAGGCCGGTGACATGGCCGGCTTCGAGGGAGAGCGAGCAGCCGTCGAGCGCGGCCAGCCCGCCGAAGCGCTTGGCAACGTCCCGGACTTCGAGGAGCGGGGTCGAGGCGCCCGCCGTCACAGGGCGCATCCTTCGCCACCGAATGCGGGCGGGATCGGGCGATTGCCCATTTGACGTGCAAACGCTGCTCGAATACTATGCATCAATTCAATAATTGTCCTGAATTCCCCGAACCTCATCATCCTATTGACTGATAATCGGCTTGCGCAAATTTATATTGCTTTGCACAAAGCCAAATAATATTTATGTTTTATGGCGAGGCCGCTTGAAATCTCTCTGCTCAGAACCTTCGTCTTGTTGGTCGAGGAGCGCAGCGTCACGCGCGTTGCGCGGATGCTGTTCCGCACCCAGCCGGCCGTCAGCCTGCAGATCAAGCGGCTCGAGGAGGCGGCCGGCCGCTCGCTGTTCGAAAGCGATCTCCGGCATCTGCGGCTGACCCCGCAGGGCGAGACGCTGCTGCCTTACGCGCGCGCCGTGCTGAAGATGCACGACGAGGCGCAGATGAAGCTCTCGTCGGAGGAGATCGACGGCCGCGTCACGCTCGGCTGCCCGGACCTCTACGCCGCCTATCTGCTGCCCGAGACGCTCGCGAGTTTCCGGCGCGCCTATCCGCGCGTCGAGGTGTCGGTGCGCTGCTCGCTGTCGCGCCAGATCGCGGCCGACATGGACGCCGGACTCGTCGACGTCGCGATCGCGACCCGGATGCCGGGCGTCGGCCCCAAAACCGGCGACGCCACACGGCTGCGCTCGGAGCGGCTGGTCTGGCTCGGCGCCGTGAACGGCGACGCGCATCGCCGCTCGCCCGTGCCGGTCGCCATGCTGCCCGACGGCAATCTCTATCGCGACCTCGCGCTCGCGGCCCTGAACGAGGCGGGCGTCGGCTGGCGCATCGCCTGCGTGTCGGAAAGCATCGCGGGGCTGCAGGCGATGGCGCTCGCGGACGCGGCCGTGATCGTGCTGTCGGCGCCGGCCCATGCGAGCGGCCTCGTCCAACTCGGCCCGGATTCCGGACTGCCGGCGCTGCCCTCGGTCGACATCATGCTGTGGCGGCGCGTGCAGGGGCTCTCGCAGGCGGCGGAGCATTTCGCGCGACATATCGAGCTCGGGGTGTCGAGCGCCGACGCCGACGGGACCGAAGACGCCCACGAGACGTCCCGGAGCGAGGCCGCCGAATAGGTCAGGCGGTGGTCAGGCGGGCTTGGGTTTCCGGCCGATCACGAGCGCGACGCCCGTCAGCGTCAGCGCCAGCGCGACGAAATCCTGGACGGTCAGCGCGACGCCGAGGATCGGGGCCGAGGCCAGCACGCCGATGACGGGCACCAGCAGGGACCCCGTGCTCGCGACGGTCGGCGACAGCGGCCGCACCGCGCCGAACCAGGCGAGGTAGCAAAGGCCCATAGGGATGGTCGCCATATAGGCCCAGGCCGCAAAACCGGTCATCGTCAGGCGGCTCGGATCGGGCGCCTCGAAGGCGAGGCTCAAAGCCACCATCGGGGCCGAGCCGAGCAGCACCTGCCAGGCCGTCGAGACGACGGGCGGCATCGGCAGCGCTTCCGCGGCCGCGACCGTGCCGAGCGCGAACAGGACCGCGGCGGCGAGCGACAGCAGGATGCCGGGGAGCTTGTCGCCCGAAAGCGTCGTGACGCTTTCCGAGAACAGGACGAGCGTCCCCACGAGGCAGAGCGCCAAGGCGAGGATCGCCCTCGCGCCCGGCCTCACGCCGTGGAGCGGCCAGGCGAGCAGCGTCGCCCAGAGAGGCATCGTATAGACGAGCAGAGCGCCTTCGCCCGGAGTCAGCCACTTCAGGGCGATGACCGAAAAGCCCATGAAGGCGAAGACGTTGGTCAATGACAGGCCGATCAGCTTCGGCCAGGCGCCGGCGGGCACGGCGAGCCGGTCGCGCCTGCCCGCCGCATAGGCGAACAACGCCGCGGCGGCGAAGAGCCCGGCGGTCCCGCGCGAGAACAGCGGCGGCCAGTCGCGCAGCAGCAGCTTTATGATCGGCCAGTTGAGGCCCCAGCCGATCGCGGCGAAAAGCAGGCAGCAGATTCCCACGCGCAGGTCGCCGGGCGCCGCGCGCGGGGTCGAGGGACGGGCCTCAGCGATGTCCGGCACGATAGCGGGCGATGCGCTCGTGCAGGCCGGACGGCGCCAGCGAGCGGACGAGGTCCGCCATGTCGGCGTCGCGGGTGTCTGGCGTCGTAAAGGCCAGGATGCGGCCCGTGGACTGGGGCGACAGGCCGCGATGGGCCTCCAGCAGCGCCGCCGCGGTCGCGTCGAAGTCGCTTCGCTCGACGAGATGGGTGACGAGGCCGAGCTTCAGGGCCTCGTCCGCCGTCACCGTCCTGTTCTCGAGCAGGATCGCGCGCGCGGCGTCGGTCCCGACTAGGTTCGCCAACCGGCGCGTGCCGAGCGCGACCCCGAAGCGGAAGCCGGGGAAGCGGAACTTCGCCTCGGGCGAGGCGATGCGATAGGCGCAGGCCGCAAAGAGGTCGGCGCCCGCCCCGAAGGCGGCGCCGCCCGCCAGCGCGAAGGTCGCGACCGGCGCATGCGCGACCGCCTGCAGAAGCGCCTCGATATCGACGAACCGCTTCAGCAGGTCGCCGTGGCTCTGGGCCTCGACGCCGCTGAAGTCGAAGCCGCCGCAGAAGACCTTGCCGTCGCTGGCGAGCGCGAACGGCTCCGCCGCGCCGCAAGCGTCCGCGACAGCCTGCGAGAGCGCCTCGACGGTCGGGCCGTCGAGCGCGTTCGCCTTCTCCGGGCGTTCGATCTTGAGCGTACGAAGCGCGCCGACTGTCGTGATCGCGACGGTCATAGGGCCTTCGCCAGACGCGGTTCCGTCCATTCGCTCATGATCTCGTCATTGTGCTCGCCGAGATGCGGCGGCGTGCGCGTGATCTCGAACGTGTAGTCGCTCATCCCGATCGGGAAGCCGACCGTCTCGGCCCTGGCCCCGTTCGGCATGACGACGTCATGCACCCAGCCGGCCTCGCGCACATGGGCGTCCGACAGGATCTCCGCGAAATCGTTGATCGGCGCGCAGGGGATGCCCTTGTCGTCGAGCTCGGTCAGCCATTCGTCCGCGGTGCGGGTCGAGAAGATCGGCTGCAGGATTTCGGCGAGCGCGTTCTGGTTCTTCGCGCGCAGGCCCTGGGTGGCGAACCGCGGATCGTCCGGCAGGTCCGGCCGGCCGACGATCGCGCAGGTGTCGCGCCAGAGCTTGTCGTTGCCGGCCGCGATCGTGAACGGCTTGTCGGAGCCCTGGAAGCCCGCATAGGGCGCGTTGCGCGGATGCGCCGACCCCAGACGCTTCGGGGCCTTGCCAGTGCCGAAATACTCGCTGGTCTGGAGCGCCGCGACGCCGAGCAGCGAGCCGAGGATCGAGCAGTCGATCTGCGCTCCCTTGCCGGTCTGGCGGGCGCGCATCACGGCCGCGAGGATCATGTAGCCGGCGTAGAGGCCCGTGGCGAAATCGCCGACCGGCACGCCGCACTTCACGGGCGGGCCGTTCTCCTCGCCGGTCACGCTCATCAGGCCGCTCATCGCCTGCGCGGTGACGTCAAAGGCGCCCTTCAGCGCATAGGGGCCGGTCTGGCCGTAGCCGGTGATCGAGCAGTAGACGAGGCGCGGGTTGCGGGCCTTGAGCTGGTCGTAGCCGAGGCCTGCGCGCTTCAGCGCGCCCGGCCGGAAATTCTCGATGAACACGTCGGCGTTCTCGACCAGCGCATAGAGCTTGGCGAGATCGTCCTTGTCCTTGATGTCGAGCGCGACGGACCGCTTGTTGCGGTTGAGCGATGTGAAGTTGCCGGAGAAGACGTCGTCGGCGCCGCCGTCGCCCTGGTGCAGGGGCGGCCAGCCGCGCATGCCGTCGCCGCCGTCCGGACGCTCGATCTTGACCACGTCGGCCCCGAGGTCGGCGAGCAGCATGCCGGTGAACGGACCGGCCGCGATCTGCGCGAATTCGAGGACCCGCAGCCCTTCGAGAGGCTTGGGGAGCGCCGGCGCCGCGCTCACGCCGCGACCCTCTCGTCGAGCGCCGCATAGGCTCCGCGATGATACAGCAGCGGCTCGCCGCCGTGGATGTGCACCTTCTCGACCTGACCGATGATGATCGTGTGGTCGCCGCCCGGGCACATCTCGGCGAGGCTGCACTCGGCCGCGGCCAGCACGCCGGAGATGATCGGGCTGCCGTTCTCGCCCGCCGAATGGTCGACCTCGGCGAACTTGTCCGCGCTCTTCGAGGCGAAGATCTTGGAGACGCCGGTCTGTCCCTTGGCGAGGAAATGGATCGCGAACTTGCCGCTCGAGAGCAACGCGCCGAGCGTGTTCGACTTGTGGTCGAGGCAGATCAGGAACAGCGGCGGCGTCAGCGAGAGCGACGTCACCGCATTGATCGTCACGCCGGCGAGCTCGCCCTCCGCGCTCCGCGTCGTCACGACGGCGACGCCGGTCGCGAATTGCCCCGCGAAGCTTCGAAGATCGGTCGACGTGATGGCCGAGGCGGACATGCGAGAGCTCCTCCTAGACGATGCGCCCATGGAGCTGGGCGCTCTTGCGGATCGATTTGTTGAGGCTCGATCTCGGTTCGTAGAAACGTTATTCGACGATGATTTCGATTGAAAACGAGAGTTTTCGATCGTTTTTGTTCGACAAACTCGATGTCGTCGCGGTCAATCCGGAGCGCTGTCGAGGACCGCATAGGCGCCGCGGTGATACAGCAGCGGTTCGCCGCCGTTGACGCGGGTCGAGCGGACCTCGCCGATGACGATCGTGTGGTCGCCCATGGCGGTGAGCTCAGTCACGACGCACTCGGCCGCGGCGAGCACGCCATCGATGATCGGGCTTCCGGTCTCGCCGATCGCGTAAATGATCCCGGAGAACTTGTCCGGCCGCTTGGACGCGAACAGGCGCGAAATCGCGGCCTGGTCCCTGGCTAGGAAATGCAGCGCGAAGGCCCGGGTCTCGCGCAACAGGCCGAGCGTGTTGGAGCTGTTGTCGAGGCAGACGAGATAAAGCGGCGGATCGAGCGACAGCGACGTCACGGCGTTGATGGTGACGCCCGAGAGATCGCCGGCCGCGCCCCTGGCGGTCACGACCGCCACGCCGGTGGCGAAATGGCCGGCGAAGCTGCGAAACTCCGACGCGTCGATCGCCGCTTCTTCCGCCGCCGGAGCGCGCGCCCCGGCGGAAACCTGCGCGTCCATGACGGTCAGGCCGCGGCCGCCATCGGCGTGTCGAGCCGGAGTCCCGCCTCGCGCATCAGCGGCAGCACGCGCTCGCCGAAGAAGGTCAGGTCGGGGATGAAGTCGTAGAAGTTGACCTGGACGCCATCGATGCCGGCGGCCTGCAGCCGCCTGAAGCCCTCGACCACCTGCTCGGGCGTGCCGACGATGTGGACGTTGCCGCCCACCGTCCAGTCGTCCTTAGTGGCCCCGCGCCAGGAAGCCTGATCGCCGCCCGTGAAGGTCTGGTAGAAGTTCTGGGCCGCGACCGGGTCGGCGTTCTTCAGGATCGAATGATACTGCGCCCAGGCCTCTTCTTCGGTCTCCCGGCAGATGACGTGCGGGTTGAGCAGGATCCTGACGTTCCGACCCATCTCACTGGCGGCCGTCTTGATCTTGGCCGTGTGGGCGGGCAGCGCCTCGCAGGCCCTGTCGAGATTGGCGCCGGCGGGGCTCGTCACGAAGATCAAATCCGAATGCTTGACCGCGTAGGCGAGACCTGCGCCCGAGGACGATGCGTTGACCAGGATGCACTTCCCGCCCGCGGGCTTCGGGGCGATGAAGGCGTCGTTCATCTTGTAGAACTGGCCGTGATGCGTAAGGTTCTCGTCCTCCGACCAGAGCCGCTTCATCATAGTCACGAACTCGTCCGCCATGACGTAGCGATGATCGTGCTCGATCTGCTCGAGGCCGAACATCTCGAACTCGCTCTTCTTGTAGCCGGTGACCATGTTGAGGCCCCAGCGGCCGCCGCTCATCTCCGAGATGGTGGCGCCGAACTTGGCGAGGTGGAGCGGGTGCCAGCCGTACAGGATGTGCACCGTGGAGACGAGCAGGATGCGCTTGGTGATGGCCGCGAGGCCCGCGGTCACGAGCAGCGGGTCGGTGGCGTTCTCGCGGAACCTCATCTCGCCGCCGTAGCCGCCCTTGCCCATCCACTGGGCGAGGCCGAACACCAGGTCAAAGCCGAGCCTCTCGGCCATGACGGTGCACCTGGCGTTGTATTCGAAGGTCCAGTCGGTCGAGCGCGGGGCGAGCGAGGGGCTCCAGGCGCCCTGCTGGATCGGCAGGAACAGGCCCAGCATCATCGGCTGCTGCAGGGCCGCCTCGAGCGGCGAGAGTGTGTTGGTCATGCTGTCCTCCATGCGCGCGCTCGAAAGCTGCAGCGCTTTCCGGTCGGCCAAGGCGTGCGAACAGCCTAAGCGTCGGATTTTTCGATTGAAAACGAGAGTTTTCGATCGGCTCTATTCGAGAAAATCGATGCGGGGCCAGGGCGTTGACGGTCGGCGAGGGGGCCGCCGACCGTCAACCTGACGCGACCTCTCAGACCGCCGTGCCGGGACGCACTGCTGCCGAGACGGTGGGAGCGGTCACGGACGCCGAGTCGTCCGCTCGATCCCAGCCTTCGTTGGTCGCGTAGTCGGTTTTTGAGCGATCCTTCAGCATCATCGCCGATACGAGGCTGATGGCCGCGATCACCGCGATGTAGATGCTGAGCGCCGAAGATGTGCCGTAGGTGTGCAGCAGGTAGGCGCAGATCAGCGGCGCCGGCCCGCCCGAGGTCAGCGAGGCGAGGTGGTAGCCGATCGACGAGCCCGAATAGCGCACGTTCGGCGGGAAGCTCTCCGTGGTGAACGCCGCGAGCGGGGCCCACTGCATGTCGTGGATCGGGATCGAGATCACGATCGCGAAGACCACCAGCGCCGGGATCTTGCTGTCGAGCATCCAGAAGTAGGGGAACGCGAAGGCGAGCATCGTGGCGGCGCCGATCACATACATCCGCTTGCGGCCGATCTTGTCCGACGCCCAGCCGAAGAACGGATTGGCGAACAGCGAGACCACGCAGGCGACGAGCACGCAGTTGAACAGGAACTGCCGGTCGAAGCCGAGCTGCTTGGTGCCGTATGACAGAAGGAACGTCGTGAAGATCACGAAGGGCGCCTGCTGGCCGGTGCGGATCAGGCAGGTGAGGAGGATCTGCCTCCAGTACCCGCGCACCGCGTCCATCACGGGCGCCTGGGCGAGCTTGTTCTCCTTCTGCATCTTCTGGAACACCGGCGTCTCGAGAACGCCGAGCCGGATGTAGAGGCCGACCGCGATCAGCACGGCGCTGATGAGGAACGGGATGCGCCAGCCGAAGCTCTCGAACCAGGCGGCGTCGCCGAACTTGGCCGTCAGGGTCAGCGCGCCGACCGCCATCAGCATGCCGAGCGGCGAGCCGAACTGCGGCCAGCTGGCGGCGAGGCCGCGGCTTTTGTTGAACTTGGACCACTCGGTCGCGACCGCGACCGCGCCGCCCCACTCGCCGCCGACGCCGATGCCCTGCAACACGCGCAGTACCACAAGGCCGACCGCGCCCCAGATGCCGATGGTCTCATAGGTCGGCAGCAGGCCGATCGCGACGGTGCTGACGCCCATGAGCAGCAGCGTGACGACGAGCGTCGTCTTGCGGCCGATGCGGTCGCCCCAGTGGCCGAACAGCAGCGCGCCAAGCGGGCGCGCCACGAAGCCGACGAACATGGTCGAGAACGACAGCAGCGTCGCCGAATAGGGGTCGTTGGCCGGGAAGTAGAGTTTGCCGAAGACCAGTGCGGCCGCGAGGCCGTAGAGATAGAAGTCGTACCATTCGATCATGGTGCCGATCGTCGAGGCGATCACGGCCCTTTTGGCGTGGCGATCGGTGTCGCCTTCCGCCACGGCGGCTGCTTGGGCTGCCATAGTGTCCTCCTGACGTCCCCGCAGGGACCGTATCCTCACCCAGGGCCGCCGCATTCCTCAGGGCGCCGTGATCAGTCTCTCGACGGGTTCCGGCGTCCGCGAAGGCGCAGAAGTTCGGTCCGTCGCGCACAGCGCGACGGCTCAGCTTCCGGCTGTTCGACGGAAAGAACGGGCGTGCGTCTCTTATGATCAGGTCTTTGCATCGCCTGATCTGACGAAAGCGTATGGTCCAAAAATTTCGATTGAAAACGATTAATTTCGATCCGTATGCTTCGGAAAGATCGATCTTAAGGCGCAGTCTAACTATGAATTTCCGACAGCTTCAGACTTTCATCGAGATCGTGAACCTCGGCAGCTTTGCTGCAGCTGCGAAGAAACTCAACGCAACGCAATCGACAATTTCCGCGCGCATCCAGGAACTGGAACAGGACCTTGGCGTCGCGCTGTTCGACCGCAGCCAGCGGAAGGCCGCCGTCACAGCCAAAGGTCGTGAACTCATCGGCTATGCGGAGCGCGCGCTGGCGCTGCAGGACGACATCCGTCGTCAGATCGGACCGAGCGAGGGCCTGTCGGGGCTGGTGCGGGTCGGCGTCGCCGAACTGGTCGCCATGACGTGGCTGCCGCAGTTCGCCGCAACCTTGCGTGAGCGCTATCCGCAGATCACGCTCGAACTCGACATTTCGCTGACGAGCCCGTTGCGGACCCGCCTGATCGCCGGCGATCTCGACGTCGCGCTCATCCCCGGCCCCGCCTTCGACGTGGGGCTGAGCGCCTGTTCGCTCGGCTCGGTCCCGTTCACCTGGATGGCGGGCAAGGAGTTTCCAGCCCGGGAGAGGCCCCTGGTCGCGGCCGACTTCTCGGACCTGCGCATTCTGTCGCTCGGCGAGAACTCGGTTCATTTCGAGACCGTGTCCTCCTGGCTCGCCGAAAGCGGCTCGACCCAGCGGCCGGATCTTTGCAACTCCATGACGGTGCTCGCCATGCTGACCGCCGCCGGCGTCGGCGTCAGCCTGCTGCCGCCGATGTGCTACGAAAGCGAGCTTGCGTCGGGCAAGCTCAAGATCCTGGCGTCCCAGCCCGAACCGCCGCGGATTCCGTTCTCGGTCGTCTACAAGTCGCGAAAGCTGACCGCGCTGCAGTCTGCGATTTCCGAGATCGCGGTCGAAGTCAGCACGTTCGATCGCTCGGCGGACTAGACAGTTCTCAACTGTGGACAGGCGAAGGAATCACGCTGTCCGCCGCCGGAAACGCCGGCCGGAATCAGCGGGGGATCGGCTGTAGCGCGCTTCCGGTTCCCCCGGGCATCCTGATCAGCTCCCGGTCGGCTATAAGCCGTCGTCCGAAACGGGCGCCTTCGAGGGGCCGGGGAGGCGGAGCGCCCAGCGGCGGCCGTCGTGCACGAAGGCGGTCCGGCTCAGCGGCTCCAGATCGATGCGCGCGAACGAGGTCGCGGGCGCCGCCAGCACGTCGAGCAGGCAGGCCTTCACGACGGATGCAGGCGCGACCGCGATCGAGCGCCCCGACGAGCCCCCGCAGTCGGCGAGCCAGCCGCCGACGCGCCGGAGCAGCGCCTCGATCGATTCCCCGCCATGCGGCGCCGTCGACGGATCGGCGATCCACGATCGGAAGCCGTCCGGATCGGATCCGGCGACATCCTCGAGCGTGCGTCCGCGCCACGACCCGAAATCGATCTCGGCGAGTTCCGGTGTGATCGTCGCGTCGAGGCCGAGCGCGGCGGCGGTTTTGCGCGCGAGCGCGTCGGGCCCGCGCCACGCCCGGTCGGCCCTCGGCGCCGGCGGCAGGAGGGGCGCGACGTCGTCGATCGCGTCCTTATCGTCTCGCGCCGGAAAGAGGGGGCGTTTCGGACGCAGCGCGCAGATCATCAGCAGGCGGTGCGTCATGAAGCGAGGGTCCGGCGACGGCCCGTCAGTCTGGACGAGGATCGGCCCTGTGGGAAACCGGACCGAGCGAGCGGGCCGCCGCCGCGCCGCCGGCCAGCACCAGCATCGCCCCGAGGCCGATGACGGCGACGGCGGGGTCGCGGACGACGTCCGACAGGCTCGGCCTGACGAGGGAAGCGGTGTTGAAGCTCTCCCCGCTCGACGAGCAGAGTTCGCTTGCCGCGGGCGTTTCGCGCCGGCGCGCCTCCAGCCGGCCGAGGATCGCGCGCGCCGGCCTTGCGCTGGCGGGCTCGCGGCTCATGACCACGAGCAACTGCTTGGCGGCGGCCAGATAGGCGTGGGCGCAGGGGTTGAAGGGACTGTCCTCCCGCGTCACCCCGCCGGGCGCGAGGCCCCAGAGGCAGTAGGCGAACTGGACGCCGTAGTGATTGTAGAGCCGCCGCATCTGCCCGTCGGTCGCGGCCTGGCGTCTGGCGAGCGCGACGATCTCGTCGAGCCGCTCGTCGACCAGCGCCATTTCTCCGTGCGGGATCGGAGGGATCGGCAGTCCGGTCGCCGGCCCGTCGCCCGCGCCGCCCGAATGGGCGAGGGCCGCGCCGGGGATCGCCGTCAGCGCGACGAGGGCCGAGGCCCGGGCGAGACGCCCGAGCCTCGACGGTTCCGGCCGACGGCGTTCGATCGTCGTCACCGGAACGCCGCCGCGCCGGACGGATGACGCGACGCGTCGCTGGTCCGGGCCGCGTATTCGGCGACGGCGCCGAACAGGAGGCCCACCGACGACCAGAGCACGGCCTGCACGCCGATCGAGGCGATCCTGAAGTTCCAGAGCGCCACCGGCGAGAACGAGGCCGGGATCTCCTCGATGTCGGGCAGGGCCGCGAACATTACCGCGACGACGCCGAGATAGACGAGGCCCGCGGCCGTGGCGGCGTTCCAGTCGCCGAGCCGTCCCGCGAAGCGGCGCGCGAGCATCACGGCCGCGATCATCAGCACGACCGAGAAGGTCAGCATGGCGAAGAATAGCTCGGTCCGCGCCATGATCGTGTCGGCGCTGCCGACGGCCGGCGGATTGGCCGGGTATTTGAGCTGCGGGACCAGGACGACCGCGACGAAGCCGAGCGTCGCGATCAGCGCCGCGACCGAGCGCGGTCCCATGCGGCCGAGCCGGCCGTTCGCGAAGGCGAATGCGAGCGCGAACAGGCCGCCGACCGCCGCGCCGTAGATCGCGAGCCCGGCGAACAGGCCGACGCCGGCCTGCGTGGCGCGGCTGACGATCTCGGGCTTTTCCGGAGCGCCGGCCGCGCCCGCGGCGTGGCTGGCGTGCTCCTCGAAGGCGATCGCGTAGTCGACGTAAGGCTCGCCGAAGACCTTGGCGAAGCAGAAGGCGAGAAGGCCGGCGAGCACGCCGACCATCATGCCCCTCAACAGCAGGTTGCCGACCATCTCGCTCTCCGTCAGTGGCAGGGGAAGCCGAGCAGGTGGCGGCCGTCATGCACGAATTCGTGCACGAAGGAGCCTCCGATCAGCGAGGTCGCGCCTTCCTCAGCCCCGACGAAATAGACGGTGAGGAGGAGCATCAGGCCGCCGAAGGCGGCCCAGGGCAGGATCGCCGAGACCGGGATCGGCTCGGCGCGCGCCGTGGTCGGCGCGGTGGTGACGTATGCGGCGTTGGTCATCGGGAACTCCCAGTTCGACCGGTTGAGGAGACGCCGCGCGGAGGCCGCGCGGCGGAAGGCGCGGCTCAGGAGGCGCTGACGGACTGCTTCGGCGAGAGCCCATGGATCCAGGCCGCGAACTTCGCCGAGGCGAAGGCGAAGCAGGCGCCGATGATCATCGAGAGCGGGACGAGCAGCAGCGCGTTGCGGCCGGAGGCCGACAGCATGACGGCGGGCGTGAAGGCGTCCGCGTTCTGCGTCAGGAACGCGAAGGTGCAGGCGTAGCCGTAGGTGACGGCCGGGATCGACGAGAAGGCGGGGATGTAGGCCGCCAGGATGTAGATCGCGATCGACGCCGCGACGATCGTCGCGCCGAGCACGGGGCCCGGAGCGATCGTTGCGAGCGCCAGCCCCGCGGCCCAGGCGACCGCGACGCCGAACAGGTTCGACACGATGGTCGTCCGGAACGCCGCAGCTTCTCCGCCCGAGTGGTAGAAGCAGGCCCAGGCGACGAACGCCGCCCAGATCAGGAAGGCGTTGGTCGCGAGGAACAGCCAGGTGCACACGCCCCCGAGCAGGCCCACGCTGATTGCGAGAGGGATGATCATGGTTGCGCCCTTTCGAGACGCGTGAGGACACAGCTCCCCCGTTCCGGCGCGAGGGGGTCTCGCGCCGGTCGGCGAAGCGTCGGTTCGGATGACGCTAGACGGTCAGATGACCTCGTCGCGGGTGCGGTGCAGGAACTCTTCCGTGCGCTGGTCAAGCTCCTCGGGAGTGACCAGTCCCTTCGCCAGCGCGAGCTTCTCGAAGGCCGCGAGCCACTGTTCGTAGTAGCTCCAGGTCTCGTCGCCCGGCTCGTGGGTCTTGTCCCACTCGCCGATGGTGCTGATCAGGCTCTTGCGGAAGTCCTCGTAGGGGTAGGACTTCGCCTCCGCGAGGGCGAGCACCATGCCGAAGGCGCGGCCCTGCCAGGGCTCGTCGAACTTCAGGCTCTCGCAGTTCCGCGGGATGGCCTCGCGGCCGGTGAGGTCGTCGACATAGGCGTCCATCGCCTCTCCCTCCGTCAGGCCGTCGCCAGGCCGAGGCCCTGCATGGCCTCGGTGGAGACGAGCGCGGCGAGCTTCTCCTCGGTCCAGCCGTCGGTGCCGGCGGGACGTTCGGGGATCACGAAGTAGCGGACCTGCGCGCTCGAATCCCAGATCTCGATCTTGGACTCCTCCGGCAGCGTCACGCCGAAGTCCGACAGCACACCGCGCGGCTCGCGCACCACGCGGGCGCGGAACACCGGATCCTTGAACCAGTAGGGCGGCAGGCCGAGCAGCGGCCACGGCCAGCACGAGCACAGCGTGCAGCAGACGACGTTGTGGGTGCCGGGGACGTTCTCGACGACCTTGAGGTTCTCGCCCTCGATGCCGTCGCGCATGCCGAGCTCCGCGATCGCCTTGTTGGCGTCGGCGAGCAGCCGCCCCTTGAAGGCCGGGTCGGTCCAGGCCTTGGCCACCACCTTGGCGCCGTTGAACGGCCCCATCTCGTGCTCGAAGAAGTTGATGACGCGGTCGACCGTGTCGGTGCCGATGAGGCCCTTCTCGCGGAACAGGGACTCCAGCGCCTTGGTGCGCGCGGCGTAATAGGTCTCGCTCTCGCGCAGGTGGTGATGGTGGTCGTGGTCGTGATCGTCGCTCATTGAACTCGCCTTTTCCTGGCGGCGCGCCGCCGCTTAAGTCTCGTGAAGAGGAGGAGGGGAGGGGTCACGCCGCCTCGAGGTAGACCTCGAAGCAGTCGTTGTAGAGAACGTCGCCCTTGTCCGGGATGTCGTCCCAGAGGTCGCGCGTCTTGAACTTCACGAGATAGACGGGCTGCGCGGTGCAGATGCCGTCGGTCGGCACGTTGTCGGCGTAGAGATAGGCGCCCTTGTAGACGGTCTCGACGACGCCGATGCGGTTGCGCAGGTAGCCGGGGAGGCGTGTGTGGACCACGGGCGGCATGTCCTTCACGCGAACCGTGTCGCCGACCTTGAAGATCGGGTTCACCGCAACGTCGCGATAGGGGTTCGCGCCGGTGTAGAAATACTCGATGACCCGCTCGGTGACGTCGTTGTTCCCGGCGTTGGGCTGGGCGGCGTCCGGGTTCTCGAGGTAATACCTGGTCTTGGCCTCGAGCTCCTTCTCGGAGATGTAGTTCCTGGAGATCAGGAACTTGCACATGCCGCCGAGCCATTTGATGTAATAGCGGTACTTGAAGTAATCGAGCGGGTTCATGGACTCGGCGAGGACGCGTAGGTCCGGCCACGCCCAGATGCCGGTGCCCATCATCGTCGTGTGGACGGCGAAGAGCTGCGCCTCCCACGGCTCGACGAACACGCGCTTCTCGACGTCGACGGGACCGAGGTTCTCGATGCCTCCGAGATAATGTTGGACCTTCACGCTGGAGCCTCCGCGGGCGATGGGCGCGGCCCGGGAGCCGCCGCCTCGATTGAGCCGGGCCTCGACGACGCGCACGGGCGATACGTCCAGGCGAGTAAACACGAAGATGCAGGGCTCCCTCGCGAAGCAGCACACGGCGGCCAAACGCAAAAAAGCCCGTCAGCAACTTGCTGCGGGCGACTGTGCCGAATTCCTGTGATCTGAGTGACTTGCGTCTACATGGGCAGCTTCGCCCGACGCTTGGCGAGAGAGTGAAGCCAGCACAATTGACAGTCAAGCACAATTTTTGACCGACTGAAGCGCGATTTTTACTCGCGCCATAGCTCGAAGATCGCCGATCTTCGCTTGACAAGCGGTGCGCGGGGATGGAGCCTAAGACATAGGCGCGGGGCAAAGATGCCCAATCGAGCGTCAGAATTTCGATGCATATCATGGCGCGGACATTGGACGCGCCCGGCAGCGACGCCCTCAAGCCTCACGGCTCGAGGGCTTTTTTCGTTCGGCGACCCGATGACGACAGATGGCTTCCGCATCGGACTGATGTTCTCGTCGACCGGGCCGTACAGCTCGGTCGCCGGGCCCATGCTCAACGGCGCGTTGCTTGCGATCTCCGAGATCAACGCGGCCGGCCAGGTCACGCTCGACCCCGAGGTCGTGAACCCCGGGGGCGACCTGTCGCGCTACTCGGCGCTGAGTTCCCAGCTGCTGTCGTCCGGCATCCGTCAGGTCGTCGGCTGCTACACCTCCTCGAGCCGCAAGGAGGTGATCCCGGCCTTCGAGAAGCATGACGGTATGCTGTGGTACCCCTCGCATTACGAAGGTTTCGAGAGCTCCGACAACGTCGTCTACACCGGCGCCGCGCCAAACCAGCACATCCTGCCGCTGATCGACTTCCTGATGTCGTCCTATGGCGACCGCGCGTTCTGCGTGGGCTCAAACTACATCTGGGCCTGGGAGAACAACCGGATCCTGCGGGAGGTCGTCGTCGCACGGGGCGGATCGGTGCTCGCCGAGCGGTACCTGCCCGTCGGCGAGACGGATTTCGGCAGGACGATCGACGCGATCCTCGCGGCGCAGCCGAACTTCGTGTTCTCCTCGCTGATCGGCGTCAGCGGGTATTCGTTCATCCGGCGGCTGCGCGAGGCCTGCGTCGCCCGCGGCATCGACCAGCCGGCCGTCATGCCGATCGCGAGCTGCAACCTCAACGAGCCCGACCTCGTCGACATCGGGGATGGCGCGATGGACGGGCACATCAGCTCCAGCGTCTATTTCTCGTCGCTGCAGACAGACGAAAGCCGCGCCTTCGTGTCGGCCTACGCGGCGGCCTATCCCGACAAGCCCTGGGCCTCCGCGGACGCCGAGGCCTCCTATGTCGCGGTCAAGCTTCTCGCGGCGGCCATGGCGGAGGCGCGCAGCGACGAGATCGGCGCGGTGCGGTCGGCGCTCGCGAACCAGCGCCTCGCCGCGCCGCAGGGCGAGGTTCTCGTCGACGCCGAGACCATGCACCTCTACCTCACGCCACGGATCGGACGTTCCCGCGACGACGCCACCTTCGAGGTGATCCGCCAGGAGCCTTCCGCGATCCGTCCCGATCCGTACCTCGTCCGTTTCTCCGCGACGGACTCCTGGGGGTCTCCGGCGTCGCGGCTTCGGGTGGTGAGCTGATGTCCCAGGCGCCCATCCAGAACTTCCGAGGCATGCGGGCGGTGATCTTCGCCTCCGGGGACGGCGGCGTGGACACGCTGGCCTCGGTGCTCGTCAAGCTCGGCCTCGCCGTCGAGCGCGCGGGCGTCTCCGCGCCCGCCGTGGTCGACGCCTGTGCATTCAGCTTTGAGCGCGACGTGCTATTCGTCGACGGCGACCTCGAGGGCGTCCTCGGCGGCGGGGCGATCGTCAACGGCCTGCCGCCCGCGCCCGTCATCGGCCTCGTCGGCGTCGAGGCGCCGAGCCGCCTGAAGGGGCTGATGGCGCAGGGCGCGACCGCCTTCCTGCGCAAGCCCGTCTATGCGGGCGCCGTCTACACCACGCTGTTCCTCGGCGTGAACCAGTACCTGCAGCGCAAGTCGCTCGCCGATCAGCTCAGCGAGCATCAGGACCGGCGGCGCAGGCGCAGGCTGGTGATCAAGACCATCGTGCGGATCATGGAGCAGCATTCCGTCGACGACGACGAGGCCTACGCGATCCTGCGCCGCGACAGCATGCGCAGCCGCCTCAGCCTCGAGGACTATTGCGAACAGCAACTCGCCTGCCGGTCAGAGCCGACCGGAGCTTCCCAGGACGCGCCCGTCGAGCTCACGCTCGCCCGACGCTGATCCTTTGAGATCCCGACGAGGGCGTCGACAGACGCTCGCCAGGCCGGCGGCGCGCGCCCTCGCGCATCCAGGACGACGGCTGCCAGCGACGCCAGCCCGCCCTCCTCAGGAGAACGGCAATCATGAGTTGGCTCGAAAACTCGATCATGGCCAAGCGCGGCGAAGCGAAGGGGCGGCCGGGGAAGTCCTTCGCGATCACCGAGGAAAGCCAAGGCAAGTACCACTACGTGTACGGCCCCTACGCCGAACCGATCCTGCGGGTCGATCCCGGCGCGGTGGTCTCGGCCGAGACGCACGACGCGATGGAAGGCCAGATCAGACACGAAACCGACAGCCCGAGCGCGATCCTGAACTTCCCGTTCCTTAACCCGCAGAACGGCCCAATCTTCGTCAACGGCGCCAAGAAGGGCGACTGCCTCGCCGTCTACATCCAGAATATCGTGCCGCGCGGACCGCAGCCGGTCGGCACCACCTGCATCATGCCGGAGTTCGGCGGCCTGGTCGGCACCGGCGACACAGCGCTGCTCAACCCGCCGCTGCCCGAGATCGTCAAGAAGCTCGAGGTGACGCCCGAGAAGGGCGTGGTCTGGAACGACCGGATCTCGCTGCCCTACCAGCCCTTCATCGGGACCATCGGGACCTCGCCCGAGATCGAGGCGATCTCCTCGCTCGTCCCGGACTACTACGGCGGCAACATGGACCTGCCGGACGTCGGGCCCGGCGCGGTGATCTACCTTCCGGTGCATGCGCCCGGTGGGCTGCTCTATCTCGGCGACTGCCACGCGACGCAGGGCGACGGCGAGCTCTGCGGCTTCGCGATCGAGCACCCGACGGTCACCACCGTGCAGATCGACCTGATCAAGAGCTGGACGTTCCGCTGGCCGCGGCTGGAAACCGAGGGCGCGATCATGACGATCGGCTCGGGCCGCCCGATGGAGGACGCCGCCCGCATCGCCTATCGCGAACTCGTGCGCTGGATGGCGGCCGACTACGGCTATGACGAGCTTGAGGCCTACATGCTGCTGACGCAGGCCGGAAAACTCCGCGTCGGCAATATGGTCGACCCGAAATACACGCTCGGCGCGTCGATCTCGAAATCGTTGCTGTTCTAGCGGGCGGCGCTACGGCAGCGGCTCGCGTTCGAGCGGCCGCAGATGCATGACGTCGTCTCCGTGATGCATCCTGACATTGATGCGGAAGGAGTTGCCGATCCGCTCCGAGCGGTCGGCCCAGAAAGCCGCGACATCCGGCGGGCAGATCTCTTCGAGGGTCCGCCGGAACAGCGCCAGCCAGCGCCGGAAGTGCCGGTCGCCAAGCTCGGGCAGCATCAGATGCTTGCGCAGCGGGCGACCGTCGTAGCGGCGGGTTCCGAGCAGCATCGAGCTCCAGAAGTCGACGATCGTGTCGAGATGCGCCTGCCACTTCTCGTCAGGCACCGCGGTCCTGAAGACCGGGCCGATGACCTCGTCCTCGCGCGCGGCCGCGTAGAAGCGGTCGACCACGGCGCGGATCATGTCTTCGTCGATCCTGCCCGTGGTGATCAGCGGGATCGCCACCGTCTTCGGATCCGGCGCCATGCGCGAACTCAACCCTCAAGCCTTTGCGACGGCGCGAAGTCATTCAGCTTCGGGCGCCGGGCGTCAATCGGAAAGGCCTGCGCGCCGGTCAGATCTCGCGGCCAGCCGCGCGGTCCAGCGAGAGCGGCCCGCCGCCTCGGAACGCGATGAAAAGCGCCAGAAGTCCGAGGATCAGCGGGTATTCGAACCCGCGGTCGATCCAGGGGTAGGTCGGGCCCAGCGCATAGCAGATGACCGCCATCTGCACCGCGAACATCGGCGCGACGATGCGGGTGAGCAGTCCCGCGGCGAGCATCAGGCCGCCGAACACCTCCAGCCCGGCGACCAAAACTGCAAGGACCTGGGCGAAGGGG
Organism: uncultured Methylopila sp.; assembly: GCA_902168115.1. Classification (GTDB taxonomy): domain Bacteria; phylum Pseudomonadota; class Alphaproteobacteria; order Rhizobiales; family Methylopilaceae; genus Methylopila. The sequence continues at coordinate 6,534 of CABHPB010000042.1, read as the reverse complement.
AGCCCGAGGACAACGTCGATCAGCCGGGTCGAGCCAGCCATCGGGTCGGCCATCGAGCCATGCGCCCGACCGAGGATCTTCGGCAGACCGTGGGTCACGAGCGTCAGCCCCGCGCCGATACGCAGCAGGGCGTAGCTGAGCGGATGGGCGAGGGCGTAGAAGCGCGCGAAGCCGGGAAGGACAAGCCGGGCGTCCGCGGGGCGGTTCGGCGGCTCGGGGGCGAAGAGCGTCGGCATGGCCGCCTCAGCCTCCCGTCGCCCGGTAGGCCTCGGGGATGACGAACACCTCGTCGGCGCGGGCGTAGCCGCCGTCGCGGACCTCCTCGATCAGCACCATGGTGTGCGGCCGAGCGGCCTCGGAGAAATACTCGACCACCATGTCGGTCACGCGGTGGACGATCTCCTCCTTCTGCGTGCGGGACAAAGCCGCTTCCGGGATCTTCAGGTTCACGAACGGCACGGGTCTTCTCCTTCCATGTGGATGTCGACGATCACGGCGGAGCTCGTCAGATCACGCCGCCATTGACGCGGATCACCTGGCCGCTGACCCAGCCGCCGTCAGGACCCGCCAGGAACGAGACCACGCGGGCGATGTCGTCCGGCTCGCCGAGGCGGCCGGCCGGAATCATCCGGGTGATGGCGGCGACCTGCTCGTCCGACTTGTCGGAGAGGAAAAGGTCGGTCGCGACCGGGCCGGGCGCGACCGCGTTGACGGTGACTCCGCGCGGCCCAAGCTCCTTGGCGAGCACATGCGTCATCGCCTCGACCGCCGCCTTCGTGGCCGCGTAGACGCCGTAGCCCGGCTGGTAGAGCCCGACGACGCTGGACGAGAAGTTGACGATCCGTCCGCCGTCGCGCAGCCGGTTCGCGGCCTCGCGCATGCCGCGGAACACGCCGCCGAGATTGATCGCGACATGGGCGTCGAACAACGCATCGTCGGCCTTGCCGATCGGGGCGAGCGTCATGACGCCGGCGTTGTTGACGAGGACGTCGATGCCGCCGAACTCCGTCTCCGCGGCGTCGAACAGTCTCGCGGCCGCCTCGTGCTGCGAAAGATCGGCCTGCACGGCGGCCGCGTGGCCCCCTTCCGCGGTGATCTCGGCGACGACAGCCTCGGCCGCCTCCCGGCCGCGGGCGTAGTTGACGATCACCGAGAACCCGTCGGCGGCGAGGCGGCGCGCGATGGCGGCGCCGATGCCGCGCGATCCGCCGGTGACGATCGCAGTGAGATTGGTCGTATCAGCCATGGTTCGGCTCCTCTCGGAGCGAAACGTGGACGATCGGACGCGTGGAATAATCGGCCTGCGCTTGCCAACACTGTTCGGCTATGTCGAGCAATGGCCATGGACCATCTCGACAGCCTTCGCCTGTTCGCCCGCGTGGTGGAACGCAGCAGCTTCACCGAGGCGGCGGCGGACCTTGGCCTTTCGCGGTCGACCGCGACGGAGGCGATCCGGCGCTTAGAGGCTCGCCTCGGCGCGCGCCTGCTCGAGCGGACGACGCGCCACGTCGCGCCGACGCTGGACGGGAGGCAGTTCTACGAGCGCTGCGTTTCGATCCTGGCCGATGTCGAGGACGCGGAGGCGACGCTGCGCGCGGGCGAGCCTCATGGATTGCTGCGCGTCGACGCGCCGGGCCTTCTGACGCGCACCTTCCTGCTTCCGGAATTGCCCGCTTTCCTCGAGCGGCATCCGAAGATCGACGTCCAGTTCGGCCAGAGCGACAGGCTGGTCGACCTCGTGCGGGAAGGCGTCGACTGCGCCATCCGGGTTGGAGAACCGGCCGACAGCGGCCTGACGATGCGCAAGCTGGGCGCGCTCGCCGAGGTCACGGTCGCGAGCCCGCACTATCTCGCTCGCCACGGGACGCCGCGGACCGTCGAGGATCTGGAGGGCCATCTGATGGTCGGGTTCATCTCGTCGCGGACGGGAGAAGTCCTGCCGCTCGAGTTCGTCGTCGAGGGATCGACCCGAAGCGTCGTCCTTGCGAGCCGGGCGAAGTCCAACAATTCAGACACGAACGCCGACCTCGCGCGGCTCGGCTTCGGCCTCGTGCAGGCCCCGCGCTACCGGTTCGAGCATGAGCTTCGTGACGGGACGCTGGTCGAGGTGCTGCCGGACTTCCCGCCGTCGCCGACCACGCTGTCAGCGCTGTTCCCCCAGTCTCGCCAGATGGCGCCCCGACTCCGCGTCTTTCTGGACTGGGCCAGTGAAATCTTCCGGGCCCTCTGAGCGATCCGGCGGCTAGGCCGCCGCGGCCCTTGCGGCGCGGCGCACTGTCTGGGGCGGGTGGCCGTAGGCGCGCAGGAACGCGCGGCGCATGCGGTCGGGGTCGGCGAACCCCACCTCGCGGGCGATCTCGTCATTCGCCATCCGTCCGGCCTCGATCATCTGCCGCGCCGCCTCGACCCGCAGCGCCTCGACCGCCCGGGCGGGGGACTGGCCCGTCTCGGACCGGAACGCGCGGCTGAACTGGCGGGGGCTGAGGCTCGCGGCGTCGGCGAGGCGTTCGACGGAGAGATCGAGGCGCAGGTTCTCGCGGGCGAAGCTCAGCGCCCGCTGGATGCGGTCGGAGGACGGCCGCATGTCGAGCATGGCGGAGTACTGCGACTGGCCGCCGGCCCTCAAATGATAGACGACGAGGCGCTTGGCGATGTCGCGCGCGACGGCCGCGCCGAGATCGGCTTCGACGATCGCGAGCGCAAGATCGATGCAGGCGGTCATGCCGGCGGACGTCCAGACGCCGCGATCCTCGATGAAGATGCGGTCCTCCTCGACCTTCACGGCCGGGAACAGTCGCTGCAGTTCGCGGGCTTTCGCCCAGTGCGTGGTCGCGCGGCGGCCGTCGAGAAGGCCCGCCTCCGCCGCGATGAACGCGCCGGTGCAGATCGCGGCGACCCGTCGACTGCTCACGCTGGCGCGGCGCACGAATTCGACCAGCCCGGGCTCGGCTGCGAACACGCCGCTCGTTCCGCAGACGAACAGCGTGTCGAACTCCGCCGAGCCGAAGGGGAGGCTGTCGACGGCGGCCCCGAACGAACTCTTGATCAGCCCGCCCGACTCCGAGACGATCTCGATCTCGTAGACTGGCGTTTCGACGTCGCGGTTGGCGAGCTCGAACACGGTGCCGACCGCGAGATCCAGCGCCTGGAAGCCGGGGAAGATCGCGATACCGATTTTCTTCGTCATGTCTCAAAACGCCGGAAAAATGACATTTGAGACATTGACCTAGGCGCCTAGCTTTCTTTCGTCAATCCGGCGGCGAGGAGAAAGCGATGGCAGGCGGCGGCAAGGGCGTGGCCCTGATCACGGGCGCGTCTTCGGGTATCGGCGCGGTCTATGCGGACCGGCTGGCGAAGCGCGGTCACGACCTGCTGCTGGTCGCGCGCGACGAGGCGCGGCTCAAGGCGCTGGCCGAGAAAATCGGCTCGGAGAGCGGCGTCGCGGTCGAGACGCTGAAGGCCGATCTCAACGACGCGGGAGACCTCGCCAAGGTCGAGGCACGGCTGAGGTCCGACGGCGCCATCACGATGCTCGTCAACAATGCGGGCGTCGCGGCGGTGACCCCGCTGATCCAGTCCGACGTCGGGCAGCTCGACGCGATGGTCCGGCTCAACGTGCTCGCCGCGACGAGGCTCGCGGCGGCCGCGGCTTCCGCCTTCGCCGCCCGCAAGGCGGGCGCGATCGTCAACATCGCCTCCGTCGTCGCGCTCGCCCCGGAGATGCTCAACGGCGTCTACGGCGCCTCGAAGGCCTATGTCCTGGCGCTGACCCAGTCGATGCACCACGAGCTTTCGCCCGAGGGCGTACGCGTGCAGGCGGTCCTGCCGGGGGCCACGGCCACCGAGATCTGGGAGCGCGCCGGCCATTCGCTCGAAGCGCTGCCGGCCGAGATCGTCATGCCGGCCGGCGCGATGGTCGACGCGGCGCTCGTTGGCCTCGACCTCGGCGAGGTCGTCACGATCCCCTCGCTGCCCGACGCCGGCCAGTGGGAGGCGCTAGAGGCCGCCCGCAAGGCGCTTGGCCCGAACCTGTCCCGCCGGGAGCCGGCGGCCCGCTATCTCGCCGCCCCCGCGGCGGCCGCCTGATCGGAGAGCGCCATGTACGAGATCGACGTCAACGGCGAGAAACGCAAGGCCGATGTCGAGCCGGGCACCCCGCTGCTCTGGGTGCTGCGCGACACGCTCGGCATGACCGGCACAAAGTATGGCTGCGGCATCGCCCAGTGCGGCGCCTGCACGGTGATGGTGGACGGCACGGCGCTGCGTTCCTGCCAGTTCCCGATCGAGCGGGTCGGCGCCGCCAAGGTGACGACCATCGAGGCGATCGAGCAGGACGAGGTCGGCCGCAAGGTCGTCGAGGCCTGGGTCGCCTCGCAGGTCCCGCAATGCGGCTACTGCCAGTCCGGCCAGGTGATGGCCGCGACCGCGCTCCTCAAGGAGACGGCAAAGCCGTCCGACCAGGACATCGCCGACGCGATGACCAACCTCTGCCGCTGCGGCACCTACAATCACATCGCGAGCGCCGTGCGGCGCGCCGCGGCCTGAGCGGGAGGCGACCGACATGAACGCGCTGACCCCGACCGATCTCGCCTCCGCCGCGCCGCTCGTGCCGGCCGAGGGCGTCGCCAACCTCTCGCGCCGCAACTTCCTCGGCGCAGCCGGCGCGCTGGTGCTCGCCGTTTCGCTTCCAGCAGGCCGCGCGCGAGCGCAGGCCGAGGGGGCCGGCGCCGTCGCGCCGAAACCCGGAACGCGCGTGCCCGCCTTTCTCGAGATCCGTCCCGACGGGACGGTCAAGCTGCTGAGCCCCTTCGTCGAGGGCGGGCAGGGCATCAATACGGCCATGGCGCAGATCGTCGGCGAGGAACTCGACGTCGATCCGGCGCGCTTCGAGGTCGAATGCGCGCCGCCCGGACCCGACTACGCGCTCGTCAATGGCTTGCGCCTCACCGGCGGCAGCTTCTCGACGCGCTCGAGCTACGCCGCCATGCGCCGCCTCGGCGCGACCGCGCGCGAGATGCTGATCCGCGCCGCGGCCGGGCGCCTCAAGGCGCAGGACGGCGAGCTGACGACCGAGGACGGCAAGGTCGTCCACGCCGCGTCCGGGCGCTCCGTCGGCTATGGCGAGCTCGCCGCCGAGGCGCTGCTGCTGCAGCCGAAGGAAGAAGTCCCGCTCCGCGACCCGGCGAGTTTCCGCTACATCAGGAAGCCCGTCGCCCGGCTCGACGTCCGCGACAAGTCGACCGGCCGCGCCGTCTACGCCATCGACCAGAAGGTCGATGGGATGCTCTACGCCGCCGTGACGCATGCGCCTGTGTTCGGCGCCGAGCCGCAGGCGCTCGACAACGAGGCTGCGGTCAAGGCGATGCCGGGCGTGCACTCGGTGCACAAGCTGCCGGGCGCCGTCGCCGTCGCCGCGAACAGCTGGTGGCGCGCGCGAAAGGCCGTCGAGGCGCTGAAGGTCCGCTGGTCCGAGCCGCCGAAGGACGGGATTACGGCGATCTCCTCGGCCTTCTCCTCCGAGACGATGCTCGCCGCCCTCAAGAGCGCGACGGACAAGGGCCTGCCGTCCGAGACGGAAGGCGACGCCGACGGCGCTTTCGCCAAGGCCGCCAAGGTGATCGAGGCCGAGTACGACGCGCCCTATCTCGCCCACGCGCAGCTCGAGCCGCCCTCCAGCATCGCGCGCTTCAACCCCGACGGGACGCTCGACCTCTGGGTCCCGAACCAGATGCCGGAGCTGTTCCAGGCGATCGCCGCCAAGACGGCCGGGGTCGAGCCTGCGCAGGTGACGATCCACTCGCCGATGCTGGGCGGCTTCTTCGGCCGGCACTTCATGTACGGGCCCTCGAACCCGTTCCCGCAGGCGATCCTGCTCGCCAGGGCGACGGGCAAGCCGGTCAAGGTGCTGTGGTCGCGCGAGGAGGAATTCCTGAACGACGCGGTCAGGCCGCTGAGCTTCAGCCGCTTTCGCGCCGCGCTCGACGCCTCCGGCCAGCCGACCGCGATCGAGGTGAAGACCGTCGGCGAAGGCCCGATCGCGCGGTGGTTCGGGGCGATCTTCAAGAACCCGGTGGATTCGTCCGCCGTCGAGGGCATCGTCGAAAAACCCTACGCCATCCCGAACCGGAAGATGGAGTTCCTGAAGGTCGCGCATCCCGTGAACATCGCCTTCTGGCGGTCGGTCGGGCACTCGATGAACGACTTCTTCTACGAGAGCTTCTTCGACGAGATCGCCCAGGCCGGAGGCAAGGACCCGTACGAGCTCCGGCTGGCGCTGCTGAAGGACAAGCCGCGGCACCTCACCCTGCTGAAGGCCGCCGCCGAGCTTTCGGGCGGCTGGAAGCGCGGGCCTTACGACGCCGAAGGCGGCAAGCGCGCCCGCGGCGTCGCCATGGCCTCGCCCTTCGGTTCCGAGACCGCGACCATCGCCGAGGCGTCCATCACGGACGGCGAGGCGAAGGTGCATCGTCTGTGGATCGCGATCGACCCGGGCTCGATCGTCAACCCGGCGATCGTGAAGGCGCAGGTGGAGTC
>CABHPB010000041.1 GCA_902168115.1 uncultured Methylopila sp. | reverse complement strand
TTTTTTTTTTTCAAGCAGAAGACGGCATACGAGATGCTCAGGAGTCTCGTGGGCTCGGAGATGTGTATAAGAGACAGGCTTCACTTGTCGCCAGCCTCCGCGATCTTCGCCGAAACCCCGGCGACGAAGATCTCTCCTGCCCGCCTCATCATCTCGGCCGGGTCGAGGTCGCCGGCGTGCTCCGCGAGGCGGTCGTCGAGCAGGAGGGTCGCGTAGCCGTGGACCAGCGCCCAGCTGGCGATGGCCTCGATCGTCGCGGGCGGCGGGACGCCGAAATCGATCATCGCCTCGCGCACCATGGCGAAGGTGGCGTCGGCCGCGATCTTCAGCTGCGGATGCGCGGGCTTGGCGAGCTCCGGCCCGAACATCAGCCGGAAGATCGCCGGCTCGTCCATTGCGAAGCCGACATAGCTCGTGGCGATCATCGCGACGCGCTCCTGCGGAGACGGCGCGGAGACCGCGGCCATGCGCGTGCGCAGCCGCTCGAAGCCGCCCGCCGCGATGTCCGCCAGCAGTGCCTCGCGGTTCTCGTAATGGCGATAGGGCGCGGCGTGCGAGACGCCGACCGCCCGCGCGACCTCGCGCAGCCCGACCTCGGCGACGCCGCGCTCGATCAGGATTCTTTCCGCGGCGTCCCGCAGCGCGGCCTTCAGGTTGCCATGATGGTAGCGCCCCGCCCCGCTCCTGCCCGTCGTTCGCTCAGCTTTCCCAGCCTCGGCCATGCGCCCTCCAGAGGAATCGCAGCAGCCTCCCACAGCGATGTTGACATCGTCAACTTCGGCGATATGTTTACGCCAGAAACATGGAGGCTCCCGTGACCGCTCTCGCCGTCGTTCCGTCTCAATCTTCGGAGGGCGAGCTCGCCCGCGTCTTCGCAGTCCAGCGCGCCGCTTTCGCGGCCGTTCCCATGCCTGACCGCGCCGCCCGGCTCGACCGACTCACCCGTCTGGAGCGGATGATCGAACGCGAGGCGGACCGCTTCGCAGCCGCGATCGCCGAAGACTTCGGCGTGCGCTCGAAGGTCGTGATGGACATCACCGAGACGATGCCCGTGCGCTCCGCCATCCGCCACGCGAAGCGTCATCTGAGGTCATGGATGCGGACGCGCCGCGTCGGCGTGTCGGCCGCTTTCTTGCCGGGCCGCGCGAAGATCGTGCGCCAGCCGCTCGGCGTCGTGGGGATCGTCGCGCCCTGGAACTATCCGGTGCAGCTGCTGTTCGCGCCGCTCGTCGGCGCGCTGGCGGCCGGCGACCGGGCGATGCTGAAACCCTCGGAGCTGACGCCGGCCTTCGCCGAGGTCGCGAAGGCGAGCGTCGCGGAATTCTTCGCCGAGGACGAGGTCGCGGTTGTCACCGGCGGGCCGGACGTCGCCGCCGAGTTCACGTGCCTTCCCTTCGACCACCTGATCTTCACCGGATCGACCGCGGTCGGCCGCATCGTCGCGCAGGCGGCGGCGAAGAACCTGACGCCCGTCACGCTCGAGCTCGGCGGCAAGTCGCCGGTCATCATCGACGAAAGCGCGGACCTGAAGACGACCGCGGAACGGCTGGTCTGGGGCAAGCTCATCAACAGCGGCCAGACATGCATCGCGCCGGACTACGCGCTCGTGCCGCGCCAGATGGTCGACGCCCTCGTCGAGGCGATGCGCACCGCGACGGGAAAGCAGTATCCGACCGTCGCCGGCAATCCCGACTACGCCAGCATCGTCAGCGATCGTCATTTCGGGCGGCTGAACGGCCTTGTCGCCGACGCCCGCTCGAAGGGCGCAAAGGTCGTCGAGCTCGGCTCGGGCGGCGACGCCGCCCGGCGCATCTTCCCGCCGACGCTGCTGCTCTGCGTCGGCGACGACATGACCGTGATGCAGGAAGAGATCTTCGGACCTGTCCTGCCGATCGTTTCTTACGACACGATCGACGAGGCGATCGCCTATGTGAACGGCCGCGACCGGCCGCTCGCGCTCTACTTCTTCGGCGCCGACAGGGCGCGGCGCGAGACCGTCCTCCGCCGCACGATCTCGGGCGGGGTCACGGTCAACGACACGCTCATGCACATCTCGCAGGACGACCTGCCCTTCGGCGGCGTCGGCGCCTCGGGCGTCGGCCACTATCACGGCGAGCGCGGCTTTCTTGCGCTCTCGAAAGAGAAGCCGGTGTTCCTGCAGTCGCGCCTGTCGAGCGGGGCGATGCTCTATCCGCCCTACGGCCCCTTCACCCGCAGGCTCGTCGGCATGCTGTCGCGCTTCGGTTGAGGCCCCTCCTCAAGAAAAAACGCCCGGCCTTGCGGCCGGGCGCTTCAGGGACGGCCCGACAACTCCGGGCCATGGCGCGTGATACGCTTGCGCCTTGAACTTCGGAACCTCGTCGTCATGCCCGGGCTTGACCCGGGCATCCATCCCGAGGAACTCGGATGTTTCCGAGTTCCTCACCAAAGCAGCGAAGTCGGAAGCATCCGACTTCGTGGGCGCGTCCGCGCCCGATGGATCGCCGGGTCAAGCCCGGCGATGACGGAGAGCGACGCTCTCAGCTGCCGACGATCCCGCCGTCCTTGCGGCGGACCGCGATCACGCTCGGGCGCGGGAACGGTTTGTTGTCCGGCGGCCAGGCGCTGATCGTGTTCGGGAAGCCGCCGTCCTCGCCCGGATGCTGGATCGCGGCGAAGAGCGTCTTGTCGTCCGGCGTGAACTCCGGCCCGCACACCTCGGAGCCCTTCGGACCGGAGAGGAACTGGCGCAGGTAGCCGCGGTCCGGGCCGTCCGTCGGCACGACATGGATCGCGTCGTTCGGTCGGCCGAGATCGGCGCTCGACGGCTGTCCGTCGGTCGCGATCCAGAGGTTGCCGCGGCTGTCGAAGGCGATGTTGTCCGGCGAGGCGACCTTGCCGAGCTTGCTGGCGTCGGCGTAGCCGGCGAAGAAGGTCGCGCTGGAGGCAAGGCCCGGGGTGAGTTCCTCGGCGTCGGTCTTCAGGTCGATCGTCGGGTTGCCGCAGAGCAGGAAGATCTCCCACTTGAACGTTGTCGCGCCGTGGTCGTCGCCGTTCTCGGTCAGCTCGATGATGTGGCCGTTGAAGTTCGGCGTGCGGGGGTTCGCGGCGGTCTCGCCGGCGTCCGGGCGCACCGTCGTGCGGGCCGAGTTGTTGGTCATGGTCAGGTAGACCTTGCCCGAGACCGGGTTCGGCTGGACGTCCTCGGGACGGTCCATCGCGGTCGCGCCGACCGCGTCGGCGGCGAGGCGCGTCTTGATCAGGATCTCGCCGTCGTCCTTGTAGAGCGCGGCGAGCGTCGGGTTGTTCATCGACAGCTCGATCCACTCGCCGGTGTTGTCGTCGGACATCCTGGCGACGTAGAGCACGCCCTCGTCGAGCAGGTCGAAGTTGGCTTCGCGCTTCTTCTTGACCTTACCCTTGCTGACGAACTTGTAGATGTAGTCGAACTGCTGGTCGTCGCCCATGTAGACCGCGACGCGGCCGTCCTTGGTGAGCGCCGTGGTGGCGGCCTCGTGCTTGGCGCGGCCGAGCGCGGTGCGCTTGCGCGGCATGAAGGTCGGGTCGTACGGGTCGATCTCGACCACCCAGCCGAAACGGAACGGCTCGTTCGGCTCCTTGGTCACGTCGAAGCGGTCGTAGAACGCCTCCCACTTGCGCCCCGTCGCGCCGGAGGTGACGCCGTAGCGGGCGTGCGCGGCCTTGACCGGGCCGTCCGGCAGCAGGCCGTTGTTCGCGAAGTACTGGTTGAAGTTCTCCTCGCAGGTGAGCCACGTGCCCCACGGCGTCTTGCCGCCGGAGCAGTTGTTGAGCATGCCGTGGACGCGGGCGCCCGCCGGGTTCTCCTTGGTCTTCATCAGCGAGTGGCGCGCGGCCGGACCGGTGATCTCCATCTCGGTCTCGGCGGTGATGCGCCGGTTGTAGGTCGTGCTCTTCACGACCTTCCAGTCGCGGCCGTTCTTCTTGATCTCGACGACCGAGCCGCCATGGGCGGCGATCTCGACGTCGGCTTGGCTCTTGTCGACGCCCGGATTGTAGACCGGGAACATGTCCTTGCCGGTCGTGTACTCGTGGTTCACCGCGAGCAGCGCGCGGTCGTCGCCGAGATCGAAGAAGCCGACGAAGTCGTTGTTGTAGCCGAACTGCTGGTTCTGCGCGGCGGCCGTCTGCTTGGCGACGTTGAGCTTCGGAGCGCCGGGAAACAGCGGATCGCCCCAGGAGACGAGCACGTCGTGGGTGTAGCCCTGCGGGACGAGGATCTCGTCGGCGCTCGAAGGCTGGATCGGCTTGAAGCGGAGCTTGTCGACGTTCGCCGCCTCGGCCTCGCCGGAGATGCCCGGCAGCTTCGCCGTCATCAGCACCGGCACGCTCGCGCCGAGGCCGAGCAGGAAGGACCGGCGGGCGATGTTGCGCGCGATGATGTCGCCGAAGGTCTCGTTCTGCGGGCGCGCGCCGGGAGCGGCGTGCAGGCCCGGGCGATCGATGCCGATCGCCTCTTCGTCGAGCGGCTCGCCGACGTGCGGCTCGGCGCGGTTGTCGTCCGTCATGTCAATACCCCGGTGCATTGGAATTGGAATGGCTCCAATTGCCCCACGGGTTGTGTCAGCCGTCTGACAGCATGGTAACGGTTTCGTTAGCTGGGGATGATCGCCCTTCGTGGGCGCATAGCCGGCGCAATGAAAAACGCGCCGGAGCGGGGTTTGCCCGGCTCCGACGCGGCAGGGTCTTTCAGGACGCGGGAAGGCTTCTTCAGGCCGCCCCGCATACGCCCGAAACCGGGCTCACTTGCCCTGAAGGATCGCGAACAGGTCGGTGTGGTCGGTGGTGCCGAGGATCGCCGAGGCGCCCGGGCCCTGCGCCCAGATTGGCACGACGCCGCCGGTGTGCTGCTGGCTCGGCGGGGTCGCGACTGGGCCGGGGCCGCCGGCTGTGCCGTAGGTGATCCGCATCGTCTGACCGTCCTTGGTGATCAGATTGTCGGAGTAGCCGGTCGGGTTGCCCGTTCCCGAGGAGTCCTCGGAGACGATCAGGCTGGTGTGCGAGTGGTCGGCGGTGACGACGATCAGCGTGTCCGGGTTCTTCTCCTGGAACTTGAGCGCGACGCCGATCGCCTTGTCGAAGGCGACGGTCTCGCCGATCTGGCCGCAGGCGTTGGCGGCGTGGTCCTGCTTGTCGATCGAGGCGCCCTCGACCTGCAGGAAGAAGCCCTCCTCGCTTCCCTCGAGCAGCTCGATCGCCTTCTTGGTCATGGCGGAGAGCGAGGGCTCGTTGGCGGGGCGGTTGTTGCGGGCGCACTTGTGCGCGTCGACGCCGTCGCCCGGAACCGCCTGCGGGCCGCTCCACTCGGTCGTCATGTTGCCGGCGTTGAACAGGCCGAGGACCGGCTTCTTGCCGGGCTTCAGCGCGTCGAGCTCCTCGGCCGTGCCGATCAGCTTGTAGCCCTGCCGCTTGGCGGATTCGAGCACGGTCTTGCCGCTGTCGGCACCGCCGGCGATCGGGCCGCCGGTCTCGTCGAAGCGGGCGCGGCCGCCGCCGAGCGTGACGTCGGCGAGGTGGTCGACCAGTTGCTCGGAGATCGAGCCGAGGCCGCCCTTGGCCTTGGTCTCGTTCGGGCAGGCCGTCATGTTGGCCGGCGCCTGGCAGCCGCGCAGGCTCATGTGCGAGACGAGCACCGCGGGCGTGGCGTCGGTGATCTCGGCGGTCGAGACGTTGCCGACCTTCTTGCCCCTGGTCTGGAAGGCCTCGATCAGGGTCTTGTAGTTCTTGCCGGGAACGTCGAGCGCCTCGCTCGGGCCCTGCGAGATGCGCTCGTCGACGGTCTTCTTGCCGGTCGCCCACATGGTGCCGGTCGCGGCCGAATCCGGCGCGTAGTCGACCTGGTAGCGCGGGCCCGGGCCCGGCTTCAGCGACCAAGTGGTCTGGAAGCCGGTGTACTTCAGCTCGTCGAAGTTCATCCGGCCGGCGGCGCCGAACTCGTAGTAGCGGGCGGCGGTCACCTCGGAGACGCCCATGCCGTCGCCGATGAACAGGATAACGTTCTTCGCGGGACCGGCTTTCTTCTTGGCGGCTTCGACGTCCTGCGCATGGACCGGATGCAGTCCGGTCGCAAGCAGCAGCGCCGCGGCGGATGCCGCGATGATCTGGCCCTTGGGCATTTCTGGCTTCTCCACGGAGGGTTAGGCCGCCATCTGGCATACGCTCGATGACATCCCCGTGAACAGCCGTGATCGATCCGTGAACAGCAACGCCGGACCCGCGCCGCCTCGAATCGAAGTTGTTGGCGTCCCGATGCTATTCGTTGCCTGCTGGAACAGGTTCAATCAGCGCGGTAACCGGGTGAGCCAATCAGGATTTCAGCCGGTACACCGCTCTGTCGGTCGCGCCGAACAGGTCGTCGCCGGCGCGGGTGAGTCCGCTCGACGGCCATTTGCCGTCAGTGGCGGCGTCGAAGGCGTGCAGGACCTCGTGCTTCCAGGCCTCGCCCTTCTTCTTCGGCGGCGTCAGCCGCCAGATCGTGCCGCATCCGCCGTTCGGCACGAAGGCGCACTTCCCGCCATAAGTCGTGACGCCGTAGAGCCTGCCGGCCTTGTCGAGCGCCATCCGGCCGATCGGGCGGTCGCCGTCCTTGCCGCCCTTGAAGCTGTAGATGACCTCGTAACCCCACGTCCCGCCCTTCTTGGGCGGCGGCGTCATGCGGTAGATCACCCCGCAGCCAAGCGAGTTGATAAAGGCCTTGCAGGGAACGCCGCCATAGGCCGAGCCGTAGAGCACGCCGTCCTCGTCCTCGCCGCCGCCGGAAATCGGGAAGCCGCCCTTCTTCGCCCCCAGGAAAGAGTGGTTCACCGTAAAGCTCCAGCCGTCGTCCTTTTTCGCCGAAGCGGTCGCCAGTTCAGCGCCGCCCGGAGCGCTCAGCGAACCCACGCCGCCGCACCCGTTGGTCGCGCCGACGCAGTCGTCGTCGCCGGCGCTCATTGCGGCCGCGTGATAGATGACCGGACCCGACGGCCTCTTCTTCTGGTCGAAGAAATCGAAGATGGAGACCGGCTGCTCCAACTCGGTGCTGCCCTCAAGCTCCCATATGATCTTGCAGCCTTCCTCGAGGATGACGCTTTGCGGCCCGACGCCGCCGTCCGGCTTCGACTTGGATGGAACGAGGACCAGGAAGGCGCCCTTGTCGAACCTGCCGCCCCGCTGGGTGGAGCCGACGATCTGATCGCCGGAGCGCGTGAACTCGCTGTCCGGCAGACGAAGCCCCGTCCCGCCCGGAAGCGTGTAGAAGACGTCGTACTTCCAGGCGCCGTTTTTCCCGTCCGGCGGCAGCATCTGCCAGAACGTCCCGCAGCCCCAGCCGTGCGGCTCCTCCGTGCAGTCGACCTTGCCGCCATAGGTGGTGGAGCCGATGATCGTGCCCTTGGCGACGGTGACGCCCGCCTTCGGCGCCGCCCCGACGGGCCCGCCTGCGAAACTGTGCAGGACCTCATGGCTCCACTTCGAGCCCTTCTCTGGCGGCGCCAGCCGGTAGACGGTCCCGCCGCAGGCGCCGTCGCCGGTCGGACAGGCCTTGCCGCCGCGCGAGGTCACGCCGTAGAGCGCGCCGTCGTCCCCGAAGCTGAGTTCGCCGCTCGGGACGTAGCCCTTCGCGCTCCCCGCGACGAACTTGTGGATGATGGTGAAGTCGCCCGCGCAGGCGGCGCTTGCGGCGAACGTCAGCCCGAGGGCGCCCAGCGTCGCTGAGGCGAGAGCCGCCCGCCCCGTTTGCATGCGCATCCACATCGTCGTCGCCCCGGACCGGTGAATTCGGCCGGCATGGTAGTCCGCTGGGGGCGCGCCTCAATCTGTGGGACTACGTAGAGCATCGCCGGATCCCGGATAACGCTCTTGCCGCGCCGCACCATGCGCGGCACAAGAGCCGCGTCATGATCCACGTCAAAGATCTCACCTGCCGCGTCGCGGGACGCACGCTGATCGAGGGCGCGAGCGTCGCGCTGCCGGAGGGCGCGCGCGTCGGCGTCGTCGGCCGCAACGGCACCGGCAAGACCACGCTGTTCAAGATCCTCACCGGCGACCTCCACGCCGACGACGGCTCCGTCACGATCCCGAAGAACGCGCGGATCGGTAAGGTCGCGCAGGAGGCGCCGTCCGGTCCCGAGGCGCTGATCGACGTGGTGCTCGCGGCCGACCTTGAGCGCGCCGCGCTGATGAAGGAGCAGGAGACCGCGACCGATCCGAACCGGATCGCCGAGATCATCGAGCGTCTGATGGACATCGACGCCTATGACGCGCCCTCGCGCGCCGCGCGCATCCTCTCCGGCCTCGGCTTCGACGAGGACGCGCAGAACCGCCCCTGCTCGGACTTCTCCGGCGGCTGGCGGATGCGCGTCGCGCTCGCCGCCGTGCTGTTCTCCGAGCCGGACCTCCTGCTGCTCGACGAGCCGACGAACCACCTCGATCTCGAGGGCACGCTCTGGCTGCAGGATTATCTGGCGAAGTATCCGCGCACGCTGCTGGTCATCAGCCATGACCGCGACCTGCTGAACGCCTCGGTCGACTTCATCCTGCATTTCGAGAACGGCAAGCTGAACCTCTGGAAGGGCAACTACGACCAGTTCGACCGCATGCGGCGCGAAAAACTGCTGCTCGACCAGAAGGCGCAGAAGGCGCAGGCCGACGAGCGCGCGCGGCTGGAAGCCTTCATCGCGCGCTTCAAGGCCAAAGCCTCCAAGGCCACGCAGGCCCAGTCGCGCGTCAAGCGCCTCGCCAAGATGCAGCCGATCGCGGCGATGATTGAGCGCAGCGTGACCCCGTTCTTCATCCCCGATCCAGAGAAGGAGCTGGCGCCGCCGCTGATCGCGCTCGACGGCGTCTCGGCCGGCTATGGCGACAAGACCATCCTGCACAAGCTGGACCTGAGGCTCGACCCGGACGACCGGATCGCGCTGCTCGGCTCGAACGGCAACGGCAAGTCGACCTTCGCAAAACTCCTCGCCGGCCGGCTGAAGGCGATGTCGGGCCGGGTCAACAAGTCCGAGAAGATTCTGGTCGGCTTCTTCGCCCAGCATCAGGTCGAGGACCTCAACATCGAGGCCACCCCGTACGATCACATCCGCGCCAAGATGCCGGAGGCGAGCGACGCGCAGGTGCGCGGCCGCGTCGCCAAGATCGGTTTTCCGGGCGAGCGCGCCAACACGATCGTCGGCAAGATGTCGGGCGGCGAGAAGGCGCGCCTCGCCTTCGGCCTCGCGGTGTTCCACGCCCCGCATCTGCTTATCCTCGACGAGCCGACCAACCATCTCGACATCGACAGCCGCGAGAGCCTGGCGCAGGCGCTCAACGAATATTCCGGCGCGGTCATCCTCATCAGCCATGACCGGCACCTGCTCGACGACACGGCCGACCGGCTGTGGCTGGTCGCGGACGGGGGCGTGCGCGCCTTCGACGGCGACCTCGACGACTACCGCAAATACATCCTCTCGGCCGAGGGCTCGGGCCGGAAGTCGAAAAATGCGGGCGGGGGCACCGGCAAGCACGCCGAGGCGGCCGAGAAGCGCGTCGACGTCGGCGCGCTGAAGAAGAAGATCGCCTCGCTCGAAGAGCTGATGGCGCAAGTCGGCTCGGAGATCGAGAAGATCGACGCCGAGCTTGCGGCCGGCGGCGGATTTCCGGGCAAGCCGCAGAAGGCGGCGGATCTCGGCAAGCGCCGCGCCGATTTCGTGACGGCGCTCGCCGAGGCCGAGGAGACCTGGCTCGGCGCAAGCGCCGAGCTCGAGGAGGCCGCTGCGGCGTGACCTCGCGGCCGCTGTTCTGGAAGCGGCTTGGCCATCCGCACCGCCTCGGCGCGGCGGCGGTCCTTCTCGCCACGGCGCTTGCCGCCGCCCTGCTGACGCTGGCCGACGGCGACTTCCTCGCGCGCGCCTCCTCCCTCGTCGCCGGCGTCGTCTTCGGCGTCGCGCTCCAGCGAGGCGAACTCTCGCTGGTGCGCGCTTACCGGGACCTCATGGTGATGAAGGATTCCGGGCAGCTGCTCGGCTTCCTCGCCGCCCTGTTCGTGGCCGCGACGCTGACGCTCGGAACGCTCGCCGCGCTCGGCGCCGCGCCGCCGGCCGACGCGCGGATCGGGCCGGTTCACTGGCTGCTGCCGATCGCGGGCTTTTCGTTCGGCGTCGCCTCGGTCATCGCGCGCGGCGGCGTGATGGTGCATATGCGCCGTCTTGGCGAGGGCTCGCTGATCGCCGTCCCCGCTCTGCTCGCGACCTTCGCCGGCTTCGTCGCCGGCGTCGCGCTATGGCCCTGGATATGGGCGCATGCGATCGACGGCGCGCCGACCCCCTGGGCGCCGGGCTGGGTCGGAATGGCCGGGACGCTCCTCCTCCAGACCCTTGGCCTCGCGGCGCTTGCGGCCGCGCTCTGGCGCTACCGGCCGCGCGGCGACGACGGAGAGAAGAGTTTCCTGCGCCGCGCCCTGATCGATCCCTGGCCGGCCTGGGCCGCGGGCGGCCTTCTCGGCGCGCTGGTCGCCGTGAGCTACGCCGCGGGCGAGCCGCTCGGCCTGATCGCGGAATGCGCCACGATCGCGCGATGGTTCGCGACCGTCCTCGGCCTCGCGCCGGTCGACCTACCGGGGCTCGACGAGGGCGTCGGCGGCCTGTCCGCCCCGCTCGAGGCTCTCGGTCTCACGCAGCACGTCGTCATCCTGTTCGGCTTCATGGCCGGCGCCTTCGCCGCCGCGCTCGCTTCGGGCCGCTTCCGCTTCGTCGGCTTCACGCTGCGGGAGTGCGCGGAAATGGTCGTCGGCGGCCTGCTGCTCGGGTTGAGCGCCATGACGGCGCTCGGGGCGATCACCGGCGAGGCGATCGCCGGCGTCGCGGTCGGGGCGCTGTCGGGCTGGATCTTCCTTGTCTCTGCCTCCCTCGGCATCGTCACGGCGTTGAAGCTCGACCGGCGCTCGGCGATGATGGTCGCCGATCCGCCGCCTTCCGCCTGAGGAAGCCACAGTGACGCGCGCGTCTTCGAGCCTTGCCGCCGCCCTGTTCGCCGGGCTTTTCGCCTTCCCTGCGCGGGCCGATTTCGATCCGCCGCCGGCGAAGATCCCGACGCTGCCGCAGAGCGGCGCCAAGGCCGAGGATTTCGCGCCCTCCGGCTGGGTCGTCGAGGCCAAGGCGGAAGGCGACCTCGACGGCGACAAGATCACGGACATCGCCTTCGTGCTGCACGGGACCGACCCGACGCTCACGCTGAAGAACGACGGGCTCGGCCCCGACGAGGTCGACACCAACCCCCGCATCCTCGGCGTCGCGATCGCCCGCGGCGGCGCGTTCCGGCTGGTCGCGCAGAACGCGACGCTGATCCCGCGCAACGACATCCCGACGCGCGACGACCCCTTCGAGGCGAGCGGGCTGTCGATCGCGCGGGGCGCGGTGAAGCTGTCCCTCGGCCTGTTCATGAGCGCCGGCGGCTGGGGCGCGTCCAACGTCTCGTTCCTGTTCCGCGTGCGCGACGGCAGGCTGGAGACGATCGGCTACGACCGCAGCGATACGCAGCGGAACTCCGGCGAGACCGAGACGATCAGCGTGAACTACATCACGCGAAAGATGAGCCGCGCGAAGGGCTCGATCGAGACCGATCCGGACAAGGACAAGAAGGTCTGGACGACGCTGAAGGGCCCTGCGCCCTCCATCGACCAGATCGGCGACGGACTGGATTTCGAGCCGCAGCCGCAACTCGGCGGGGGCGGCGGGCGATAAGCCCCCCACCGTCATGCCCGGGCTGATCCCCAAGTCGGATGTTTCCGACTTGGGCATTCTGAGATCTGGAAACTTGGGAACACCCAAGTTTCCACGGCATCCGACAGTCCCGGCCGCGTCCGCGGCCGATGGATCCTCGGGTCAAGCCCGAGGATGACGGCTACGCCGTCACTTCACCGCGGCCTCGTAGAGCGCCTTCACGTCCGCCGCGAACGCCGCGCGCGAGGCGTCGCGGCTGTAGAACATGTGGCCGCCCGGATAGACCTTGAGCGCGACCCGGTCCGGCGCGCCGAAGGCCGGCAGTTGATCGAGCGCCATCTTCGATTCCATGTAGGGCGTGACGAGATCGGTCGCGCCATGGGCGACCAGCACACGCAGCTTCGGGTCGGCCGCGAGCGCCTCGCGCAGCGCGGACGCCGATTCCGGCGGCTCCTGCCCCTCGCCCCACTTCCAATGGCGGAACGCCTCGCCCGAGATCAGCTCGTAGCGGCGGTCGACGCGATAGCCGAGGTCGCGCTGGTAGAAGTCGACGGCGGCGCGCGTCAGCGGCGCGCGGGCGCCGTCGAGGATCGGGTCGTCGAAGTCGCCGCGCGGCGAGGCCGGATAGGGATCGTAGGAGGTGACGTTGGCGTCGTAGAGCGAGCCGACCGTCGCGTCCTTGCGATGGAACTCGCGCGCGAACTGGCGGATGCCGACCCGCCCCTGCGAACGCGCCACCTGCGTGCGGTCGATGCCGGTGAGGTCGGAGACGCGGGTGACGAGCCGCTCGACCGCCTCCTTGTCGCGCGGCCCCTTCATCAGGTCCGCCATGAACTGGCCGGTCGCATAGGCCTCGACATCGGCCAAGTCGTCGCGGGCGATGTCCGTCTTGCCGTCGCGCTCGCGCTTGGCCGCGGCGAGCGAGGGCAGCGCGTTGACCCAGGGCAGCGGCGAGGTCTGGTCGCCCTGCCGGATCGAGAAGTCGAGCACCGGCGAGAGCGCGACCAGCCCGCGCACGCCGACGCCGTCGCGCCCCTGCAGGGTGCGGGCGATCCGCGGGATGCGAAAGCCGCCATAGCTCTCGCCGGCGAGGAACACCGGCGACATCAGACGATTGCGGGCCGCAAGATGCTTGGCGACGACGCGCGACAGGGTCTCGATGTCGCCGTCGACGGAATAGAACCGCCCACCGTCGCCCGAGCCGACGGTCCGGCTGTAGCCCGTGCCGACCGGATCGACGAAGACGAGGTCGGTGAAGGCGAGCCAGGTCTCGGCGTTGTCGACGAGGCCGGGTGGATCGGACGGCACGTTGCCCTGGTTGCCGAAGGGCAGCCGCTTCGGCCCGACGCCGCCGAAGTTGAGCCACGCGGAGGAGGCCCCCGGCCCGCCGTTGAAGGCGTAGGTGATGGGCCGCTTGGTCGCGTCGGTGCGATCCTGCGTGTAGCTGGTCACCACGATCTCGGCGACCTTCTCGCCCTTCGGGTCGAACAGCGGAACCTGCTCGACGGCGATCTTGTAGGTGAGCGTGTCTTCGGAGGTGACGACCGTCGCCTTGCCAAGCGCATCGGCGGGCAGCGCGGTCGGGTTGGGGCGCCCGCTCGCGCCTTGCGCCGAGGGCGGACTGGGCGGCGGGTTCACGCTCTCCTGCGCGACGGCGGAGGCCGACAGGGCGGCCGAGAGCGGGAGGGCGATGAGCAGGCGTCGCAGGGTCATGGCGCGCAAGATGGCGCGCGCGCGCCGCCGAGCGAGTGGTCTCACGCGAAGATGTTGGCGCCTGATCGAACGAGCGACGAGACAGCGGCCCGGCGCGGGTCTAGGCTCGGCGTTCTCATCGGGGGACGGAGGGGCGCATGCGCATCGGTCAGGCGGCCCTCGCGGCCTTCGTGGCGTACGCCTCTCCCGCTCTCGCCGCGGACGACCCGGTGTTCGGCGACATGAAGGCGGCCGACGTCGGACAGGGCGTCGACCTCAACGGCGCGGTCCCCTTCCCCGCCGACAATCCGTGGAACACGGACATTTCCGGCGAGCCGGTCGATCCGAGGTCGGACGCCATCATCGCCTCGATCGGGCTCGACACGGGCGTCCATCCCGACTTCGGCAGCGGGACCTATCAGGGCGGCATCCTCGGCATCCCCTACTTCGTCGTCGGCAAGAAGCAGGCCGACGTGAAGATCAAGTTCCGCGCCTATGGCGACCAGAGCGACAAGGGCCCCTACCCGATCCCGCGCAAGGCCGACATCGAGGGAGAGCGGCCGAAGGGCGGCTCGTTCGGCGGCGATCGGCACGTGCTGGTGATCGACAAGGCCGCGAACCGGCTCTACGAGCTCTACCGCGCCTTTCCGCGGGACGACGGCGGCTGGAACGCGGATTCCGGCGCGATCTTCCACCTCGATTCGAACGACGTGCGCCCGACGGCCAAGCCCGGCTGGACCAGCGCGGACGCGGCGGGCCTTCCGATCTTCCCGGGTCTTGCGCGCTACGAGGAAGCCGCCGCCGGCCTCATCCCGCACGCGCTGCGCTTCACCGTCTCGCGCTCGCGCCGGGCCTATGTCCCGCCCGCGACGCACTGGGCCTCATCCGATGACGACCCCGACCTGCCGCCGATGGGCATGCGGGTGCGGCTGAAGGCGGGCTTCGCGATCCCCAATGGGTTCAGCCGCGAGACCAGGGCGATCCTCAAGGCGCTGAAGACCTACGGCATGTTCGTCGCCGACAACGGCAGCGACTGGTATCTTTCGGGCGCGCCCGACAAGGGCTGGCGGAACGACCGGCTGATCAGCGAGCTCCGCCAGGTGAGAGGCCGCGACTTCGAGGTGGTGCGGATGCAGGGGATCGTGACGCCCTGAGTTCAGGGCAGGTAGACGACCTCGCCGTCCGCTTCGGCCGGGCCGCTGACTTCCGGAAACGCGAAACGCCGCGACGCCAGTTCGCGAAGGTCCTGCTCGCGGTCGTCGGGCTGATACGGCGTCGGCGCGAAGGCGAGATGCGCGATGATCGTCGCGATGTCATGACGCGGCTGGCTCGGAAGCCCGATCATCGACGACGGATCGAAGCCCCCATGGGCCGCCGAACTCCAGAGCGCCAGCAGAAAATCCGCGCAGATCGAGCCTGCGGCGGTTTCCGTCTTCGCCACCTCAAGCACGCGCTGAAGCGCGCGCTCCGTCATCGCGTCCATAGCCTGCTCCCCCCGGAGACCAGCAGGTTACCCGCAAGGTATGAGCAATCTGCAACCAAAGCGAGAGAACAGCGGCGGCTCGACGGAATAATGCGCGGCGGCCCGGAACTTTCGCTCGCGGCTCGATCCGGCACCGCCGTCAGGCCTCGCGCTTCCAGCGCCCATCGTCGGACTGCTTCCAGTAGGTGACCTCGTGGCCGGCGGCCTTCAGCGTCTTCCACTGGGCGCGGGCGGCGTCGAGCGCCTCCTGATCGTGGCCGTCGAACATGACGAGCGCTCGCTGGTAGCCGCCGAGGTCCGGCGGCTCGGCGCCGTCGACCAGCACGCGCACGGCCGCGCCGTTGGGGTTCTGGTCCGAGGTCGTCAGCCAGATCGTCTCGCCCGCCCCGTCGGCGCCGGCGGCGTGCGGCAGGAAGCTCTCGTCGGCATAGGTCCAGAGCGCGTCGTCGAGCGCGGAAACCCGTTCCGGCCCAGACGCCTGCACCACCACCTTCCAGCTCCGCTCGAGGCATTTTTCGAGCAGCGCCGGCAGCGCCTTGTCGAGCGGCTGGCGGGTGAGGTGATAGAACAGGACTTCGGTCATGGCTCCAGAATGAACGATCGACGCCGCGGCGTCAGCAAGCTCTAACACTGCGATCCTTGTGAATTTTTGTGATAAACTCACAAAAGGTTTCCAGAAGGATCGATCCGATGGCCACGATGACGCTGTCTCTGCCCGACCCGATGAAGGCCTGGATCGAGGAGGAGACACGCAAGGGCGACTACGCCAGCACCAGCGACTTCATGCGCGATCTCGTCCGCCGCGAGCGCGAGCGGCGCCAGCCTCAAATGACGTTGGAGGAGCTGCGCAAGAAGCTCGCGGAAGCGCGGGCGAGCGGCGTCAGCGACAAGAGCTTTGAAGAGATCATCGAAGACGGCAAACGCCTCGCTGAGAGCCGTCGACCGAAGTGAACAGCTGGAGGCTATCGAAGCAGGCGGTCTGTGATCTGACCGAACTCTATGCCTACGGTTTTGAGAAGTTCGGCCTGAGCGTCGCTGATGCCTATGCCGACGGTCTTCATGTCTGCTTCGAGCGTCTCGCGCTCAATCCGCGGATGGGACGACTTACCGAGTCGGCAGGCGCTGGGCTCCGCAGGCTCGAACATCGCCGGCACGTCATCTTCTATGAGATCGAGCCGGACGGCGTCAGGATCGTGGCGATCGTCCACGAACGCAGCATCAGGGGGATCGATCTTTGAGCGGCCGCGGACCAGCGACTATGCCGCCGGTCCGCGAAAACCCCCTCACCCCTCGTAGGCGTCCTTCACCAGGCGATCGAGCAGGCGCACGCCCCAGCCGGAGCCCCAGCTGCGGTTGATCTCGCTCGCCGGCGAGTTCATGCCGGTGCCGGCGATGTCGAGATGGGCCCAGGGCGTGCCGTTGACGTGGCGCTTCAGCAGTTGCGCCGCGGTGATCGAGCCGCCGTGGCGCCCGCCGGTCTGCTTCATGTCGGCGAACTTGCTATCGATCAGCTTGTCGTATTCCGGGCCGAGCGGCATGCGCCACACGGTCTCGCCGGTCGCCTTGCCCGCCTTCGAGATGTTTTCGGAAAGCTCGTCGTCGTTCGAGAACAGGCCGGCGTTGGTGGTGCCGAGCGCGACGAGGATGGCGCCGGTCAGGGTCGCGAGATCGACCATGAACTTCGGCTTGTAGGTCGCCTGGACGTGCCAGAGTACGTCGGCGAGGACGAGGCGCCCTTCGGCGTCGGTGTTGATGATCTCGATCGTCTGTCCGGAAAGCCCCGTGATGATGTCGCCCGGCCGGTAGGCCTTGCCGTCCGGCATGTTCTCGACGCAGCCGATCGCTCCGATGACGTTGGCCTTGGCCTTGCGCGAGGCGAGCGCGTGCATCAGGCCGACGACGCAGGCCGCGCCCGCCATGTCGCCCTTCATCTCGTCCATCGCCGCGCCCGGCTTGATGGAGATGCCGCCGGTGTCGAAGATCACGCCCTTGCCGATGAAGGCGACCGGCTGCTCGTCCTTCTTCTTCGCGCCGTTCCAGCGCATCACGACGACGCGGCTCTCCTGCTCGGAGCCCTGGCCGACGGCGAGCAGCGCGCCGAAGCCGGCCTTCTTGAGCTCCTTGTCGCCCATCAACTCGACCTCGACGCCGAGCTTGACCAGCTCCTCGGCGCGGCGCGCGAATTCGGTGGGCGTGAGCACGTTCGGCGGCTCGTTGACGAGGGTGCGGGCGATCTCGACGCCCTCGGCGAGGCCGACCTTCAGCTTCCAGGCCTTCTTGGCCCCGGCCTCGTCGGCGACGGCGAGGACGATCTTGGTCAGCTCGGCCGGCGTCGCCTCGTCCTTCTTCTTGGTCTTGTAGGTGTCGAACACGTAGGAGCGCAGCCGCGCGCCGAGCGCGACGTCTGCCGCCTGCTCGGCGCCGAGCGAACCGTCGGCCGCCTCGAGCAGCACCGTCACGTTTTCCGCCGACATCGGGATCGCACCGCGGATCTGGCCGCCGAGCTTCACCCAGTCGACCGGATCCTTGCCGTCGCCGATGCCGACGACGATCAGGCGGTCGACGCCGGGCAGATCGGGCGCAAGCAGGTCGAACGAGCCGCCCGCCTTGGCCTTGAAGCGGTCCGCTGCGGCGGCGCGGGCGAGCGTCGCGTCGATCGGCGCAAGGAAGGACCGCGTCTCCGGGCCAAAGGCGAGATCCGGTCCCGCCAGCACGATCGCCACGCCATGGACGGATCCGCCGAGCTGCTGGAACGCGATCTTGATGGGCTCGGCAGTGGCGGTCTGGGCGGTCGGCGTAGCGGATTTCGACATTGTGAGCTGAGCCTTCGTGGATCTCCGTCCCGGCGATCTCCCCCGCGACGACGCGCCGAGACCTAGGGACGGCCCGCTGCGGGCGGGCGGGGTCGTGTCTCCTCTATACGACAGCCGCGCGGCCTTCCACCATCGCGCCCGCCCCCGCCGATACGGAAACGCTTGCGCGCGACCTGTCTGGTCGGTCAATTGGCGCTGGAGCGGGTCGCGACGTGGTCGTCCGGAGCGCCCGCTCCGCTGAGGTTTCAGTCTGCATGTCGCGTTCCGGACGACTCACTCGGTCGAATCGCCGCCCCGCCGTTCGGCGAGCCGCGCGACCGGTCATAAGCCGTAAACCTCGCTCGGCCATTGTCGCATGTCCGCTCCCCCACGGGTCTCGGCTCGCCGGGGGCGCATCCGCCAGTTTTGCGTATCGGCGTTCGATCATGGGCCTGCCCCCGGCGCATCTTGAGATGCCGCGCTTGACGGCGTGCGGCGCGCATCGGCCCGATGTGACCGAAATCCCGCAGAATTCAGATCGTTTCGGCGACGCCCGGCGGCGCGATGGCGCGCCGTCGGGCTTCGTGCTTAATGGCGAAAGCGTCGCCTCGACCAGGTCGGGGGCGGCGGGCTTGGCGCATGCGCGCCCGTCCGTCGTCGACTCCGGGGCGCGCAACGCATCGAGGGGGATTTGGCGAAGGCTTTCGGCTTGACGCGCGACGCACGTCGCATCCGGCCTGCCATGCGCCTCGCAGCGATCCTCGCGGCGGCGGGCGCGCTGTCGTTCGCCGCGAGTCCCGCGGCCGTCGCCATCGAGGCCGGCCTGCCGTCGGCCGGCGACCTGCTGCCGCCCAAGCCCAAGCCCAAGAAGTACGGCCCGACCGGCACCAAGCCCATCGGCAGCCTCAGCGACGTCGGAGCCAAGAAGGATCCGAACGCGAAGATGCTGATGGAGGCCAAGGAGCTGGTCTACGACTACGACCGCGAGATCGTGACCGCGGTCGGCCGGGTCGACATCTATTACGACGGCCGCGCGCTGCAGTCCGACAAGGTCGTCTACAGCCAGAAGACCAACCGCGTCGTCGCCAGCGGCAACGTCAAGTTGACCGAGCGCAACGGCAACATCGTCTACGCCGAAAACCTCGACATCACCGACAACTTCCGCGACGGGCTGATCCGCTCGCTGAGGATCGAGACGCCGAACGAGACCCATCTCGCCGCCGCCCAGGCCAGGCGCGAGAACGGCCAGCTGTCGGTGTTCGACCGCGCCGTCTACACCGCCTGCCAGATCTGCCGCGAGAACCCCGAGAAGCCGCCTCTGTGGCAGATCAAGGCCAAGCGGATCATCTGGCGCGAAGACGAGAAGATGGTCTACTACGAGAACGCCACCTTCGAGTTCATGGGCCAACCGATCGCCTGGGTGCCGTTCTTCTCGAGCCCGGACCCGACGGTAAAGCGCAAGTCGGGGCTGCTGGCCCCGTCGGTCAGCCACGCCAGCGACGTCGGCTACCTGATCGAGACCCCCTATTTCTGGGCGCTGTCGCCGACCTCCGACCTGACGCTGACGCCGGTCACCTCGACCAAGCAGGGCGTGATGCTGAAGGGCGAGTACCGCCAGCAGCTGATGGACGGCGCCTTCGACGTCCGCGCCGCCGGCATTCACCAGCTCAGCACCGGCGAGTTCTACGACAAGGTCCCGCCGCTCTATAAGCGCAAGGATCCCACGCAGCTGCGCCGCCGCCAGCCGCAGGACGTCGGCCTGACGGTCGGCCCCGGCAATGAGGAAGACCGCTGGGTTTTCAGCAGCAAGGGCGACTTCGACATCAACGAGCGCTGGAAGTGGGGCTGGGACATCAACGCGGTGTCCGACAAGTGGGTCCGCAGCGACTACAATCTCTGGGGCTCGCCGACCGACGCGACCTCCACGATCTACCTGTCCGGCCAGGGCAACCGCAGCTGGTTCGAGGCGCGCGCCTACCAGTTCTACGGCATGACGCGCTACGATCAGCAGGACCGCCTGCCGTGGGTCGCGCCCGTCGTCGACTACAACTACACGGTCGACGAGCCGGTCGCCGGCGGCGAGTTCTCGTTCAACCTGAACGCGACCAACCTCTACCGCGACGACTTCGACACGGCGCAGTACCGCACCCGCCTGCAGCCGCGCGCGGCCGACGGCTCGCTGATGCGGCGCCCGGACAATGCGCTGGTCGGGGCCGAGGGCACGTACAACCGCATCTCGCTCGACGGCCAGTGGCGTCGGCGCTTCGTCGACCCGATCGGCCAGGTCTGGACGCCCTTCGCCTTCGTGCGCGGCGACCTGATCTACACCGATCCGGGCAGCGACCCGCGCATGGGCCCGTTCCTCGACGCCCGGCAGGACGCGCTGTTCCGCGGCATGGCCGGCGTCGGCCTCGAATACCGCTACCCGTTCATCGCGCACACGAGCTTCGGCGACCACCAGATCGAGCCGATCGCGCAGATCATCCTGCGCCCGAACGAGACCGACGTCGGCCGCCTGCCGAACGAGGACGCGCAGAGCCTCCTGTTCGACGACACGATCCTGTTCGCCTGGGACAAGTTCTCCGGCTACGACCGGATCGAGGGCGGCAGCCGCGTGAACGTCGGCGGCCAGTACACCTGGACCACCGGAACCGGCGCGACCTTCGCGGTGCTGGCCGGCCAGTCCTACCAGATCATGGGCCGCAACTCGTTCGAGGCGATCGACGCGACGCGCACCGCGATCGACACCGGCCTCGACAAGGACAAGTCGGACTATGTCGGGGGCGTGTCCTTCGCGCCGAACGCCCATCTCGGCTTCGACGGGCATTTCCGCTTCGACGAGGACGGCTTCAAGTTCCGCTCCGCCGAGATCGCCGCCCGCGCCCAGTTCGAGCGCTGGCAGGCCAACGTGATCTACGGCCGCTACGACCAGCAGCCGTTCCAGGGCTACGACTACATCCGCGAGGGCGTGCTCGCCGGCGGACGGCTCTACGTCAAGAAGGACATCTACGTCGAAGGCGGCGCCCGCTACAATTTCGACGACAAGGAGTTCGACCGCACGCAGATCGGCTTCGGCCTCGACGACATCCAGCAGTGCCTGTCGCTCGCTTTCAGCTACATCCGCCAGGTCGACACCACGACCGAGACCGTGCGCACGTCACAGATCGACCACAGATTCCTGCTGAAGGTCGACTTCCGCACGCTCGGCGGCGTGAGCCTCTCGACGCGCAACCGGTCCGGCCCGAGCGACAGCGAAGGCTTCGGCTCCACCGGCCCGATGTCGAGCAGCAGCACGCGCTTCTGATCGCCCGGCGCCGCGGCGCCTGTTGACGCGGCGAGCGCGGAGACGGCAAAACGAGCCTCGGTTCGGGCCGCCCGGACGACTCGCCGCCTCAAGACCGGAAGAACAGGTTCGCCATGCTTTCGACGACGCGCACTGGGCTTCTCGCGCTGGCGTTCGCGCCGCTCGCTTTCGCCACGCTCAGCCCGACGCCCGCCGCCGCCCAGTCCATCGCTGTGGTCGTGAACGGCCAGCCGATCCTGACGAGCGAGGTCGCGGCCCGCTCCGCGCTGATCAAGCTGTCCGGCGGCAAGTCCGCGCCGAACGTCCAGGACGAGCTGATCGAGGAAAAGCTCAAGCTGATGGAGGCCGGCCGCTACAACATGCTGCCCTCCGACGCGCAGGTCGAAGCCGCCTACGCCTCGATCGCGCAGCGCATGAAGCTGAGCGCTGACCTGTTCTCAAAGGCGATCCAGCAGCGCGGCGTCAATCCGCAGACCCTGAAGGACCGCATCAAGGCCGAGATCGGCTGGGCGACCCTGATCCGTCGTAAATATGCGGCCGTGCTCGCACAGAAGAGCGTCGCGATGGCGATGACGACCGGCGGCGCCGGCGCCAGCAACAAGGCGACCCAATACACGCTCCGCCAGGTCATCTTCGTGCTGCCGAAGGGCGCCAGCGACGCGCAGGCCAACCAGCGCCGCGCCGAGGCCAACGGCGCCCGCGGCCGGTTCCCGGGATGCGACGGAGCGGTCGCGTTCGGCGCCGCGCTGCGCGACGTCGCGGTCAAGGAGCCTGTGACCCGGTCGAGCTCGGGTCTCGGCAAGGAGCTCGCCGAGACGCTCAACAAGACCAAGCTCGGCGGCCTGACCGAGCCGCAGCGCGGCGAGCAGGGCTGGGAGATGATCGCGGTCTGCGAGCGCAAGGAGATCGCGGACGACGACGCGATGCGCACCAACGCGCTCGAGCAGGGCGGCAGCAAGGAAGCCGAGGCGAAGTCCAAGCAGTATCTCGACCAGCTGAAGTCGCGCGCCGTCATCGTCCGTCGCTGACGCTTCGCCTCCGGCGCGCGATGAGCTCCGGCGCGCCCGACTTCCGGCCGATCGCGCTCTCCATGGGAGAGCCGGCCGGCGTCGGGATCGAGCTCGCGCTGGCGCTCTGGGCGTCCCGCGAGCGGGATAAGGTTCCCGCCTTCGTCGCGATCGGGGACCCGGCCGCCTTCGCCGACCGGGCCCGACTCGTCGGCCTCGACGTCCAGATCGCCGAGACCGAGCCGGAAGGCGCGCCGGCGCTGTTTCCCGACCGTTTTCCGGTCTTGCCCGTCGGCGAGACCTGCCGGGCCGAGCCCGGCCGTCCCGACGTCCGCGACGCGCCGGCGGTGATCGGCGCCATCCGGCGGGGCGTCGAACTCGTGCATGGCGGGCGCTGCTCCGCGCTCGCGACGCTTCCGATCGCCAAGGCCCCTCTGCTGGAGGCCGGCTTCGCCCATCCGGGCCACACCGAATATCTCGGCGCGCTGGCGCAGGAGCTCTGGGGCCAGCCTGCGCGGGCCGTCATGCTGCTCTGGGCCGAGGAGATCGCGGTCGTGCCGGTCACCGTCCACATGCCGCTGAAGGACGCCTGCGCGACGCTCTCGACCGACGACATCGTGGAGACCGGCCGCATCGTCGCGCGCGATCTCTGCCGCCGCTTCCGGATCGACCACCCGCGGCTCGCCATCGCAGGGCTGAACCCGCATGCGGGCGAAGACGGCAAGCTTGGCTCGGAAGACGCCGAGATCGTCGCGCCGGCGGTCGAGCGCCTCAAGGCCGAGGGGATCGTAGCGACCGGGCCGCACCCGGCCGACACGATGTTCCACGCCGCCGCGCGCCAGCGCTACGACGCCGCGCTCGCGATGTATCACGACCAGGCGCTGATCCCGGTGAAGACGCTGGCCTTCGACCGAGCCGTGAACGTAACGCTCGGCCTGCCCTTCGTGCGGACCTCGCCGGACCACGGCACGGCCTTCGACATCGCAGGCTCCGGCGTCGGCGACCCCGCAAGCCTGAAGGCCGCGCTTGGCCTCGCCGCGCGGCTTGCGCGCGAGCCCGTGCTCGCATGAGCCAGCTCGACGACCTGCCGCCGCTTCGCGACGTCATCCGCCGGCACGAGCTCGCGCCGAAGAAGTCGCTCGGCCAGAATTTTCTGCTCGACCTCAACCTGACGAGCCGGATCGCCCGCGCCGGCGGGCGGCTCGAGGGCGTGACCGTCGTCGAGGTCGGGCCCGGCCCCGGCGGCCTGACGCGCGCGCTGCTCGCCGAGGGCGCGAAACGCGTTGTCGCGATCGAGAAGGACACCCGCGCGATCGCGGCGCTCGCCGAGGTGCAGGCGCGCTATCCGGGACGGCTCGACGTGGTGGAGGACGATGCGCTTGGCGTCGACATGGCGGCTCTCGCCGGCGACGGGCCGGCGCGCGTCGTCGCGAACCTTCCCTACAACGTCGCGACGCCGCTGCTGATCGGCTGGGTCGCGGCCGATCGCTGGCCGCCCTGGTGGGACCGGCTGGTTCTGATGTTCCAGCGCGAGGTGGCGGAGCGGATCGTCGCCCGGCCCGGCGACGACGCCTATGGCCGGCTCGCTGTGCTATGCGGCTGGCGCTGCGAGGCCAAGATCGCCTTCGACGTCGGACCGCAGGCCTTCACGCCGCCGCCCAAGGTGACGTCGTCCGTGGTGCGGCTGGAGCCGCGCGACTCGCCGCTTCCCTGCCCGGTGCGCGACCTGGAGATCGTGACGCAGGCCGCTTTCGGCCAGCGGCGCAAGATGCTGCGGCAGAGCCTCAAGAGCCTCGGCGACGCCGGAGCGCTCCTGTCGGCGGCCGGCATCGAGGAGACGCGGAGGGCGGAGGAGATTCCGGTCGAGGGTTTCGTCGCGCTCGCCCGCGCACGGGCGGCCGCGCTCTAGGCGACTCCGCCCTTGGCCGGATCATGCCGGCCGGGCCCAGGCGTCGGATCTTTCAGGATTTCCTGCCGTGCGCGTCGGCCCGCGCGTCGCGTGGGCTGCGGCGGTCGCGGCGAGCTTCGCTCAGCGGCGTTGATGGTTCCGGCGGACGCGCACCGGCTGCAGACGCCGCGCGTCGCGGCCGTCGAGCATGTTGGTCACGGCGAACACGCCCGCGCCAAAAGCCAGCAGCACCAGCGGAGCGACGTAGAGCAGGTAGATCTCAGCGGTCATCGATCGATGTTCCCGAGCAGGCGTCTTGCGAATGAATGTAGGATGGCGCCCGTAAAAAGCCAAATGATCGCGCTGAATCCGAGACGAAAGGCGGAGATGTGGGTCCCGTCCGGCATCGCGCCGGACAGCAGCGAAGCCATCGGGATCACGATCCCCGCGAGCACCGAGCCTGACGCGATCGTGTTGATGAAGGTGGCCGTCAGCTTCACCCGCTCGATAAGGACGAGCCGGCGGGCCTCGTCGTCACTGTCGTCCTCCGCGGGCGGCTCCTCGGTCACAGCAGGCTCTGGCCGAGCTCCCTGACCAGCGTCTCGGCGAAGCTCGACACGCCCGGCTGGCGGAAACGCTTCAGGCGCTCGGCCTTGAGGATCGCCCGCACCTCGTCGAGGCAGCGGCCGAAATCATCGTTGATCACGACATAGTCGTAGCCGGCGCCGCGCTCGATCTCGACGGCGGCGTTCTTGAGGCGGCGGTCGATTACCTCCGGCGTGTCCTCGGCCCTGCGCTCCAGCCGCGAGCGGAGCTCGCCCACCGACGGCGGCAGGATAAAGACGGTGGCGACGTCCGCCGCCATGGCCTGGCGGACCTGGAGCGTGCCCTGCCAGTCGATGTCGAACAGCACGTCGCGCCCCTCGCGCAGCGCCTGCTCGACCGGCTCGCGCGGCGAGCCGTAGCAGTTGCCGTGGACCTCGGCCCATTCCAGCAGCTCGCCGGCGTCGCGCATGGCGTCGAAGTCGCGCTGCTTGAGGAAGTGATAGTGCACGCCGTCCGCCTCGCTCGGCCGCTTCTGGCGGGTCGTGGCGGAGATCGACAGCATGATGCCGGGATCAGTGTCGAGCAGCGCCCGAGTCAGCGTCGACTTGCCCGCGCCGGAGGGCGAGGACAGGATCAGCATGACGCCGCGCCGCGTCAGTCGTTCGGTCGACGGACCGTCCGGCCCGGCTGCGAGGTTCGACGCCACGGGGCTCACTCCACGTTCTGGACCTGCTCGCGAAACTGCTCGACGACGGCCTTGAGGTCGAGGCCGATGGCGGTCAGCGCGCGATCGTTGGACTTCGCGCAGAGCGTGTTGGACTCGCGTCCGAACTCCTGCGCGAGGAAATCGAGCCTGCGGCCGACGGCGACGCCCTCGGCGATCAGCGTGCGCGCAGCCTCGACATGGGCAAAGAGGCGGTCGATCTCCTCGCGCACGTCGGCGCGCGAGGCGAGCAGCGCGGCCTCCTGATGCAGGCGGTCAGGGTCGAGCGCGACCCCCGTCCCGACCAGCGCCGCGACCTGCTCCGCCAGACGCTTGCGGACCGCCTCGGGCTGGCGCGCCGGGCAGGCGTCGGCGGCTTTCGTCAGTTCCTCGATGCGCGCGACCCGCTCGAGCAGGATGGCCTCGAGCGCAGCGCCCTCGCCCGCCCGCGCGCGCTCGAGCTCCGACACCGCGTTCGAGAAATCCGCGGCGACCGCTTCGGCGAGCGCCGCGCGATCGTCCGAGGTTTCCTCCGGTTCGACGAACTCCACCACGCCGCGCTGGGCGAGCAGTCCGTCGATCGTCGGCGCGGCCGCGCCCGGCACGCGTTCGGAGATCGCGGCGGCCGCCGACAGGACGGCGGCGAGCGCGCCCTCGTTGATGCGGATCTCGGAGCCGGCCGACGGGCGCTCAAGCGTCAGCGTCGCCTGCACCGAGCCGCGCTTCAGCCGCGCCTGCGCGATCGACCGCGCGGCCTGCTCGACCTCGTCGAAGCCGGGCGGCAGGCGCAGGCGGATGTCGAGCCCCTTGGCGTTGACGCTGCGGACCTCCCAGGTCCAGCGGGCCGGGCCGAGATCTCCCGAGACCCGCGAAAATCCCGTCATGCTGGCGAGCGGCATTAGGCCTCCAGGGCGTCGATCGTGCGGAGCGGGGCTCCGCGGCGGACAGCGTATTGATCACACTCTCGCGCGCCGCGCTCGCGGAACCTCGCGCAAGCCGCGTTTTTCCGGCGCCTCGATGGGGACGGCCCTAAGAGGCCGTTACTGCGGGCGCGGCTGCCGCTGGGCGGGTTTCGGCTTCGGGCGCTGCGCCGACGAGGTCGTGGCGGCGGGCGCAGGAGCGGCGGAAGGAGCCGGCGCGGCGGCGTCGGCGGACTCGGCGGACGAATCGGGCTGGTCGCGGGACGCCTCGGGCGTCTGCTCGTCCGGCGCGAGCCGGTCCGCCGGCACGCCGCGCGACTTCTCGATCTGCCGCCAGCGGCCAACGTTCTTGTTGTGCTCGACGAGGCTAGGAGCGAAGGCGTGGCCGCCCGAGCCGTCGGCGACGAAATAGAGGTCCTTGGTCTTGGCGGGCTTGGCCGCCGCCTCGATCGCCGCCCGGCCGGGATTGGCGATCGGACCTGCGGGAAGCCCCGGCACGACGTAGGTGTTGTACGGCGTGCGCGACTGGATGTCGGAGCGGGTCAGGCTGCGGCCGAGCGTGCCGCGCCCGCCCACGAGGCCGTAGACGATCGTGGGATCGGACTGCAGTCGCATCCCGCGCGCGAGGCGATTGGCGAAGACCGCGGCGACCTGCGGCCGCTCGGCGGCGATGCCGGTCTCCTTCTCGACCAGCGAGGCGAGCGTCACCAGCTCCTCGGGCGTCTTCACGCGCACCGCGGGGTCGCGGTCCTTCCAGATCTCGGCGAGGGCGTCGTCGCGATGCTGCTTCATCCGGGCGATGATCTGCTCGCGCGGGGCGCCGCGCGTGAACTTGTAGGTCTCGGGAAGCAGCGAGCCCTCCGGCGGCGTCTCCTTGATGTCGCCGGTGAGCATCGGCTGGTCGCGCAGCCGGTCGACGATCTGCAGGCTCGTCAGCCCTTCCGGGATGGTGACCGTGTGCTCGATCGACTTGCCGGAGACGATGATCTCCATCGCCTCGCGCATGCTGACATTGGCGGGGAAGGCGTATTCGCCGAAGCGCAGCCTGTCCTTGACCCCGAGCGCACCGACGCCCGCCTTGAAGACGTTGGCGTCGCTGATCACCCCGGCCCGCTCGAGGCTGTCGGCGATCTCGGTGACGCCGGCGTTGCGCTGGATCATCACGGTGGTGGGCGCGGCGAGCGGGCCCGGGCGGTCAAACTCCGACTTGCCCCAGTAGACGAGGCCGCCGACGGCGAGCGCGACGAGGGTTAGGAAGGTGAAGACGCCGCTCAGATAGCCGACGAGCGCGCCGTCGCGGCGACGTCGGCGCTTTACGGGCGCGGGCGGCGGCGCAGCGTCCTTCCGGGCGCCGGCCTTGTCGCCGGAGACCTTGGCGTCGCCGGCGGCCGGCGGCTGCGGATCGAGGGCCATGCTCGGGTGTCGTCCTCGGCGCGTCTGGCCGGCCGCTGGGCCGGCCGTGCGTTTCCCCCACATGCCGCGGGGCGCTCGGCGCGGGCGGCATGCAGACGCACTCTACCCGCGATTATGGCGAAAGCCGCAGCGCTCGCGCGACTGTGCGCCGGTCAGGCGTCGAGGCGCTTGAAGACCAGAGAGGCGTTGGTGCCGCCGAAGCCGAAGGAGTTCGACAGCGCGTAGTCGATCTGCGCGGGCTTGGCCTTGTGCGGCACGAGGTCGAGCGCGGTCTCCACCGACGGGTCGTCGAGGTTGCGCGTCGGCGGCGCGATCTGGTCGCGGATGGCGAGCATCGAGAAGATCGCCTCGACCGCGCCGGCCGCGCCGAGCAGGTGCCCGATCGCCGACTTGGTGGAGGACATCTTGATCTTGCCGGCGGCGTTGCCGACGAGACGCGTCACCGCGCCGAGCTCGATCTCGTCGCCGAGCGGCGTGGAGGTGCCGTGGGCGTTGATGTAGTCGATCTCGCTGGCGTCGATGCCGGCGCGCTTCAGCGCCGCCTTCATGCAGCGATAGGCGCCGTCGCCGTCCATCGCCGGGGCGGTGATGTGGAAGGCGTCGCCCGACATGCCGTAGCCGACGATCTCGGCGTAGATCTTCGCGCCGCGCGCCTTGGCGTGCTCGTAGTCCTCGAGCACCACGACGCCGGCGCCCTCGCCCATGACGAAGCCGTCGCGCTGACGGTCGTAGGGGCGCGAGGCCTTTTCAGGTTCGCCGTTGAAGCCGGTCGAGAGCGCCTTGCAGGCCGAGAAGCCCGCGACGGCGATGCGACACACCGGCGACTCAGTTCCGCCCGCGACCATCACGTCGGCGTCGCCGAGCATGATCAGCCGCGCCGCGTCGCCGATGGCGTGCGCGCCGGTCGAGCAGGCCGTCACCACCGCGTGGTTCGGACCCTTGAGGCCGTGCTTGATGGAGACGTGGCCGGAGGCGAGGTTGATCAGGCGGCCCGGGATGAAGAACGGCGAGACCCTGCGCGGACCCTTGTCGCGCAGGATGTTGGTGCCTTCCTCGATGCCCG
Organism: uncultured Methylopila sp.; assembly: GCA_902168115.1. Classification (GTDB taxonomy): domain Bacteria; phylum Pseudomonadota; class Alphaproteobacteria; order Rhizobiales; family Methylopilaceae; genus Methylopila. Next base: position 15,893 of record CABHPB010000041.1, on the reverse strand, counting down.
GAAGCCCGCCGATGCCCGATCCGATCAGGACGCCGGTCGCGCAGCGGTCCTCCTCGGTCTCGGGCTTCCAGCCGCTGTCGGCGAGCGCCTCGTCGGCGGCCGCCACAGCGAAGGTGATGAAGTCGTCGACCTTGCGCTGCTCCTTGGGCTCCATGGCGAGGTCGGGATTGTACTCCCCCTCGCCCGTGCCGCGCGGAATGATGCCAGCGACGCGCGCCGGCAGGTCGTCCACCTGGAACTGCGTGATCGGCTTCAGGCCGCTCTCGCCCGCGATGAGACGGCTCCACACCGCCTCGACGCCGGAACCGAGCGGGCACACGATGCCGAGGCCCGTGACGACGACGCGCCTCATCGGGCCGTCCTGATGCTGAGACTGTCGTCGGAAAACATGCGGGCCTGCGCGGCCGCCCAGGCGTCAGCCCTGAGCGGCGTTCTTCTCGAGGAAGCGGGTGGCGTCGCCGACGGTGAGGATCGTCTCGGCGGCGTCGTCCGGGATCTCGCAGCCGAACTCTTCTTCGAACGCCATGACGAGTTCGACGGTGTCGAGGCTGTCGGCGCCGAGGTCGTCGATGAAGCTCGCGTTCTCGGTGACCTTCTCGGCGTCGACGCCGAGGTGCTCGACCACGATCTTCTTCACCCGTTCGGCAATGTCGCTCATTTCATGTCCCTCGATTGAGATGTTCGGAAGATCGCCTCGCCGGATCGTTCCGACCCTGACAAGGCGTCCGGTCCGCGATTCCTCCGAGCGGGCTATTTGGAGGGGCTCTGCGTTCCGGGCAAACGTTTTTCGACGACGTCGCCGTGTTTTCCTGAGATCGGTCGCCGCCTGGAACGCCGCCGACCCCAAGGATCGGCGGGTTCGTACCATGTTAACCGGACAGGCGCCAGCGCCGAGGCCCGGTCGGATTCTCCGTTCAGATCATGGCCATTCCGCCGTTCACATGGAGCGTCTGGCCGGTGACATATGCGCTCTCGTCGGCCGCGAGATAGACCGCCGCGGCGGCGACGTCCGCGCCGACGCCGAAGCGCGCGGCGGGGATGTGGGCGAGCGCGCCCTCGCGCTGTTTTTCGTTCAGCGCGTCGGTCATCGGGCTCTCGATGAAGCCCGGCGCGATGCAGTTCACGGTGATGTTGCGGCTCGCGACCTCTGCGGCCAGCGACTTCGACATTCCGATCAGTCCGGCCTTGGAGGCGGCGTAGTTGCCCTGCCCCGGATTGCCGGTGACGCCGACCACGGAGGTGATGCCGATGAGGCGGCCGTGGCGGCGCTTCATCATGCCCCGCAGCGCGGCGCGATAGAGCCTGAAGCCGGCGGCTAGGTTGACCTGGATGACGTCGGCCCACTCCTCGTCCTTCATGCGCATGAAGAGGTTGTCGCGGGTGATGCCGGCGTTGTGGACGAGGATGTCGAGGCCGCCCAGCGCGCTCTCGGCGGCGCCCGGGAGCGCGTCGACGGCGGCGGCGTCCTTCAGGTCGGTCGGCAGCACATGGACCCGCTCGCCGAGCTCGCCGGCGAGGGTCTCGAGCGCCTCGCGGCGGGTGCCGGAGATGGCGACGCTCGCGCCCTGCGCGTGGAGCGCCCTGGCGATCGAGCCGCCGATGCCGCCGGTCGCGCCGGTGACCAGCGCGAAGCGTCCGGTGAGGTCGAACATTCTGGCTCCCTTCAGCCCTGGCCTGCGAAGGCGGGATCGGCCTTGAGGCGGGCGACGTCGTCGGGCGTTCCGACCGACTCGCCGGTCGCTTCCGGCGCGATGCGCTTGACGAGGCCGGACAGGACCTTTCCGGCCCCGATCTCGACGAAGCGCGCGACGCCCGAGGCCGCCATGAAGGCGATCGATTCGCGCCAGCGCACCGCGCCGGTGACCTGCTCGACGAGCTTGGCGCGGATCGCCTCCGGTTCGCTCAGCGGGCCGGCGGTCACGTTCGCGACCAGCGGCGCCTTCGGGGCCAGGATCTTCACGCTGGCGAGCGCCTCGCGCATCGCCTCGGCGGCGGGCTGCATCAGCGCGCAATGGAACGGCGCCGAGACCGGCAGGAGCACGGCGCGCTTGGCGCCCATCGTCTTGGCGACGGCGATCGCGCGCTCGACGGCGGCCCTTGCGCCCGAGACCACGACCTGGCCCGGCGCGTTGTCGTTGGCGGCGGCGAGCACCTCGCCCTCGGAGGCCTCTCGCGCGACCGCGCGGGCCGCCTCGAGATCGAGGCCCAGAAGCGCCGCCATGGCGCCCTCGCCGACCGGCACGGCCTTTTGCATGGCCTCGCCGCGGATGCGCAGCAGCTTCGCCGCGTCGGCGACCGAGAGGCTGCCGGCGGCGGCGAGCGCCGAATATTCGCCGAGCGAATGGCCGGCCACGAAGGCGGCGTGGCGGCCGACGTCGAGTCCGGTCTCGGACTGCAGGACCTTCAGCGTCGCGAGGCTCATCGCCATCAGCGCGGGCTGCGCGTTGGCGGTCAAAGTGAGCCTGTCCTCGGGGCCCTCGAAGATCGTCTGCGACAGGCTCTCGCCGAGCGCGGCGTCGACTTCCTCGAACACCGCGCGGGCGACGGCGAAGTTGTCGGACAGCGCGCGGCCCATGCCGACCTGCTGGCTGCCCTGTCCCGGAAAGATGAGTGCTGTGCTCAAGCGCTGAGGCCTCCCCGGCCTTGCGAAAACGGCGCGTGCAAAGCAGGCGCGCGCAGTGAATGTCAAGCGCGACGGTCCTGCGCGACGACTGAGGACGGCCTATGGAACGCCGGATCGAGCCAAAGGTTTGCGTGCGGAGTGACGAAAGCGGGTGACGACAATTTCATCAGCGCCGAACCGATAGAAAATGGCGTACGGGTATGGCGTCAGGACGATTCGACGCGCTCCCGGACGGGTGGTGGCCTGCGCTGCGTAGGGATGCTGGCTCACGAGCGCGACGGCGGCGAGAATACGCTCCCTGAGGCCGGCGGCGCCCTGCGGGGACCGCGTCGCGACGTAGGACAGTGCGTCGTCGATCTAGCGAAGCGCAGTGCTCGTATATCGAAGCCTCAAGGCCGAGGTTTCGAGAACACCGCGGCGACCTCAGCGTCGGTCGCGATCTCGCCGCGCTCGATCTCGGCCTCGGCTTCGATCAGGTCAGCCTCTTCCTCGGGCGTCAGCCGGTAGATCTCCTCGCCCTCGCTCGCGAGGCTCATGAGCACGCGCGCAAACTCGTCCTGCTTTTCCGGCGACAGGGCGCGGACGCGTTCGACGGCGCGATCGAGAAGCTCGGTCATACACACAGTATCGGCTCGAAGCGGATTTGCGGCAAACGCTTAATCGGCGACCTCGTCCGCCCACACGCTGAAGCTCTTCAGCTGGTTCGGCCCGAAGACATTGGTGAGCGCGACGTCGGCGGCGTCGCGGCCGCGGCCCATGACGATGCGGCCGATGCGCGGATGGTTGTGGCGCGCGTCGAACGTGTGCCAGCGGCCGCCGAGATAGACTTCGAACCAGGCAGAGAAATCCATCGGCGCGGGATCCTTCGGCACGCCGATGTCGCCGAGATAGCCGGTGGCGTAGCGGGCAGGAATGTTCATGCAGCGACACAGCGTCACCGCCAGATGCGCGAAGTCGCGGCACACCCCCTTGCGCTCCGCATGCGCCTCGAAGGCTGATTTGGTCGCACGCGCATGGCCGTAGCCGAATTCGATGCGTTCGTGGACATAGTCGACGATCGCCTGGACCCGCGCCCAGCCGGTCGGCCCGTCGCCGAACAGCCGCCAAGCCTCCTCGACGAGCCGGTCGGTCTCGCAATAGCGCGAGCCGAGCAAGTAGATCAGGGCCGCGTCGGGCAGGTCCTCGACCGCGTGCTGCTCGGCATCCGGCGCGGCGATGTCGGGCTCCCCTGTGTCGGCGACCAGAGCATCGGCGCGCAGGGAAAAGTCGCCGGCCGGCGCGACCATGCGGCTGCAGAGATTGCCGAAATCGTCCAGATAGACGGTGACGGGGACGGGCGGCTCGGAGACGATCGTGTCCGGCGTCAGCAGGTCGCGCTCGCGGCTCGGATGGATGTTGAGCATCGCGAGCAGCGGCGTCGGCTGCCAAAAGGTGTGGACGATTTCGAAACCGACGCGAATTTTCATGGCCGACGCCTGCGGGACGAACGGCCGCCTTCGGCCGCCATGGCCGAGGTGAACGCAGCATCGCCCCGTGGGTTGCCGGCGAAGGCGCCCCAATATCAGGCAGCCGCGCCCCATGCGCACGCCGAACCGAGGAGCACTGTGTGAGCGACACCGACGAAACCGAACGGCGCGCCCGCGGCCGGCAGGCGCTGCGGGAGATCCATGGCGCGGTCGGCGAGGAGGTCGTGGCGCGTCTCGGCAGGATCGCGCCGGACTTCGCCGACCATCTCGTCGACTACGCCTTCGGGGACGTCTACGCCCGTCCGGGGCTCGACCGCCGCTCGCGCCAGATCGCGACGGTGGCCGCGCTCGCCGCGCTCGGCAACGCCGAGCAGCAGCTGAAGTGGCATATCCGCGGCGCGCTCAACATCGGCATCAGCCGCGACGAGGTGATCGAGATCCTGATCCAGATGGGGGTCTATGGCGGCTTCCCGGCCGCGGTGCGGGCGCTGACGGCGGCGGGAGAGCTGTTCGAGGAGATCGACGTCGCGGCGGCTGAGGCGAGCCTTCAGGACGACGCCTGAGATCCCGGACGGCCGGCTGCGGCGTCGCGGTCGGCCGCGGCGTCTTCGCCGCATCCCGATCTGGCACAAATCCCGCTAATCCGGCGTCACGGCTCCCTCGTAAGAGCCGCCACGGCGCCGTCTCTTCGCGACGGCGGCAAAACTAGAGACCTTGTGTCCACCGCCGGCGCGGAAGCAGTCCCCGCGGCCGGCGGTTTTTTTATCTCTGGCCGGTCTCGAACAAATTGCCGGCGACCTCGCGCACGGTCGGCGGCTTGCGCTCGACGAAGGGGAGCGGCCGGCACACCGCCATGGCCGCGAGACCGACGCGGGCGGTCAGCAGGCCGTTCAGCACGCCCTCCCCCAGCCGCGCGGACAGCTTCGCCGCGACGCCGTGGCCGAGCACCTGCCCGATCAGCCCGTCGCCGACGCCCATGCCGCCGGTCACCGCGAGATGCGCGCCGACGTGTTTCGCCAGCTTGAGGAAGCCGAGGGTCCCAGGGCGCGCTCCGTAGATCGCGCCGATGCGCCCGATCAGCCGCATCGATTCGACCAGCACGAAGGCGAGGTCGACCAGCGCCCGCGGCGACACGGCGGTGACGACGGAGACGCGCTTGGCGGCGCCGGCGACGGCCCGCGTCGCCTCGCCGTCGAGCTCGGACAGGAGTTCGCGCTCGGCGATCTTCAGGCGGTCCGAGCCGTCGATGATCTCGTTCTCGTGCAGCGCGACCGACGCCCGGGCGCGCGCCGTCTCGGGCCGCGCGGCGTAGAGCGCCACGACCTCGGCCACGACCTTGCGCGCCTTCTTGTCGTCGTCGGCGGCGTGAGCCTCGTCGGCGCGCGTGCGAAGATCCTCGATGCGGGCGAGCCGCAGCAACCCGCGGATCTCGCGCAGCACGATGGCGAGGCCCGCGAGCGCGGCGACGCCGGCAAGGCCAAGCGCGAGCCAGCCGAGCCAGTCCGAGCGGGCGAACAGGTCCTCGACGACCCGCGTCGCCCAAAGGCCGAGCGCAAGGCTGAGGAGGCCGCCGAGCGCGCTCCAGAACAGCCCGCCGAGCGACAGGCCTTTTCGGCGCGGGGCGACCGGCGCGGCGGCGGGCTCCGCGGTCTCGAAGGCGTCTGGCTGCGGCGTCAGAACGACCCCGCCGCGCGGCGCGGAGATCTCCTCGTCGGACGCGCCGAGCACGACGTTCGGATCGTTGAGCCGGAAGGCGGCGGGCCTGCGGGACTGTTCGGTCATGGCCTGAGAGATAGGGAGTGTTGAAGCCGTCTCACGCCAGCGCGTCCCCGATGAGGAACTCCAGCGTCCGGTCGAGCCGGATATGCGGCAGCTGCGGCGGGCGCTCGCCATGCTTCAGCAGCGGCGGCCGGAACTTCACGAAGCGCAGGTCGCCGCCCTCCTCGCTCGCGGCGCGGCCGCGATAGCCTCCGGACCGCAGCGCGACCTCCGGGTCGGCGGGTAGGTCGCCGGGGAACACCGCGATCTCCTCCTCGCCGTCGAAGAGCTGCCCGTTCGAGCGCTCGCCCTTCTCGGGAACGCCGACGATGACGGGAAGCTCCTCCCTGCCCCGCCGCGCGCTCGCCTCCCGCGTCGCGCGCACGGCGGCGAGTGCGACCACGTCGACGGCGGCGCCGCCGAACTCGGCGCGCTCGATGGCGCGGCCGACGAGGCGGTGAAGGATCGCCTCCAGCCGGTCATGGCTGGTGTGGTGCAGATGATCGGCCTTCGTCGCGGCGAACAGCAGGCGGTCCACACGCGGCCGAAACAGCGACGAGAGCCAGGAATTGCGCCCGTGCCGGAAGGCCGCGAGCACGTCGGTCAGCGCGTTCTCGAGGTCGGCTACGGCCTCGGGACCGGCGTTCAGCGCCGCCAGCGCGTCGACCAGAACGACCTGCCGGTCGAGCCGGGAAAAATGCTCGCGGAAGAACGGTTTGACGATCTGGTTGCGATAGGCCTCGTAGCGCCGCTCCATCATCGCCCAGAGCGAGCCCGACGGGGCGTCGCCCTCGCCCGGCAGGACGAGCGGCGCGAAGGTCAGCGCGGGGCTGCCCTCGAGGTCGCCCGGCATCAGGAAACGGCCGGGCGGCAGGGTCGAGAGCGCGACGCGATCGTCGCGGCCGGCGCGCAGATAGCCGGTGAACAGGGCCGAGGCGGTGCGGGCGGCGTCCTCGTCCTCGGCTGAGAGCGGGTCGAGCGACGCCAGATGCGCGCGCCAGTCCGCCGCGATCGGCGCCCGCGTCGGCTGGTCGGAGGTGCGGATCGTTCGTTCCGACCACTGCCGAAAATCCTGCGACAGCAAGGCGAGGTCGAGCAGCCACTCGCCCGGATAGTCGACGATGTCGAGCGTCAGCCGGCGCGGCGCGCGCGAGCCGCCGAAGAAGCTCGCGGCCTCGAAGTCGACGACGACCCGCAGCTCGGAGATGCGGCGCGTCGATTCAGGCCAGCGCCGGTCCGCGCCCGTGAGCGCACGCATGTGCTGCTCGACCTCGAAGCGCGGAATGGCGTCGTCCGGCTGCGGCGCGAGCCGCGCCCCGGCGACCCGCCCCTGCGCATAGGCGCGGAAGGCCGGCAGCCGCCCGCCATTGACGAGCGCCTGGACGAGCGCGGTCAGGAACACGGTCTTGCCGGCGCGGGAGAGACCGGTGACGCCGAGCCGGATCGTCGGATCGAGCGCGCCCGCGGCCGCCTCCGCGAGACTGCGCGCGGCGATGCGGGCCTCGTCCAGCCAGCTGTCCAGGATCATGCGTCGCCGATGCCCAGCGATTTGGGGGTGACGAAGCGGTCGAGGCGTCCGGAATCCGGCTTCAGGGCGGACCAGTCGTCGAACGGGAAATCGATGACCGCGATCGCGGCCGTCGGGAACTTCTCCGACAAGGCGCGCCGCGCCTCGGGATCGCCCTTCGAGGCGAGCAGCTTCACGAACTGCTCGAGACCGGGATTGTGGCCGACGAACAGGGCGGTGTGGGCGTCCGCCGGTAGCGCCCTCGCCTTCTCGAGCAGGGCGGCGGAGGTCGCCATGTAGAGCTCGCCGTCGAACTGCGCCTTGGGCGCGGGCGTCATCGCCACCTTGGCGAGATCCCAGGTCGATTTCGCGCGCCGGGCCGTCGAGCACAGCACCACGTCCGGCCGGAAGCCGCGGCCGACCAGCCACGCGCCCATCGGCCCCGCCACGCGCTTGCCGCGCGCGTTCAGCGGCCGGTCATGGTCGTCGAGGTCCTCGGAGGACCAGTCCGACTTGGCGTGACGGAAGAGAATCAGCCGGCGCATCGCGCTCCCCGAAATGTCGTCGTCGCGCTCCCCGGAGCGCCTGCCCGAGGTGGGAAGAGGTTCAGGGTTTCTCAACCCTGTTTTTCAACGTGGCGGTAACCGTCGAAAGGCGAAGTCAGGGCCGCGAGCGCGGTGAACGCCGAATGAACGTCCTGTTCGGATCGAGTTCAACCCGGCCGCCCCATGCTGGTATGCGTGACGAGAAAGCCACGCTTAACCAGAAGAAAGAAAATGTAGCGATTGGTGAACCTGAAGCGCCTACTTTTAGACAATTGAGGCGCACAATTACGAATGGACGTGCCGCCGCGTATTCTGGCGGGTTCGGAGTGTGAAGTCATCATGTCGAGCATCATGAAACAGTACGAGCAACGCGCTGACAGTTCGTTCGCGACCGCGATCGACGTCGGCCACCTCAACCGCCAGACGATGGGCGACCGCTCGCTCGAGCGCGAAGTCCTGGAGCTGTTCCGTCGCCAGTCGCGGATCCTGCTGTTCCGCCTCGAGGCCCTGACCAACCCCAGGGAGCGGGCGGACGTCGCCCACACTCTGAAGGGTTCGGCCCGCGGCGTCGGCGCGAACCGGGTCGCCTTCGCGGCGGACGAACTCGAGCGCGCCGCCCAGTCCGGCGAGCACACCGGCAAGGCCCTCGCGGAGCTCGCCGAATCGGTCGCGGAAGTGACTTCGGCGATCGAGCTCCGGTTCGGCCTCGACCGCTGATCCTGGCGGGCCTGAACTGACCTGAAAGCGGAGACGCGCCGGCCTGCGCTGGCGCGTTTACGAGAAACGCTCTAAGGAGCCCGCTGTCGAGCGCGGCCGTCATGAAGCGGCCGCGGGACTGGCGAGCGGGCTTTCAATGGCGAAGATCACCTACATCGACGCGTCGGGCGAAAGCCGCACGGTTGAGGCCGAAGTCGGCGCGACGGTGATGGAGACCGCCATCCGGCACGACGTCCCCGGGATCGAGGCCGAATGCGGCGGCGCGTGCTCCTGCGCCACCTGTCATGTCTATGTCGACGCCGCCTGGACCGAGACCGTCGGCGGACCGGAGCCGATGGAAGAGGACATGCTGGACTTCGCCTACGACGTCCGGCCGACCAGCCGCCTCTCCTGCCAGATCAAGGTGACGCCCGCGCTGGACGGCCTCGTCGTCACGACCCCCGACCGGCAGGCCTGACATCTGCGTGTTCTCCCCCGGATAAACCCCGCGTTACGAAATTCAGCGCATGGTTGTCCCGCCGAAAGGGGCGAGCCGTGAAGATCGTCATCGTCGATCCGAGCCGAGTCGTGCAGAAGGTCCTCAGCGCAACGCTTGAGGACGCGGGCCATTCCGTCGCCTGCCTCTCCGACGGTCTCATCGCTCTCGACCACCTGCGCGCCCATGTCGACGTCGACGTGCTCGTCACGAGCCTTCAGCCCCACGGCATGTCGGGCCTTGATCTCGTGCGCGAGGCGCGCGGGCTCTGCGGCGCGCGCCGCACGCTCTACGTGCTCGTGATGTCGTCCTCGTCCGAGCAGAGCACGCTGGTCGAGGCGCTCGACAGCGGCGCCGACGACTTCATCGGCAAGCCGCCGGCCGCCGAGGAACTGCTCGCCCGCATGCGGGTCGCAGGCCGCGTCGCCGGCCTGCAGCGCGAACTGATCCGCCTCGCCACGATCGACGCCATGACGGGCGTGCTGAACCGGCGGGCGTTCTTCGAACTGGCCGAGCACACGCCGCGCTCCGCCGCCGACACGGTGGCGATCTTCGACATCGACCGCTTCAAGCAGATCAACGACGGCTTCGGCCACGCGACGGGCGACGCGGCGATCGTCGCCGTCACCCGCGCCGCCGTCGGACACTGCGCCGCGATCGGCCGCCTCGGCGGCGAAGAGTTCGGCATGCTGCTGCCGCGCCTGAGCCTCAAGGACGCCGTCTCGATCTGCGAGGCCATCCGCCACGACGTCGAGGCGCTGAAGATCGACGCCACGCCCCGGGACGTCACCCTGACCTGCAGTTTCGGCGCGAGCGAATGGGCCGTCGACGAGTCGATCGACGAGGCGCTGAAGCGCGCCGACGTCGCGCTCTACGCCGCCAAGTCGGGCGGACGGAACCGGGTGGTCGCCGCCAAGCACAGCGATCCGCGCGAGGGTGTCGCGAAGCTCGAGGACGGCGCCGCCCGTTCGGTGCGCCGCGCGACGCGGTAGTCCTCCTTTTCGCCGCTCGCTCGATGGTCTAGACCGCCGGGACGCAAGATCGGCCCGCCTTCGCGGCGAAGCAGCTCCGGGACGCCATGACCGAAACGATCAAGACCGACGTCGTCATCGTCGGCGCCGGCCCCGTCGGGCTGTTCGCCGTGTTCGAGCTCGGCCTGCTCGACATCCGCGCGCACGTCGTCGACATCCTCGACCGGCCGGGCGGGCAGTGCGCCGAGCTCTACCCGGAAAAGCCGATCTACGACATTCCGGGACTGCCGGTCGTGACCGGGCAGGAGCTGACCGACAACCTGCTCGAGCAGATCAAGCCGTTCGGAGCGCAGTATCACTTCTCGGAGATCATCGCCGGCCTCGAGAAGACCGAGGACGACCGCTTCCTCCTGACCACCGACGCCGGCACGCGCTTCGACGCCAAGGTCGTCGTGATCGCCGCCGGCGGCGGCTCGTTCCAGCCGAAGAAGCCGCCGATCGACGGCGTCGAGGCGTTCGAGGAGAAGTCCGTCCATTACGCCGTGCGCAAGATGGACGTGTTCCGCGGCAAGCGGGTGCTGATCGTCGGCGGCGGCGACTCGGCGCTCGACTGGACGCTCAATCTCGCGCCGGTCGCCCAGCGCGTGACTCTCATGCACCGGCGCGACGCCTTCCGGGCGGCGCCCGACAGCGTCAACAAGATGCGCAAGCTGGTCGAGGAGGGGGTCGTCGACCTCGCGCTCGGCCAGGTGACGGAGCTGATCGGCGAGGACGGCGTCCTCAAGGCGGTGAAGGCCAAGCTCGTCGACGGGCAGACCCACGAGATCGCGACCGACGCCATGCTGCCCTTCTTCGGGCTGACGATGAAACTCGGCCCCATCGCCGACTGGGGCCTCAATCTCGAGGAGAACCTGATCCCGGTCGACACCGAGAAGTTCGAGACCACGACGCCCGGCATCTTCGCGATCGGCGACATCAACGCCTATCCGGGCAAGCTCAAGCTCATCCTGTCGGGCTTCCACGAGGCCGCGCTGATGGCGCAGGCGGCGGCGCGGCGGATCAATCCGGACCGCAAGGTCGTGTTCCAGTACACGACCTCTTCGACGAGCCTGCAAAAGAAGCTCGGCGTCGCCTGAGGCTCAGGCCGCGCCCGCCTTCAGAGCGGCGGCGCCGACGCGCCGCCGCAGCGGCGCAGGCATGGAGTCGAGCGCGGTGCGCAGGCGCGGACGGACCGTCCCCAGCCAGAAGCCCGCATAGAACCTGCCGGCGCGGGTGACGGGCGCGACATAGGCGCGGACCGTCGTCGAGCCGTTGGACCAGCGCCGCTTGTAGGCGTCGGCCGGCGGCAGCAGGTCGTAATGGTCGACGCCCTCGCGAAGGCACCAGGCCAGCGTCTCCTCCATCACCGTCTTGCCGGGGCTCGCGGCGGCGAAAGGCTCCGCGACGGCGCCGAGATAGGCGTGGAACCGGCGCCCCTTCACCAGCCCGACCTCGTAGGCGGCCGGAATTCCGCCGACGGTGAGACGGCCGACCACGAGGCAGCTCCCGTCCTCGGGATCGTGGGCGAGGCGCTCCAGCGCCACGAGCGCCTGCGGATCGTCGAGCACCGGGCTGGCGTCACCCTGCTCGATCAGCCAGGCGCGCTTCAGCTGGAAGGCGTGGCGCAGCGGCGCGACGGCCTCCGGCCCGCGCAGCGTCTCGAAGCGCAGCGGTCCGCGCTCGGCGAGCCTGCGGCGGGAGCGCGCGCGCTCGCGCTTCTGCTTGGCGCCGGCGACGCGGTGCAGGAAGCCTTCCGCGCAGGGCTCGGAGGCGAGATCCGCATGCGGCGCCTCGACGGCGGCGCCGACCTGGAACGACAGACTCCTGAGCGCGGGGCCGAACGCAGCGTCGTCGCGCACGCGCCGGAACTCGAACACGTCGATCCCGCCCCGCGCGGCGAGGCGATTCAGCGCGAGTTCGGCGGTGCGGGCCGGGGCCCCCGCCGCCATCAGCGCATCGCCATATTGGGAGATCGGGTCGCCCATGAACGAGGCCACCCGGACGCCGCCGCGACGGCGCACCACGATCGGAAGGAGACAGGCCGGGCGCCCGGCCCATTCGGCGACGCCGACGAGGACGCGGTCGCCACGCTCCTCGTGATAGCGCGCGGCGGAGCTTGCGAAGCCGTAGGTCTGGAACACCGACTGGTCGCGCGCGGCCCCGCTCAGCCGACGCCAGTCGGATTCGAGGCGCGTGAGGCCCGCCGCGCCTTCCTCGACATAGGCGAGGCGGTCGGCGCGCGACGCGCCTTCTCCTGCCGCGCTTTCGGCGTCGGGTCGGCTCGCGAACAGGTCGAGGGTGAGCGACACGTTTCGGCCCGAGGTTCGAAGTTCGAACGACGACGATGCAGGCCGACGGGAGATCTCGCCGCGGCGTCAGCCGGGGACGGAGTTCGCTTCGCGATCGCCATTGTTTCGCATTTTATGGACCGAACGCAAGATGTCGCGCACAGCTTGGAAACGTCGTTAACGCGCGAGCGCCCGCATCGCCCGTTCGAGGCCGTCGAGGGTCAGCGGATACATCCGGTTCTCGACGAGCTTCCGGACCATGCCGACCGAGTGGGTCCAGCCCCATTGCTCCTCCGGCAGAGGGTTGATCCACGCGAGTTTCGGGAAATGCGCGGCCAGCCTGCGCAGCCAGACCTCGCCGGCCTCCTCGTTGATGTGCTCCACCGAGCCGCCCGGGCTCATGATCTCATAGGGGCTCATCGAGGCGTCGCCGACCACGATCAGATGCGTGTCGGCCGGAACGCCCCGGATCAGGTCGAAGGTCGGCGTCGATTCCGTCCGGCGGCGGCGGTTGTCCTTCCAGACGCGTTCATAGACGCAGTTGTGAAAATAGAAGTGGTCGAGCCGCCGGAACTCGGCCCTGGCGGCCGAGAACAGCTCCTCGCAGACCCCGACGTGCCAGTCCATCGAGCCGCCGACGTCGAGCAGCAGCAGCACCTTGGCGCCGTTGCGACGCTCCGGCCGCAGCCGCACGTCGAGCCAGCCTTGTCGCGCGGTGCCGTCGATCGTGCCGTCGAGGTCGAGTTCGTCCGGCGCGCCCGTCCGTGCGAAGCGGCGGAGGCGGCGCAGCGCGACCTTGATGGCGCGCGTGCCGATCTCCGCCTCGCCGTCGAGATCCCTGAACTCGCGGCGGTCCCAGACCTTCACCGCCCTGAAGTTGCGGTTGCCGTCCTGGCCGATGCGGATCCCTTCCGGGTTGTAGCCGTCGGCGCCGAAGGGCGACGTGCCGCCCGTCCCGATCCACTTGTTGCCGCCCTCGTGCCGGCCCTTCTGCTCGGCGAGGCGCTGGCGCAGCGTCTCCATCAGCTTGTCGAGGCCGCCCATCGCCTCGATCGCGGCCTTCTCCTCCTCCGTCAGATGGCGCTGGAACCGCTTCGCGAGCCATTCGGCCGGGATTTCGGCCTGCTCCATCGCGGCGGAGAGGTTTTCCACACCCTGGAACACCTCCCCGAACACCCGGTCGAACCGATCGAAGAAGCGTTCGTCCTTGACGAGGCAAGTCCGCGCCAGACCGTGCAGGCCGTCGAGCCCGCCCCCTGCGAGATCACGGGATAGGGCGTCGAGGAAGGCGAGATGCTCGCGCAGGGAGACCGGTATCCCGGCCTCTCTCAACGCGCCGAAGAAACGCAGGAACATGGGCGCTCCGTCCCAAAGCGGGACGATATGGTTACCAAGTCGTTAACGATGTTTGCCAAATGCCGAATTCCACTGTTCTCTAAAGTTAAGAGGGCCGATAGCATCTTTCGGCGCGACGAGTATGCCCCGGCGAGCGACGCCGCGCATCCGGGGGAACTGGGGTACATAGGGCGGGCGTTTTCGTCTTCTTTCGCAATAGCTTGGCGGCTTTGACCAACGTTAGGCGCGAAGAAGTTACGCTTGTCCGAGCGACCGATTGTGTAATGGCGTGCGGACGCGAGGCGACGACATGGCGAATGCGACACCGGCCAAGGATCCAGCTGAGGCTGCCCTTTCGGCTATCGAGGAGGCGCTGAACCTCGTCGCCCCCGAGGCCAAGGCCGAGGTCGAAACGCCAAAGGTCGAAGCGCCGCAGGCCGCGCCCGAGCCGCGCGTCTCAACCGCAGCTCCCTCGCCCTCGAACGACCGGCGTCCCGCCGGCGACCGCGGCGCCCGTCGCACGCCCGCCAACGACGACGCCCGCTCCTTCGCCCATCTCGTCTATGCGCTGCAGCGCAAGCCCTCGCGCGCGCCCTTCGTCCTCGCGGCCGTCGCGTCGCTCGTCTGGGCGGCGCTCGCCGGCCTCTACCTCGTCACGGTCGTCGGCGTGGGCCAGAGCGAGCTCGATTTCGCCGACCGCGGCCTGCAGGCGCACCTCGCCGTCGTCGCGCTCGCCACGCTCGCGCCCATCGTCGTGTTCTTCATGATCGCCATGATGTCGTGGCGCAGCCAGGAGATGCGTCTCGTCGCGCGCTCCATGACCGAGGTCGCGCTGCGCCTCGCCGAGCCCGACGCCAATTCCGCCGACGCGGTCTCCTCGCTCGGCCAGGCGGTCCGCCGCGAGGTCGCCGCCATGGGCGACGGCATCGAGCGCGCGGTCTCGCGCGCCGGGGACCTCGAACAGCTGGTGCGCGGCGAGGTATCCTCGCTCGAGCGGTCGTTCCACGAGAACGAGGTGCGCGTCCGCACGCTGATCGAGGAGATCCAGGCCCAGCGCGACGCCATCGACGGCAACGCGACGCGCCTGCGTGAGACCATCGCCGGCGCGCACGACCTGCTGGCGCAGGACCTCAACGCCGCGGCCGGCCTGCTGACCTCCAACATCTCCGAGTCCGGCGCGCAGGTGCGCGGCGACCTCGACGCCAAGTCCGCGGAGATCATCGAGGCGATCCGGCGCGCCGGCGACGAGATGATCGAGTCGATCGGCGGCCGCGGCTCGGCCCTGATCGAGCGCCTGACCGCCAGCGGCGATCTGGTCGCGACCAATCTCGGCGAAGTCGGCGGCAAGCTGTCCGACGCGCTGGTGTCGCGCTCCGACGCGGCCCGCCTCGCCATCACCGGCGCGAGCGAAGAGCTGATCCGCTCGATCGACGAGCGCTCGATGCTCGTGACCGACCGCCTCGCGGCGGCGAGCGCCGATTTCGACCAGCGCGTCTCGAAGCTCGGCGGCGAGACCGTCGAGGCGATCGAATCGCGCGGATCCGCCGTCGCGGCGGAGATCGAGCGCGTCGGCTCCGCGGTCTCCGAGAATCTCGCAGAGCGCGCGGCCGCCGCGGTCGAGCATTTCGACCGCACCGGTGCCGGCGTCTCCGACGGCTTCGCCAACCGCGCGGCCGAGCTTACCGCCGCGTTCGCGGCGGCGGGCGCCGCCCTGCACGACCGGCTGTCCGGCCATTCGACCGACATGCTCGGCGCGCTCGACGAGCGGTCCCGGACGATGGCGGAAGCGCTGTCGGACGTCGGCGCGCGCTTCCATGAGACGATCGACGGCAAGACCGGCGCTCTCATCGACCGCTTCGAGGATCGCTCGATCTCGCTCACCAGCACGCTCGACGAGCGCACGCGCGTCGTCTCGGACGCGCTGTTCGAGGTCGGCACGCGCTTCCAGAGCGTCATCGACGACAAGGCCGGCGCCCTGATCGAGCGCTTCGAAGACCGCTCGGTCGCCCTCGCCGCCACGCTCGACGAACGCACCCGCACCGTCTCCGACACGCTGTCCGACGTCGGCGCGCGCTTCCAGAGCGTCATCGACGACAAGGCCGGCGCCCTGATCGAGCGCTTCGAAGACCGCTCCTCCGCCCTCGCCGCCACGCTCGACGAGCGCACCCG
>CABHPB010000040.1 GCA_902168115.1 uncultured Methylopila sp. | reverse complement strand
TTCTGCAAGCTCAAACACTTCCGACGCGTCGCAACGCGCTTCGACAAGCTCGCAAGAAACTTCCTAGCTACCGTTCTGCTCGCCTCAACCCGCCTCTGGCTCAGAGCTTATGAGTCCACGACCTAGCCGTGCGCCGGACCGGGCGATGACGACGGTCCCGTGACGTTTTCGCACCTTGGCGACCGCGTTTTCCGCGAGCTAGTCTAACGTCTTCTGCGACGTGGCGTTTCCGGGCTTGTCATGGCCATCGTCCTCCGCCTCGCAGCGGCGCTCGGCGCCGCGGGCCTCATCGCCGTCGACGCCAGCGCCGGAGCCGGCGCGACTGGCGTCGTCGAGCGCGGCCATCTGGCCTCGAGCCCGGCGCTCGGCCGGCCCATCCGCTACAATCTCTACAAGCCCGCGATCGCACCGGAGCCCGGCCAGCGCTGGCCGGTTCTGTATCTCCTCCACGGCGGCAATCCCGGCGAGGCCGACTGGATGGAGGCCGGCGACCTCGCGAAAACCATGGATCGGGCGATCGCCTCCGGCGAGATCCCGCCCACGGTGGTCGTCACGCCCTATGCCGGCGACAGCTGGTATGTCGACAACCCCGATCCCGGCGGCGCGGGGCTGATGAAGACCGCCCTGACGCGCGACCTCGTCCGCGCGATCGACGCGAGCCTGCCGACCGCCGCCTGCCGGCAGGGCCGCGCGGTGGCGGGGCTCTCGACGGGCGGCTACGGCGCGCTGCTGTTCGCCTTTGACCTGCCGCGCCAGTACGCGGCGGCGATCAGCCTGTCCGGATCGATCTCGCCGACTATGGGCCCGCAGATGAGCCGGCGGCTGAAGATCGCGCAGCGGCTCTATGACGGCGCGTTCGGCGTGCCCTTCAAGCCGTCGCGCTTCAACGCCTGGAACCTGTTCCCGAAGGTCGGCCAGCTCGGCATCGGCCGCACGCCCAAGCCCGCGGTGTTCCTCGACGCCGGCGACAAGGATCCGGGCGGCATCGTGCAGGGAACGACGGAGCTCCATCTCGCGCTGCTGCGGCGCGGCGTGGACTCGACGCTGCGCATCGTCGGCGGCCGCCACGAATGGGCGCTCTGGCGCCGAGAACTCGGCCCGGCGCTGAAATGGCTCGGCCCGAAGCTCGACCCGACCTGCGGCCAGGTGGTCGCCGCAGCGCCGTCTTCCCCAGTCGGGACAGGCGCTGCGACCCTTGCGGCGACGCCCACGGCGGCGCCGAACGGCAACTGACCGGCGCCCGGTCCGCCCGTCAGATCTCCAGCGTCTTCTCGAAGACCGTCAGCCCGGTCAGGCAGTCCTCCATCGCGCGGCGGGCGCGCGGGCGGGGGCAGTCGAGCGCCTTGGCGATGGTCTCGAGGCGGTGGTTCGGCACGTCCTTCACCCGCGACTGGGCGAAGCGCATGGCGCAGACCGTCGTGGGGGGCGCCGAAAGCCCTTCCCGCTCGGCCTCGGCGACGAGGAAGGCGTGGTCGAAGCCGATGTTGTAGGCGACCAGCGGGTCGTCGCCGACAAAGGCGAAGAAGTCCGACAGAGCGGACTTGGCGTCCGGCGCGGCCTCGAAGGCGGCGTCGTCGAGGCCCGTCATGGCGCGCACGAAGGCGGGAATCGCCCGGTCCGGCTTCACCAGCGTCTGGAAGCTGTCGAGCTCGCCGCTCGCCCGGTCGAACCGCAGCGCCGCGATCTCGATGATCCGGTCACGCTTCGGCGTCAGTCCCGTGGTCTCCAGATCGAAGAACACGTACGGCGTCTCGCCGGCGGCGATGGCTTCCAGGGGCGTCGACATCGGGCGGGGAACTCACGTTCTACAAGACATACGCTCTCGCCAAACTTTGTACGCAATTGCGAAAGCGCTCGCCAGCGGCACTTTCGGGAATTCACGGCCCATGGCATAGGCTCGCGCCATGTCGCACAACTCTTTCGGCCATCTGTTCCGCCTCACGACCTTCGGCGAGAGCCACGGGCCGGCCATCGGCGCCGTGGTGGACGGATGCCCTCCGCGGCTGACCTTCCGGCGGGAGGACGTGCAGGCCGCGCTCGACCGTCGCCGTCCCGGCCAGTCGCGCTTCACCACGCAGCGCAAGGAACCGGACGAGGTCGAGATCCTGTCCGGCGTGATCGAGGCCGAGGACGGGACGCTGACGACGACCGGCACGCCGATCGGCCTCCTGATCCGCAACGTCGACCAGCGCTCCAAGGACTATTCGAACATCGCCCGCAGCTACCGGCCCGGGCACGCAGACTTCACCTACGACGCCAAGTACGGCGTCCGCGACCACCGCGGCGGCGGACGTTCTTCGGCGCGCGAGACCGCCTGCCGGGTCGCGGCGGGCGCGATCGCGCAGCTCGTGATCCCGCAGGTGCGGATCCGCGGCGCGCTGGTCGCGATGGGCCAGATCGAGATCGACCGCTCGCGCTGGGACTGGGACGAGATCGGCCGAAATCCTTTCTTCTGCCCGGACCGTATCGCGGCGGCCGAGATGGAGGGCTATCTCGACGGCGTGCGGAAGTCCGGCTCGTCGATCGGCGCAGTGATCGAGGTGGTCGCGGAGAACGTGCCCGTCGGGCTCGGCGCGCCGATCTACGGCAAGCTCGATTCCGACCTCGCGAGCGCGATGATGAGCATCAACGCCGTGAAGGGAGTCGAAATCGGCGCGGGCTTCGGCGCCGCGCGGCTCACCGGCGAGGAGAACGCCGACGAGATGCGTTCGGGCAATGAGGGCGCGCCGCGCTTCCTGTCGAACAATGCGGGCGGGGTGCTCGGCGGCATCTCGACCGGCCAGCCGGTCGTGGTCCGCTTCGCGGTCAAGCCGACCTCCTCGATCCTCACCTCGCGCAAGTCGATCGACACGGAAGGCGTGGAGGTCGACGTCTCGACCAAGGGCCGTCACGACCCCTGCGTCGGCATCCGCGCGGTGCCGGTGGGCGAGGCGATGATGGCGCTGGTGCTCGCCGACCACGTTTTGAGGCATCGCGGCCAGAACGGCTGAGCCGGCTCGTGGGCCGCTGGATCATGGCTTCGCGAACCCTCGCCGTCACCCCGGCCGAAGTGCCGGGGTCCATTTCCGCCGACCTGGCGGATCGCTGCGAACTGTCGCGGCAATGGGTCCCGGGTCAAGCCCGGGACGACGGCGGCGCTGCGCGGGCTCGACTTCAAGCGATCGACGTCTAGAGCAGGAAGTCGCCCGACCCCAGCGAATGCACGCCGTCGAGGCGGATGCGCATGTCGAAGGCGGCGTCGCCGTCCGTGTCGAGCTCGACATAGGTCAGCCCGCCGACGATGCGCGCGTGGACCTCGCCGGCCGCGCCGCTGAAGGTGGACGACGCCGAGTAGTGCAGAGCCACGCCCGTCGAGTCCGCGACGCCCGCCAGGCTGATCTTGTCGACCCCTTCGGCGAAGTCCGTGATCCGGTCGATCGCCGCGCCGCCGGGACTGTCCGACAGGTGGCGGAACAGGAAGACGTCCGCGCGCGCCCCGCCCGTCAGCCGATCCGAGCTGCTGACGGAGGTGTCGGCGAAGGCGCTGTCGCCCGAGATCGTGTCGGCCCCGCCGCCGCCGAGCATGACGTTCGCGGTGTCGGTCCCGGAGATCGAAAGTCCGGCGTTGGTCATGATCCGGATCGTCTCGGTCTCGGAGCCGGAATAGGCGTCCCAGCTCGCATAGACGTTGACGACGTCCGTCCCCTCGCCGGCGGCGTCGAAGATATAGTCGTCGAAGTCGTCGACCGTGTAGATGTCATCGCCCGCGCCGCCGAACATGCTGTCGCCGTCGCCGCCGCCGTTCAGCGCGTCGTTGGCCGACCCGCCGACCAGGTAGTCGGCGCCGCCGAAGCCGTAGAGCACGGTCTTGTGGGAGCCGTCGCCGAAGAGGACGTTGCCGGACGCGCTGCCGCGGCCCACGAGGTTCTCGCCGGTGAGGTAGAGCCGTTCGATGTTCGCGCTGAGCGTATAGCTCGCATGGGCGTAGACCGCGTCGTCTCCGCCGTTGACGGCCTCGGCGATGCGGTCGCCCGTGGCGCTGACGAAATAGACGTCGTCGCCGGCCCCGCCGCTCATCGTGTCGACGCCCGCTCCGCCGTCGAGATTGTCGGCGCCGGCGCCGCCGTCGAGCCTGTCGGCGCCTGAATGCCCGAACAGGGAGTCGTTCCCGATCCCGCCCACGATGACGTCCGCGACGGAACTGCCGCGGATCGCGTCGTTTCCGGACGTGCCGACCTGGCGCAGCGTCTCGTTCGCGGCGTCCCAGCGCCAGCTTATCCCGTCGTCCAGAACGCCGGCCGCGGTCCCGGTGACCACGCGGCCGCCGCTGTCGCCGTAGATGTGGGCGATGGCGTCCTTGTCGAGCTGGCGCAGGTGGTCGCCGCCGACCGTGTCGCCGGAGCTCGCCATGATGGTGAGCGCCGGATCGTCTGAGGCGAGCACCTCGTCGTGCAGGTCGCCGAAGGCGCCATAGACGCTCTCGGTCGGGTGCTTGAGGCCGAGCGCGTGGCCGATCTCGTGGAGCAGCGTGCCGTAGTTCACCGTGCCGTCGCCGGCGCGCAGCCGCGTGTTCATGAACACGTCGCCCGAGGCGTCGAGATCGCCCGAGAAATACGGGGCGCTGAAGTAGTCCCAGTCGCCGAACGGGTAGAAGGCGACGCCGCCGGCGCCCGCGTAGGACGGGCCGCTCGTGGTGTTGAAGTCGACGTTCTGGAAGTTGAGGTCGCCCTTGCCGCCGGCGACCTCGACGAACACGACGCCGCTCGCGGCCGACCATTCGGCCATCGCCGCGCGGGCCTGCGCCTGTTCGGCGGCGTTGAAGGCCTGGAAGCTCGAGACAGTTGAGGCGGTGAAGCCGTCGACGTCGGCGAGATAGGACGGGGCCGAGGTCGCGAAGGAATAGGTGATGATGGTCGGCTTGTTCGTGACCTCGATACCACCCCAGTAGGAGCCGCTCAGCAAGGCTGTGTAGTCGGTGACGACCGGCATCGCAGGGCCCCCTGGCGCGCATTCCCGCGCTACTGATATCCGCGCGCCCACGCCTGCGGGACTCAGTAGTTTTACGGATGGAGGCGGGCCTTCAGGCCGGCGCCCGGGACGCCTGCGCGCGCCGTTCCCAGAGATAGAAAACGCCGGACGCGATCGCCCCGTAATACAGGCTGAAGACCGTCAGCCCGATGGCGCCGGAGGGTTCGGCGAAGCCGCGTCCGACCTTGACCCGCATGAGGACGTCCAGCGCGGCGAAGAACCCGAGCGTCACGATCGCGGCGGCGAAGGGCGCGACAAGGCACCATCGTGCGAGCCGCGCGCGGACCGAGCGGCGGCGCGCGAATTGGACGGCCAGCGCGACGACGAGCGCCGGCGAGCCCAGAACGAAGCCGAAGCTCGCGAACAGAACCGGACCCGACAGGCCGAGAAGCGCCGTCGGCGCGCTGCCGAGGACAAGCGCGGCTAGGACGCTCGCGACGACCCGCAGGCAGGCACGGAGCCGGTCGCGGGTCTCTGCGCTCACGCAAGCCTTCCCAGACCGGCTCGCGCTAACGGCGTCCCGGCTTCCCGGCGGGTCGTCCCCTCCGTGGCGGAGACCGTCTCGCCCGCTCGCAGTCTGGAGATAAAGAGGCAGGCCATGACCGGTCTCCCTGCCGCGACGCCGCATCGCTTATTCATTTAGCTAATTCACTAAATGATAACCCGACGCCAGTTGTCAACGCTTAGCTAATTGACTAAATGATTGTCGCTCCCCGACCGGATCGCGCCGCTCATGCAGCTTGTGTTCGAGGCCCTCGCCTCGCCCGTCCGCAGACAGATCCTGGCCTATCTTTCCCACGCCGAATTGAACGCCGGCGAGATCGCCGCGCGCTTCAACATGTCGAAGCCGTCGATCTCGCAGCACCTGTCGATCCTCGAGCAGGCCGGGCTCATTTCCAGCGAGAAGCGCGGCAAGTTCGTCTACTTCCGGCAGAATGCGGGAAACCTCGCCTCGACGCTGACCGGCTTCGTGCAGGAGGTCTGCCCGGTCGGGCGCCCCTTGCGGAAGGAAAGCGCAAAGCTCGCCGCGAAGCGGAAGGGCGCCGGCGAGGAGACAGCGGACCTGTTCGGCGAGGCGCCGCCGAAACCCGCCCGCGGTTGACCCCGCGCCGCATGCGCCCGAGGTGACGCCCTCCCCTACACCGGAGCGGCGGACCTTGAAGAGCGAAAAACAGAAGATGCTGGCAGGCGAGCACTATCGCCCGGACGCGGAGATCGCGATCGACGCTGCGGCGGCGGCCGACTGGATGGCGCGCTACAACGCGGCCTCGACCCGGCCGGCCGCCGAGCGGCTAGTAATGCTGCGCGAGCGCTTCGCCGAGGTCGGGGACGGCGTCGTCATCCGGTCCCCGTTCTTCTGCGACTTCGGCTTCAACATCCGCATCGGCGCCGGCGCCTTCATGAACTTCAACTGCGTGATCCTCGACATCTGCGAGGTCACGATCGGCGCTCGCACTCAGATCGGGCCGGCGGTCCAGATTCTCGCGGCCGACCATCCGCGCGACCCAGCCCAGC
Source organism: uncultured Methylopila sp. (assembly GCA_902168115.1). Taxonomy (GTDB): domain Bacteria; phylum Pseudomonadota; class Alphaproteobacteria; order Rhizobiales; family Methylopilaceae; genus Methylopila. Next base: position 11,209 of record CABHPB010000040.1, on the reverse strand, counting down.
GCCGGGACTTTCTGGAGTTCGGCCGGCCCGTCACGATCGGCGAGGACGTCTGGATCGGCGGCGGCGCGCTGATCCTGCCGGGCGTCACGGTCGGCGACGGCGCGATCATCGGCGCAGGCGCCGTGGTGACGCGGGACGTGGCCACGGGCGCGACCGTCGCCGGCGTGCCCGCGCGCGTCGTCTCCTCGAGCGGCTGACGCGCTACTCGGCCGGAGCGAGGGCCGGGACGACGGGCGCCGTCCGCTCCGCGAGCCGGCGCCCGAGCCGCTGCGACGGCGCCTCGACCCATCGGGCGAACAGCGCCGCGACCGGGGCCGCCAAAATCACGCCGAGCAGCACCGCGAGCGGCGCGCCTATGAGACCGCCGAAGACCAGCACCACCGCCTGAAGCAGCGGCAGATGGGTCAGGTAAAGGCTGTACGAGACGCGGCCGAGGAAGGCGGGGAGCCGCCATCCGGCGAACCGGCGGCAGGCTTCGGACCGCGCCACGAGAATCACAAGCAGCGCCGCCCCCGCCGCTGTGACCGCGTCGTTCGGCCACCACAGCAGCGTGTACCCCACGACGAAGCCGGCCGCCGTCTTCGCCGGGCCGAACCTGTCGAGCAGCGGCGAGAGTCGCGGCGCGAGTTCAGCTACGAGCGCGCCGAGCAGAAACATCGGTAGGTAATAGAGCGTCGCCGTCAGACTCGCCGCGACGCTCGAAAAGGACTGGAACGTCGCCTCCGCCATGGTCGGGGGCGTCGAGGCGAAGACCGGGCTCTCCAGCGCTTGCCAGGCGACCCACGCAAGCGCCGTCGCGATCCCGAGGGTCGCGGCGCCCTGGCGCCGGACCAGCAGGAACAGTAGCGGCAGCAGAAGCGAGATCCTGAGTTCGTGGACGAGCGACCAGGCGACCGAGTTCAGCGCCATGTCGGTCTCGACGCCGGACAGCGCCAGAAGCCCGGCGAACGCTGGCGGCTCGAACGAGGCTGGGTTCGGCCAGCCGGCCATCGGCTTCGGGACCGCCTCCGCCGCGAGCGTCCCGAACCGGACGGCGAGCGTCGCCATGGCGAGCGCGAAGACGGCGGCGGCGGCGAAGGGGAGATAGATCCGGCAGACGCGCTTCAACGCGAAGCCGCGACAGTCGATGCGCCCTCGCCTCTCCCGCTCCGCCGACATCGCGCCATGGAGCACGAAGCCGCTCAGCACGAAGAACAGGATCACCGCCGGGCGCCCGTTGACGATCGGGAAGGCCGGCGAGCAGAACAGCACCCACAGCGCCTCGCGCGACGGCGCGACCATCGAGAAGGCGTGGTAGGCGACGATCGAGGCCGCCGCCAATCCTCTCAGCGCGTCGAGCTCATGCCTGCGTCCGGCAGTGGGCGTGGTCATCCGCGCTTGCTGCCACAACCGGGCTTAAGGGCGGTTTAAGCCGAAGTCAGACGGCTTGCCTCCCAGCGCCTCATCCTCTATACGCCGCGCTTCGTCGTCGTTCGGCTGGGGGCTGAACGGAGGGGTTTTGGCTCATCGCGAGCCAAGCCAGGACCATGAGGTCCGGCCTCCCGTGTCTCCGCCTTCGAGAATTCGTTCGGGCCTTCACGGGCTCGGAGGGCTTCGCGCCGGACGGCATCGTTTGAACCGATAGAAGGCCATACCCATGCCGCTCTACGAACACGTCTTCCTGGCGCGCCAGGACGTGACGTCGCAGCAGGTCGAGGAAATGACCGCCCAGTACAAGAGCCTCCTGGAAAGCCAGGGCGGCGAGGTCGCGAAGACCGAGCACTGGGGCGTCAAGCCGCTCGCCTACCGCATCAACAAGAACCGCAAGGCTCACTACACGCTCCTCAACATCGACGCCCCGGCTTCGGCCGTCGCGGAGATGGAGCGCCAGATGGGCATCTCCGAAGACGTCCTACGCTTCATGACCATCCGCGTCGACGAGCTCGAGGAGCAGCCCTCCGCGATGCTCCAGCGCCGCGACCGCGACGACCGCGACGACCGCCCGCGTGGCGGCGGCCGTGGCTTCGGCGGCGGCGACCGTGACCGTGGCGATCGCGGTGACCGCGGCCCGCGCCGCGACGACCGTCCGCGTCGTGACGAGAACGAGGAGTCCAACTGATGGCGCCCGCAGCTTCCGGCGGCCAGCGCCGCCCGTTCTTTCGCCGTCGCAAGACCTGCCCGTTCTCCGGCGCCAACGCCCCGAAGATCGACTACAAGGACGTGCGTCTCCTGCAGCGCTACATCTCCGAGCGCGGCAAGATCGTGCCGTCGCGCATCACGGCGGTCTCCGCCAAGAAGCAGCGCGAGCTGGCCAAGGCCATCAAGCGCGCCCGCTTCCTCGGCCTGCTGCCCTACGTCATCAAGTGAGCCGTCGGCGGCTCTCGCCGCCATCGGCATGAGGCGTCCGGCCCAGCCGGCACGCTCTCAAGAATGAAGCGTCGTCCCGGGTTCGTCCCGGGATGACGCAAATGTTCCATTCGCCGGCGTTTCGCCGGCGTCGCTGGGCAGGCAAAAGACCCGCCCTAACCGCGAATTCCTCGCGGGACAGCAGGACGAAACGCATGACGGCTGGGCTTTTCCTGATCGGCTTCGGCGCGGGCGCGGCTTCCGCGCTCATGTACGCCGCCGCCGCGTCCGGCTCGCCGCTCGCCCTCGCTTTGCTCTATGTCGCGCCGCTCCCGGTCCTGATCGCGGGCGTCGGCTGGCGCCATGTCGCCGGCCTGATAGGCGCCGTCGCCGGCGCGCTCATCCTCGCCCTCGCGGTCGGCCCGAAGACCGGGCTGTTCTTCGCGCTCGCCGTCGGCCTGCCGTCCTGGTGGCTCGCTTATCTCGCGCTGCTCGCGCGCCACGACCCGGCGACCGGCCAGACCGAGTGGTATCCGATCGGCCGCCTGGTGGTCTGGTGCGCTTTGCTCGGCGCCGCGCTGATCAGCGCCACCATCCCGCTGGTCGCGACCGATCTCGAGGCCTACCGGGCGACGCTGAAAGAGGTCTTCACCAAGGCCTTCCAGGGCGCCGGCGGACAGGCCCCACAGCTGCCCGGCGGGCAGGACCCGCAGCGGCTGATCGACTTCATGGCGACGCTGGCGCCCGGCCTCGCCGCCACCTTCTGGACGCTGTCCTCGATCCTCAACCTCTGGCTCGCCGGCCGCATCTGCCGGGCCTCGGGCCGGCTCGTGCGGCCCTGGCCGGAGCTGCCGCGGATGGAGCTGCCGCGCGGCGCGGCGCTCGGCCTCGGCGCCGGCTTCCTCGGCTCGTTCCTGCCGGGCATCCCAAGCCTGATGGCCGAGCTGTTCGCGGCGACCTTCATGGTCGCCTTCATGCTGCTCGGCCTCGCCGTGATGCACGTGACGACGATGGCGGCGCCCGCGCGCGGCGTCATTCTGTTCGCGCTCTACGCCCTGCTCATGCTGCTGCCGTGGCTCGGCGTGTTTCTTGCCGGCCTCGGGATCGCCGAGCAGCTGATCGGACTTCGGAGGCGCTTCGGCCCTCCCCCCGGCGGGACGCCGACCGCGCCCGCCAGCCTGCCCTGAACCCTCGACATCAAGACGACAGAACGGAGAAACCCCATGCAAGTGATCCTGCTCGAACGCATCGCCAAGCTCGGCCAGATGGGCGACGAGGTCCGCGTCAAGGACGGCTACGCCCGCAACTTCCTGCTGCCGCGCCACAAGGCGCTGCGCGCCAACGAGGCCAACCGCAAGAAGTTCGAGGGCCAGCGCGCCCAGCTCGAGGCCCGCAACCTCGAGCTCAAGTCCGAGGCCGAGCGCGTCGGCGAGACCATCGACGGCAAGGTGCTGGTGCTCGTGCGCCAGGCCGGCGAGACCGGCCAGCTCTACGGTTCGGTGTCGACCCGCGACGTCGCCGAGGCTCTGACCAAGGACGGCGCTTCCGTCGCCCGCAACCAGGTCGTGCTGAACGCCCCGATCAAGACCATCGGCCTGCACGTCCTGCCTATCCAGCTCCACCCCGAGGTCGAGGTCAATGTGACGGTCAACGTCGCCCGCTCCGAGGCCGAGGCCGAGCGTCAGGCGCAGGGCGAGGACCTCACCAAGCGTGAGGAAGGCCCGGCCTTCGAGACCTTCTCCGAGGACGACGACGACGACCGTCGCGGCCGCCGCTCCGATCGCGACGACCAGCAGGACTATTCCGAGGAGTCCGACGGCCAGGCTGACGAGACCGCCGCCTGACGCGACCTCTCGCTTCGCATCTGGAGACGCCCGGCCTCGCGCCGGGCGTTCTCGTTTGCGGCGTCTGACGAGAGCGTGAAGGCGCGCCGATTGAAGCGAATAGACCGGAGATATATTCAGACAATATCGATCACATCGAAGAAATTGAAACAATGTTACACACAATAACGCGGACGACCGGCCGTAACGTTATTATATTGCTCTCATCGATCCTGTCTCTGATCTTCGTGGCGACCGTGTCCGTCGCGCAGACGCCGGCGGAGAAAGCGCTCGCGGAGTCCGGCCCGCTGCCGGAAAACTCCTATGGCTCGCCGCAGGCGCCGGTCACCGTGATCGAATACGCCTCGCTGACCTGCCATCGCTGCCGCGACTTCCACCTGAAGACCTGGCCCGCGGTGAAGGCGAAATACGTCGACACCGGAAAGGTGCAGTTCGTGTTCCGGGAGTTCCCGCTCAACGCGCTCGACGCCGGCGGCTTCATGCTGGCGCGCTGCTCCGGCGAGAAGAAGTGGAGCGCGGTCGTCGACATGCTCTACCGCGCCGACGACGCCTGGGCGCACGCGCCCGATCCGCTGGAGGGTCTCGGCAAGCTGATGCGCCAGACCGGCATGGGTCCGGACGCGTTCCAAGCCTGCCTGAAGGATCAGGCGCTGCTGGATGGTGTCAACGCCGTCTCGCGGCGCGGGGCGATGGCGGGCGTCAGCGGAACGCCCACCTTCTTCGTCAACGGCCGCAAGGCGAGCGGCGTCCTGACGATCGAGGAGTTTTCGGCGCTCGTCGAGCCTCATCTCGCGGCGCGCTGAACCGGCGCGCGCGGGCCGTCAGAACTCGAGCGGCCGCTCGAGATGCTTCAGCGCAGGCCGGCTCCAGTAACGCAGGCCGGCGCCGCCCGGCTCGTCGCGCAGGCCGTCGACGAAGTCGTCGAAGGTGGCGGCGAGCCGGAATATCTCGTGGTTGCGGATGGAGCCCCAGGCGTCCTTCGAGTGAAGCCAGCACCACACCGTGCCCTGGTCCCGGCCCTCGAGCGACAGCAGGATCTCCATCCCGCCGGGATCGGCGCCGATCGCCACGAAGCCCGGCGGGAAGGCGCGGCCGAACGGTCCGCCGCCCCACGAGGCTGCGATCTGCTCGAAGCCGTAGAGCCGATCGAGGAAGGTGGTCGCCGCCGTCGACGACAGGCCGGTGAGCGGCACGGAATAATCGAACATATTCGGATAGACGCGCCCGCCGTCGAAGGCGACGAGGAAGGCCCGGAGGTCCTCCGGCAGCGTGACGCCCTGTTCGGCCTCCCACGCCTCGATCCTCGAAGCGTCGCCGGCGGCCTCGTCCCAGGCGGCGCCGAGCGGGCGGATCAGCGGCTTCGGGCTTCGCTCCCTGCGGGGACGCCGCTCGCCCGCCGCCGGTCGGTCGGCCTCAGCGCGCGGCGCGACGGTCCGGCCGAGCGCGACCAGTCCGGCGAGCAGCATCTCGGGCGTGAGGATCGGCGTGCCGAGCAGCGGCACGTCGCGGATCGCGGCGCCCGAAAGCTCCGACGGGACCCGAAACGCTCCCGCCGCGGCGGCGTCCAGCGCCGTCCGGAGCTGCGCCATGGCCGGGCTGCGGTCGATCTGGCCGCGGGCGCCAAGCTCCACGGCTGCGCGAGGCGCCTCGCGATCCAGCCAGCGCTGAACCGCGACCCTCTCGATCCGCCACTCCGCGCTCCGCCGTTCCTCGGGTCCCGCGGCGTCGAGACGACCCGCATAGGCCGCGACGGCCGGCGCGAGCTCGGTTTTCGCCGCCGTCGCCCGCATAAGCGCTAGCAGCGGGTCCGCCTGCCGCGCCAGCAGCAGGAGCGCGAGCTTGCGTTCGGGCGCCGTGAACAGGTCGCCCGGCAGATGCGCGACGGCGAAGAGGCTGCGTCGGTCAAGGACGGCGAAAAGCTCCTCGACAGGCTCACGCCCGACGAGCGCCGCGGCGAGGCGGTCGCCGCTGGCAGCGACGAGATAGGCGGCGTCGACCGCCGAGCGAGCGGACTTCGCCGCGAAGACCGGGTCTGGCGCTGCGGCCGGGATGGGCTGTGACTGAGGCCGCGTCGCGATCGTCACCAGGGTGGCGTCGTCGAGCATGGCGGCGGCGACGGCCGCGACCGGCGCAACGGGCGACGGAACCGCGGGCGTCGCCGGCTCGGCGCGCGAGACCGGATCGAGCGGGCGCGCCAGCGGGACGGGCGAGGCCGCGACCTTGAAGGCGGCGATGAGCGCCGAGATGTTCGAGCCGTCGACGGCCGTGATCGACATCCGTTTCTCCGAGCGATCGATCCTGCGCTTTCCGAGATTAAGAGGCGGTTCCGCCGATGTATCCAATTGCGCGGATCGACAGCGGGGACTGTCGTTCCACATTTGTTTCGGCTAGGAATGGACGTTGAGCGACGGTCAAGCGATTCCGCTTCCGGATCGTCGCGGCTGTGAGAATCGGGGGCGACGGAAGCGGTCCGTTACGGCCGCGGGACGTCGGTGTTAACCCATCGTCAACCCTGACGGACCGACACGACCCGCCATGCCCCCCGCCAACGCCCTCGCCCCGCGCCTCGTCGACCAGCAGGAGCCCGCCTACCGGCTGGCGCCGCACAACATCGAGGCCGAGCAGGCGCTGCTCGGCGCCGTGCTCGTCAACAACGACGCCTTCTGGCGCGTATCCGACTTCCTGATGCCGGCGCATTTCTACGAGGGTCTGCACGCGCGGATCTACGAGATCGTCGCGACGCTGGTGCGCGCCGGCAAGGCCGCGACGCCGGTCACCATCAAGACCTTCCTGCCGACCGACCTCGATCTCGGCGGGCTGACCATCCCGCAATATCTCGCCCGGCTCGCGGCCGAGGCGACGACGGTCATCAACGCCGAGGACTACGGCCGCACGATCTACGACCTGTCGCTGCGCCGCGCGCTGATCGGCATTGGCGAGGACGTCGTCAACGTCGCCTACGACGCGCCTGTCGACGCGACGCCCCGCGACCAGATCGAGGACGCCGAGAAGAAGCTGTTCGAGCTGGCCGAGACCGGCCGCTATGACGGCGGCTTCCAGACCTTCTCCAACGCGCTGAAGACCGCCGTCGACATGGCGGCGACCGCCTACAAGCGCGACGGCGGCCTGTCGGGAATCGCGACCGGGCTCGACGACCTCGACCGCCTGATGGGCGGCCTGCAGCACTCGGACCTCATCATCCTTGCCGGCCGCCCGGGCATGGGAAAGACGTCGCTTGCGACCAACATCGCCTACAACGTCGCCAAGGCCTATGTCGGCGAGACGCAGGCGGACGGGCGCGTGAAGACGGTGAACGGCGGCATCGTCGGCTTCTTCTCGCTGGAAATGTCGGCCGAACAGCTCGCCACCCGCATCATCGCGGAGCAGGCCGAGGTGTCGTCCTCGCACATCCGCCGCGGCTCGATCAGCGAGGCCGAGTTCTTCAAGCTGACCGAGGCCGTCACCGAGATGCAGCGCTCGCCGCTGTTCATCGACGAGACCGGCGGCCTGTCGATCGCGCAGCTCGCCGCCCGCGCCCGGCGCCTCAAGCGCTCCAAGGGCCTCGACCTGCTGGTCGTGGACTATCTCCAGCTGCTGTCCGGCTCGTCCAAGAAGGGCGAGAACCGCGTGCAGGAGATGACCGAGATCACCACCGGCATGAAGGCGCTGGCGAAGGAGCTCGGTGTGCCGATCATCGCACTGTCCCAGCTCTCGCGTCAGGTCGAGACCCGCGACGACAAGCGGCCGCAGCTCTCGGACCTGCGTGAATCCGGCTCGATCGAGCAGGACGCGGACGTTGTCATGTTCGTCTTCCGCGAAGAGTATTACGTGAAGAACAAGAAGCCCCGCGAAGGCACGCCCGAGTTCGACCAGTGGATGACGGAAATGGAGAACGTGTCGGGCAAGGCCGAGTGCATCATCGGCAAGCAGCGCCATGGCCCGACCGGGACCGTGGAGTTGGCCTTCGAGGCGCAGTTCACGCGCTTCGGCAACCTCGCCAAGGAAGACCACCTGCCGGAGAGGATGTGACGTCCGACTTCGCCGGCGGCCGGCTGACGATCGACCTCGGCGCGCTCAAGGACAACTGGCGCACGCTCGCGGCGATTTCGCCCGACAGCGAATGCGCCGCCGTCGTCAAGGCGAACGCCTATGGCGTCGGCACGGCCGAGGCGACGCGCGCGCTCGCCGCCGCCGGCGCGAAGACCTTCTTCGTCGCCCACCCCGCCGAGGCGCGCGCGGCCCGCGAGGCGGCGCCCGACGCCGTCATCTACGTCCTGAACGGCCTGCCTCCCGGCGCCTGCGACCTGCTCGCCTCCCTGCGCGTGCGCCCGGTGCTCGGCTCACGCGAGGAAATAGAGGAGTGGGCGGCGTTCGTGCGCGCCAGCGGTGCCGACGAGGCGGCCGCGATCCACCTCGACACCGGCATGGTCCGTCTCGGCCTCGATCCGGACGAGGCGCGCGCGATGCTGCCCGGCGGCCTCGGCTTCCGTCCCGCGCTGCTGGTGAGCCACCTTTCCTGCGCCGACGAGCCCGAGCGGCCGGAGACTGAGGCGCAGCGCGCCTTGTTCGCAGACCTTCGGTCGCTGCTTCCGGACACGCCCGCAAGCCTTTCCAATTCGGCCGGAACGCTGCTCGCGAAAACCTCCGGCGGCGATCTCGGCTTCGACCTGCGCCGGCCGGGCGTGTCGCTCTATGGATCGATGCCGATCGAGGGCCGCGCCTCGCCGCTGAAGCCGGTAGTGGGGCTGCAGGCGCGCGTCACCCAGGTGCGCGACGCCGATCAGGGCGCCGTCGTCGGCTATGGCGGCGCGGAACGCCTGACGCGGCCTTCGCGACTCGCCATCCTGTCGCTCGGCTACGCCGACGGGATCCTGCGCGCCGGCGGCTCGGAGGACGGCCAGCCCGGCGCCGTCGCCTATGCGGGCGACGTCTCCTGCCCCTTCGTCGGCCGGATCTCCATGGACCTCATCGCGGTCGACGTCACCGACGCGCCCTCGGTGAAGCGTGGCGACTGGCTGGAGGTTCTCGGCGCGAACGTCGGCGTCGACGACCTCGCCCGCGCCTGCGGCACCATCGGCTACGAGGTGCTGACCAGTCTCGGACGGCGGTTCGAGCGCGCGTTCGTGGACTGATTTCGTACTTGCGAACTGACGTTCGCGCACATTAGCTTGTGAGAACAAAGCAAGAAAGGACAGGCGATGCGTTCGATGTACGAACCGGGCTTCGACTACGACGCCTACGTTCGCGAACTCGTCGCGACCGGCCGGTACGACGACGAGGGAGATGTCATCAGAACCGCGCTTCGGCTGCTGCACGATGAGGAAACCATCCGGACACAGCGTCTTGCGGAGCTCGAAGCGCTGATCGAGCCCTCAATCGCGGAGTTCGAGGCGGGCAAGGGGATCCCGATCGAACAGGTGCGCGCAGATCTTGACGAGCGCGTCGAAGCGGCGCGCCGGCGCCGCGACGCAGCGGAATGAACGTTAGTTTTGCTCCGACCGCCGCGAACGATCTCGCAAGCATCCGAATCTATCTCGACGAAACGGGCTCGCTGCATGCCGTCGCAGTGATCGCTAGACTGCTGGACGCCTGCGACAGGCTCGCGCTTCTGCCTGACCGCGGCTTCCCGTGGAAGCTTTCGTCTGGCCGGATCGTCAGGCGGTTGACCGTCGATCGCCATTTTATCTTCTACGAGGTTGAAAACAAACACGTCAAAATTCTGCGAATAATGCATGCGCACCGTGATTTGCGCGACATTTTTCGCCTGGATGAGCCAGATGAAGATTGAAGAATTCGCTCGGATGACCCAACGCGAGAGCGATCGGCTCGGATATTGCTTAGGATGGCGAATTCTGACCTGTCCGACACGAAATATGAATACTGCGCGACTGATTCTCGTCGCGTTGAATCCGGGTGGAAATCGTCCAGAGCCACCGAAGATTTCAGTTGAAGACGGCAACGCCTACGAACGAGAGAGTTGGAAAAACCAGGCACCAGGAAGACAACAGCTGCAGAAACAAGTCATCAGAATGATTGAACTATGCGGTCAGCGACCCGCTGACATTTTAAGTGGATACTTTGTACCTTTTCGATCGCCGGGCTGGAACGATTTGAATCATAAAGAGGAGGCAGTTCGTCATTCGGTGCCTTTCTGGAGTTCCTTGCTGTCAACTTCTCCAGCGGAGCTGGTCATATCATTCGGCCATCAAGTCGCGGAGAACCTAAGGGACGTCGACTATAAAAATCCTCTGACAGTCCGCCCTGCAGGCTGGGGTTCGATGAAAATTAAGACGTTTCAGCTCGGCCAATCCAAGAAGTTGATCTCGCTGCCGCATCTCTCACGTTTTGGACTATTCAATCGGCCGAAGTCCGAGGCTGCCTTTTGCGAGGCGCTTCGCGCATGTGGATGGTCTTCCATCTCCTGATGGCCCGCCCGAAACCCAACTTCGTCTGCCAGGCCTGCGGCGCGGTCTCCCCGCGCTGGCAGGGCAAATGCGAGGCCTGCGGCGCGTGGAACACGCTCGTCGAGGAAGCCGCGGCCGCGCCGCTGCCGGGTTCGGCGTCGCGGGCGCTCGGGCGCGGGCGCGTGGTCGTGCTGGAGGGACTGTCGGGTGCGTCCGACGAGGCGCCGCGCCTGCCGTCCGGCATCGCCGAGCTCGACCGAGTCACCGGCGGCGGCTTCGTTTTCGGCTCGGTGCTGTTGCTCGGCGGCGATCCCGGCATCGGCAAGTCGACGCTGCTGATTCAGGCCTCCGCGGCTCTCGCCCGCGCCGGTCACCGCGTCGTGTACGTCTCGGGCGAGGAGGCGGCCGCGCAGGTGCGGCTGCGCGCGCAGCGGCTTGGCCTCGGAGACGCGGCGGTTGCGCTCGCGGCCGAGACGAACGTGGAGGACATCCTTGCGACGCTGAAGGACGGCGCGCCGCCCCGCCTCGTCGTCATCGACTCGATCCAGACGCTCTGGACCTCCCAGGTCGAATCCGCCCCCGGCACGGTCACGCAGGTCCGCGCCTCGGCGCAGGCGCTGATCCGCTACGCCAAGA
>CABHPB010000039.1 GCA_902168115.1 uncultured Methylopila sp. | reverse complement strand
GGAGATGTGTATAAGAGACAGGGCAAGCGCTCGATCCTGAGCGATCCCCACCCTTACCCTCCCCTTTGCAAGGGGAGGGAGCTGGGCGCCGTCCCGCGTTTCCGGGAACCGGTTTCGGCTCTACCATCGCGCCTCGACCAGGGAGGCGAAGATGAGCTGGATGCCGGCGGAAGACCCGATTCTCGGCGACAAGCGGTCCTGCGACGCGCTGGAGCTCGTCATCGCGCCGCGCGCGCGGGACCTCGGCGGCTTCGAGGTGCGCCGGGCGCTGCCGCACGGAAAGCGGCAGATGGTCGGACCGTTCATCTTCTTCGACCATTTCGGCCCGGTCCAGTTCGTGGCGGGGCAGGGGATGGACGTGCGGCCTCATCCGCATATCGGGCTCGCCACCGTCACCTATCTGCTCGACGGCGCAATCATGCATCGCGACAGCGAGGGCAACGTCCAGGAGATCACGCCCGGCGCGGTGAATCTGATGACAGCCGGCCGCGGCATCGCCCATTCCGAGCGCACGCCGGACGGCGTCCGCTCGCGCGGCGGCTCGATGCTGGGCCTCCAGAGCTGGATCGCCCTGCCGGAGAAACTCGAGGAGACCGATCCCGGCTTCGAGCACATAGACGCCGCAGCGCTGCCGCTCGTCGAGGACGGCGGCCTGAGGGCCCGCGTGGTCGCGGGCTCGGCCTATGGCGCGACCTCTAAGCTCGCCCGGCTCTCCGACTGGTTCTATGTCGACGTGACCTTGGCCGCCGGCGCCTCCGCGCCGCTCGACGCGGACCATGAGGAGCGCGCGGTCTATGTCGTCGAGGGTGAGATCGACGTCGCCGGCGACGTCTTCGCCGCGCCGCGCCTGCTGATCTTCCGGCCGGGCGACCGGATCACCATCCGCGCGACGAAGTCGAGCCGGCTCATGATGCTCGGCGGGGCGGCGCTGGGAGGGCCGCGCCACATCTGGTGGAACTTCGTCTCGTCGAGCAAAGAGCGCATCGAGCAGGCGAAGGAGGACTGGCGCTCCGGCCGCTTCGCCGCCGTGCCGCACGAGAGCGAGTTCATCCCGCTGCCGGGCAGCTGACCGCCCTGCCTGCAAAATTCAAATCGTCCGAATGCGTGCACAAACGCTCGACTGCGCTCGTCTTCGCGCGATCGCCGATCCATGATCGCAGCGAGCAAACGTGAGCGAAGGACAACTGGTATGGATTTTTCCGCGCTGAAGCCCTGGCGGGGCCGCGTCCGCAGCGTGCTGCGGATCATGGCGGCGCTGCTCTTCATGCAGCACGGCACGCAGAAGATCTTGAGTTTTCCGGCCGAGCCGGGCTTTCCCGTCGGCGGCATGAGCTTCGCCGCGGGCCTGATCGAGCTTGTCGGCGGCCTGCTGCTTGCGATCGGCCTGTTCAGCCGTCCGGTCGCCTTCATCATGTCCGGCATGTGCGCGGTGGGCTACTTCCTCGTCCACGCGCCGAAGGGCTTCTTCCCGATCCTGAACGGCGGCGAGCTGATCGCGCTCTACTGCTTCGTCTTCCTCTACTTCGTGTTCGCGGGGCCCGGCGCCTGGAGCGTCGACGCCATGCGCAGGCGCGGCGCCGGGGACGACTGAGCCGCGCGGCTCAGGCCTTCCCGTAGGGGCCGTCCAGCGGGGCGAGGCCGGAAGCCTTGGAGCGGGAGGCGGCGATCGCCTCCCGCCGCGCCTTGCGGACCAACCGCGACAGGCGGGACAGGCTCGGCGCGGGCGCGCCGGCGGCGTCGAACAGGTGACGGTCGAGCTCCGCAAGCGCGCCCCTGACCTGGGCGTCCGCCGTCCAGCGCCGCGCGGGTCCCGGCTCGTCGCGCGCGAGGCGCGTGACGGCGGCGCGGACCCCGCTCGCGTCGCGGCGCAGCGCAGCCCAGCGAAGGGATAGCAGCGCGCGCGGCGGCAGGGCTGGCAGGCCCGAAGCCGCGCCGCCTCCGAGAAGCAGGACCGCAAGGCCTGCGAAGAAGGCGAGGGCGCCCGCGCCGGACAGGAGGAGCGCGGAAGGTTTGTCCGCCGGCGGCGGCGCGACCTGCTCTCCGGTCGCGTCCACGGCGGCCCAGGCCATGCGCTGCGCAGGGATCACCGCCTTGCGCGGCGTGCGCGCTTTGGTGTCGAACCAGGGCACGTCGATCGGCTCGACGATCGCGGGATGGAACGTGGTGGGGCGCATGTCCCAGCGGTAGATCGCTCGCGCCACCGGCCCGGCGTCAGTCACCCGCGTCTCGCGGTCGATCGGGCCGCGGAAGCTGATGATTCCCGGCGAGCGCATCACCGGCGGCGGCGGCAGCTGTTCGGCGGTGACGCCGTCCGCCTCGATCGTGACGGTCCGACGGACGGTCTCGCCGCGTGGCACGCGGTTGGGGTCGCCCGACCAGCTGTCGGTGACGCGCACGTCGCTCGACGGCAGCCACCACTGGTTCGGATCCTTCGGACCGCCCGGACCCTTCCATTCGGCGACCTTCAGCTTGATCGGCGGCGACTTCACGTCGAGCTGCCGGTAGCCCGAGCCTTCGACGACGGTCAGCTTATGCGTAAAGCTCTCGATCGTGAGCTCGCCCGACTTCTCGGGGAAGATCGCGAGCGTCCGCTCGAAGCCTTTGGCGGGATAGCCGTCGAATTCGGCGTCGAAATTGCTGTCGCGGGTGAGGTTGGTCCAGCCGAAATTGGCCAGCGACGGCTGGACGAGATGCGCGATGTTGATGAGCGGCCGGTAGACGCCGCGGATGTGCAGCAGGACGAGCTCGTTCGGATAGGGCTCGACGCCGTTGGTGTCGGCGATCACCTCGAGCTTCACGTCGTCATAGATCGTCCGGTTCTGAGCGGCGGAGGGGACGGACAGCGTCAGCGCCGCCGCCGAGGCGAAGGCGAAACTGCGGACGAGGTTCACCATGGGTCCGTCACCTGCGGAGCGGCGAGGCCGCGGTCGGCGCGCTCGGTGCGCTCGGCGGCGAGCTTCAGCCGCAGGAACCTGCCGGGGTCGTCGGCGATCGTTTCAAGCCACTGCGCCGAGGGCTGCACGGTCTGCTGGCTGAAGCTGCGCTTGGGCAGTTTCACGAGCTGCTCGAAGGATTTCGCGACTTTGGCCCCTTCGCCGCCGGTGCGGCCGCCGCCTTCGGTCGCGCCGATCGCGCCGCGCGCCTGCGACGAGCGTTCGTCCACGCTGCTCTGCTGCGCCCGGCCCATGCGCGAAACCTGGGAGCGGCCGGGGCTCTGCGCCTCGCGGCCAGAATCGCGGTCGCCGGCCGCGCCCTCGCCGGTCGAGTTGACGTCGTTCTCGGCCTCGCTCGGCGCCTCGCCGCCGCGCTTCTGCTTCGTCGCGTTGGCGTTGGCGGCGTTCTTCGCGTCGCGTTCCGCCCGCTCGCGCTTCGCCGCCAGCGACTCGACGAGAGCGAGATTGTAGCGGGCGTCGTCGTCGTTCGGGTTCTGGTAGAGCGCGGCCTCGAGCGCCTCCGCCGACTCCTTCAGCCGGCCGGCCTTCGCGAGCGCCGTGCCGCGGTTGTAGTCGGCGGCGGCATCGGACGTCTCGAAGGCATGGGCCGCGGCGTCGAAGCGGCCCTGCGCATAGGCGACGGCGCCTTCCCAAAGGCTGCCCTGCAGGAACAGCGACCCCGCGCCCGGAAGTCCGGCGTCATAGAGCGACCGGCCGAGCCGTTCGGCGGGCGTCGCCGCGAGGATGACGGCAGGAACGGCCAGGGCGATGGCGAGGCTGCGCGCGCTCATCGCTCAGCCTCCGCGCCGGAACAGCAGCAAGGCGGGCACGGCGGCCAGCGCGAGCAGCCAGCGGCCGTAGTCGTACCAGACCAGCGAGGAGAAGGCGCCGGGACCGAGCCGTTCGGCGACGTTTCGTCCGAGCTTCTCGTTGACCGCCTCGGGCGTCTCGACGCCCGCGCTCGCGCCGCCGCCGATCGCGGCGAGCGCCTCGAGCTCCGGCCGTCCGGCCTGCTTCGGGCCGGGCGCGGCGTCGGTCGCGGTCTTCGGGGCGACATAGAGCGTGCTGAGAGCCTGGCCGTCGGAGAGCAGCCCGCGGGCCTCGCCGCGCGCGCCGTCGTCGATACCTCCGCCGTCGGAGATCAGGACGACGTCGCCGCCGACGACGCCGGCGTCCTTGAGCGTCTTGCGCGCGAGGCCAAGCGCCCGAGCCGGTGCGCTGCCGGCGTCCGGGATCGTCTGGGCGTCGAGCGCGAACAGGGTGGTCTCGAGCCCCTTGCGGTCGGTGGTGGGCGGCGCGACCAGATAGGCGTCGCCGGCGAAGGCGATCACCGCGACCTGACGCGTGCCGGAAGCCTCCGCCGCCGAAAGCGCCGCGAGCTTGGCGTCGCGGAATTCCGGACTCTCCGCGACCGAACGCGACAGGTCGAGCAGCACGATCATGGTGTCGAGGTTGCGGAAGCTCGACGCGTCCGAGCGCTCGACGGCGGGCCCGACCAGTGCGAGCGCGATCAGCGCCGAGACGGTCGCCGCCACCAGCGCCCCGCGGCCCTTGCCGGCGACGACGCCGCCGCGCCGGGCTATGGCGTCGAGCAGATGCGCGTCGACCGCGCGCCGCCAGTCGCCGACGCCGCCCGAGCGCTTCACGGCGACGAAGGCGACCGCGATCGCGAGCGGCAGGCCGAGCAGCCACCACGGACGCAGCAAAGTGAGGCCGAGCAGCTCGATCATCCGGTGCGGCTCCGGATCAGCACGGTGGCGGCGGCCGCGAAGAAGGCGAGCGTCGCCGGCCACGGCCAGAGCTCGCGCCAGATCGGCGCCGGCGGGGCGAGCGAGCGCGTCGGCTCGATCTCGTCGACCGCCTTCATCGCCGCCTTCAGGTCCTCGGTCGTCTTGACGCGGAAGGTCTTGCCGCCGGTCATCTCGGCGATCTCCTTCAGCGTCTTGACGTCGACGACGTCCGGATTGCCGTCGCCCTCGGGGATGTCGCGCGGCCCCATCGATATGGTGTGCACCCGCACGCCCATATCCTTCGCGAGCCCCGCCACGTCCTTCGGGGCCGAGACGCCGGCGTTGTTCACGCCGTCCGACAGCAGCAGCACGACGCGCGACTTGGCGTCGGTCTTCGAAAGCCGGCGGAGCGCGAGGCCGAGCCCGTCGCCGATCGCGGTCGAGCGTCCGACGAGGCCGATGGCGAAGCCATCGAGGGCCTTCGCGACCGCCTCGACGTCGTAGCTTGGAGGCGAGACCACATAGGTCTGGTCGGCATAGGCGATGAGCCCGACGCGGTCGCCGCCGCGGCCACGGATGAAGCTGCCGGCGACCTCCTTCATGGCGTCGAGCCGGCGGGCGGTCTGGCCGTTCAGCGAGAAGTCGGTGCGCTCCATCGAGCCGGACAGGTCGAGCGTGACCATCAGGTCGCGCCCGGTGGTCGGGAGCGCTTCAGCCGCCAGCACGATGCGCGGGCCGGCGAGCGCGACGACCAGCGCGATCCAGGCGGCCCAGGCCGCGAGCCGCGCGCCGCTGGTCGCGGCGGCGGTCGGGTCCGCGGTCCCATGCGAGGCGGCGATCGCTCCCGGCACCTTCAGCGCGCCGCCGACGCGCCCGTCCGCCGGCAGCAGCCGCCCCGCTCGTCCTCCTGCTCCTGTCTCTTATACACATCTGACGCTGCCGACG
>CABHPB010000038.1 GCA_902168115.1 uncultured Methylopila sp. | reverse complement strand
CCAGTCCTTAACGGGAAGCTTGGTGTCGACGCCCTTCGCGCCGAGCCAGGCCAGCGCCTCCTTCTCGCCGCCGATCTCGTCGATCAGCTTGAGGTCGAGCGCCTGCCGGCCGGTGAAGATGCGCCCGTCTGAGACGCCCGCGAGCGCCGCCCCGTCGAGCTTGCGGCGGTCGCGCACGACACCCTTGAACCAGTCGTAGCTGTCGAGGATGAGCGCCTCGATCGCCTTGCGCGCCTCGGGCGTCGTCGGCTCGACGCCGTTCGGAGCAGCCTTCAGCGGCGATGACTTGATGCTCTCGACCTCGACGCCGACGGTCTTCAGCAGGCCCGTGAAGTTCGGGAACTGGGCGAGCACGCCGATCGAACCGGTGATCGAGGTCTTGCGCGCGACGATATGGTCGGCGGCGATCGCCGCGATGTAGCCGCCGGAGGCCGCGACGGTGCCGACGACGGCGACCACCGGCCGGTCCTTCGCGACCGCGCGGATGGCTTCGTAGAGGTCTTCGGAGGCCGTCACGCCGCCGCCTGGGCTGTCGACGATCAGCATCACGCCCTTGGCGTCGCTCTTGGCGAGGTCCTTGAGCAGCTTGTCGCGCTTCTCGTCGTCGAAGATGACGCCCGAGACGGCGACCTTGGCGATGTGCGGGCCGCGCTTGGCGGTCGCGCCGGGGGTGCGGCCGCTGAGGCCGAGCGCCGCGACGACGACGACAGCCGCGACGAGGACAAGCGCGCCGATGCGCCAGAAAGCGAGGCGGCGGCGCAGCGAGCGGCGGTCGAGAATCGCGTCGGCGTCGAGGGGCATCGGTTCTTATCTCTTGGGGCCGAGATTTCGTAGCGCCACGGCCGACCGCATCAGAGCGGCTGCCGAACCAAAAAGACAGTCGAACCATCGACGTAACACGACGAAGGCCCGCGCGGAACTCCCCGCGCGGGCCTTCTTAAGCGTGCGATGAGAAGAGACGGCGCCCGCCTGGGGCAGGCGCCGGCCAGCCTCAGTCGTCGGCGTTCTCGTCGCGCTTCTTGAGCGCGGCGCCGAGGATGTCGCC
>CABHPB010000037.1 GCA_902168115.1 uncultured Methylopila sp. | reverse complement strand
GCCGCGGCTCGCGAGGTCAGCGAGATGGGCGCGCACGTCGTCGGTCGAGGCGGTCGCGGGCTCGCGGCCGCGGGCGGCGAGGAAGGCGGCGTAGTCGGAGAGGTCGCGCTCGTAGGCCTCGAGCGTGTTCCTGGCGGCGCCGCGTTCGGCGCTCGCCATTTCGAGGAAGGCGTCGAGATGGCGCCGCGCGCGCGCCGTCACTGGGTCGCCGACGATCCGACGGTCGCTTCGGCCCCGGCGGTCTTCGGGTTCTTGGAGGCGGCCTCGACCGGCTGCGGGCGCAGCCGCTGCGACGGGATCGTCACGCTCATGTCGCGCGAGCGGGGCGTCACGAAGGTGGCGAGCGCATAGAGCGAGCCATAGCCGAGCGCGACGATGGTCGCGATCGCAGTCAGGAAACGCATGAGACTCGGCATGGCAGTACCGCCTGTTCGGGCCGCCCCAGGCCCTCTCATTAGATAGGCTTCCCGGGGATTATTACAGCATCGGCCGCCCGGCATTGTGTCGGGTCAAGCTTTAGGAATAGGTTGCGGCCCCGCAGGCGCCCTCGAAAGGCGCGTTTCGGCTCACCCTATGGCGGCGATGCAACATCTCGACGACGCGCGCGCTCGGACCGACCCGCAGCACGGCGCTTCCGAAGACAAAGACGTGAGCGACATTCGCGCGGCGCTCGACGCCCTCGGCGGGCGCTCTCTGGTGCTGATCGGCATGATGGGCGCGGGCAAGACCTCGGTCGGCCGGCGCCTCGCGGCCGCGCTCGAGCTGCCCTTCGTCGACGCCGACGCCGAGATCGAGCGCGTCGCCGACATGACGATTCCAGAGATCTTCGACCGCTATGGCGAGCCCTTCTTCCGCGACCGCGAAGCCAAGGTGGTGGCCCGGCTGCTCGAGGAGGGCCAGAAGGTGCTCGCGACCGGCGGCGGCGCCTGGATGAACCCGGACACCCGCGCCCGCATCGGCGCGGCCGGCGTCTCGGTGTGGCTGTCGGCCGAGTTCGACGTGCTGCTGCGGCGGGTGAAGAAGCGCGGCGGCCGCCCGTTGCTCGCGCGGCCCGATCCGGAGACGACGCTCCGCCGCTTCGTCGAGGAGCGCTATCCGACCTATGCGCTCGCCGACATCACCATCCAGTCGCGCGACGCGCCGCACGAGCGCACCGTCGCAGACCTGATCGAGGCCTTGCGGACCATGGCGCCGAACCCCGGAGCCGCATCGTGAGCGTCGCCGTCGCAGAGGCCGAGAAGGTCGAGGTCGCGCTCGGCGATCGCTCCTACGACATCCTGATCGGCCCCGGCGTTCTGGCAGAGGCTGGACGCCGGATCGCGGCGCTCGGCGCGCGGGCGGTCGGGATCGTCACCGACTCCAACGTCGCGCCGCTCTATCTCGCCGCCGTCGAGCGGTCGCTCGACGAAGCGGGCCTGTCCCATGCGAACGTCACGGTTCCGGCGGGCGAAGCGTCCAAGCGCTTCAGCGAGCTCGAGCGCGTCGTCGACGGTCTGATCGCCGCGAAGATCGAGCGTGGCGACGTCGTGCTGGCGCTCGGCGGCGGCGTCGTGGGCGACCTCGCGGGCTTTGCGGCCTCGGTCGTGCGGCGCGGGGTGCGGGTCGTGCAGGCGCCGACGAGCCTGCTGGCGCAGGTGGATTCGTCGGTCGGCGGCAAGACCGGCATCAATTCGCCTCGCGGAAAGAACCTGATCGGCGCTTTCCACCAGCCGAGCCTCGTGCTCGCCGATACGCAGAGCCTCGACACGCTTCCCGAGCGCGAGCTGCGCGCCGGCTACGCCGAGGTCGCAAAGTACGGGCTGATTGACGACGAGCCGTTCTTCGCCTGGCTCGAGGCCAATCCCCGCGCGGTGTTCGCGGCCGGCCCCGACCGCATCCGCGCCATCGCGACGAGCTGCCGGGCGAAGGCGGCGGTCGTCGCGCGCGACGAGCGCGAGAGCGGCGACCGGGCGCTCCTCAATCTCGGCCACACGTTTGGCCACGCGCTCGAGGCGGACGTGGCTTACGACGGCGCGCGCCTGATTCATGGCGAGGGCGTCGCGATCGGCATGGCGATGGCGTTCCGCTTCTCGGCGTCTCTCGGCCTTTGCGCGTCCTCCGACGCCGAACGCGTCGAGCGCCATCTGAGGGCCGTCGGCCTGCCGACGCGCGTCTCCCAGATCCCCGGCCGGATCGGCGACGCCGAGGCGCTGTTCGACCACATGCTGCAGGACAAAAAGGTTTCCCGCGGCCGGCTGACTTTCATCCTGGCGCGCGGCGTCGGCAAAAGCTTCGTCGCCCGAGATGTTTCGGCCGATGACGCGATCGCCTTCCTGCGCCACGATCTGACCGAGACGCATTGACGCCTGCGTGAAGCGCCGCATTGCTTCGGCGCCGCAAAAAGCCTTAAGTGCGCTCCGCGAGGAGCACCCCGTATGT
>CABHPB010000036.1 GCA_902168115.1 uncultured Methylopila sp. | reverse complement strand
GGCGGAGGCGGTCGCGCGCCGCGATGCGGCGGCGCTCGTCGCGCTGGCGGAGCCCGAGGTCGAGCTCGATTTCGGCGGCGGCATGGGCCGCGACGAGCTACGGCAGCGCCTGGCGGGCGAACGCGGCGAGGAGCTGTGGCGCGCGCTTGCCGCGCTGCCGCCGCTCGGCTGCGCGGTGCAGGGCGGCGAACTGGTACTGCCGTGGTTCTTCGCGCAGGACCTGGGCAGCGACGACGCCTACGATCTGCTGCTGGTCACCGGCGCCGACCTGCCGCTGCGCGCCGAGCCGCGCGACGGCGCCGCCGAGATCGCGCGGGTGTCGTGGACGTTGGTCGAGCCGCTGGGCGGCTACGATGCCGAGGCGAAATTCCAGAAGGTGCGGCTCCAGGACGGACAGGCCGGCGGCGAGCTGGCCGGCTTCGTCGAGACGGCGCGCTTGCGCAGCCCGATCGACTACCGCCTGGTCGCCGCGCGCGATGGCGATGGCTGGCGCATCACGGCATTCATCGCCGGGGATTAATTCGCCGTCCGCACCAGTTCGGCCGAATGCGCGGCGGATTTCAGCGTCATGCGGTCGCCCGCGACACGGAGCGTGGGGCCGCCCGAGAGCAGCGCGCTGACCGCGTGTTCCTGGTCCATGCGACCCTCGCAGTACATCTTGGTCGAGATCAGCGGGCCGGCGATGAGGCGGCCGCCGTCGATCCGCCAGGCTCCACCCATGCCATTGCAGCCGACGCGCGCGCCGAGGCGGTCGGCGTGGAATTCGAGGCTGGCGTCGGCGGCGACCGGCGCGGCGCCGTCGATCGCGGTGAACCGCCAGCGCGAATCGGTGAGCGACGAGCCGCCCGCCGCGGGCGCGGCGCAGCCGGCCAGCAGGACGAGTGAGGCGAGCGGGATCAAGGTCTTGCGCATGGCCGCAGGCTAACCGCGCCGGGCTGATCGCGCAATGAACGGGGGAGTGGGGCTGGGATCAGCCGTCGAGGTGCGCCAGCGCCTCGTAGGCCAGCACCGCCGCCGCCACCGCGGCGTTGAGGCTGTCGGCGCGGCCGCGCATCGGCATGGTGACGCGCAAATCGCAGGCTATTTCATAGGCTTCGGGCAATCCGCGCGATTCGTTGCCGACCATCAGGAAGCAAGGCGCGGCATAAGGCGCGCGGCGATAGTCCTGGGCGTCGCGCAGCGAAGCCGCGACGAGTTGTCCCTGAGCTGCCCTCAACCAGCCCTCAAACTCCTCCCAGCGCGCCTGAACCACGGCTTGGGTGAACACCGCGCCCATGCTGGCGCGCACCGCCTCGACCGAGAAGGGATCGGCGCAGTCGTCGAGCAGGATCAGTCCGCCCGCGCCGACCGCGTCGCCGGTGCGCAGCATCGTGCCGAGGTTGCCGGGATCGCGCAGCGCCTGCGCTACCAGCCAGATCTTCGCGCTGTTGCGATCGATCGTCGCCAGGCGGGTGTCGAACTCGGCGAAGACGCCGGCGACCGCCTGCGGGTTGTCCTTGCCGGTGACTTTGGCGAGGATCGCCTCGTCCATCTCGACCACTTCGCCGCCGGCGGCCAGCACGTCGGCCTCGAGCGCGGCGAGCAACGGATGCGCCTCGCGCCCGGTCGCCATCACCAGCATCTCGGGCAACCGGCCGCTCTCGCGCGCGTCGGTCAGCAGGCGGAGCCCTTCGGCGAGGAAGCGCTGTTCCTGCCGGCGGTGCTTCTTGTCGCGCAGCGAGCGCAGGAACTTGACCGTGGGATTGGAGAACCCGGTGATGGTGCGGCGCATGGGGCTGGGGTCAGTCCTCGCCGAAGCCGTCCTTGACGAGCCCGGCGATCTTGGCGAGCGCGCCGGCGGCGCCTTCGCCGCTGACGTGGATGTCGATCGTGTCGCCCTTGGCGGCGCCGAGCATCATCAGCCCCAGGATTGATCCGCCCGCCGCCTCGACGCCGTCCTTGTAGACCGCGACGTTCAGCGTGGCGGGCAGCATCGCCACCATGTTGACAAACTTGGCGCTGGCCCGCGCGTGCAGCCCGCGGTTGTTGACGATCTCGACGGTCTCGCTGGCGGTGGCGTCCATCCCCTCGCTCATCCCCACGTTCATGCGTCCTGCCCCAGATATTCGGATGCGACGGTGATGTAATTGCGCCCCGCGTCGCGCGCGGCGATGGCGGCATCGTGCACCGACATGCAGGCGCGCGCCTTGGCCAGGCGGATCAGCATCGGCAGGTTGATGCCGGCGATCACTTCGACCTTGCCGGCCTTCATCAGCGAGATGGCGAGGTTCGACGGCGTGCCGCCGAACAGGTCGGTAAGGATCACCGCGCCGTCGCCGCTGTCGACGCAGGCGATGGCCTCGGCGATCTCGCGGCGGCGTTTTTCCATATCGTCGTTGGGGCCGATGCAGACGGTCGCCACCGCCTCCTGGCGGCCGACGACGTGCTGCATGGCGTGGACGAATTCCTCGGCCAGCTTGCCGTGGGTGACCAGGATCATGCCGATCATGTGGTAAGAACGCTCCGATAGTCCTGCGACCGCGCCCCGGTTGGTTCCGG
>CABHPB010000035.1 GCA_902168115.1 uncultured Methylopila sp. | reverse complement strand
CGGCAGGCCGGCCGGCCTGCCGCGGCCCGTGCGGCGCTTTCCCGGAAACGGTCCTGCGGCTCGTCGGCGAGCGCGACGTCGACGCCCATCTCGAGATGCCACTCGAGCAGCGCGCGGGCGTCTTCGGGAGAGAGGGCGACGGTCATCGCCGCGACCTTAGAGGATTTCGCCGAGCGCCGGCGACCGATCTCGCGGCGAACGCCCGATCGTCCGCGCCGCGCTCATAATCCTGAAGGCGTAGGTAGTCCTACCAAGATGCGGTGCAGCTTTCCTCAAGTTAGCGCTCGACAGTCACGGCCGGCGGTACGCCGCTGCGGCGTCAAATCGGGGGATTCGTACGATGAAAGCGTTCGCTGTCGCTCTGGGCGCCGCGATCTTCGCGAGCCTAATCGTCCCGGCGGCCGCCCAGACGCCCGGAACCGCGTCCCCTCAAGCGAACGTGATCGCCAAGCCCGCGCCTCGCCCGAGCTATCTCGACGACGCGCCGACGGGTCTGAAACCGTTCTACCGGGTGTTCGGAAAGTACCAGCTTTCGGTCGACGCGACCGGCAAGTTCGCCGAGGCCAAGAACCGCATCAACGTCGCCAAGCCCTCCGCCGACGCCGTGGTGGCGAAGGCCTATCTCATGGCCACCACCTTCGGCGGCGCGCGCCTCAATGCGAACAGCATCGACCTGAACGGCCGCAAGGTCACCTGGATGGCGACCCAGATCAACGACATTCCCGGCCTCTCCGGCTTCTTCCAGTCGGGGCTTGCGGACGTCACGAGCCTGATCAAGGCCAAGGTCGACGCCGCGCCCGTCGGAACGATCTCGATCGCCGTCACGGAGAACGACCTCGAGCACCAGACGGCCGGCGTCGATGGCGAGACGCTGGTCGTGGTGTTCAAGACCCCGAGCGACCCGCGCCCCCGCACCATCGCGCTGCTGTTCGGCGCGCAGAAGGTCGGCGGCGACAGCTACGAGCTCCTGCTCGAGAAGCCGATCGACCCCGCCTCGCGCTTCGCCCGCGCGCAGATGGGACTCGGCATCTCCTTCAGCTATCAGTTCAACGGGACGCCCCAGTACAGCCTCGTGACCGTCAACGGCACGCGCGTGTCGAGCGCCGCCGGCGGCCAGGACGACGGCGTGCCGGCCGCGACCGCGTCGAACGGCGCGCTGATCACGGCGGGCGGCGTCGGCGACGAGGCCACCAACCCGACGCGTCCCGACGACCTGCCGTTGAACCCGCGCAGCGACGACGAGCGCTACACGCTGCTGCCCTACATCAAGAAAACCGACGCCAAGATCCGCGTCGACACCGTCAATCCGTCGAACGACGACAACATCTTCTTCGCCTGGTTCGAGCTCTCGACCGAGGCCAATCTCGACGGCGACGAGGACGGCGACGGGCTGAAGGACAGCTGGGAGACCTCCGGCTACGACCACAATGGCGACGGGATCGTCGACGTCGATCTCCCGGCCATGGGCGCAAATCCCCGGCGCAAGGATCTCTTCATCGCCTATGCCTGGATGAAGAAGGGATCGGGCGAGACCGCGACCCACCA
>CABHPB010000034.1 GCA_902168115.1 uncultured Methylopila sp. | reverse complement strand
GATGCGCTGTCGGGCGGCGGGGGCGAAGACGTCTTCCTGTTCGACGTCGCGCTGAAGTCCAAACAGGCGGTGACCATCACGGACTTCAAGGTCGGGACCGACAGTTTCCTGCTCGATCCAGACGTCTTCGAGACCATCAAACACGGGCAGCTCGCCAGGGACGCGTTCGTGATGGGGACCAAGGCGCAGGACGCGCAGGACCGGCTCGTCTACGACCCCGAGACCGGCCGCCTGTGGTTCGACCTCGACGGCTCCGGCCGCGGCAAGGCGATCAAGGTCGCAACCCTCGACGACGACCTCGACCTCGGCCACCGCGACTTTCTCATCATCTAGCGGAGCGCGGCCATGGCGGTCATCACCGGCGATCAGAACGCTGACAAGAACGATACGCTGGAAGGCACGTCCGGCGACGACACCATTTACGGCCTCACCGGCGACGACACGATCTACGGCACGACCGGATCGGACTCGATCGACGCCGGGACCGGAAACGACCTGATCGACTACAACTTCTATCCGACCGACATGCCCCATTCGGCGACGATCGACGGCGGCGACGGGCAGGACACCCTGCTGGCGGAGTGGCCGGACGAACCCTATCCCAAGGTCGTCTTCGACTCGCTCGTCCTGGCGAATGTCGAGGTCATGGCGACCGGGCTCGGAGCGTTCGGGACGAACGGCGACAACCTGATCGACGTCCGGTCGCTGCAATCGGGCGTGCGGTTCTACCTGTCGGGCGGCGCCGACACGTTCTACGGCGGCGAGGGCAGGGACTATGTCGAGGGCGGCGCGGGCGACGACCTGGTCGAGGCCGGGGGCGGATCCGACACCCTCGCCTCGGCATTCGGCGAGGGCGCCGACACGCTGCGCGGCGGCGATGGCGACGACGTCTTCAAGCTGAGCCTCGGCGACTTCGCCGAGAAGACGATCGAGGGCGGCGCCGGCGTCGACACGATCCAGTTCGCCCGGAACGAGACGTTCGAGATCGACCGCCTCGTGTTCGACGCCGCCATGTCGATCGAGCATCTCATGACGATCGATCTTCTGGGCACGGACGGGGCGGACCTGTTCGATCTGCGCTACCTGCAGAGCTCCGCCGCCCGGCTGACCATGGGGGCGGGCGCCGACACGGTCTGGGGCTCCGTCTCCGGAGAAGCCATCGCGGCGCAGGACGGCGACGACTGGGTCAACGGCGGCGGCGGAGACGACACGATCACCGGGGGGATCGGAAACGATACCCTGAGTTCGGGCTCCGGGGCGGACGTTCTCAAGGGTGAGGCCGGGAACGACCAGTTGCGGTCAGGAGGCGGAAACGACACGCTCGACGGCGGCGACGGAAACGATTTCCTGTCGGCCGGGGAGGGCGTCAACCGGCTGACCGGCGGCGCGGGCGAGGACACGCTCTCGGCCGGGTCCGGCGCTGATGTCATCAATGGCGGCCTCGGCCACGACCTGATCTACGCCGGAGACGGTGAGAACACGGTCAACGGAGGAGACGGCGACGACACCCTGACCGGCGGCGCCGACGCCGACTATCTGCGAGGCGGAAACGGAGACGACGTTCTCAAGGGCGGCGACGGCGCCGACGTCCTCATCGGAGACGCCGGCCGGGACACGCTGAGCGGGGGAGCCGGCGCGGATCTGCTGCGGGGCGACGGCGACGTGTTGAAGGGCGACGGCGGTTCAGACACGCTGGTCGGCCAGGCCGGCTCGGACACACTCGACGGCGGCGCCGACGCGGACACGGTGAACGGCGGCGCTGGAGACGACCTCCTCGCCGGCGGATCGGGCCGCGATTTCATCGACGGCGGCGAGGGAGCCGACACGCTCGCGGGAGGCGCTGACGCAGACCGGCTGTCAGGCCGCGCCGGAGACGACGAACTGTCCGGCGGCGCCGGCGCGGACCAGCTGACAGGCGGCGACGGGGCCGACGCCTTCGTGTTCGACGCCGCGCTCGACCCGGCCGCACCGGACACGATCGCCGATTTCGTCGTGGGCGAGGACTCGATCCACCTCTCGCGCGGCGTCTTCGCAGGCCTTGGCCTTGGCGCCCTCGCCG
Organism: uncultured Methylopila sp.; assembly: GCA_902168115.1. Classification (GTDB taxonomy): domain Bacteria; phylum Pseudomonadota; class Alphaproteobacteria; order Rhizobiales; family Methylopilaceae; genus Methylopila. Next base: position 20,405 of record CABHPB010000034.1, on the reverse strand, counting down.
AAGACGCCTTCGTGGTCGGACGGCAGGCCGTGGACGCCGAGGACCGGATCGTCTTCGACAAGGCGACGGGGCGGCTCTGGTTCGACGCCGACGGCTCCGGCTCCGGCGTCGCGGTGCGATTTGCGACCGCCGCGGCGGGCCAGGACCTCAGTCACCTCGATTTCCTGGTGGTCTAGCGGAGCGCGGCCATGGCGATCATCACTGGCGACCAGAACGCCGACAAGAACGACACGCTGCAAGGCACGGACGAGGCTGACGAGATCTATGGCCTGACCGGAAACGACACGATCATCGCGTCCGCTGCAGGCCCCGGCGACAGCCTGTTCGGTGGCGACGGAAACGACCTCTTCGATTATCGCAGCACATCGCACGAGCTCTACGCCATCGACACCATCGTCGGCGGCGACGGCTACGATGTGGTCGACTTCGATTACGGCTCCGAGGAGCCCGCTTTCAATATTTCCTCCGCAAAAGGTCTGGTCATCGGGGAAGGCGCGTCCGTCGAGCTCCTGAAGCTCGGCAGCTACATGACCGGCTACGGCGGCGACAACTATTTCGACATTCGCGGCGTCGGAACCGTGAGCTATCTCCGTTACGGCTTCCTTCTCGGCGAAGGGAACGACACATTCTACGGCTCGCACGGCGGCGACGAGGTCGATGGCGGCAGCGGCGCCAATTACATCGATGGCGGCGAGGGCGGCGACATACTGGCCGGGGGCGGCACACTGATCGGCGGCGCGGGAGACGACTGGCTGACGGGCTCGGCGGTCCAGCTCATGGCCCACCAGCTGCTTGGCGGAGAAGGAACGGACTCTTTCTATCTTCCCGGAGCCAATTCCGTGCATGCGGAACAGCTGGTGTTCGACGCTGAGAGCTCGATCGAGCGGATCCAGTACCAGAACGGCGCTGGCGCGACCGCCTACGGCACCAGCAACGCGAACCTGTTCGACCTGCGCTACCTCCAGAGCTCCTTCCTCAAGCTGATGATGGGCGCGGGCGACGACACCGTCTGGGGGTCGGTCGCCAAGGAAGGCATCCTCGGCGAGGACGGGAACGACTGGATCAACGGCGGCGGCGGCGACGACACCATCGACGGCGGCGCCGGGAACGACACGCTGAGCTCGGGCGCGGGCGCGGACCGCCTCATCGGCGGCCTCGGCGACGACCAGCTGCGGTCCGGCGACGGCGCCGACACGCTCGACGGCGGCGACGGAAACGATCTCCTGTCCGCCGGCGAGGGCGTCAACCGCCTGACGGGCGGCGCCGGAAACGACACGCTGACCGCCGGGTCGGGCGCCGACTCCCTGGACGGCGGCGACGGCGCCGACCGGCTGATCGCCAATGGCGGCGCCGACACTCTGGTCTCGGGCGCCGGCGCAGACACGGTGCAGGGCGGCGACGGCGACGACCTCCTGCGGATCGCCGCGGCGGACTTCGACCTCAAAACCATCGACGGCGGCGCCGGGGTCGACACGCTACAGCTGCTGGGGCCCGGGCCGCTCCACCATCTCGAAGTCGCAGGGCTCGGCCTCGAGAACCTCACCGCCGGCGCGCTTTCCGGCACGGCGCAGGGCGATCTGCTCGACTTCCGCGGCCTGCAGAGCGTCACTTACGGCGTCATCAGCCTCGGCGCGGGCGACGACACGCTCTGGGGCGCCGGCTCCTACAGCAGCATCGCCGGCGGCGACGGCGACGACTTCGTGAACGGCGGCGACGGCCGCGCGGCGCTCAACGGCGGCGCCGGCGACGACACGCTGATCTCGGCCGGGGGGCAGGACACGCTGGTCGGCGGCGACGACGACGACCTTCTGACCGCCGGCGCCGGAAACGACCTCGTCGAGGGCGACGCGGGGGCCGACACGCTCGAGGCGGGCGACGGGAACGACACGCTTCTCGGCGGCGACGACGCCGACATCCTGACCGCCGGCCTCGGGAACGACAGCCTGTCCGGCGACGCCGGCGCCGACACGCTCGACGGCGGAGACGGAAACGACAGCCTGTCCGGCGGCCTCGATGACGACGAGCTGGCCGGCGGGACAGGCGCCGACCTCATCGCCGGGGACGACGGAAACGACGCGCTCGACGGCGGGATCGGTAACGACACGCTCGACGGCGGGGCAGGCGACGATCGCCTGATCGCGGGCGCCGGGAACGACGCGCTGGCCGGCGGCGACGGGCGCGACGTCCTGCTCGGCGGCGCCGGCGCGGACTCGCTCGACGGCGGGACCGGCGACGACAGCCTCGACGGCGGCAAGGGGAACGACGACCTCGCGGGCGGGACGGGGATCGACACGATCGCCGGCGGCGGCGGGGCGGACACCATCGACGGCGGCGGCGGCGCCGACGTTCTCTCAGGCGGGGGCGGAGAAGACGTCTTCCTGTTCGACGTCGCGCTGAAGTCCAAGCAGGCGGTCGAGATCACTGACTTCAAGGTCGGCGCGGACCGCTTCCTGCTCGACCCCGACATCTTCGAGAACATCAATCACGGGCCGCTTCTCGCGAAGAACTTTGCGATCGGGGCCAAGGCGCACGATACGAGCGACCGCATCGTCTACGATCCCGAGACCGGCCGGCTCTGGTTCGACCTCGACGGCTCCGGCCGCGGACAGGCGGTGAAGTTCGCGACAGTCGACGAAGGCCTCGACCTCAGCCACCGCGACTTCTTCGTGATCTAGCCGGGCGCAAGGGAGCAGGACCATGGCGGTCATCTCCGGCGACCAGAACGCTGACAAGAATGACACGCTGGTCGGGACGGACGGCGACGACACGATCTACGGCTTGACCGGGAACGACACGATTTTCGGCAATTCCGGCGGCTCGGACCGGCTCGTGGGCGGGGTGGGCGACGACGTTTTCGATTATCAGGCTGCCAACGTCGTAGGTGACACGATTGAGGGCGGCGAGGGTTTCGACACGCTGTCGCTTGTCTCCGTGAGCTTCTCCGACCTCATCCTGAACGCCGCAGCGTCGGTCGAGCGCGTCTCCTCTCTCGACACGATTCTCGGCACCGGCGCGGCCAACCTGTTCGACTTCACCGGCGTCGCGCAGACCCATGTCGATACCGGCGCCGAATACAATCCCATCGCTATGCTGCTCGACGGTGACGACACGTTCTTCGGCGGCGCTGGTTCAGAATTCGTCGAAGGCGGCGCGGGCGACGACGTGCTGAACGGCGGGGGAAGCGTCGACAGGTTTCTCGGCGGCGAAGGCGCCGACACCTTGGACGGCGGCGAGAGTGACGACAGCCTGTCGGGCGGGCTCGACGACGACTCGCTGACGGGGGGCGCCGGCAACGACCGGCTGTTCGGCGGCGATGGCGACGACATTCTCGACGGCGGCGATGGGAACGACAATTTTTTCGGCGGTGCGGGCGACGACAACCTCGATGGCGGCGTCGCCGATGATCGTCTGCGGGCCGGTGCAGGAAACGACACGCTGATCGGCGGTGACGGGGCTGACGTTCTTTTTGGAGGCGGCGGGATGGACGCCCTCGCCGGCGGGACGGGGATCGACAAGATCTCTGGTGGCGGCGGGACGGACACGATCTCGGGTGGCGGCGGCGCCGACGCGCTCTCGGGCGGCGGTGGGGAGGACGTCTTCCTGTTCGACGTCGCGCTGAAGTCCAAGCAGGCGGTCGAGATCACCGACTTCAAGGTCGGCGCGGACCGCTTCCTGCTCGACCCCGACGTCTTCGAGAACATCAATCACGGGCCGCTGGCGAAGGACGCCTTCGTCATCGGAACGAAGGCCGAGGACGCGCAGGACCGCATCGTCTACGACCCCGAGACCGGCCGGCTGTGGTTCGACCTCGACGGCTCGGGCCGCGGGAACGCAGTGAAGTTCGCGACGGTCGAGGAGGGCCTTGACCTCAGCCACCGCGACTTCTTCGTGATCTGAGGACGGGGACCGGCCATGGCGGTCATCTACGGCGACCAGGATCCGGCGAACCCGAACGACACGCTCTGGGGCACGGAGGACGGCGACGAGATCTACGGCCTTTCGGGAAACGACAAGCTTTTCGGGTTCGGCGGCCCCGACACGCTCGTCGGCGGCGAGGGCGACGACACTCTCTATATCGAGCGCTGCGACTTTGACACGCTCTCCCTGAGCGGCGGCAGCGGCGTCGATACGCTCGAAATCTCCGATCTGGGGATCAACCGGACGAACCACTTCGTGTTCGACGACGAGATGTCGATCGAGAAGGTCAACCTGTTCACTGGCCTCCGCGGCAGCTCTGGCGACGACCTGTTCGACATCAGAAAGGTCGATTTTTACATGTCTCGCGGGGACTACATCTCGCTCGAGGAAGGGAACGACACGTTCCTCGGCGGATCTTCGTCCATAAGGGGCATCTATGGCGGCGCCGGCGACGACTACATCGTCGCCAACGGCTCCATCGCGGGCGGCGACGGGAACGACACGATCATCTCCGTGGACTCGGCTTACGTCGACGCCGGCGCGGGCGACGACGTCATCGAGGCGACCGGCCAGATGAACGGACGCGGCGGCGACGACACCTTCATCGTCACGGCGTCCAGCTTCGCGGGGTCGGAGAGGTTTGGCGAGGCCGGCATGGATACGCTGTCCCTGTCGGGCAGCGAAGGGTTCAGCAGCATTCCGGTGCTCGGCGCCCGCTATTCCATCGAGAGGCTGTCGACCCAGGGGATCGTCAACGGAACCGCGGGTAATGACGTCCTGGATCTGCGTGTCTACCAGAGCGTCGACATCGTCGGCTTCCGGCTCGGCGACGGCGACGACATCTTCTATGGCGGCGCGGGCGACAACGGCACGATCTGGGGCGGAGACGGCGACGACCTCATCTCCGCGGCCGACGGAGACAACTGGGTTCTCGGTGAGGACGGCGCCGACACGCTGTCCGGCGGCGAAGGAAACGACGGGCTGAACGGCGGCGCCGGGGACGACAGGATTTCCGGCGGTACAGGAAACGACAGGCTGGACGGCGGCGGCGGCGCCAACGTCCTCGACGGCGGCGACGGCGCCGACACCGTCACCGGCGGCAGCCTCTCCGACACGCTGACCGGCGGCGCCGGCGCCGATCTCGTCAGGGGCGGCGTCGGCGACGACGTCATCGTCGTCACCGCCGACGATCTCGCCGCCGACACGATTTTGGGCGCATCGGGCGTCGACACGCTGGAGCTCTCGGGAACAGCGGGTTTTGCGGGTCTTTCGATCGATCCGTCATGGTCGGTCGAGAAGCTCTCCGCGAGCGGCGTCGTGCTCGGCACGGCCGCGGCCGACCTGTTCGAGCTCGCCGGCTTGCGAAGCGTCGACGTCCCGGCGTTCAACCTCCGAGCCGGCGCCGATATCTTCCATGGCTCCGCCTCGAACGAGAGCGTCGTCGGCGGCGACGGCGATGACGGACTGGTCGGCGATTCCGGCGCGGACACGCTGCGCGGCGGCGCCGGCGCCGACACGATCGAGGGCGGCGAAGGCGCGGACGCGCTGTTCGGCGACGCCGGCAATGACCGCCTGACCGGCGGCGGCGGAAACGACGTCCTGCGCGGCGGGGCCGGCGCCGACCGGCTCGACGGCGGCGACGGCGCCGACCAGCTCTCCGGAGGCGGCGGCTACGACACGCTGGCGGGCGGCGCCGGGGCGGACTCGTTCCTGTTCGACGCGACGCCCCAGTCGGGCGTCGTCACCATCGAGGATTTCGTTTCCGGGCAGGATCGGTTCCTGCTCGATGCGGGCTCCTTAGCCGGGCTCTCAACGGGCCGGCTTTCCGAGGACGCGTTCGTGACCGGCGGCCGCGCGCTCGACGCCGAGGACCGCATCCTCTACGACCCCGCGACCGGACGCCTCTGGTTCGACGCCGACGGCTCCGGCGCGGGCGCCGCGATCCGGTTCGCGGCCGTCAGACCCGACCTCGACCTCAGCCACCGCGATTTCTTCGTGATCTAGGCGCAGCCTTCGGGCGAACGGGCGCGATGCAACCTTTTGATGTCTTGACTCCTGCCTGCGCCTCGTCGCGCGCTATCGTCGCGGCGCGTACCGGGGGGAGCGTGGCATGGCGATCATCTATGGCGACCAGAATCCGGCCAACCCGAACGACCTGTTGTACGGAACGGACGAAGACGACGAGATTTACGGACTGACCGGGAACGACTCGATCTTCGGTAGCGCCGGCGCCGATCTGATCTACGGCGGCGCCGGCGACGACCGCATCGAGTACCGCGCCTCTCTTCAAACCGAGGGGCTGGCCGCCAGCATCGACGGCGGCGACGGCCTGGATAACCTCGAGATCTTCTCCGAGGCGCCCGGCCAGTTCATCTCGTTCGACAGGCTCGTCCTGACGAATGTCGAGCTCATAAACTGTTTCAACGGCGCGTTCGGCACTAAGGACGCCAATCTGATCGACGTCCGCTCTGTGACCGCCTTCGGCGCGCGGTTCGGGCTGCTCGGCGGCGACGACACCTATCGCGGCGGCATGGCCGGCGATGTCGTCGACGGCGGCGACGGTGACGACCTGATCGAAGGCAATGACGGCTTCGACTTTCTCAACTCCGGCTCGGGCGCCGACACCGTGCTGGGTGGTGCGGGCGACGACATCATCGGCGTTTCCGGAACCGATTTCGCGCTTAAGACCATCGATGGCGGCGCCGGGCAGGACAGGCTCGGCGTGACTGGAGTGCACCAGATCGACCGGCTCGACTTTGCGGACTACTCGATAGAGTCGCTCAATATGAGCACGACCGTCGAGAGCGCGTTCAAGGGGACGGACGGGGCCAACCTTTTCGACTTGCGCAACCTCGATCGGTTCTCCGGCAAGCTCGACATGGGCGCCGGCGACGACACTGTGCGGGCGGAGACGGTCTGGACGCCCGACGGCGCGACAGTCGACGGCGGCGGTGGCGACGACTGGATCAGCACCGGCGACGGCGTAGATCCGTACGCGAGCTATCACCTGTTCGGAGGCGACGGGAACGACTCGCTGAGCAGCGGCGACGGCGGGGCGTCCCTTTCCGGAGGAGCGGGCGACGACCAGCTCCGAAGCGGGGGCGGAAGAGACACCCTCGCCGGCGGCGGCGACGACGACTTTCTTTCGTCGGGAGCGGGGAACGACTCTCTGTACGGCGAGGCCGGAGAAGACAAGCTGTTCGGCGGCGCCGGAAACGACAGCTTGTACGGCGGTGTTGGCGACGACCTGATATCCGCTGGCGACGGCGACGACACTGTCTGGGCGAATGATGTCGGCCTGGGCGCCGACACGATTCTTGGCGGCGCCGGGAACGACCTATTCCTCGTGGTCGCCAAAGACCTCTTCCGGAACACGTTTTCGGGCGGCGCCGGCTTCGACGAGATGGCGATCAACGACCAGCTCCGCGCCGACGCCATGAACTCGGACGATTTCGGAGTAGAAAAGGTCCGGGTCGGCCAGATCTACGGCACGGCCGACGCGAACCTGTTCGACCTCTCCGAGGTCGAACAATTCTACGGCCAATTCTTTATGGGCGGCGGCGACGACACTGTCCGGGCCACAGGCGGCGGCATGGACGTCCGTGGCGAGGACGGGGACGACGAGATCTTCGTGGGCGACAGCCCGACCACGAGCGGCCGGTTCGTCTCGGGCGACGCCGGGAACGACACGCTTGGCGCGGGCATTGGAAACGATCTCTTCGAATGCGGAACGGGCGACGACCAGGCGGACGCGGGCGCCGGGAACGACAGGCTCTTCGGCGGCGAGGGCAGGGACATCCTTCTCGGCGGCCTCGGCGCCGACAGCCTGTCCGGCGAGATCGGCAACGACAGCCTCGACGGCGGCAAGGGGAGCGACACGCTCGCCGGCGGGACCGGGATCGACACGATCTCGGGCGGCGGCGGGACGGACACGCTGATCGGCGGCGGAAGCGCCGACATCCTGTCGGGCGGCGCCGGCGCGGACGCGTTCCAGTTCGACGCCGTCCTGAAATCGAAGCAGGCGGTGACGATCACGGACTTCAAGGCCGGCGTGGACCGCTTCGTGCTCGGCGCCGACAGCTTCGGCGACATCCCGCCCGGTGAGCTCGCCAGGGACGCCTTCGTGGTCGGGCCGGCCGCCAGGGATTCCGAGGACCGCATCGTCTACGACGCCGAGAAGGGCCGGCTGTGGTTCGACGCCGACGGTTCCGGGCGCGGCGCCGCGATCAAGTTCGCGACGGTCGAACCCGGCCTCGACCTCAGCCATCTCGACTTCTTCGCGCTGTAGCAGTGCGCTTCGAGAGACCGGATCGGAGTTCAGGCCATGGCGATCATCTACGGCGATCAGAACGCGGACAAAAACGACACGCTGACCGGCTCCGCCGATCCGGACGAGATCTACGGCCTCACCGGGAACGACCTCATTTACGGAGGCGGCGGGGCCGATCTGCTCGACGGGGGGGAAGGCAACGACAGGTTCGAACTGCCCCCGGAAATCGCGGGCGTCGCGACGATCCACGGCGGCGCCGGACAGGACCACGTCTACCTCAATCCCAAGATGTTCACGCCCGATTACGGCGAGTCGATCTCATACGGCCTCGTCATCCCGGAAGGCGCGTCGGTCGAACTGCTTGCGATCTACAACATCCTCACGGCGAACGAGGCCGACAATCTCTTCAACCTGAGAGGCGTGGCGCAGGTCGGAGACGCCAGCCCCGAGGGTCTTGGTCCGGCTTTTGTTCTGCGCGGCGGTGACGATACGTTCTTGGGCGGCGGCAGCGCCGAAGTCGTCAACGGCGACGATGGCGACGACCTGCTGGACGGCGGCGGTGGATACGACACGCTGAGATCCGGCCTGGGCGCCGACACGCTCATTGGCGGCGACGGGAACGACGAGTTCCAGCTCCAGGGCTCATTTTCGCAGAAGACGCTCGACGGCGGGGCCGGGGTGGACATGCTTCGGATGGATTCTGGGGCGCTCGTGGCCGAACGGCTGGTCTTCGACGAGACCCTCTCGATCGAGCGCGTCTTTTTGTCGGTCAACATCGGCGGCACCGCCTCGGCCAACCTGTTCGACTTCTCGTATCTCGAGTCCTTTTTCGCACAGCAGATCCTGCTCGGCGCCGGCGACGACACGATCATCGCCGGCGGCCACTTTCTCCGCCAAGTCCTCGGCGACGCAGGCGACGATCTCATCCTTGGCGGCGTCGGGCCGGAACTGCTCGACGGCGGCGTCGGAGACGACACGATCACGGCGGGCGAAAACGCGGGCGAGGCTGTGTACGTCGTCGACGACACGCTCCTCGGCGGCGACGGAAACGATCTCCTCGAGGGCGGAACCGGCGACGACAGCATCGATGGCGGGGAAGGCGACGGGCGTCTCTTCGGCGAGGTCGGCGACGACACGCTGACGTCAGGAAGCGGCGCCGACCTGCTCGACGGCGGCGTCGGGAACGATTCGATCGCGGGCGGCGCCGGCGCCGACACGGCGCTGGGCGGCGACGGCGACGACTGGCTGGACGGCGGGGAAGGCGCGAACGACCTCGACGGCGGCGCCGGCCAGGACGCGCTGACCGCCGGCTCGATGGCGGACACGCTCGATGGCGGCGAGGGAAACGACCAGCTGACGGCGGGCGGCGGCGACGACCTCCTGCTGGGCGGCGCGGGCAACGACACGCTGGACGGCGGCGAGGGCCTCAACGCGCTCAATGGCGGTATCGGGAACGACACGCTGATCAGCGGCTCGGGCGCGGATACGCTCGTCGGCGGCGTGGACCACGACCAGCTGTCGGCCGGTGTGGGGAACGACCTGCTGCAAGGCGGCTCGGGCGCCGACAAGCTGCTCGCCGGCGCCGGCGCGGACGTGCTGGTCGGCGGGACGGGCGTCGACACGCTCTCGGGCGGCGGCGGGAGCGACACGGTGAATGGCGGCGGCGGGGCCGACGTCGCGACCGGCGGCGGCGGCGCGGACGTCTTCCTGTTCGACACGGCCCCGAAGACGAAGCAGGCCGTCGCGATCACCGATTTCAAGGCGGGCACGGACGCGTTCCACCTCGACTCGGGCGTGTTCGCGACGCTCGATCCGGGCCGCCTCGGGAAGGACGCGTTCGTGACCGGCACGAAGGCTGAGGACGCGCAGGACCGGATCGTCTACGACCCCGAGACCGGCCGCTTGTGGTTCGACCTCGACGGCTCGGGCCGCGGGAACGCGGTGAAGTTCGCGACGGTCGCGGAAGGCCTCGACCTCAGTCACCGCGACTTCGTCGTGATCTAGCCGCCGGCGCCGGGAAAAAACTCTTCCTCGATCCAGCGGCGCAGCGCGAGGACCGCGGGGCGCTCGGCGGCGCCCTCTGGAAAGACGAAATCGTACCGCCAGCCGTCGAGCTCCGGGCCGAAGGGCTGAACGAGCACGCCCGAGGCGACCTCGGCCGCGACCAGCTCGAGGCTGAGCAGCGCGACGCCCTGGCCGGCGGCGGCCGCCAGGATCGCGCTGTTCTCGTCGTTGAAGGTGACGCCGGCGCGCATGTCCGCGAGGGCGACGCCCGCCGCCTCGGCCCAGACCGACCAGCTCGGCGTCGTGGCCGCCCCGGCGATCCGCCAGTCGAAATGGATCAGCGCGTGTCGCTTCAGCTCCTCGACGCTGGTCAGGCCGAGGCGCGGGCTCGCGACGGGCGCGAAGCGGTCGCGCATCAGCGGCAGCCGCCCGAGCGCCCCGCCGCCCCCGAGCCCGTAGCGGATCGCCGCGTCCGCCTCCCCGGCATGCAGGTCGACCGCCTCGTCGGAGGCGTGGAGCCGAAGGTCCCACCCCGGGTTGATCTCGCGGAAGCGCGCGGCGCGCGGCACCAGCAGCTTGGCGGTGAAGGCGACGGTGGCCGACAGCGTCGCGACCTTGGCCTGCGGCCGGCTGCGCGCCGCCTCGACCGCCGCAGACATCTGCGCGAAGGCCTGCGACAGCGCCGGCGCTAGCGCGGCGCCGGTCGCCGTCAACTCGACCTGTCGCGGCCGTCGCAGGAACAGCGGTTTGCCGAGCGCCTCCTCCAGCTGCCGGATCTGGTGGCTGACGGCGGTCGGCGTCACGCCGAGCTCTTCGGCCGCCAGCCGGAAGCTCAGCCGCCGCGCCGCCGTCTCGAAGGCCCTGAGCGCGCCGAGCGGCGGCAGGCGGCCGAACAGTCTTCGAGATGAATCAAACTCATCCATGGGTGAGAACTTCGCGTTTGTCGCCGGCTGGCGCAACCCTCATCTCTTGGTGCGAAGACATCCGGACGTCGTTCGGAATTCAGTATATTGGAGGCTTCCCATGGCCTGGATCTATCTCGCCGCCGCGGCGGCGTTCGAGGTCGCGTTCGCCCTCGGCATGAAATACTCGCAAGGCTTCACCAAGCTCACCCCGTCGGTCCTGACCGCGATCGCGATCGTCGGCGGGCTCGGCTTCCTGTCGCTGGCGCTGAAGGAGCTGCCGGTCAGCGTCGCTTATCCCGTCTGGACCGCGGTCGGCACGCTCGGAACCGTGGTGTTCGGCTTCGCCCTGCTCGGCGAGGCGCTGACCCCCGCCAAGGTCGTCTCGGCGATGGCGATCGTCGGCGGCGTCGCCGGCCTCAAGATCGCCGCGAGCTGAGGAGGGCGCCATGACCACGCTGCTCCACATCGACGCCAGCGGCCGCTCCAGCCGCTCGATCTCGAGAAACCTGTCGCGGCGTTTCGTCGAGGCGTGGCGCGCCCGCCGCCCGGGCGACCGCGTGCTGCGACGCGACCTGACGGAAACCCCGCCGCCGCTGATGAGCGAGGCCTGGATCGCGGCCGCCTTCACGCCGCCGGCCGAGCGCACCGAGGCGATGCGCGCCGCGCTCGCCTGGTCGGACGCGGCGATCGCCGAGCTCGAAGCGGCGGACGTCATCGTGCTGGGCGCGCCGATGTACAACTACGGCATGCCCGCCGCGCTGAAGGCCTGGATCGACCAGGTGATCCGGGTCGGAAAGACCTTCAGCTTCGACCTCGCCCGCGGCGACGCGCCGATCGAGCCGACGCTGTCGGGCAAGCGTCTGGTCGTGCTGAGCTCGCGCGGCGAGTTCGGTTTCCGCGACCCTGGACCGAGGGCCGCGCGCAACCATCTCGATCCGCATCTCGAGACGGTCGCGCCCTATCTCGGCGTCGCGTCCGGGGACGTCCACACCGTCGCCGTCGAGTACCAGGAGTTCGGCGACGACCGGCACGCCCGCTCGCGGAAACAGGCGGAGGACGGGGTCGCCGACCTCGCCTGCGAACTCGCCGGCTCATGCGCCAAGGCCGCGTGACGGCGCCCGTGCCGGACTCTAGGCTGGCCCCATGGTGCCGGTCGATTATTCAGAACTGGACTACGCGTCCGTCAGGCATGTCGATGAACTCGGCCGGGCGTTCCGCAAAGGGGCGCCCGCCGAGGATCTACTTCGGGCCGTTCTCGCCTCGCTGGACAGAGTCGAGCCCGAGGCCGTGGCGCGCGTGGACGGACGGCTGCGTCGTCTATTGGGCTACTGGCGTGCGGAGCCGACGACGGGCTGGCTTCAAAGGGCGGCCGACGACCGGTCGTTCGGCCTGAAGCTGCTCGAAAGCGTCGACGGGCTCGAAATCCTCTTCCTGTCCCACCCGGACGGCTGGCTGCGCGAACAGGCGCTGCGCAAGCTCGACGGTGGCCTGCCGTCGCCTTACGCGTTCGCGATCGCCGCGTTGCGGCTAAACGATTGGGCTGCGCCGGTGCGGCGCGCGGCGGAGTCCTGCGTATTGCGGACCTACCCACAGACGCAGCCCGCCATCGTCGCGCGCGCCGCCCTGCACGTCATCGCAAGCTCGCAGAGCTGGCGACGCTGGACCGTCGAGGGCAGGGCGCTCGAAACCGCGCTGACGGCCTGCGCCGCCTCCGACGCGGTGATCGGGTCGGTTCTGGAAGCCAGAACGGGACCGGTCTGCGCCATGCTGCGCAAGGCGCTTGTCGAGCCGGCCTACGATCACGGTCTGATCGATATCGCGGGCCGGGCGCGCATTCCGCAGGTCCGGGCGCTCGCGCTTCGCACGCTGATCAACGGACGGGCGACCTGGATCTCCGGCTACGAACCTCGGTGGACAGACAAGTCGATGGGCGAGTATCGGCGGGGGCCGGTTTTCGCCCACAGGCCGCTGAACGATCCGCCGGACCGCGGGCGGATGATCGCGATGGGCGCGCGCGACGCCTTCGCGGCCGTTAGGCGGGCTGCCGCGGACGGGCTGGCGACGCACTGGCGGGAGTTGGAGGACGTCGAGGGGCTCGTCGGCCTGTTCAGGCCGGACGACAGGGCGCCCGTGCGAGAGAGGATCGACTTCGTCCGCCGGCGCCTCGCCGAGCGGGATCAATCGATCGGGCGCGACGCGGCGGTCGGGCCGGGCTAAGGTCCGCGCCATGACGACAGATCGTCTCTCCCACGACGACGCCCGCGCCGCGCTCGACTGGTATGTCGAGATGGGCGTCGACGTCGCGATCGCGGAGGAGGCGCAGGACCGCTACGCCGAGAGCGCCGCCCGCAAGGCCGCGCCGCCGGCCTCGCTTCCGCCCCGCGCCGAACAGGCCGAGCGTCCCGGAGCGCCCGCGCCGCGGCCGCAGGCTTCCGCGGCCGCCCTGCTGGCGACGCCGGAGGAGGGCGCGAGCGCCGCGCGCGAGGCGGCCGCCTCCGCGACCTCGCTGGAAGAACTCCGCGCCATCCTCGAGGCCTTCGACGGCTGCGCGCTGAAGACCACGGCGAGCCGGCTCGTCTTCGCGGACGGGACGCCCGGCGCGAAGCTGATGCTGGTCGGGGAGGCGCCGGGGCGCGAGGAGGACATTTCGGGCCTGCCCTTCGTCGGCCGCTCCGGCCAGCTGCTCGACCGGATGCTGGCGGCGATCGGGCTCGACCGGTCGTCGGCCTACATCGCCAACGTCATCCCGTGGCGTCCGCCAGGCAACCGCACGCCGACGCCGCAGGAGACCGAGACCTGCCTGCCCTTCGTGCGCCGGCAGATCGAGCTCGCGCAGCCCGAGATCGTCGTAGCGCTCGGGGGCGCTGCGGCGCAGAGCCTGTTCCGCGCCAAGGACGGCATCATGAAGCTGCGCGGCCGCTGGCTTGACTTCGACGTCGGAGGGCGCCCGGTGAAGGCGATGGCGACGCTGCACCCGGCCTATCTGCTCCGGAGCCCGGCGCAGAAGTCGCTGGCCTGGCGCGACCTCAAGGCGATCCGCGCGGCGCTCGGCGACGGCTGAGGCGCCCCGCGCTACGGCTTCACGATCTGCACGTAGAGCGACGAGCCGTTGACCAGATAGCTGGCCGCAGCCGAGCCGTCGCCGAGGAGCCGCACGCCGCCGCGGCGCAGGCCGGCGCGGGGCTTCGTCTTCGCCGCCTTGCCGACCGGCTTAAGCCTGTCGTCGAAGCGTCGGAAGACGAGGCGGACGGCGTCGGCGTCGCCCTCGGCCGAGGTCAGCAGGAAGCCGGATTTGTCGAGCGCCGTCAGCGCGACGGTCGCGGGACCGAAGCCCTTCACCAGCGTCATGGCCGGGCCCGACTTCGATCCGTTGCGCCGGAAGATCTGGCCCTTCAGGTCGCAGGGCGCCGCGCCGTCCTGCTGGCAGATCGTCAGCGCGATGTTTCCGGAAGCGAGGCCGACGACGTTGGCGACCTGCTGGAACACGCCGGAATAGGGCGCCAGCACGAACGGGCCGCCCTCCTTGTTCCCCTTGGCGTCATAGACCTGGCCGGCGAGTTCGCGGTTTCCGTTCTTGTCCGGGCGGAAGGCGGCCGCCAGCAATCCCTTGTCGAGCGCGTAGAGCGTTGGGAAGAAGCTGTCCGTGCCCAGCGTGAAGGTGAGGTTCGCCGGGCCGAGCTTGCCGTTCGCCTGCACGAACCGGCCGGAGACGTCCGAGGTCGCGCCGTTCGCGATCCAGGGGACCACGGCGCGGCCGTCGCCGAGCTCCTTGGCGAACAGCATGTTGGCGTCGTCGTCGTTCTCGACGCTTTTCGGCTTGCCGTCGGGCTTCTGCTCGTCGAAGGCCTGGATCACGCCCTCGGCCGGCGCGCCGGCGAAGGTCGCCTGCCAGACGGAGACGAGCTTGCCGCCGCCGAGCATCGCGGAGCCGAACAGCGCGACGCCGTCCGGCTGTGCGCTGGCGACCTTGGCGTCGTAGCGGATCGGGCCGCCATAAGGCTTGAGGTTCGACCGGAAGAAGCGGGCGAAGAGCTGGTCCGCCTTCGACCAGAGAACCGCGAAGCCGTTCTTCTCGTCGGCGACGACCTCCCACGAGAGGATCGAATTCGCCTGATCGCTCTTGGGATTGACGCGGACAGGCTCGCCCAGCAGTTCGGCCGCGCGTGCGGCGGGCGCAGCGCCGAGCAATAGGACTAGAGCAACCGGCAGACTGGCTCCTGAGGCCCGCATTCGTGCGTCCCTCGAAAGTAATCCCGCGACAAGATCGCATCGCGCCAGATGGCGCGCAACCGTTCGACTTGCAGGAGTTGGAACTCAGCTGCCGAAGTCGCGCGGATGACCTGGAGGTCTCAACCCGACGCCAAGCCATCGGTGACGGAAGGGTGAATGCTGCGCTGCACTCTACGCATATCTGCGATGTCGAGGCATGCGTTGTGGCATGGCATCTGGTATGCCAGATAACGGTCAACGCAACGCCTCGGTTCCTCCCAAGGCTTGAACTCAAGGATTTGAACGATGATCTCCGCCACGCTTTCCGCAATCTCCGGCTCGGCCTTCGGCTCTTTCTTCGCCCGCGCCTACCAGGAGATCGAGGCCTTCTTCGAAGAGGCCCTCATCGCCGTCGACCGCGCCAACAAGGAAGAGCCGTTCGGTCTCTGACCGAGCCGCTTTCCGACTGAACTGAAACGGGGTCGTCCGGTGCGGGACGGCCCCGTTTTCGTTTCCGGCGGTCGGATGGCTCAGGGGACGACGAGCTGGACGAAGAGCTGTCCCGGCTCGTCGATGAAGGCAGAGGCGACGAGGCCGCTTTCGAGCGTCGTCATGTCCAGGTCGCGTCGGACCTGCGGGCGCTTCTCGACGACGTCGCCCTTGAGCTTGGCGGTCTCGTCGAAGCTCACATAGCGGATGTGCGTCGCGCCGACGGGCGCGATCCTCATCAGAAATCCGCCGCCTTCGGTCTCCGTGACGCTGAGGTCATGCGTCGGGAGTTTCTTCAGCAGCAGCTTGACCTGCCCGATCCGCTTGCCGTCGGCGTCGAAGCGGTGGGCGTAATCGGTGACCGTTCCGTCGCCGTTCCGGATCTGCTCGATCGCGAGCAGCTGCCCGTTCGTCAGTCCGATCGCGGCGGCCGATCCATAGACGGAGCTCTGGTCCGCGAAGAGCAGGAAGGGGTCGCCGGCGGGCCGGCCGTCGCGGTTGAAGAGCTGCCCGAGCGCGTTGACGCCGTTCGTGTCGAGCGTCGTATGGATGCGCGCGAAGCCCGACTTCATCGGGATCGGCGCGCTGGCCTGTATGTCGAAGGTCAGGTCGGGTCTGCCGACATCGCCGTCCGGCTTCACGATCGACCCGTATTGCGAGCCGTTCGCGAACGACGTCCAGATCAGCACGCCGCCGCCGCCGCGCAGTCCCGTGGCGATCAGGCTGCTGGCGTCGTCGCCGGTCAGCAGGGTCTTCGGCTTTCCCTTCAGTTTCGAGCCGTCGAAGATCTGTGCCACCGAGGTCTGCGGGAGCGCGGTGGCTGCGTCGAAGGACGCGCTCCAGGGCAGGGACCAACTGCCGTTCTTGAGCAGGAGCGGCGCGGTGGGGACCGCGAAACGGGTCGGCTTGCCCTTCAACGGCTTGTCGTACCTCACCGCCTTCCCGTCCGGCTTGCCCTTTGCGTTGAAGCGGCGGGCGAACAGCTGGTCGGAATAGGTGTCGGCGTCGGCGTCGGCGTTCACGCTCCACTGCGCGATGAAGCCGCCGCCGGCGGCCGGGCCGATGGCCGCGCCGAACACGGGCCGCGAGCCGCCGGGAAGCGCCTTGATCGGCTTGCCCTTGAGCGAGGCGGCGAACGCCGGCGCCGACGCGATCAACACCGCGGCGGCCAGCGCGCCCCAGACGACTTTGCGCATCACCATCTCCGATGACGACCGGCGGCTCGGCGACGCCCTCGAGGCGCAGTGTTTCACGCGTTAGGGCTCCAGAATGTCGACGAACAGCTTCTTGGCGTCGACCACGTGGCTCGCCGCGACGCGACCGTCGGCAAGCAGGCGGATCTGCCCTCGGACGAGAAACTTGGCCGGCTTTGTTTTCGCGATCTTTCCGACGCGCTTCAGCTTCTCGTCGAAGCTCCCGAAGGTGACGAACTTCTTCCCCTCGAAGGCGGCGTCGCCGTCCGACGCCGCGATCATGAAGCCCTTTTTGAGCGCGATCGCGGAGATCGTCTGCTGGAAGCCGACGTCCTTGAGCAGCACGACGGTCTTGCCGATCTTCTTGCCCGCGCGCGAGAACAGCTGTCCGGTGATGTCGCCGCGGCCGGACTCGTCGAGGAAGCGCATGTAGAGGATCTTGCCGGAACGCAGGCCGATCACCCGGTTGACGCCGAAACGGTCGAGAACCCCGGTCAGCGGAAACAGGGCGCCTTCGGGCGCGCCGTCCTTGTCGTAGACCTGCAGCAGCAGCTGGAATTTGTTGTTGTCGTCGATGCGGACGCGGACGGCGCCGAAGCCCTCGTCGAGCGGGACCGCCTGATGGAAGCCGTCGCCGTCCTGTCCCGAAAGGTCGATGTCGAGCGGGCCGAGCTTGCCGTCGGTCTCGACCAGCCGCCCGAAAAAGCCGTTGCCGAACAGGCCTGTGGTCACATAGGCGAGGCCGCGTCCGTCGAGCAGCGGACTGAGGCCGTCGCCCTGCACCGCGGATGACGTATCCTCGAGGTGCGCTGGCCCCTTCTGGGGCTTTCCCGCCTTGAAGAACTGCCCGGCGAACTGGTTGTTCACGCCCGTGGCCCGCGCCTCATAGGCGAGAAGGCTGCGGTTCTTGTCGAGCTGCATCCCGTTTCTGATGAAGTAGAAGTCCGGCGTCACGCCGTCGATCGGCGCGTCGAAGCGCAGCGGCCCGGTGAGCGGTTTGAGCTTGGCGTCGTAGGATCTGACCAGGAGCTGGTCGACGATCGGGGCCCGTCCGCCGGAATTCCTGCCCCAGTAGACGCCGAAGCCCCCCTTGGCGTCCTCGATCAGGACGTCATCGAAAACAGTGTTGTCCTTGTCCGTCTTCGGATTCACCTGACCGGTCGAGTCGACGATCTCGACGGCTCCGGCCGCTCCGGACCATGCGAAGCCGAGACACAGCCCGGCAGCGCGCAAAAACATGCGCATCGATGCGTCCTCCCCCCAAGAACGATCAGCGACATGCAGCCTTGCATGAAACAGCAGGCAAGTAAAAGACAATGAACCGTGCGTTAACGATCGGAAAGTCTATAGCTTCCCGTCGTCCTCCTTCTGCGCTTCCTCGGCGATTTTCTTTAGCCGTTTCAATGCGCGCTCCAGAAAGCCGGCGACGCGGTCGACCTGCTCGTCGCTCGGAAGGCTCAGCGTCGGGTCCGCCGGCTTGCCGGCGGCGGGATCGGCGGACAGCGCCTTCACCTTGGCCTCGAGCGCGGCGATGCGGGCCTCGAGCGCCGCGATCATCGCGGCGTCCGCCGACTTGCCCTCCGCCGAGGGGCGGCAGGCGTAGCCCTCGCCGGACGGTTTGCAGAGCGCGGTGAGGCCGGTCTCGCGGTCGAGGCGCAGGAAGCCGCCCTCGACCGGCTTCAGCTCGTAGCGCTCCGCTGCGGCGGGCGCAGGCGGGGCCGGGGTCTGCGCCCGGACGGGGCCGGAGAGGCCGAGCGCGGCGCACAGCGCCGCGGCGGCAAGGAGACAACGCGTCATCAGGCGCCTCCCGGTTGTCGCCCCGCCGAGGCCGGGATCACTCGATCGGCCGGAACGGCGGGCGCCCGCTCGTCAGCATGGCGTCGAGCAGCTCGAGCCGATCCTGCCCCCAGAACACCTCGCCGTCGAGCACGTAGGAGGGCGAGCCGAACACGTCGGCCTGCACCGCCGCCTCGCCATTCGCGGCGTAGGCCTGCCGGATCGCGTCCGAGCGCGCAGCCTCCAGCGTCGCCTCGGGATCGAAGCCCTGCGCGTCGACCAGCTCGACGAGGGTTTCGCGGGCGGCCATGTCGCGCTCCTCCGCCCAGGCGGCGCGGAAGCCCGAACCGATGAAGCCGGCCGGGTTCTTGCCGGCGGCCAGCAGCGCCATCACCACGCCGTCAGCAAGCGCGGGGTCGAACGGCCAGAATTTTGGACGCAGCTTCAGCGCCTTGCCGCGCCGGTCGGCCCAGCGCACGAGCTCGACATCGCGATAGCGCCGGCGCTGGATGGCGCGCTGGGCGAGCGGCAGGCCGCCGGTCTCGCCGAACAGCGTCGGCAGCGTCACCGGCTTCCAGCCGATCTCGAACTGGTGCTTCGCCTGCAGCGCCATCAGCGGGTCGTGACCGAGATAGGCCCAGGGCGACATGAGCGAGAAATAGACGTCGACATGGGAGGGCATGAGCGGGCTCCGGAAGCGGGCTGATGGCGCCGTTATGGGCCCGCACGGGCTGCGCTTCCAGCCGGCCGGCGTTCAGCGCGAGACCGGCTGGCGGCGGATGTCGGTGACGAAGCGGTCCTCGCCGCCGGTCCCGAGCGTGCGGGGAAAGATGATGATGAGATTGTAGCGTGGGACGTCGCCGAACTCCTTGCGGAGGTCGAAGGAGACCCCGCGCTCGTAGATGCGGCCCTCCTTCAGCGTCTCCAGCGCGTCGAGCATGGCGGCCGGCGGCTCCCAGCCGAGCGAGCGGCAGATCTGGAACAGCAGGTCGCGCGCGACCGTCTTGGCCGGCTCGACCGTCGGCGGGTCGATCAGGTTGAGCTTGACGCGGATGTTGTCGAGCCGGTCGGACTCCAGCCCGCGCATCGAGACGAACAGGCTCGACACCTTGGCGTCGTCGCCGTCGATCGGCTTGATCAGGTCGGTCACGCAGTTCCAGCCGCGCATCGGCGGCTGGTGCCTCTGGAACTGCGGGCTCTTCAGCCCCGTCGCGGTCAGGTCCTTGCAGAAGCTTTCCGGCTGCATCTGCGTGAAGCGGATGAAGGGGACCGGCGCATCGGGCGCGTCGTGAACCAGCAGCGCGACGAGGTCGCGCGGCAGCCGTGCGAGCGGGTCGACCGGCGGCTTCGGCGCGGCGACAGGGTTGGGAGCGAGCGCGGGCCCGAACGCCCATGGCGGCCGCAGGACCACGACCGCCGCGACGCCGCTTGCGAGCAGCGCGGCGGCGAGGATGGCTGAGATCAGCCGGGCGGAAGGCATGGGCCGGGCGGAAGGCATGGGACGCGAGGACAGGGCCCGGGCGGGTGTCGGGAAGGCCGGAGCTTACCGCAGAAGTCGTTACGTGGCCCTCTCCCCGTCTCCGCCCTCTCAGAATCCCTCCCCTGGGACAGGGGAGGGATTCTGAGAGGGCGGAGACGGGG
>CABHPB010000033.1 GCA_902168115.1 uncultured Methylopila sp. | reverse complement strand
GTGAAGATGTCGGCCAGCGGACGCCCGTCCGCCGTGCTCGTCGCGGCGAGCCAGTGCGAGACGCCGTATCCTTCGCGACGATGGCCGCGCAAGGTGAAGGCGACGGGCTCGCCCGGCTCGGCGTTGCCGTGAAAGACCATGTCGCGGGACGTCTCCGCCGCCGCATCCGAGCTCATGCCCAGCAGTTCCCATTCGGCGCGGTCCGCGAGGCCCTGATAGGCGGCGAAATAGAGCAGCCGGGCGCCGTTGAAGTCCTGCGACGGACAAGGCCGCAGGACGACGCGGCGATCGTCGCCGGCGGCGGCGCGCCGGAAGCCGCGATGCTCCTCCCAGTCATGCTTGCGCAAGGCGTCCAGCAGCCGCGTGGCGCGGCACGGCTTCGGAAGTCCGTAGGGTCGCGCGGGAAACGCCTTGAGGGATGTGCGGACGATCGACCGGTTATGGCCGTCGGCGGAGCGGCGGACGAAGGCGGAGAGAAGCTCGACCGATCCCGCAGGCTCAGACCCCCGGCTGAAGGCGTGACGCGAGGCGAAGCGGCCGGCCGAGACCTGGCGGATGTCGGAGACGATCCGCAGTTCGTCATGCTCGTCGAAGCGCCCGAGCGCCACTCCTTCCGCGGAGAGCGCGCGGAACGCGGCGTAGACCTTGGCGCCGTCCGCGTCGCGGAAATCCGGCGCGTCCATACCCGCGAGGTCGGCGAGCAGGCGCCAGTGCAGGTCGCCGCACTGCTTCAGCAGCCAAGTCTCCGACAGCCCTCCGAGACAGAGCTGCGGCATGCCGAGGCGCAGCCGCGTCTCGCGCCGCGCCGCGAGCGGGCGCTCGACGAGCAGCGCTTTCGGGTCGATGGCGACGTTCATCGCGTCAGACCGCGATGCCGAGCGAAGGCTGGCGCGCCGCGAGCCGCTCGGCGATCCGCCCCACGACATGCTCGGCGTCGCGTCCCACCGCGCCGAAGCGGCCGGAGCCCCAGGTGTGCAGCCAGGGCAGGCCGACGAAAGAGACGCCCGCCTCCGACGTCACGCCGCGGCGATGCATGGGCTGGCCGGCCCCGTTGAAGACGGGCAAGTCGAGCCACCGGAAGTCCGGCGAAAAACCGATGCACCAGACGACCGAGCCGATGCCCGACGCCGCGAGATCGAGCGTCGGGCGCTCGCGCTCCGGGCTCCAGACCGGCTCATAGACAGACGCCGGCGGCGCCTCGACGCCGGTCTCGGCGATGTGCTTGTCGATCGCGGCGTTGATGCCGTTGTAGGTGCGATCGGCGAGGTCGAGGCTGCGGGTCAGGCCTTCCCGGAAGGTCAGCGCGCCGTCCTCGAAATCCTCCAGCACGCCGTAGAGCTCCATGCCCTCGCTTGCGAAGCGGCGGAGGTCGATGTCGCGGCCGCCGTCGCGGCCTGTGACGTAGTGGTTGGTGTTGTCGCGCACGCCCTCGCGCAGGGGGTGCTGGTCGACCGACATCTCGTAGTAGCCCATGTCGGCGAGCCATGTGACGACGTCGCGGCCGCGGTAGAAGCGGGCGCAGCGGGGCGCGTTGGCGCTGACCGCGAGCACGACCTTGCGGCCTGCGAGATGAAGATCCTCGGCGATCTGCGCGCCGGACTGCCCGGAGCCGACGACCAGAACCGCGCCCTCGGGCAACTGCGCCGGGTTGCGATATTCCTCGGAGTGCAGCTGCATGATCGACTTCGGCAGCTTTTCGGCCATGCGGGGAATGATCGGCGTGTGGTAGCCGCCCGAGGCGACCACGACCTCGTCGGCGGTGCATTCGCCGTCCGAGGTCGTGACCGCGAAGGCGCCGTCCGGAGCGCGGGTCACGCGGGTCACCGCGACGCCTTCGCGGATCGGCGGGTTCACCTTGCGGGCGAAGGCTTGGACGTAGGCGACGATCTCGTCCTTCACCATGAAGTCGTCGGGGTCCGGCCCGTCATAGGCGTGCCCCGGCAGGTCGCACTGCCAGTTGGGCGTGACGAGGCAGAACGCGTCCCAGCGGCGCGTCTCCCAGACATGGACGGCGCGGCCCTTCTCGAAGACCACGTGATCGAGCCCCTGCTGCTGCAGCCAATAGCTCGTCGACAGGCCCGCCTGCCCGCCGCCGACCACGACGACGCTGTGATGGGGAACTGCGCTCATGGCTCGGACCTCCGGGTCAGTCTTCGAATGACAGGACGGCGACGCGCGCGTCGGCGGCGCCGGCGAAGCCGGACGCCCGCTCCTCGATGCGCGCAAGCTGGTCGAGCGCGCTCGAACAGGCGAAGCCGTATTTTTCGCGCACCCGTTCGCTCGCGATCTCGAGCGCCGTGCGGGAGCGGGAGACGAAGTCGCCGACCGGGTAGCTCTCGCCGACCGCCATGTGCTCGCGCACCACGAGCGAAGGCGAATAGCAGCTCTCCAAAGCCCCGTCGGGCCAGCGGACGATGAAACGCATTTCAGGCATAGGCGGCCTCGGCGAGACGGTCGTAGAC
>CABHPB010000032.1 GCA_902168115.1 uncultured Methylopila sp. | reverse complement strand
CGGGCTTGGCGAGATCGTCGCGCGCGACGAGGGGCCGGATACGATCCGTTTCGAGCTCGACGCGCCGGCGGCGCTTACGCGGTTCGTCGCCGCCAAGGGCTCGATCGCGCTCGACGGGACCTCGCTCACCGTCAACACGGTCGAGGGCGTGCGCTTCTCGGTCCACCTCATCCCGCACACGCTGGTCGAGACCGTCTGGGGCGACCGAAGGGTCGGCGACCGCGTCAACCTCGAAGTCGACATGATGGCCCGCTACGCCGCACGCCTTGCCGAGGCGGGCGCGCTCGGCTAGCAAGCGCCTCGTCCAATTCCGAAGGTCTCTGATCCAATGGCCGAACCGCAGCGGCGCAAGGGCGCCGTCGAGCCCATGCGCGCCCATGTCCTTATCGTCGAGGCGCGCTTCTACGACGCGATCGCCGACGAACTGCTGTCGGGCGCGACCGGCCATCTCGAAATCGCAGGCGCGAGCTTCGAGGTCGTCACCGTGCCGGGCGCGCTCGAGCTTCCGGCCGCGATCGCGATCCTCGTCGAGGGCGCGGCGGCCCGCGGAACCCCGTTCGACGCGGCGGTCGCGCTCGGCTGCGTCATCCGCGGCGAGACCACACATTACGAGATCGTCTCCGAACAGAGCGCCCGAGGCCTGATGGATCTGTCGGTCGCGATGCGGCTGCCGCTCGGCAACGGCGTGCTCACCGTCGAGAACGAGGGACAGGCGCTCGCCCGCGCCCGCGTTGCCGAGATGGACAAGGGCGGCGGGGCCGCCGAGGCGGCGCTTTCGCTGCTGCGGCTGAAACGCCGCGCGGAGGCCTGAGACGATGGCGAAAGGCGAAACCCGCTCGGCGGCCCGGCTCGCGGCCGTCCAGGCGCTCTACCAGATGGATGTCGCGGGCGCAGGGCTGCCCGACACGCTGGCGCAGTTCGAGTCGCACTGGCTCGGCAAGGTGGTGGACGGCGAGGAGTACAAGCCGGCAGACGCCGCCTTCTTCCGCGATCTCGTCGGCGGCGTCTGCCGGCTTGTACTC
>CABHPB010000031.1 GCA_902168115.1 uncultured Methylopila sp. | reverse complement strand
GACATCCGCCTCGTCGACGTCGCGCTCGACGCCAAGGCGGCCGGAAACGCGGTCGCGGCCGAGATCGCGGCCCCCCGCGCCGACATCGAGATCGCCATCGGCCCCGAGGGCGTCGGCGCGCCGCGCCTGCGTCCTGGCCTGCCGAAGCTCCCGGTCAAGACGGGCGGCTCGACGCATCGCGTCGCCGCGCTCGAGACCGGCCGCGACGGCGGCCTCGACGATCTCGGCTGGCGCGCAGGCCCCGAACGCGCGCCGGGCGAGGGCGAGATCGCCGTCGACGTCTCGGCCGTCGGCCTTAACTTCCGCGACGTGATGTGGGCGCTCGGCCTGCTGCCCGAAGAAGCGCTCGAAGACGGTTTTTCGGGCCCCGGCCTCGGCATCGAATGCGCCGGCGTCGTCACCGAAGTCGGCCCGGGCGTTAAGCGGCTGAAGGTCGGCGACCGCGTCTCGGCCTTCGCCTCCGGCTCCTTCGCCTCGCGCGTCGTGACCTCGGAGCTCGCCGCCGCGAAGCTGCCGGACACGATCGGCTTCGAGGAAGGCGCCACCATCCCGGTGTGCTTCCTGACCTCCTACTACGCGCTCATCGAGCTCGCCCGCATCAAGCGCGGCGAGTGGGTGCTGATCCATGGCGGCGCCGGCGGCGTTGGCCTCGCGGCGCTCCAGATCGCGCTGTGGAAGGGCTGCAAGGTCATCGCGACCGCGGGCTCCGACGAGAAGCGCGACCTGCTGCGCGCGCTTGGCGCGACCCATGTGCTGTCGAGCCGCTCGCTCGATTTCGTCGATGAAGCGAAGCGCCTCACCGGCGGCGCGGGCGTCGACGTCGTGCTGAACTCGCTGTTCGGCGAGGCGATGGAGCGTTCGCTCCAGACGCTGAAGCCGTTCGGCCGGTTCCTCGAGCTCGGCAAGCGCGACTACTACGCCAACTCGCGGCTCGGCCTCCGTCCCTTCCGTCGCAACATCAGCTACTTCGGCATCGACGCCGACCAGCTGTTCATCTATCGCCGCGACCTCGGCGAGCGGCTGTTCACCGACGTGCTGAAGCTGTTCGGCAAGGGCGTGTTCGCGCCGCTGCCCTACCGCGTGTTCGAGGCCGACGAGATCCGCGACGCCTTCCGGCTGATGCAGCAGTCCGGCCACATCGGCAAGATCGTGGTGCGCCCGCTCGACCCGGCGAAGCTCCCGGCCGAGGAGCCGACGGGCTGGAAGCCGGCCGAAGGCGTCCATGTCATGGTCGGCGGCCTCGGCGGCTTCGGCATGGCGACCGCCGAATGGCTGGTCGGCCGCGGCGCCAAGAAGCTCGCGCTGATCGGCCGCTCGGGCGACAAGGCCCAGGCCGCCAAGGACGGCGTCAAGCGCCTGCGCGACGCCGGCGCCGAGGTGAAGGTGTTCGCCTGCGACGCGGCCGACGAGGCGGCGCTCAAGACGGCGCTGGACGAGACCCGCGCGGCGCTCGGCCCCATCGGCGGCATGTGGAACGTCGCCATGGTGCTGCGCGACTCGCTGCTCGCCAATCTCGACGCCGAGAACTTCACCGAGGCGCTGAAGCCCAAGATCGACGCCGCGGCGGCGATGGAGAAGCTCACGGCGAACGATCCGGTGAAGGACTTCGTGGTCTATTCCTCGGCCACGACCGTCATCGGCAATCCGGGCCAGTCGAACTACGTCGCGGCGAACTCCTGGCTCGAGTCGCTCATCCGCAAGCGTCGCGCGGCCGGCAAGCCGGGCCTCGCGATCGCCTGGGGCGCGCTCGGCGACGTCGGGTATCTCGCCCGCACCGGCGAGGTGAAGGAGAAGATCCAGAAGCGTCTCGGCTACGCGACGCTTTCCGGCGCGGAAGCGCTCGAAGGCCTCGGCCGCGTGCTCGCCCAGCGCGACATGCGCCTCGAGACCGGTGTCGTGACCATCGCGCCGATCGACTGGGGCCAGGCGCGCCGCGACCTCGCTTATCTCGCCTCGCCGACCTTCACCCAGGTGCTGGCCGACGCCGAGATGGGCCCGCAGGACAGCGGCGAGACGGTCGACCTCGCGGCGCTGGTGCGCGGCAAGGACGCCCGCGAGGCGCGCGACATCGTGGCGGAGGCGCTCACCGGCGAGGTGGCGCGCATCCTCAAGCTGCCCGCGAAGGAGATCTCGCCGCAGCGGCCGCTCGCCGAACTCGGCATGGACAGCCTCATGGGCCTCGAGCTGCGCATGTCGGTCGAGCGACGCTTCGACATCGACCTGCCGCTGGTCGCGATCGGCGACTCGACGACGCTGCTCACGATCGCCCAGACGATCGTGTCCCGCATCCACGAGCCCGACGCCGGCGAGGCGACCGCGGTCAACGCCGACCTCGCGGCCCGACACATGGG
>CABHPB010000030.1 GCA_902168115.1 uncultured Methylopila sp. | reverse complement strand
CACGCGAGAACCCGCCGCTCAGCGTCGCCTTCCCGCCCGACGGCGCGCGGGTGGAGCTCGCCGCCGGCGAGGAGCTCGCGCTCAAGGCCGCCGGCGGCTCGCCGCCCTTCCGCTGGCTGGTCGACGGCCGCCCGCTGCCGCCGCAGCGCCGCCGCGAGGCGCTCTGGCCGACGCCCGGCCCCGGCTTCGCGCGCCTCACCGTGATGGACGCGACCGGCGCGACGGCCTCCTCGAGCGTGCGGATCGAGTAGCCGCGCCGCAGGGTTAGGCGATCCGTCCCCCAAACCCTCCTCTTTGCAAAGGGGAGGGATTGGGGCCGAAAAGCTTGATTTTCGGCGCTCGGGGACTGATATCCGGCGCGCTTCCGCAATTGTTTTGTTCGAGGACGAGAGGCCCGTTCATGCCGGACCCGATGTCGGCCGAAGACGCCGCCAAGCCGAAGTTCGACGGCGATCCCAAGTTCGAAAGAGACGCCAAGGCCGCGACCGAGACCGACGAGACGCGCGCCGACGCCACCGTCGAGCCGGAGGTCACCGAGGCCGCGCCGCAGCCGATCGACCGCACGCCCGAGTTCGAGGCGGCGCTCGCCGAGATGCGCGACCGCCTGCTGCGCGCCCATGCCGAGATGGAGAACCTGCGCCGTCGCACCGAGCGCGAGGTGCAGGACGCCAAGCGCTACGCCAACGCCGGTTTCGCGCGCGACCTGCTCGGCGTCGCCGACAATCTTCGGCGCGCGATCGACGCGGCCTCCGCCGGCACCGGCGGGGCGGACGCGGAAGACACCGACCCGGCGCTCGCCGCGCTGCTGGAGGGCGTCGAGCTCACCGAGCGCGAGCTGTTGAAGGCGCTGGAGAAGAACGGGATCACCCGGCTCGAGCCTAAGGGCCAGCTGTTCGACCCGCACCGCCACGAGGCGGTGTTCGAGGCGCCCGATCCGAGCGTGCCGGCCGGCACCGTCGTGCAGGTCATGCAGGACGGCTACATGATCGGCGAACGCATCCTGCGCCCCGCCATGGTCGGCGTCGCCCGCGGCGGCCCGAAACCCGGCGCCCCCGAAGCGGCCGCGGCCGGCCTCGACCGGAAAGCGTAAGCGCGCAAAGCGTTGTCCCGGCCTTGGGCCGGGACAACGGCGCCTCGAAGCTCACATGTGGATCGCACGGCCCTCGACGGCGAGCGCGGCTTCCTTGACCGCTTCCGACAGCGTCGGATGGGCGTGGCAGGTGCGGGCGATGTCTTCCGACGACGCGCCGAACTCCATGCCGAGCGCGACCTCGCCGATCAGCGTGCCGGCGTCGGGCCCCACGATGTGGACGCCGAGCACCCGGTCGGTCTTCGCGTCGGCAAGCACCTTGACGAAGCCGTCCGTGGTGCCGTTCGCCTTGGCGCGGCCGTTGGCCGTGAAGGGGAACTTGCCGCTCTTGTACTCGACCCCGTCCTTCTTCAGCTCCTCCTCGGTGCGGCCGACCGAGGCGACCTCCGGGTAGGTGTAGACGACGTTCGGGATCACCTCGTAGTTCACGTGCCCCGCCTTGCCGGCGAGGATTTCGGCGACGGCGACGCCCTCGTCCTCGGCCTTGTGGGCGAGCATGGGACCGGCGATCGCGTCGCCGATGGCGTAGATCCCGTCGACATTGGTCTTGAAATGGCCGTCGGTCTTGACCCGGCCGCGCTCGTCGAGCTCGACGCCGGCTTCCTTGAGACCCAGCCCTTCCGTGTACGGAACGCGGCCGATCGCGACGAGCACGACGTCGGCCTCGACCGACTCGGCCGCGCCGCCGGCCGCCGGCTCGATCGTGACCTTGAGGCGCTCGCCGGCCGTCTCCGCGCCGGTGACCTTGGAGCCGAGCTTGAACTCCATGCCCTGCTTCGAAAGGATCCGCTGGAACTGCTTGCCGAGCTCGACGTCCATGCCCGGCAGGATGCGGTCGAGGAACTCGACCACCAGCACCTCCGAGCCGAGCCGCCGCCAGACCGAGCCGAGCTCGAGCCCGATCACGCCGCCGCCGACCACGACCAGCTTCTTCGGAACGCTCTGGAGCTCCAGCGCGCCGGTCGAGGAGACGATGGTCTTCTCGTCGATCTCGACGCCCTTGAGCTTCGCGACGTCCGAGCCGGTCGCGATCACGATCGCCTTGGTCTCGAGCTCCTTCGTGTCCCCCTCCGCCGAGGCGACCGCGACCTTGCCGGCGCCCAAAATCGTGCCGGTCCCGAAGACGGCGTCGATCTTGTTCTTCTTCAGCAGGAACTCGACGCCCTTCACGTTGCCCGCGACGCCCTCGTCTTTGAAGGCGAGCATCTTGGAGAGATCCAGCTTCGGGGCGTCGACGCCGATGCCCATCTTGCCGAAGGCGTGGCCGGCCTCCTCGAACAGCTCGGAGGCGTGGAGCAGGGCCTTGGAGGGAATGCAGCCGACATTGAGGCAGGTGCCGCCATGGGTCGCCCGCTTCTCGACGACCGCGACCTTGAGGCCGAGCTGGGCGGCGCGGATCGCGCACACATAGCCGCCGGGGCCGGTGCCGATGACGACGAGATCGTAGGCCATGGGTCTCTTTCAGTTCGGTCGGACGGAAGGAACGGGACGAGCGGGGCGGTCTAGCGCCCGCCTGCCCGGATGCGTCTGGTCTCTCGCGAGATCGTCCAGCGGACGACGGCGACGAAGGCGAGGGCGAGCGCCACGAACCAGGGCGCGATCTGCGTGAGCTGCGCGACGAAGTCGGGCCGCTCGCGCATGTCGAAGGCGAAATAGGCCACGATCGCCGACAAAGTGAGGCAGGCCATGACGAGCCGCTTGTTCCACGCCTCCTTCATCGCCGCGATCTCGGTGGCGACGGCGGGGGAGTCGGGCGGGGCGGAGGCGTCGGCGGTCATCGGCGGGAGGCCGTTCTAGTTCGGATCGCGCTTGCTGAGATCGATCCGCCAGGTGGTGAGGACGTCGGGGTTCTTCACCGTCTCGCCGGTCGAGCGCAGCTTGTATTCGCCGGGCTGCGCGGGCGCGAGAAAGTCGGTCGCGGGCGGGATCACGAAGGTCTCTCCCTTCCAGACGCCCTCACAGGCGACCGAGATCCCGACGCCCTGCTCGGCGGAGGTGATGCGGCCGTGATACTGCTCGCTCCGCTCGCCCTCGGGCCCGACCCAGGCGACGCCGACAAGCGCGTACTTGCCGACGAGCCAGCGGGCCTTGTCCTCGTCCCACGCCTCATCGGCGGGGCTTGCGGCGTCCGGAGCGAAGCTTGGCGGCGGCTGCATGGGCCCCTCCTCAGAGGTCCATCACCAGCCGCGCGGGATCCTCGAGGCTTTCCTTGACCCGCACGAGGAAGGTCACGGCCTCCTTGCCGTCGACGATGCGGTGGTCGTAGCTCAGCGCCAGATACATCATCGGCCGCACCTCGATCTTGCCGCCGATCGCCATCGGCCGCTCCTGGATCTTGTGCATGCCGAGGATGCCGGACTGCGGCGCGTTGAGGATCGGCGTCGACATCAGCGAGCCGTAGATGCCGCCGTTGGTGATCGTGAAGGTGCCGCCCTGCATCTCGTCGATGCCGAGCTTGCCGTCGCGGGCGCGCTTGCCGAAGTCGGCGATGGTCTTCTCGACCCCGGCGAGGCCGAGATGGTCGGCGTCGCGCACCACCGGCACGACGAGGCCGCGGTCGGTGCCGACGGCGATGCCGACATGGTAGTAGTTCTTGAAGATGAGGTCCGTGCCGTCGATCTCGGCGTTGACGCTCGGAATGTCCTTGAGCGCCTGCACCACGGCCTTCACGAAGAAGCCCATGAAGCCGAGCTTCACGCCGTGCTTCTTCTCGAACGTGTCCTTGTACTTCGCGCGCAGCGCCATGACCTCGGTCATGTCGACCTCGTTGAAGGTCGTCAGCATCGCCGCGGTGTTCTGCGCGTCCTTGAGCCGCCGCGCGATGGTCTGGCGCAGCTTCGTCATGCGCACCCGCTCCTCGCGGGAGGCGTCGTCGGCGGAAGACGGCGCGCGCGGCGCCTGAACGGGGGCAGGGGCGGGCGCGGGCGCAGACGGGGCCTTGGCCTGCGCGCCGCCCTCGGCGGCCGCCAGCATGTCGCCCTTGGTCACGCGGCCGTCCTTGCCGGAGCCCTGGACGCCCTTCGGGTCCACCCCGGTCTCCTCGGCGAGGCGGCGGACCGACGGGGCCTGGCCGGCGTCGGCCGGCGGCGTGCCGCCGTTCGCCTTCGGAGCCTCCTTGGAGGCCTCCTTGGGCTTGGTCTCGTTGGCGTCGTCCTTGAGCGGCTTGGCGCCTTCGGCCTTGGCGGGCGCGGCGGGCTTGCTTTCCTTGGGCGCGGCGGCCGCGCCGCCTTCCTCGATCGAGCCGAGCAGGGCGCCGACGCCGACCGTCTCGCCGTCCTTGGCCTCGATCTGGCCGAGCACGCCGGCGGCGGGCGCCGGCACCTCGAGCGTGACCTTGTCGGTTTCGAGCTCGACCACCGGCTCGTCGGCCTTCACGGCCTCGCCGGGCTTCTTGAACCAGCGGCCGATGGTGGCCTCGGTGACGGATTCGCCGAGCGTCGGGACGCGGATTTCAGTGGCCATCAGATCGCCCCCAAATGAGGGGCCTCCCCTGTTGAGGTCGCAGGCGCCGGGCGGCGCCGAGGGTCGACGCCGCCTAGATAGCGCGGCGTCATGGGAAAAACCGGCCCCGTCATAGACGAAATCGTTCGGGGCCGGCCATCGCTTTTGCGCGAGGCGGCTATTCCGCCAGCGCGTCGTTCAGGAACGCCTGCAGCTGGGCCAGATGCTTCGACATCAGGCCCGTCGCCGTCGCGGCGGCGGCCGGGCGGCCGGCGTAGCGGGGGCGGCGGTGGAGGGCGCCGATGTTGTTCAGCACCCACTCGATGTAGCTCTCGACGAAGAACCAGGAGCCCATGTTGCGGGGCTCTTCCTGGCACCACACCACCTCGGCCTGCTTGAAGCGCGACAGCTCGTTGACGAGCGCCTTGACCGGGAACGGGTAGAGCTGCTCGACGCGCAGGATGTAGACGTCGTTGACGCCGCGCTTCTCGCGCTCCTCAACAAGGTCGTAATAGACCTTGCCGGAGCACAGGATCACGCGCCGGATCTCCGCGTCGGGCTTCAGCTTGATCGCCGAATCGGCGTCGAGCTCGGCGTCGTCCCACAGCAGCCGGTGGAACACCGTGCCTTCGTCCATCATGGAGAGCGGCGAGACCGCCCGCTTGTGGCGCAGCAGCGACTTCGGCGTCATCACGATCAGCGGCTTGCGGAAGTCGCGAACCAGCTGCCGGCGCAGCACGTGGAAGTAGTTCGCCGGCGTGGTGCAGTTGACGACCTGCATGTTGTCCTCGGCGCACATCTGCAGGTAGCGCTCGAGACGGGCCGAGGAATGCTCCGGGCCTTGGCCCTCATAGCCGTGCGGCAGGAGCATCACGAGGCCGGACATGCGCAGCCACTTGCGCTCGCCCGACGACAGGAACTGGTCGATCACCACCTGCGCGCCGTTGGCGAAGTCGCCGAACTGGGCCTCCCATAGGGTCAGCGCGTTCGGCTCGGCCAGCGTGTAGCCGTATTCGAAGCCGAGCACCGCCTCCTCCGAGAGCATCGAATTGATGACCTCGAAGCGCGCCTGGTCCTCGGAGAGGTTGGAGAGCGGCGTGAAGCGGCCCTCGTTCTCCTGGTCGGTCAGCACCGCGTGGCGCTGGCTGAAGGTGCCGCGCTCGACGTCCTGTCCGACGAGTCGGACCGGCTTGCCGTCGGCGAGCAGCGAGGCGAAGGCGAGCGCCTCGCCCATCGCCCAGTCGAGGTTCTGGCCGTCCTCGACCATCTTGCGGCGGTTGTCGAGCAGGCGCTTCACCGTGCGGTGCACGTTGAAGGAGTCCGGGGCGGAAGCGATCTTCTCGCCGAGCGCCTTGAGGCGCTCGATCGGCACGCCGGTCTTGCCGCGCCGCGCGTCGTCGTAGTCGCGCGTCGCCTTGATGCCGGACCAGCGCCCGTCGAGCCAGTCGGCCTTGTTCGGCTTGTAGGCCTGTCCGCTCTCGTACTCGGTTTCCATGCGGTCGCGGAAGGACTGGCGCATCTCGTCGACTTCGCCGGCCCTGATCACGCCCTCGCCCTCGAGCCTCCTGGCGTAGATCTCGAGCGTGGTCGGGTGCGAGCGGATGATCTTGTACATCCGCGGCTGGGTGAAGGACGGCTCGTCGCCCTCGTTGTGGCCGAAGCGCCGGTAGCAGAACATGTCGATCACGACCGGCTTGTGGAACTTCTGCCGGAACTCGGTCGCGATCTTCGCCGCGAAGGTGACGGCCTCGGGGTCGTCCCCGTTCACGTGGAAGATCGGCGCCTCGATCATCTTGGCGCTGTCGGACGGGTAGGGCGAGGAGCGCGCGTTGCGCGGGCTCGTCGTGAAGCCGATCTGGTTGTTGATGATGAAGTGCAGCGAGCCGCCGGTCTTGTGGCCCTTGAGGCCCGACAGGCCGAAGCACTCCGGGATCACGCCCTGGCCGGCGAAGGCGGCGTCGCCGTGGATCAGCAGCGGCATGACCTTGGTGCGGTCGACGTCGGTGTGCTGGTCCTGCTTGGCGCGCACCTTCCCGAGCACGACCGGGTCGACGATCTCAAGATGCGAGGGGTTCGCGGTCAGCGACAGGTGGACGCTGTTGCCGTCGAACTCGCGGTCAGACGAGGCGCCGAGATGGTACTTGACGTCGCCCGAGCCCTCGACCTCGTCCGGGGTCCAGGAACCGCCCTTGAACTCGTGGAAGATCGCGCGGTGCGGCTTGCCGAGCACCTGGCTGAGGATGTTGAGGCGGCCGCGATGGGCCATGCCGACGACGATCTCCCGTACGCCGAGCGCGCCGCCACGCTTGATGATCTGCTCCAGCGCCGGGACGATCGACTCGCCGCCGTCGAGGCCGAAGCGCTTGGTGCCGGTGTACTTGACGTCGAGGAATTTTTCGAAGCCCTCGGCCTCGACCAGCTTGTTCAGGATCGCCTTCTTGCCCTCGGCGGTGAAGGCGACGCCCTTGTCCGGTCCCTCGATGCGCTCCTGGATCCACGCCTTCTCGGCGGGCTCGGAGATGTGCATGAACTCGACGCCGATGGTGCCGCAATAGGTCCGGCGCAGGATCTCGAGCATCTCGCGCACGGTCGCGTATTCCATGCCGAGCACGTAATCGATGAAGATCTTGCGATCGAGGTCGGCGTCTCCGAAGCCGTAGGAGGCCGGGTCGAGCTCCTCGCGCTCGGGCCGCGGCTCGAGCTTCAGCGGGTCGAGGTCGGCGGCCAGATGCCCGCGGATGCGGTAGGCGCGGATCATCATCAGGGCGCGGGTGGAGTCGCGCGTCGCGGCCTGGATCTCGTCGGCCGAGACCGGCGCGCCGGTCGCAGCGCCCCTGGCTTCGGCCTTCGCCTTGATCCTCTCGCCGACGACCGCCTCGATCGCCGGGCCCCAGTCGCCGTCGAGCGCCGAGACGAGCTCGCCGTTCGCCGGGATCGGCCAGTTCGGACGCTCCCAGGAGGGACCGTCAGCCGTGCGCTCGACGGCGCCGGCCTCTTCGTCGAGTTCTGAGAAGAACGCGGCCCAGGCGGGATCGACCGAGGAGGGATCCTTCAGATACCGGGCCTGCAGATCCTCCACGTAGGCGGCGTTCCCGCCCCAGAGAAAGGAGGTTCGGGAAAATCCCTCGTTCGCCGCCTGGCGTGACATCGGAACAGCCTTGAGATCGGATCGGTTGCTGGCGTTTCGCGGCGCAATATAGGCGCGGCGCGCTCGGATTTGAACGCCGGAAATGCGGAAATGACATGACGCCGGGTTCCGGACGTTCACGGATCGTGGCGAAGCGTTTCGCTCTTGCGGCCTGCGGGCCCGCCGGACTGAGATGTATCCCGCCGGACACGCATCCACAGCCTGCTTTCAACCGACGCACGGTTCGCACGCGATTTTTACGCGTATCGCGATAGTGATCGCACGCGCAAAGCGCGCGCGTGATCTGGGGGAATGGCATGAAGCGTGGGGCGGTGGTCGCCGCGGTCGTCGGGGCGCTCGCCCTGTCCGGCTGTCAGACGACGGGGACGGGACCTGAATATGTGAAGTACAAGCCGGGGCCCTCGCTCGAGGTCGCGACCGTCGGGTGCAAGGCCTATGCGGCGCAGGCGAGGCACATCGTGATCGGGGTCGGCAGCGTCGAGGCGGCCGCGATCGGCTTGATCGCGACGCTCGCCGCGACGGCGGCGGCGCGCGCCAACGCGTTCCAGCAGTGCATGGTCGTGCAGGGCTATCGCAAGAACGACGGGCGGACCCCGCAGGCCGCGCCCGCTCCCGCGCCCAAGGCGGTCAAGAGCCCTGCCAGGGCGCCGGCCAAGACTCCGGCGAAGACGGCCGTCAGGCGGGCCGGCTAGGCGGCTGGTTGAGACGGTTCCCGCGCCGATCGGAACGAAAGTGCGCAGGAACCGCCTCGGGCCTTAGCCACGGGGCGGACCTTTAACCGTCTTGGTTAACGACAAGTTAACAGCGTAGCGCACGGAAAGGTGCGCTCAGCGCTTCCGCGCGCGGCCGTCGACGATGTTGGCGATGATCGCCGCGACGCAGTGGACCGCGATCGCGGCGACGAGCGCGAGCAGCCCGAGCGAGACCGCGGGCAGCGCGTCGCGGTCGAAGGCGGCGAAGTTTTCCGACCTCAGCCAAACGACGAGGACGGCGATGGCCATGGTCAGGATGATCACAGTGACCACCCTGCCTGACCACCGGTCGACGCGCTTGCGCGCCGGCCCCTGATCGCCGGACGCGCCGCCCGGCCAGTCGGCGAGGGACCTCAGGACGTCGAGCGCGTCTCCGAGATCCCAAGCCACTTCGCGGTCAGCCCTTGAGGAGCTCGACCAGCGTCTTGCCGAGCCGCGCCGGGGAGGGCGAGACCTTGACGCCCGCGGCTTCCATCGCCGCGATCTTGTCCTCGGCGCCGCCCTTGCCGCCGGAAATGATCGCGCCGGCATGGCCCATGCGACGTCCGGGAGGGGCGGTGCGGCCCGCGATGAAGCCGACCGTCGGCTTCTTGCGGCCCTTCTTGGCCTCGTCGGCGAGGAACTGCGCCGCGTCTTCCTCGGCGGAGCCGCCGATCTCGCCGATCATGACGATCGACTCGGTGCGCGGGTCGGCGAGGAACATCTCCAGCATGTCGATGAACTCGGTGCCCTTGACCGGGTCGCCGCCGATGCCGACGGCGGTCGTCTGGCCAAGACCCTCCTGGGTCGTCTGGAACACCGCCTCATAGGTCAGCGTGCCGGAGCGCGAGACCACGCCGACGTTGCCGCGCGAGAAGATGTTGCCCGGCATGATGCCGATCTTGCACTCGCCCGCCGTCACCACGCCCGGGCAGTTCGGGCCGATGAGGCGCGACTTGGAGCCCTCGAGCGCGCGCTTGACCCGCACCATGTCGAGAACCGGAACGCCCTCGGTGATGCAGACGATCAGCGGGATTTCCGCCGCGATCGCCTCGAGGATCGCGTCGGCCGCGCCTGGCGGCGGGACGTAGACGACGGAGGCGTCGGCGCCGGTCGCCTCCCGGGCTTCCGCGACGGTGTCGAAGACCGGCAGGTCGAGATGCGTCTGGCCGCCTTTGCCGGGGGCGACGCCGCCGACCATCTTGGTGCCGTAGGCGATCGCCTGGGTCGAGTGGAAGGTGCCGTTCTTGCCGGTGAAGCCTTGGCAGATGACCTTGGTGTTCGCGTCGATCAGGATGGACATCTGGCTCAGTTCCCCTTCACGGCCGCGACGATCTTCTGGGCGGCGTCGTCGAGATCGTTCGCCGGGAGCACGTTGAGCCCGCTCTCCGCGATGATCTTCTTGCCCTCTTCGACATTGGTGCCTTCGAGGCGCACCACCAGCGGGACCTTGAGGCCGACCGCCTTCACCGCGGCGATGACGCCGTTGGCGATGACGTCGCACTTCATGATGCCGCCGAAGATGTTGACCAGAATGCCCTTCACCTGCGGGTCGGCGGTGATGATCTTGAAGGCCGCCGTGACCTTCTCTTCCGAAGCGCCGCCGCCGACGTCTAGGAAGTTCGCCGGCTCCTCGCCGTAGAGCTTGATGATGTCGAGCGTCGCCATCGCAAGGCCCGCGCCGTTCACCATGCAGCCGATCGTGCCGTCGAGCGCGATGTAGGCGAGGTCGTACTTGGACGCCTCGATTTCCTTCTCGTCCTCTTCGGTGAGGTCGCGGAGATCGGCGAGGTCGGGGTGACGGTAGAGCGCGTTGGAGTCGAACGAGACCTTGGCGTCGAGGACGCGCAGGTTGCCGTCCTTGGTGACGATCAGCGGGTTGATCTCGAGCATCGACATGTCCGTGCCGACGAAGGCGGCGTAGAGCTGGTCGACGAGGCTCGCGGCCTGCTTGGCGAGTTCGCCGGAGAGCTTCAGGGCCTTCGCGACCGAGCGGCCGTGATGCGGCATGACGCCGGTCACCGGGTCGACGGTCAGTGTCACGATCTTCTCGGGGGTCGAATGCGCGACCTCCTCGATGTCCATGCCGCCCTCGGTCGAGACCACGAAGGCGACGTGCCCGGTCTCGCGGTCGACCAGCGCGGAGAGGTAGAACTCCTTGTCGATCGCGGAGCCTTCCTCGATGTAGAGGCGGTTGACCTGCTTGCCGGCCGCGCCGGTCTGCTTGGTCACCAGCGTCTTGCCGAGCATCTGGGACGCGTAGGTCTTGACCTCCTCGACCGACTTCGCGATCCGGACGCCGCCGGCTTCGCCGGCGTCGGCTTCCTTGAACTTGCCCTTGCCGCGGCCGCCGGCGTGGATCTGGGACTTCACCACCCAGACCGGCCCGCCGAGCTCGTTCGCGGCGGCTTCGGCGTCCTCCGGACGCATGATCGGCACGCCCTTGGAGATTGGCACGCCGTAGGTCTTCAGCAGCGCTTTCGCTTGATATTCATGGATGTTCATCGGGTTCCCCCCTGTCGGGTTGGAGCGGCTTCTCGCGGACGCTCTCACCGTGTCCGGATATTTGGCGACGCTGGCATACCAGATACAATCGGCTCCGGCACGCCAGCAAAACGTCTGCCTCCGCGCCGGCAGCAGCCGGCGCGAGGGGCGTCACTTGCCGAGGTTCGGCGCGATGGCCTTGCAGGCCTCGATCAGGCCCTTGACCGAGCCGACGGACTTGTCGAACTCCGCCTTCTCGGCGCGGTCGAGCTCGATCTCGACGATCCGCTCCACGCCGCCCGCGCCGATCACCACCGGCACGCCGACATAGATGCCGTCGACGCCGTACTGGCCGGTGAGCTGCGCCGCGCAGGGCAGGACGCGCTTCTTGTCCTTGAGGTAGCTCTCGGCCATCGCGATCGCGGACGCCGCCGGGGCGTAGAAGGCCGAGCCGGTCTTCAGCAGGCCGACGATCTCGGCGCCGCCGTCGCGGGTGCGCTGGATGATCTTGTCGAGCTTCTCCTGGGTGGTCCAGCCCATCTTGACGAGGTCCGGCAGCGGGATGCCGGCGACCGTCGAATAGCGCGGCAGCGGCACCATGGTGTCGCCGTGGCCGCCGAGCACGAAGGCGGTGACGTCTTCGACCGAGACGTTGAACTCGTCGGCGAGGAAGTAGCGGAAGCGCGCCGAGTCCAGCACGCCGGCCATGCCGACGACCTTCTCGGGCTTGAGGCCCGATGACTGCTGCAACGCCCAGACCATGGCGTCGAGCGGATTGGTGATGCAGATCACGAAGGCGTCGGGCGCGTATTTCGCGACGCCGGCGCCGACCTGCTCCATGACCTTGAGGTTCACGCCGATCAGGTCGTCGCGGCTCATGCCGGGCTTGCGCGGCACGCCGGCGGTGACGATCACGACGTCGGCGCCGTCGAGGTCCTCATAGGACGAGGTGCCCTTCAGCTTCGCGTCGAAGCCGTCGACCGGGGAGCTCTCGGCGAGATCGAGCGCCTTGCCCTGCGGCACGCCGTCGACGATGTCGAACAGGACGACGTCGCCGAGCTCCTTCAGACCTGCGAGATGGGCGAGCGTGCCGCCGATCTGGCCTGCGCCGACGAGTCCGATCTTGCTGCGCGCCATGGGGGTATCCTCTTCGGTCTTTAAGTTGAGAGAGTATCGATCAGACGCCCCGATCCCGTCCGCGGGTCGGAACTAGCTTGATTGCGCAGGGCCATCAAGTCGCCGAAAGGCTCGAAATGCCGCGTCGCAGCAAGGCTCGCGCTCATGTCTCGACGAGCCCCGTCGTCTGGCCGCTGGCGCGACTGTCGCCGAGCCCGTGCGCGCGAGACAGCCAGGAGTCCGATCGCATTTCGGTGAGGCGGGAGGCGGTGCGGGCGAAGCCGAAGCTTTCGTAGCCCTCCTCCCCGGTCCAGAGCGCGTCCGGCTCGGCTTCGGCCGAGGCGACCAGCTTCACGTTGCGGTCGTAGAGCGTGTCGATCAGGTTCATGAAGCGCCGCGCCGGGTTGCGGGCGTTCTCGTCCATGCGCGGCACGCGGTCGAGGATCAGCGTGTGGTAGCGCCGGGCGAGCGCGATGTAGTCTGCGGCGCCGAGCGGCTGGACGCAGAGATCGTCGAAGGAGGCGCGCGCCACCCCGTCCGCCGCCCGCGGCAGGCGGATCTGGCGGCCCTGCACCTCGAGGGTCGCTGGCGCCCCGTCCTCGCCGGCGAGCGCCTGGAAGGTCGCGTCGAGCGCCTTTTCCGCGGCCGCGTCCACCGGCGTGATCCAGACCTTGGCGTCGCCCAGCTTCTCGCGGCGGAAGTCCGTTCGGGACTCGAGCCTGAAGACGTCGAGCCGGGTTTCAAGCATGCGGATGAAGGGCACGAACAGCGAGCGGTTCAGCCCGTCCTTGTAGAGGTCGGACGGCGGCACGTTCGACGTCGCGACGATGATGACGTCCTTCTCGATCAGCCGTTCGAACAGCCGCCCGAGGATCATGGCGTCCGCGATGTCGGTGACGTGGAACTCGTCGAAGCAGAGCAGCGAGGCTTCCGCGGCGATCGCGTCGCCGACGACGGGCGTGACGTCGCCGCCGCGCGATGTCTGGCGGGCGGCGTGGATGCGGGCGTGGACGTCCTGCATGAAGTCGTGGAAGTGCGCGCGCCGCTTGGTCTCGACCGGAACGGCCTGGAAGAAGATGTCCATGAGCCGCGTCTTGCCGCGTCCCACGTCGCCCCAGACGTAGAGCCCCTTCGGCGCCGGCGCGTTTGAGCGGCCGAAAAGCCAGCCCAGCGCGCCCGGTCTGTCGGCGAGGCGCTCGCGGATGTTTTTCTCGAGCGCGTCGAGCCGCGCGGCGAGCTTCGCCTGGGCGGGGTCGCGGTCGAGTGCGCCGGAGGCGACGAGGGTCTCGTAGCGCTTGAGGGTCGTCTCGCTCATCCGCGCTCGTGGCTACCGGGAGGGACGCCCGAAAGGAGGGCGCGCCCGCTTTAAAGACCGCAAGAGCGAGCGTCAAAGCCGTCTTTCGCTCGGGAGCCGCATAGCCCATATGCGGATCACGGCTGCGTGGCGTCAGGAACCGCGTCTGGCGGCCGGACGTTCGGCTCTCTCGGATATCAATTTCGTGTGGTCCGCCATGAAGATCGCTCTCGCCGCACTCGCCCTGACCGCCGCGACCGTCGGCCTGTCGGTCGCGCCCGCCCACGCGGAGTCGAGCTATTGGGAGCAGCGCTGGCGCTCGCGCGACGCGACGCCGGAATACGGCCAGTTCGACGACCGCCGCCCGGTCGTGAAGAAGCGGCGCTACGCGAAGGCCGAAGACCGCCGCGCGCGGCACCGTCGCTTCGTCGAGGAATACGAGAGCTACGGAGACTCCGTCCCTCGGCCCTTCCGGGTCGAGCGCAACGACGGCCGCGCACATCCGACGATGAACAACGACTACTGGCTGCAGAGCTCGATCTACGACTTCCAGGACGGCAGACCGGCCGACCTGAAGAAGTATCGCTACTGACGCTCGGCGCCGCGAGCGGCGCCGGCTAGACTGGGCGCATGCGAGCGCCGCGCAGCCTTGTCTGGATGCTTGTCGTCGCGCTGGTCGGTCTTTTTGGCGCGACCGGGGCGTGCTGCGCGCATGCCGGCCTGCCCGATACGCCGGTCGCTCGGGACGCGGCCCCGGACCATCCCGGCCAGCACCTGCCGGCCTCGTCCGATCCCTCGGCCGTCTTCAAGCAGTCCTGCGGCGCGTTGTGCGGGCTTCCCCCGCTCGCGGCGCGCCAGATCGCGCCGCGCGAGCATCCGGCCGAGCCGGCGGGCTTCGCGGACGATGCGGCCTTCGGCGCAGCCTCCGCTCCGGCGACGCCGCCTCCGCGAGGGTGACGCCTCCACCGGACGCGCGGCGTCCGGTCCGAACGTCTTCCCTCAATTCAATCCGGAGCCGGAACCGATGCGCTCGACCACAATCCGCCTGACGACGGCGCTTTTCCTGACCGCCGCGAGCGTCGCGCATGCGCAGGACGCAAAGACCGACGACATGAAGGGCATGGACCACGGATCCATGAACCACACCGGGATGGACCACTCCTCCCATGGCGCAGCAGTCGCACCCGTCTCGTCCGCCACCGAGGCCTATCGCAGGGTCGACGAGGCGATGCACGGCGCCATGAGCCGGACCTTCACCGGCGATCCCGACGTCGATTTCCTGGAGGGCATGATCCCGCATCATCAGGGGGCGATCGGGGCGGCGCGCGTCGTCCTGCAATACGGCAAGGACCCCGAGGTGCGCCGTCTCGCCGAAGAGGTCGTCGCCGCCCAGGAGCGCGAGATCGCACAGATGACCGCGATGCTCGCACGGCTTGCGTCCCAAAAGGGCGTGGCGCCGAAGTAAGGGGCTGAGCCCAGGCTTCCGCGGCGGTCGTCGCGGGAGCCGCCATCTCGGGAGGTTTTCGATGAACGTCTTTGTCGAGATCGCGACCACCGTCGACGATCGCGCCGTCGCCGGGCGCATCGCCCGCGCCGCGATCGAGCGCCGTGTCGCAGCCTGCGCGCGGATCCACGCCGTCGACAGCGTCTATCGCTGGAGGGGCGAGGTCGAGAGCGCCGCGGAGTTCGTCGTCGAGCTCAAGACGACGGCCGCGCGGCGGGACGCCGCCGAGGCGCTCATCCGCGAGCTTCACACCTACGACCTTCCCGAGATCCTCGTCCGGGCGATCCTCGGCGGCTCGGCGAATTATCTCGGCTGGGTCGCGGACGAGGTTTCCTGAGCCTGACCGATCGGCTTCGGCATCCTGAGGCCCCAGCCGATATGGGCCCAGCCGCGCTCGTGCAGGTAGTAGAGCACGATCTTCGTGAGCACCTCGGCGCTCGCGATCGAGCCGGCCACCTTGAGCGAGCCGGTGAACAACCAGCCGAGGAACATCGTGTCCAGCGAGCCGAGCGCGCGCCAGCTGATGGTCTTGGCGAGCGAGCGCGCAGGCGTCGCGTTCGCCGTGACGATGATGTCGGTCATGCAGACTCCTTGGGCGGATCGCCGATCTTGTCCGAGGTCGGGCCTCTCGGCTGATCGCGCTCCTTCGCGCGGAAACGGCGCCGCTGTCCAGCGCGGGGCTCGCCCGCTCGCCCGCCCGGCGTCGCTAGCCCCGAGAATCCGGCGGCGGTGAGGCGGCCGGTTAAAGCTTTCTCCAGACTCTTCGCGTTTTTCTGTACCGGGCGAAAGCGTATCCGGCTTTTCGCCGCGTCTGTGGCCGAACGGCGACAGTCGCGGGTCCGGCCGGTCAGTGGCGTAGAGTGGAGTAACCGGGGTGCAGACCCAGACCGCGTCGCGTATCCGCGCGGCCTTCATCGTCATCGCGGCCGCCATGGTGCTCGCCGGCTGCGCGGGCCAGCGGAACTCGGGGATCACGCGGGTCCGGCTCAGCGACCGCGAATGCCTCGCCCGGGCGATGTATTTCGAATCCAACAGGTCCAGCGACGCCGGCATGCTCGCCGTCGGCACCGTCGTCATGAACCGCGTCAAGTCGGGCAGGTATGGCTCGACCGTGTGCGAGGTCGTCGGCGCGCCGCGGCAGTTCGCGCCGGGCGTGCTGACCCGCTCCATGACCGACAGCGGCGCGCCGCGCGCCCGCCGGATCGCCGACGCGGTGCTCGCCGGCCGCCGCCATCCGGGCGTGCAGAACGCGCAGTTCTTCCACACCGCGGGCTACAAGTTCCCGTACAACAACATGCGCTATGTGCTCGTCGCGGGCGGCAACGCCTTCTACGACAAGACCAAGGCGCCGAAGACCTGGTGGGGCGGCGAAGGCCGCTGGGGCCCGCCGCCGGCGCCGACCGAGCGCATCGACGGCGGCCCGATCATGGTCGCGAACGTCGAAGTCCACGACGATCGCCGCCAGGACGACCGCCGCCAGGTCGCGATGGCCACTCCTGCGCCTGTACCCGTCGCCGCGCGCCGCGGCTACAGCGGCGGCGCCGACGCCCGCATGAACGAGCCCGCGCCGCCGCATGGGGTGGTCGCCGGCATCCCGACCTACGAGCCGCAGCCCGGTTCCCGCCCGGCGCGCGCCCCGCGCGAGGAGATCCGCGTGGCCTCGCTCGAGCCGTCGCGCCGTCCGGGCGTCGAGGTCTACGACCCCGCGCCGCGCCGCGCCCAGGCGGTCCGCGAGGACAACGGCCTGCGCGAGGAGGATCGCTGGCGCGACCAGGAGCTCGCCGAGGAGAACGGCAAGCGCGCCGCCGAGAGCGACGCCGACTGGGGCGAGCGCCGCGAGACACGCGTCGCGAACGTCGAAAGCGCGCCGCTGCCGGTCATCGAGCCCCGGCCCTCCGCCCGCTCCGAGCGTCCCGTCAGGACGGTGTCCCGCACGCCGGACTACGACGCGCCGCGCGGCCGCGACGATTATGGCGCGGCCGCCGAGGCCCGCTACGAGCCGGCCCCGGCGCCTGTCCGAGAGACGCGGGTCGCTTCGCGCACGCCGCGGACGATCGAACGCTCACGGCCGGTGGCGGCCGATCCCGCCGCCTCGGGCTGGCAGGTCGGCGCGCAGCCGGTCCGCGCCGAGCGCGAGGACGCGGACATGGGCGGCTACAGCCCGCTCTCCAACGCCGCGACCGACGCAGGTTACGACGTCGGCGCCGAGCAGCGTCGGCCGGCGAAGCGCGCCGCGGCGCGCCCAAGCCGGTCCTATGACGGCGTCGACCTGCAGGGCGGCGATCAGGTCCAGTACGGCTACCGCTGACCGGAGGCGCCGCCAGACCGCCGCGACCTCGCGATCAGCGCCGCAGCCGCGCCTCGAGCGCCTTCAGCTCTTCGATATTGGCCTGCACCCGCGCGGACAGCCGGCCGTGCAGCGAGCGGGCGAGGTCCGGGTACTCGTCGAACAGGCGGCGGAACAGGCCGCGCGCGATCTTGAGAAGTTCGGTCGGTTCGGTCGCGGTCGCTGTCGCTGGACGGCGGACGTCGTCGATCAGCGCAAGCTCGCCGATCAGCGCGCCGCGCCCGATCGTCTTCTCTGCGTCCTTGCGGGACAGCGTCAGGGAGCCCGAGGCGACCACATAGGCCGAATCGGCGCGGTCGCCCTCGCGGAACAGCACCTCGCCCTCGGCGAGCCGCACCCGTTCGGCTGAAAAAGCGATCAGGCGCTGAGCGTCGCGCCCGAGCTGATCCAGCATCGGCGTTTCGCCAAGCGTCCTGATGTCGTCCTCGAGCGCCACGCCGCCCCGCTACTCATCGGGGCAAGCCCCGAACGCCCTACGGGACGAGCTTGTAGCCTCCCGCTTCCGTGACGAGAAGCCGTGCATTGGAAGGGTCCGCCTCTATCTTCTGGCGAAGACGATAGACGTGCGTCTCCAGCGTGTGGGTCGTCACGCCGGAATTGTAGCCCCAGACTTCCTGAAGAAGCGTTTCGCGTCCGACCACCGAGGAGCCGGCGCGATACAGGAAACGCAGGATCGCCGTCTCCTTCTCGGTGAGCCGGATCTTGGCGTTCTTCTCGGTCACGAGGATCTTGCCGCCCGGCCGGAAGGTGTACGGCCCGATCGTGAACACCGCGTCCTCGCTCGCCTCGTGGCTGCGAAGCTGCGCGCGGATGCGGGCGAGCAGGACGGCGAAACGGACCGGCTTGGCGATGTAGTCGTTGGCGCCGGCTTCGAGGCCGAGGATCGTG
Organism: uncultured Methylopila sp.; assembly: GCA_902168115.1. GTDB lineage: Bacteria > Pseudomonadota > Alphaproteobacteria > Rhizobiales > Methylopilaceae > Methylopila. The sequence continues at coordinate 66,370 of CABHPB010000030.1, read as the reverse complement.
TCGGCGTCCGAATCCTGGCCCGTCAGCATGATGACAGGGCCGCGATAGCCGTCGCGGCGCATGATCTTGATGGCCTCGCGGCCATCCATGTCGGGCAGTCCGACGTCCATCAGGATGAGGTCGACATGGTCGCCGCGCACATGAGCGATGGCGGGCTGGGCCGCGCCGGCCTGGGAAGCCTCGAACTCGTCATGCAGATCAAGCTGTTCGGCGAGTTCGGTGCGGAGGTCGGCGTCGTCCTCGACGACAAGGATCTTGCGTTTGGTGGCCATTCAACGATCTCTAGGGAACACTCGATTGGAGATAGTGCGCTCCCCCCGCTTTCGACAAGGCGCGAATACCGCGGCGGGCGCTCGATTACGGGAGCGTGATCAGCAGAATGCCGAAACGCATCGTCGCGCGCATCTCGGTCCGCTCCACCGTCGGGCGCCGCGCCGAGGGGCGGCTGACGGTCGGCGGGGCGGCGTTCCGGTGCGCTCTCGGCCCGGCCGGCATCGTGGTTGGCAAGCGTGAGGGCGACGGCGCGACCCCGCGCGCCATGCTCCCGGTGCGGCGCGTGTTCCGCCGCGCCGACCGTGGCCCGCGGCCGGCCTGCGCGGCCGAGGTCCGCGTGACGCGGGCCGACGACGGCTGGTGCGACGCGGTCGGCGATCGCCGCTACAACCGTCTGGTTCGCCTGCCGTTTCCGGCCTCGCACGAGACCATGTGGCGCGAGGATCATCTCTACGATCTCGTCGGGGAGCTCGGCTGGAACGACAGTCCCCCGACGCCAGGAAAAGGCAGCGCCATCTTCCTGCACGCCGCCCGGCCGGGTTTCACGCCGACGCAGGGCTGCGTGGCGCTGGCGCCGGGCCCGCTGCGGAGGGTGATCTCGATGATCGGACCCGGCACGCGCATCGCGATCGGCGTCGGCCCGCGCAAGATCCGGCGCAAACGCGGCCGCATCTGACGAAGATGTCACTGGCCCGCAGGGCTCCCGAACTTGTGCGCGCGCGTTGAAATCCCATATCTTTCGCGACCAACGGCGCGCTGCGGAGCAGCGTGCCTGAAGGGACATGTTCCGAAGGGACGTCAAACAGATGTCGGACTACAACCGCAACGCTTGGGGCCAGACCCTCGGCCAGCCGACCGTGGCCAACGCCGCCGTCGATCAAGGCCTGCGCTCCTACATGCTGAGCGTCTACAACTTCATGGCGATCGGCCTCGCGATCACGGGCGCGACGGCCATCGGCATGTTCCTGCTCGCAGTCACGCAGGATCCCGCCCAGGCGGCGGCGACGCTCAAGAACGGCATGTATCTGACCGGCCTCGGCAAGGCTCTATATCTGAGCCCGCTGAAGTGGGCGATCATGCTCGCCCCGCTCGCCTTTATCTTCTTCCTGTCGGCGGGCCTCTACCGAATGAGCGCGACCGCCGCGCAGTTCGCCTTCTACGCCTTCGCGGCGGTGATGGGCCTGTCGCTGTCGGTGATCTTCCTGGTCTACACCGGCAACTCGATCGCGCGGGTGTTCTTCGTCACGGCCGCCGCCTTCGGCGCGCTCAGCCTCTACGGCTACACGACGAAGCGCGACCTCACCGCGATGGGGTCGTTCCTGGTGATGGGCCTGTTCGGCATCATCCTCGCGAGCCTCGTGAACATCTTCCTCGGCTCGTCGATGGTGCAGTTCGTGGTCTCGGTGCTCGGCGTGCTGATCTTCGCGGGCCTCACCGCCTACGACACGCAGCGCATCAAGGAGATGTACTACGAGCTCGACGACGACGGCACGATGACCCGCAAGGCGGTGATCGGCGCGCTGTCGCTCTATCTGGACTTCATCAACATGTTCCAGATGCTGCTCGCCCTGTTCGGCAACCGCGAGTAACACCTAGGACGCGACGCGAACTTCCGAAGGGCCCCGGCGGCGACGCCGGGGCCTTTTTCGTGCGCGCGGTCACGGAAAGAGCGCGCCGCGCAGGCTTGCCCTCGCGCGCGTTTCGGCCATCTTCGCGGCTCCCTGGACGGAGAGACGACCCATGGCCAAGATGATCCACTCGATGATCCGCGTGCGCGACGAGGAGGCCTCGCTCGCCTTCTATCGCGAGGCGTTTGGGCTGGAGGTCGCCGACCGCTATCCGTTCGAGAGCTTCACTCTGGTCTATCTCCGGAACGAGGAGACAGGCTTCGAGCTGGAGCTCACCGTCAACGCCGATCGCGACAAGCCCTACGAGCTCGGCGACGGCTACGGCCATCTCGCGCTATCGGTCGACGATCTCGACGCCGAGCATGCGCGGATGGAGGCCGCGGGGCTGAAGCCGAACGGGGTCAAGACGATGCAGCGCGACGGGCGGCCGTTCGCGCGCTTCTTCTTCATCGCGGATCCGGACGGCTACAAGATCGAGGTCCTGCAGCGCGGCGGGCGCTTCGTCTGAGAGGTCAGGCGCTGCTGGCTGCGGCGAGGCCCGCGCCGGACGGGGCGGGCCGCGTTCCGCGCAGCAGGCTCGCCAGCCGCGCCTTGAGGCTAAGCGCCGTCACCATGGGGGCAGGGAAGGCGCGGCGGCAGAAGGCGATCTTCTTGACGTAGGAGGAGATCTCCCAGGTCGCCCAGCTGCCCGCCGCGAAATAGGCGACGTCGCCGGCCGAGAGCTTTGTGACCTTGCCGGTCTCGTCGGTCACCGTCACCGCGCCCTCGATGATGTGGACGGTCTCGTCCCACACGAAGTGCCAGCGGAAGGCGCCGGCCGTGCAGTCCCAGATCGTGGTCGAGGAGAAGGCGTCCGCGCTGGTCGAATGCAGCTTTGCGCGCGCCAGCGGCTGGCCCGCGATCACCCAGGTCGGTTCGATCGGGGCGGGGTCGAGGACGATCGAGGCAAGCGGCGCCGTCAGGAATACCGGATGGCTCGGCGCGGGTTCGGCCGGCGCCGGGTCGGCGAGGGCGAGATCGGTGAAGTCCTTGACGAGCGACATGGCGTGGCCTGGAGCGAGATACCGCCCCGACACATACCGGCCGCAGCGTTAAGAACCCGCCCTCAAAACCGATCGAATCTGCGGGACGTCCATCACCAGAGCGTGTGCGCCGCCCGCTTCGGCCACTCCCGATCGTAGGTCTCGCCTCCGACCCGCCCTTCCGAGATGGCGGCGAGCATCCTGCCCGGCGTCGGCAGCGTCGCGGGATCGACGTGGCGCGACGGATCCCAGAGCCGCGAACGGATGATCGCGCGGGCGCACTGGAAATAGACCTCATCGACGGCGATCATCATGACGCTGCGCGGCGCCTTGCCCCCGACGGCGAAAGAGGCGAGCAGGTCGGGATCGATCGAGAGCGTCGCACGCCCGTTGACCCTCAGCGTCATGCCGAGGCCGGGGACAAGGAACAGCAGCGCGACGCGCGGGTCGCTGACGATGTTGCGCAGCGAGTCGATCCGGTTGTTGCCGTGGCGGTCCGGCATGGCGAGCGCGCCGGGACCGAGCACGCGCACGAAGCCGGGCTCGTCGCCGCGCGGCGAGCAGTCGAGGCCATCCGGCCCGACGGTCGCGAGCGCCGCGAAGGGCGAGGCTTCGATGATGGCGCGGTACTCGTCTGTGACGTGGTCCGTCACCTTGACGAGCGACGCCTCCTGCGGGGCGCCGTAGATCGCGTCCAGTTGCTCGATCGATGTGATGGCCGACATGGCGCCCTCCGGTCGGCCGACGGGATCGACCTCGCGGGCGTCGGCGTCAAGCGGCGATCAGCGGCCGTCGGTGGCGCTCATGACGATGCGGACGAGGTCGGCGGCGTTCTTGGCGCCGAGCTTCTCCATGATGCGGGCGCGATGGACCTCGATCGTCCGCGGGCTGATCCCGAGGAGCCGGCCGGCCTCCTTGTTGGACTGTCCGCCCGAGATGAGCCCGAGCACCTCCCGCTCGCGCGGCGTCAGCGAATGGGCGCCGGGAATGTCGTCGACGTCATCCTCGATGCGCTCGCCGGCGCTGGCGCGGGTCGCGCTCGCGTCGAGGGCTGCCTTGACGCGGTCGACGATGGTCTCCGGATCGAACGGCTTCTCGAAGAAGTCGAGCGCGCCGTGGCGGATGGCGTCGACCGCCATCGGGATGTCCGCGGAGCCCGAGATCATGATCACGGGAGCGGTGCCGCCGCGCGCGTTCAGCGTCTTGAGGACGTCGAGACCCGAACGGCCCGGCATCAGGACGTCCAGCAGGATACAGACAGGCTGGGCGTCGAAGCCGTGCGCGAGGAAGTCGTCGCCGCTCTCGAAGGCGCGGACGAGGAAGCCGTCGGAATCGAATACAGCCGTCAGCAGGTCGCGAATGACCTCATCGTCGTCGACGACGCAAACAACCCGGATACGCTCATGCCCCATCGACATCTCGCGCCCCCACGCGGGTACCGGAGCTATTGTACGGGTTAACCCGTACAGCAACATTGTAGTGCGCGAAGCGGCGACGCCGCGCAAGCGGCTTCTCAACACATCCTATGGTTTGCAGCCAGAATCATACCAATTGGCGAGAGCGTGTTGCCTCCGCTCCTCAGCCCGCAGCGGAAAAACCCGTTCTTGGAATAACTTACGTGATCTTCATTCCGCGGCCGCCGCGGCGATCTCCTCGACGATCGCGTCCGCGGCCGCTTTCGGATCCGGCGCCGCGAGCACGGGCCGGGAGACCACCAGACGGTCGGCGCCGGCCCGGATGGCGTCGCCCGGGGTCGCAATGCGTTTCTGGTCTCCGGCGGCGGCGCCGGCGGGCCTGACGCCCGGGGTGACGGCGAGGAACGGCGAGGGGGCGAGACGACGGACCGCGGGCAGATCGGTCGGCGCGCAGATCACGCCGTCGACGCCGGCCTCCCGGGCGTGCCCGACGCGCCGCGCGACCAGCTGTTCTGGCGTGTCGGTGAAGCCGGCCGCCGTGACGTCCGATGCGTCCCACGAGGTCAGCACCGTCACCGCGAGCACCTTGAGGCCGCTGTCGCCGCGCCCTGCCGCGGCCGCGCGCATCGTCTGCGGATAGGCGTGGACCGTCATGAGGCTCGCGCCGATCCGGGCGATCTGGCGGGTCGCCTTCTCGACGGTCTGGCCGATGTCGTGGAGCTTCAGGTCGACGAAGACCTGCTTGCCGGAGCGCGCGAGGCGCTCGGCGAGGATGAGGCCGCCGGCGACCGCGAGCTCGAAGCCGATCTTGTAGAAGGTCACGCTGTCGCCGAGACGCGCGACGATCGCCTCGGCCTCGTCGAGGCTGGCGACGTCGAGCCCGACGATCAGGCGGTCGCGCGGGTCCATGGCCGCGCTCACGACAGGCGCTCCGCGGCGTCGATCAGTTTCTTGACGACGACGTCCAGGAAGTCGCGGGTCCGCTCGTTGGTCAGGCCGCCGTCCTCGCCGAACGCGGTCGCCGCCCCGCCGACCGCGACCATGTCGGGCAGCACCAGCGCGCCGAGTCCGAGCTCCATCATCGTGCGCAGCTGCGTGAGGCCGCGATAGCCGCCCATGGCCCCGCCCGAGACGGCCCCGAGGGCGAAGACGCGGTCCTTGAAGGCGGGCAGCGGCGGGCGCCCCTCGACGTTGATCCGCGACATCCAGTCGAACGTGTTCTTGAGCAGGGGGGCGAAGCTCGCATTGTATTCCGGGCTCGCGACGAACACGCCCTGGTGCTCGAAGAACAGCTCGACGAGCCTGCGCGCGGCGGCGGGAACGCCCTCGCGCGCCTGCAGATCGCCGTTGTAGAGCGGCAGCTCGTAGTCCCTGAGCGAGACGTGGGTGACCTGCGCGCCCGCGCGCCTCAGGGCGTCCGCGGCTGCGGCGGCGAGCTTTTCGTTGACCGATCCGGAACGGATCGAGCCGGCGAACACGATGATCTTCGAGGCGGCCATGTCTCTTCGCGGCTGTCGTCGGGTGGCGGGGGGATCGGACGCAAGTCCTTTGGGGACGTAAGTCTTGGGGCAAGACTTACGACGGCTCGCCGCCCTAAGTCAGCCCTCGGCTCGCAATCAGCTCTTGCGGACGGCCACGAAACCGGCCGCGGCGCGCAGCAGGTCCGCGCGGGCGCCGAAGGGAGCGACGGCCTCAAGCGCGTCCGCGGTGAGCCGGTCGAGCCGCGCCCGCGCCCCCGCGACGCCGAGCAGGCCGACCAGCGTCGCCTTGCCGGCGGCGGCGTCCTTGCCCGTGGCCTTGCCGACGGCGGCGCTTTCGCCCTCGGCGTCGAGCAGGTCGTCGGCGACCTGGAAGGCGGCGCCGACCGCGCGGGCGTAGGTCGAGATTGCGGCGCGCGCCTCGGCGCCGGCGCCTCCGAGAATGGCTCCCATCGTGGCGGCGGCCTCGATCAGCGCTCCGGTCTTCATCGCCTGGAGCTTGAGGATCTCCGTCTCGGCGAGCGCGAGCGGGCGACCGTCCGCGAACCGCCCTTCCGCCGCGAGGTCGAACATCTGGCCGCCGACCATCCCGCCGAGGCCGGCGGCCCGTGCGAGCGTCAGGACGAGCTCGGCGCGCACCGCGCCGTCGGGGTGGGTGCGCGGATCGGAGAGGATGTCGAAGGCGAGGCTCTGGAGCGCGTCGCCGGCGAGGATCGCGGTGGCGTCGTCGAAGGCGCGGTGGACGGTCGGCCGGCCGCGCCGCAGGTCGTCGTCGTCCATCGAAGGCAGATCGTCGTGGACGAGGCTGTAGGCGTGGACGCATTCGAGCGCCAGACCGGCCCGGAGCGCGCCTTCGCCGTCAGCGCCGAACAACTCCGCGACGGCCAGGGTCAGAGCCGGCCGCAGCCGCTTGCCGCCGCCGAGCGCGGCGTGCCGCATGGCGGCCAGCAGCCGGTCCGGCCGCGCGGTCTCGCCGGGCGCCGGCGCGTCGCCGAGGAGGGCCGAGAGCGCGGCCTCGACCGCGTCCGCGACCTTTGCGAGATGGGCTTCGAAAGCTGCGGGCTGCATGACGGTTTTTCGGTCCCTGTCGACCGCGAGGCCGTGCCCGATGGATCTGGCGCCGTCAAGCGTCGCTCCCGGCAGGGCGAAGGCTCTGCTAAGACAGTTGCGTCACTCACGGGCCCGATCCTCGGTCCCTTGCGGTTCGAGGATCGATGGCGGCTCCGGTGCGCAGGTCTTACGTCTCGGGGCGATCGCCTTCGGCGCGGCCGGCGCTCGGGCGGGGCGGGTTGGGCCGGCGTCTCCCGCTGCTGAGATATGGTCTCTTCGGCCTGCTCGCGCTGGTCCTTGCGCCGATCGTCCTGACGCCGCTCTACGCGGTCGTCCCGCCGGATTCGACGCTGATGCTCGCCCGCGCCGTCACCTTGCGGCCGGTGAACAGGACCTGGACCTCGCTGGACGCGATGTCGCCGGCCCTGCCGCGCGCGGTCCTGACCTCCGAGGACGCGCGCTTCTGCAGCCATCACGGCGTCGACTGGGGAGCCCTTCGTACGGTGATGCGCGAAGGCGGTGACAAGGGACCGGGCCGCGGCGCCTCGACCATCACCATGCAGGTCGCCAAGAACCTCTTCCTCTGGCAGGGCGGCGCCTATGTCCGCAAGCCGCTCGAGATCGCGCTCGCCCACTGGATCGACCTCGTCTGGTCGAAGCGGCGGGTCATGGAGGTCTATCTCAACATCGCCGAATGGGGCCCCAACGGGACTTTCGGCGCGGAGGCTGGCGCCAAGCGCGCCTTCGGACGCGGCGCGGGCAAGCTGTCGGCTCAGCAGGCGGCGCTGATGGCGGCCGCGCTGCCGAACCCGATCCTGCGCGACCCGCGGCGACCGAGCGCCCGGATGCGCGCCCACGCCGCGATCGTCGCGAGCCGCGCGCGCGCGGTCGGATCGCTCGCCGACTGCCTCAAGTGAGCCGCGCGCGCCGTATGTGACGGCGTTGCGTCTTGGCGCTGGATTTCGTGGACGGATGCGGCTATAAGCCCGGCCGACGCGGCGGGGCCTGAAAAGGCTCCGCCCGAAATGTTTCGCGCCGGCGCCTGACCGACCGTCTCGCCTCGCGCCCCAAAACGTCAAGAGACGGAGACTTTTCCAATGGCCGTTCCGAAGCGAAAGACCTCGCCCTCGAAGCGCGGCATGCGCCGTTCCGCCGACGCGCTCAAGTCGCCGACCTATGTCGAGGACAAGGATTCCGGCGAGCTGCGCCGCCCGCATCACCTCGACCTGAAGACCGGCATGTATCGCGGCCGTCAGATCCTGACGCCGAAGGCCGAAGCCTGATCCTTCGCGCCTGAGAGTTTTATGATGGCCGCCGGACGAACCTCCGGCGGCCATTTTCGTTCGCGCGTTCAGAACAGGCTGTCGACGATCCTGAGGCCGTCGGGAAATCGCACGACGTCGAAGGCGCGGGGGCTCTTCAGCGTCCCTGCGACGTCGTGGACGTAGGTCACGCGATAGCGCTCCGGACCGTTCGAGAAGACGCGCCAGTCGCTGTTGACGTCGGGCTCGTGCTCGGACGGACATGAGACCGAGCTCGGTCGCCAGTAGTCGTCGTCCCGGCGCCAATAGCGCTCATAGACCGGCTGCTGGGCGTCGATCGCCTCTCTGAACCGCCGGGTCTGCTCGTCCTTCGGGAGGGCGCAATATGCGCGCTCGATCGCGGCGATTTCGGCGCAGTAGCCTTGCGCATGGGCGAGCACGTCGGGCGAGTCGACCGGCTCGAGCCCCACGCCGAAATCCTTCTCCGCGCGGGCCGGCGCCGCCTGGGCGGCGGGCTTCGACAGCGTCACCGTTCCGAAGGTCATGAAGACAAGGGTCGCCCCCGTCGGCCCGCGATAGGCGCCCTGCGCGTTCGACAGATGGGTCGCAAGCGCCGTGAACTCCCAGGCCTTGGCCTCGTCGCAGCGGATGACGCGGGTCGTCATCTCGGTAAGCCCGCGCGCCGCGCCGTAGTCCCGCACCATAGCCGCGTCGCGCGCGGAGCCGTCGGGCACGGACGGATGGTCCCAGCCCCACATCCAGGTTCCGGCGCTCGTGTCGAGCGTTCCGACGACCTGGACGGGGGCGGAGCCTCGCACGCCGTCAGGCGCGTCGAAGGCGATGGTCCCTGCGTCAAGGTCGACCGACCAGGCGGCCGAACCGATCTTCCACATCCGGTCCGCAAAGCCCGTCTTCAGTTCGAGCTCACTGCGGGCGCGCGCCAGCACGGCCGCATGGTCCGCCGCGGCCGCCCGGCGATCTCCCCCGCCGAACAGTCCCTTCAGGAAAGACGCCATGTCCCGGATCTCCGCGCGTCGCGCCGGCTCAGCCCTTGGCGGCCGCCATGGCGTAGTTGACCGACATGTCCTCGCAGGGCGCCCAGGCGTTCTTCAGCGGCTCGAAGCGGATGCCGCGCTGGTCGGCGACCTCGAGCCCTGCCGCGCGGGCGGCGAGCCTCAGTTCGGCCGGGGTCACGAACTTCTCGTAGGAATGGGTGCCGACCGGCAGCCAGCGCAGCATGTATTCGGCGCCGACGATCACCAGCGCATGCGCCATCAGCGTCCGGTTGATCGTCGAGAACAGCGCGAGCCCGCCGGGCTTCACCAGCCTGCCGATCGTCGTCACGAAACCGTCGACGTCCGCGACATGCTCGACGACCTCGGAGGCGGCGACGATGTCGAACGACGCGCCCTCGGCGACGAGGTCCTCCGCCGCGCCGGCGCGATAGTCGATCTCCACCCCGCTCTCCTCGGCATGGCGCTTTGCGACCTCGATCAGGTCGGACGCCGGGTCGACGCCTGTCACCTCGGCGCCGAGCCGCGCGAGCGACTCGGCGAGCACGCCTGCGCCGCATCCGACGTCGAGCAGCGTCAGGCCGGACAGCGGCCGCATGCCCTGCGCATCGCGCGAAAACCGGGCGCAGGCGGCGTCGCGGAAAATCGTGACGCGCGCCGGATTGAAGCGGTGGAGCGGCCGCATCGGGCCGTCGAGATCCCACCAGCGCGCGGCCAGCGCGTCGAAGCGCCTGATTTCCTCGGCGTCGAGGCTTGCGGCCCCGCCGCCCGTCCGTCCCGTCATCGACGTCCTCCTGAAGCCGTTGTGCCGCGTCCGCCGCGCGGCTATCTATACGCGCCTTTTCGACCGGCGCCCCGCCGGCCGGACCAACCTTTCGTCAATCCCGACGTTCCGATCGCTCGCGCCTTATGTCCCGTATCGTAATGAAATTCGGCGGAACCTCCGTCGCCAACGTCGAGCGCATCAAGAACGTCGCCGCCCATGTCAAACGCGAGGTCGACGCGGGCAACGAGGTCGCGGTCGTCGTCTCCGCCATGTCCGGCGCGACCAACCAGCTCGTCGCCTGGACGCGCGAGGCCTCGCCGATTCATGACGCGCGCGAATACGACGCCATCGTCGCATCGGGCGAACAGGTGACGTCCGGCCTGCTGGCGATCGCGCTGCAGGCGGCCGGCGTGCCGGCGCGCTCGTTCCAGGGGTGGCAGATCCCGCTGAAGACCGACGCGGCGCACGGCGCGGCGCGCATCGCCGAGATCGACGGCCAGACGCTGATCTCCCGGATGACCGACGGACAGGTCCCGGTGATCGCGGGCTTCCAGGGCGTCGGCCCGGACAACCGCATCGCGACGCTCGGGCGCGGCGGCTCCGACACCAGCGCTGTCGCTGTCGCGGCCGCCGTGAAGGCCGACCGCTGCGACATCTACACGGACGTCGACGGCGTCTATACGACCGACCCGCGCATCGTGCCGCAGGCGCAGCGCCTGACCAAGATCGCCTTCGAGGAGATGCTGGAAATGGCGTCGCTCGGCGCGAAGGTCATGCAGGTGCGCTCGGTCGAGATGGCCATGGTTCACAAGGTCCGCGTCTTCGTGCGCTCGAGCTTCGACGCGCCGGACGCGGTTCAGACAGGTCCCGACGGGCAGCCGATCGGAACGCTCATCTGCGACGAGGACGAGATCGTGGAAAGTGAAGTCGTCACCGGCATCGCCTATTCCAAGGACGAGGCCCAGATCACGCTCCGGCGCGTGGCCGACCGGCCGGGCGTCGCCGCCGGGGTGTTCGGACCGCTCGCTGAGGCGGCGATTAACGTCGACATGATCGTCCAGAACATTTCCGAGGACGGCAAGACGACGGACATCACCTTTACCCTGCCGACCTCCGACCAGGCGCGCGCGATCGAGATCCTCAACGCCAAGCAGGCGGAGATCGGGTTCGAGGCGCTGAACACCGAAGCGGACGCCTGCAAGGTCTCCGTGATCGGCATCGGCATGAGGAGTCACGCGGGCGTCGCGGCCCAGGCGTTCCAGGCTCTCGCCAAGCGCGGCGTCAACATCCGGGCGATCACCACGTCCGAAATCAAGATCTCCGTGCTGATCGACACTGCTTTCGCCGAACTTGCCGTCCGAACGCTCCATTCGGTATACGGGCTCGACAAGGCCTGAGTTCCTGTTTCAAGCCTTCGCCTTCAAGGCGTTGAGCAGTCGGCGCGGCTGAGGCCGCGACCATTTCCGGAGAGCGGAAGATGCGAGGCCAGTATGGCGGCCCGCGCGTGCTTTTGCGCCGGCTGCGGGAGGTCATGGCGGAACCGGTCACGGCGCAGGAGCGCCTTGATCGCATCGTCGTCCTGATCGCCGCCAACATGGTGGCCGAGGTCTGCTCGGTCTACGTGCTGCGCGTCGACGGCGACCTCGAGCTCTACGCGACCGAAGGCCTCAACCGCGAGGCCGTCCACCGCACCACCATGCACAAGGGCGAGGGCCTCGTCGGCCTCGTCGCGGACGAGGCCGAGCCGGTCAATCTCTCGGACGCGCAGTCCCATCCCGCCTTCGCCTACAAGCCGGAGACGGGCGAGGAGATCTACCACTCCTTCCTCGGCGTCCCGATCCTGCGCGCCGGCAACACGCTCGGCGTGCTGGTCGTCCAGAACAAGTCGCACCGCACCTATTCCGAGGAGGAGATCGAGGCGCTCCAGACCACCGCCATGGTCATCGCCGAGATGATCGCGGGCGGTGAGCTCTCCGGCTCGGGCGAGGGGCTGGAGCCGGTCGGGCGGCGCCCGGCGCACGCCTTCGGCGGCGCGCTGTCGGAGGGCATCGGCCTCGGCCACGTGTGGCTGCACGAGCCGCGCGTGGTGGTGAAGACCTTCATCGCCGAAAACACCGACTCCGAGCTGAAGCGCCTCGACACGGCGCTCGCGAACCTGCGCGCCTCGATCGACGTGCTGATCGACGAGGGCGACGTCGCGCGCGCCGGCGAGCACCGCGACGTGCTTGAGGCCTTCCGCATGTTCGCCAACGATCGCGGCTGGGTGCGGCGCCTGCACGAGGCGGTCCAGACCGGCATCACGGCCGAGGCCGCGGTCGAGCGCGTCCAGTCCGACACGCGCGCGCGGATGCAGCGCCAGACAGACCCCTACCTGCGCGAACGGCTGCACGACCTCGACGATCTCGCCAACCGCCTGCTGCGCGAACTCGTCGCGCCGGGCAAGGGCATGATGACCGAGGTCACCGACCTTCCGGACAACGCCATCCTCGTCGCCCGCTCCATGGGCCCGGCGGCGCTGCTCGACTACGACCGCACCAAGCTGCGGGGCCTCGTGCTGGAAGAGGGCTCGGCCTCCAGCCACGTCGCGATCGTGGCGCGCGCCCTCGGCATCGCGGCGGTCGGCCAGATCGAGAACGCGACGGGGCTCGTCGAGCCCGGCGACGCGATCATCGTCGACGGCATTTCCGGCGAGGTTCATGTCCGCCCGACCCCCGACGTCGAACGGGCCTATGTCGACAAGGTGCGCTTCCGGGCCCGCCGCCAGGAGCAGTACCGCGCCCTGCGCGACGCCCCCTCGACGACGCGCGACGGCGAGAAGGTCCAGCTGCTGCTGAACGCCGGCCTGCTCGTCGACCTGCCGCACATCGCCGAGACGGGCGCTGCGGGCGTCGGCCTGTTCCGCACCGAGCTGCAGTTCATGATCGCGGCCTCGATGCCGAAGACCGCGGCCCAGCAGCAGCTCTATCGCGCGGTGATGGACGCGGCCGACGGCAAGCCGGTCACCTTCCGCACGCTCGACGTCGGCGGCGACAAGATCCTGCCCTACATGCACAACGAGCCGGAGGAGAACCCGGCGCTTGGCTGGCGCGCGATCCGGCTCGGGCTCGACAGGCCGGCGCTGCTGCGCACCCAGATCCGCGCACTGCTCAACGCAGGCGGCGGACGCGACCTCCGGATCATGTTCCCGATGGTCGCCTGCGTCTCCGAGTTCGACGACGCCCGCGACATCGTCAATCGCGAGATGGCGCGGCTCGTGAAGCACGGCCATCCGGTCCCGGCCTCGGTCGCGCTCGGCGTGATGATCGAGGTGCCCTCCCTGCTGTTCCAGCTCGACGAGATCCTCGCCAAGGTCGACTTCGTATCGGTCGGGTCCAACGACCTGCTGCAGTTCCTGTTCGCGGTCGACCGCGGCAACGCCCGCGTGGCCGGCCGGTTCGACACGCTGAGCCCGGCCTTCCTGCGCTCGCTCGGCCGCATCGCGGAGCGGGCGAGGGAAGCGGGCAAGCCGGTGACGCTCTGCGGCGAGATGGGATCGAAGCCGCTCGAGGCCCTGACCCTGATCGGCCTCGGCTATCGGTCCCTGTCGATGTCGCCGGCCTCGATCGGGCCGGTGAAGGCGGCGCTGCTGGAGGCCGACGCGGCCGAGCTCGGGAAATTCATCAAGCCGCTGGTTGCTCGCGCCGACGGCGTCGGCTCGCTGCGGGCCGAGATCGAGGCCTTCGCCGTCGAACGGGGCCTGCAGGTCTCGCCATGAACGGAACCATATCGGCCGATCGGCTCGACGCCGTCGTCGAGCGTTTCGCGCTCGTCGAGCATGAGCTCGGCGCGACGAGCGACGGCGAGACGCTGGCGAAGCTCGGCCGGGAGCGCGCCGAGCTCGAGCCGGTCGTCGAGGCCATTCGGGAGCTTCGCGCCGCGCAAGCCGAGATCCGCGACCTCGAGGCGATGATCGCCGATCCCGCGACCGACGCGGAGATGCGCGCGCTCGCCGAAGCGGAGAAGGACGACGCGGCCACCCGCGTCGCGGCCGGCGAGGAGCGGCTCCAGATCGAGCTCCTGCCCAAGGACGAGGCCGACGCCCGCGGCGTCATACTCGAAGTCCGCGCCGGCACCGGCGGCGACGAGGCGGCGCTGTTCGCGGGCGATCTGTTCCGGATGTACCAGCGCTTCGCCGACGGCCAGGGCTGGAAGGTCGAGGTGCTGAGCGCGAGCGAGGGCGCGGTCGGCGGCTTCAGGGAGATCGTCGCCGGGATCGACGGTCAGGGCGTGTTCGGAAGGTTGAAGTTCGAGTCCGGCGTCCACCGCGTCCAGCGCGTGCCCGCCACCGAGGGCTCGGGCCGCATCCACACCTCGGCGGCGACGGTCGCCGTTCTGCCGGAGGCGGAAGAGGTCGACGTCGCGCTCGACGACAGCGAGCTGCGCTTCGACGTGTTCCGCGCGCAAGGGGCGGGCGGCCAGCACGTCAACAAGACCGAATCCGCCGTGCGCGTCACGCATCTGCCGACCGGGATCGCCGTCGCGGTGCAGGACGAGCGCTCGCAGCACCGCAACCGGGCGCGGGCGATCGCGCTGCTGCGCGCAAAGCTCTACGACATCGAGCGCGAGCGGGCGGACGTCGCGCGGGCCGACGCGCGCCGCGTGCAGGTCGGCACGGGCGACCGGTCGGAGCGCATCCGCACCTATAATTTCCCGCAAGGCCGGGTGACCGACCACCGTATCGGCCTCACCCTCTACAAGCTCGACCAGGTGATCGGGGGCGATGCGCTCGGCGAACTGATCGACGCGCTCGCCGCCGAACAGCGCGCTCGCCTGCTCGCCGCCCAGGACGCCGCTTGAAGCTCGCGGAAGCGACGCGGGCCGCCGCGCGCGAACTGACGCAGGGCGGGATCGAGACGCCGGAGCTCGACGCCCGCGTGCTCGCCTCCGAGGCTTTCGGCGTCGGGACGGCCGAGGTTCTGGTCGGCGCGGCGGAGGCGTCGTCCGCAGGGCTCGCGACGCTCGACGGGTTCATCGCCCGCCGACTGTCGGGCGAGCCCGTCGCGCGCATCCTCGGGCGCCGCGAGTTCTGGGGCCTCGACTTCGCCCTGACGCCCGCCACGCTCGCCCCGCGCCCCGACACCGAGACGGTGGTCGAGACGGCGCTCTCCTTCGTCGCCGACCGCTCGGCCGCGCTGCGCGTCCTCGATCTCGGGACGGGGTCAGGCTGCATCCTGCTCGCGGTGCTCGCTGAGCTTCCGGGCGCGTTCGGGGTCGGGATCGACCTCGCGCCGAACGCGGCGGCCGCGGCGCGCGCCAACGCGCAAAACCTCGGCCTTGCCTCCCGTGCCGCTTTTCTCGCCGGACGGTGGGCGAGAGCGCTGGACGGGACCTTCGATCTCGTCGTCTCGAACCCGCCCTATATCGAAAGCGCTGCGATCGCAGGGCTCGACCGCGAGGTCAGGCTGCATGATCCGGCGCTCGCGCTCGACGGCGGGGCGGACGGGCTCGATCCCTATCGCGAGATCCTCTCCGATCTGCCGCGCCTGCTCGCGCCCGGCGGCGTCGCCGTGCTGGAGCATGGGGCGGGGCAGAGCGACGCCGTGGCCGCCATCGCGCGCGAGCAGGGACTGGAGGTCGCGACCGTCGCGACGGACCTGTCCGGCGAACGCCGCGCGCTCGCTTTGGGCCGCACGGCCGCAGCTGGGCGCTAGCGCCAAAAAAGCCTTGGAATATGTGGGCGGCGCGTCTATGTTTCAGGTCGGAATCGTTCAGCGCCAGCCTCCGAGCTTTCGGGGGACGTGAGCGGCGAACGAAAGATTTCAGGGTGGGCCCGACGCCGGAGTTCCGGCGCGGCGCGCCTTGAGAGATCGACGCAAAGCTTCGATCACGCCGGATCGCCGTGCGGGGGCCTCGCCCCGGCATGGGCGACCCCGACGCCGCAGATCGGCTGTGCTCCTTCCGGGGCGCCAGGCGGTCTCGTCGCACGGGCGCCGGCGCGGGCTCGTCGGTCGAGGTGGTCCCGAAGGGCCTTCACTCCAGAGCGAGCGTGAATTTTGAACCCGATGAGGCAAGGACAGTCGAAGCGCATGCGCGGCCGCGGCCGTGGCGGCGGCGGCGGAGGCGGGAGCGGCGGTCAGGGCAAGGGGCCGAACCCGCTCACCCGTTCCTATGAGTCGAACGGTCCGGACGTGAAGATCCGCGGAACCGCGGCGACCATCGCGGACAAGTACGTGCAGCTGTCGCGCGACGCGCTGCTGTCGGGCGATCCGGTCGGCGCGGAGAACTATCTCCAGCACGCCGAGCACTATTACCGGCTGCTGGCGGCTGCGCAGGCGCAGTACCAGCCCCACCAGACCTTCGTGCGCGCCGACGCCGACGACTTCAACGACGTCGATTTCGACGGCGAGGGCGAAGGCGAGCCCCAGCAGGCTCCTGCCCCGCAGGCGCAGGGCGCTCCCCAGAGCAACGGGTTCCAGCAGAACCGCGGCCAGCAGAACGGCCGTCACAACGGCTACAATAACGGCCCGCGCGACAATGCGCCCCGCGACGGCGATCAGTTCCGGCAGGAGCGCGGCGAGCGTCGCGACCGGCAGGAGTTCCGTCGTGACCGCGGCGAGAACGGGCGTCAGGATCGCGAAGGCGGCGCCGAGGGACAGGAGCGCAGCGACAAGCCGCAGCGCTTCGATCCGTCCGGCGATCAGCCCTCCGTGGGAGAACTGCCGGCCTTCATCACGGGCGGCGGCGCGCCGGTTCGCGCCGAGGAAGCCCAGCCGGCCGTCGAGACCGCTCCGGCGGCCGCGGCTCCGGCAGCTCCCGCAGTTGACGCGACCGAAGACGGCGAGGCCCGCGAGGGCGGCGGCGCCGGACGCGGCCGTCGTCGGCGCTATGGCCGCAGCCGCGCGGCCGGTTCCGAGGACGCCGGCGGCGAGGGCGCGGCCGCGCCCTCCGAGCAGGCTTCGGACTGATCGTTTCGACGACTTCGTAAGAATGGCCGGAGCGCGCTCCGGCCATTTTTTTTGCCCCAGTGCAGTCTTGCTCGGGCCCCGGCGCGCTCCAAAAACATTGCGCGCGATCGATTTGCGGTCACGTGGTCAAGACAGGATCGCCATGGGCTCCATCGGCGCGCTCACGACGCTGAATTTCCTGATGGCGGACGTGAGGGACGGCCTCGGCCCCTATCTCGCGATCTTTCTTCAGGGCCAGAACTGGTCGCCGGTCGACATCGGGCTCGTGCTGATGACCGGCGGGATCGCCGGGATGATCGCGACGACGCCCATGGGCGCCTTCGTGGACTCGACCCAACGCAAGCGTGTCGTGACCATCGGCGCAGAGCTCGCCGTGACCGCGGCCTGCCTGGCCATCTATCTGTTCCCGAACTTCTGGATCGTCTCGCTCTCGCAGGTTCTCACCGGCGTGGTCGGCGCGGTGATCCCGCCGGCGATCGCGGCGATCACGCTTGGCGTCGTCGGGCCGGACGAGTTCTCCCATCAGGTCGGCCGCAACGAGGCGGCCAACCACGGCGGCAACGTCGTGGCGGCCGTCGCATGCGCCGGGTTCTCCTACCTGGTCGGCATCCAAGCGGTGTTCTTCGTGATGATCGCGATGGCGGTCGGGTCGATCGCGGCGACGCTCGCGATCCGGGAGAGCGACATCGACCACGACGTCGCGCGCGGCCTCGACAGGGCGGCGACCGAGGATCACGGCAAGTCCGGCTTCGCGGTCCTGCTGAAGACCCCGGCGCTGCTCGTCTTCGGGCTGATCCTGATGCTGTTCCACTTCGGAAACGCCGCGATGCTGCCGATGGTCGGCCAGCGCATCGAGGCGCTCCACCTCGGCAACGCGGTGTTCTGGACCTCGGTCGCGGTCATCGTCGCGCAGGCGGTCATGGTCCCGATGGCGCTGCTCGCGGCGCGGATCGCCGAGCGGGTCGGCTACGCGCCGCTTCTCATCGCCGCGCTGGTCGCCCTGCCGATCCGCAGCATCGTCGCCGCCTCGACGCCGCAGGCGTGGATCGCCATTCCCGTCCAGATGCTCGACGGCGTCGGGGCCGGAATCCTCGGCGTCGTCACGCCGGCCCTCGTCGCGCGGATCCTGCGCGGGACGGGGCGGTTCAATGTCGGGCTCGGCGCGGTGATGACCGTGCAGGGAGTCGGCGCCGCGATAAGCCCCTGGGCCGCCGGCAACATGATCCAGTACGGCAAGGACTGGCTCGCCGCGCTTGGCCTGACGCCCAGCCTCAGCGGATACGGCGTCGCCTTCCTCGGGCTCGGCCTGTCGGCCGTCGTCGCGCTCGCGCTGTTCGTCGCGACCATGCGCCTGCTCCCGCTGGAGCGGGAGGGCGGCCACGTCGCCGGCCGCCGCAGGATCGCGGAGACGCCGGCGCCCGCGTGAGCGCTCAGAGCAGGCGGATCTCGTCGCCGACCGAAATCGTCCCGGCCGTGAGCGGCTCGGCATAGACGCCGCAGTCGGCATGGCCGAGGCTCTTCATCAGCGACTTCGGAATAGCGAGGTCGCGCGCGGCGGTCTGCGGATCGACCTCGGTCGCCGCGCACCGCACCGTGCGCTGCACGACGCGGAACCGTACGTCGCCGATCGCGATCTCGCTGCCGAGCCAGTCCAGTTCGTCAAACGCGCCGAAACCGGAGAAGTCGAGGTTGCCGCGGAAGCGCAGAGGATCGACGGCGGCGCCTACGATGTCCTCCACGCCGGAGACGCTCGCGAGATTGATCAGCGAGAGCACGCCCTTGGACGTGTCCGAAAAGGTGTGCCGGCCAGGGGCGGGGAGCACCTTGAGCGGGCCGTTGAGTTCCTCGCCCATGAAATCCGTGAACCAGCGCTCGGCTTCGGCCCGGCCTTCGGCGCTCGACAGGACGACCGACAGCGCCGTCTCGCCTTCGAGATCCACGGTCAGCGTCGAGGCCTCGTGGTCGTAGCTGCTGCGCAGCCGCGCGAGGCGCGCGTTCCGCATCAGGCAGAGGAAACGGGTCTTGGGCAGCTTCGCCGGATTTTCGGGGTCGAAGCCCGACGGTCCGTTCTCGATGGCGTAGACCCGGTCGCCCGCAAGCTGGCGGCCGGGCTCGATCGAGGCGCTGTCGAGCGGCTCGGGCGACAGGCCCTTGACTGGGAAACGGCGCAGCGTGGCGACGCGGCCGCGGGACGTGCTCATGCGATCTGATCCTGCTGGGGGAGGGCGAGGCCGCGCCACCTTGGACCGGCGGCGCCGCGATCGCCAGCGCTCGTTCCGCCGCGCGCCGGTCTCGCGCGCTCGACTTGGCGTTAACTGTGCCATGTCAGGACGCTGGAATACGTCATCCGTTCGATGGCGCTTCGGCCAGAAACCGAAAGGTATTGGCGCGCCATCATGGTCGATTTTTGCTTGCGAGGCGTAGAAGATCCGACTCGCATTGCGGCGGCGATCTGGTTAACGTGCGGCGAAAATACGGGCGGGCTTGGAGGCCGCGATGGATCGGGGGCTTTGGATCAGCGCGCTTGCGGGATTCCTCGCGCCGGTCGCGTTGCTGTCGCCGCTGAACACTGCGGACGCATGGCTCGCAGCGTGGCAGCATCCCATCGCCAAGCCCGCGCCCGTCGAGCCGCCGGCGGTGCGGCCGCAGGTCGAGCGGCGCGCCGCCTCCCGTCATCGCGAAGCAAAGACGCGCATTGCCGTCCGAGCGCCAAAGGCGCCTGCCGCCCCGAAGCCGATCGATCCGAAGGAGCAGCTCGCCCGGACGATCGACCCTGCGAAACGGCCCGACTGGTATCTGATCGACCCGACGCTGAAGCGCGGCGACGTGCTGTTCCTCGCCGACCGGGTCGTGGTGTTCCGCGGCGACAGGATCGGCAAGCTCGCCGACTACGTGCCCGTCAGCCGCACGCGGATGCTGTCGCGCAAGGAGAAGCGGCTGATCGAGAAGCTCGCCGGCCGTCCGGCGGCGCCGGTCGTCGCAGCGTCTCCGGCCGCGCGTTCGAGCCGCGTCGCCGCCGCGCCGGGCGGCCCAGTCGCCGCCAACTGACGGATCCGGTCTCTCGCGGCAAAATCTTGCGTCGCGGGCTCCGTTCGCCCTCTTTCGAGAGGACTGTGTTGCGCCCATATGACGTCAGGAGGTCGCCGCAACGGGGCCTCCGCCGGACCGTCCGGTCCGGAAAGACGTGTTGAGGCGCCGATCGGGGTCCGTCAGGGAGTCTCGGCCGCGGAGGTCCGCAAGGGCAGCGGCTTGCAGTCGGCGCGCTCGGAAGGAGACGCGCATGAATCCCGAAATCTACACCGAACGCGTCCGCGGCTTTCTCCAGTCCGCCCAGTCGGCGGCGGCGAATGCGGGCAACCAGCAGCTTCTGCCCGAACATGTCCTCAAGGTCCTGCTCGACGATCCGGAAGGCCTCGCCTCTGGCCTGATCGAGCGCGCCGGCGGCCGGCCGGCCGACGCCCGCGCGGCCGTCGAGGCGGCGCTGCGCAAGGCGCCGGTCGTGAAGGGCCAGGGCGCCGGCAATCTCTATCTCGCGCCGGCGACCGCGCGCGTGTTCACCTCCGCCGAGCAGCTCGCCAAGAAGGCGGGCGACCAGTTCGTCACCGCCGAGCGGCTGCTGACCGCGCTCAGCCTCGAGAAGGACACCGACAGCGCCAAGGCGCTCGCCTCGGCCGGCGTCACCCCGCAGGCGCTCAACGCCGCGATCGAGGACCTGCGCAAGGGCCGCACCGCCGACTCGGCGACGGCCGAAAACGCCTACGACGCGCTGAAGCGCTACGCCCGCGACCTCACCGCCGTCGCGCGCGAGGGAAAACTCGACCCGGTGATCGGCCGGGACGAGGAGATCCGCCGCACGATCCAGGTTCTCTCCCGCCGGACCAAGAACAATCCGGTGCTGATCGGCGAGCCCGGCGTCGGCAAGACGGCGATCGTCGAGGGGCTGGCGCTGCGCATCGTCAATGGCGATGTGCCCGAGTCCCTGAAGGACAAGAAGCTGCTCGCGCTCGACATGGGCTCGCTGATCGCCGGCGCGAAGTATCGCGGCGAGTTCGAGGAGCGGCTGAAGGCCGTGCTGTCGGAAGTGACGTCCGCGGCTGGCCAGATCGTGCTGTTCATCGATGAGATGCACACGCTCGTCGGCGCTGGCAAGGCGGACGGCGCGATGGACGCCTCCAACCTCCTCAAGCCGGCATTGGCTCGCGGCGAGCTGCACTGCGTCGGCGCGACCACGCTCGACGAGTACCGCAAGCACGTCGAGAAGGACGCGGCGCTCGCGCGGCGCTTCCAGCCGGTCTTCGTGTCCGAGCCGACGGTCGAGGACACGATCTCGATCCTGCGCGGCATCAAGGAGAAGTACGAGCTGCACCACGGCGTCCGCATCGCGGACTCGGCGCTGGTCGCGGCCGCGACGCTCTCGAACCGCTACATCACCGACCGGTTCCTGCCGGACAAGGCGATCGACCTCGTCGACGAGGCGTCCTCGCGGCTGCGCATGCAGGTCGATAGCAAGCCCGAGGCGCTGGACGAGCTCGACCGGCGCATCATCCAGCTCAAGATCGAGCGTGAAGCGCTGAAGAAGGAGACTGACCAGGCGTCCAAGGACCGCCTGGAGAAGCTCGAGGCGGAACTCGCCGGGCTCGAGGAGGACGCCGGCGCGCTCGAGACGAAGTGGCGCAACGAGAAGGACAAGCTCGGCCGCGCGCAGGGCCTGAAGGAAAACCTCGACAGGGCGCGCACCGAGCTCGAACTCGCGCAGCGGCAGGGCGACCTCGCGCGAGCGGGCGAGCTCGCCTACGGCGTGATCCCGAAGATCGAGCGCGAGCTCAAGGAGACCGAGGAGGCGGCGAGTGAAGCCGGCTCGATGGTCGAGGAGGTCGTCACCCCCGATCGCATCGCGCAGATCGTGTCGCGCTGGACGGGCGTGCCGGTCGACAAGATGCTGGAGGGCGAGCGCGCCAAGCTGCTGCGCATGGAGGACGAGCTCGCCAGGCGCGTCGTCGGCCAAGGCGAGGCGGTGCAGTCAGTCTCGACCGCGGTCCGTCGCGCGCGCGCCGGCCTGCAGGACCCGAACCGGCCTATCGGCTCGTTCATGTTCCTTGGGCCGACCGGCGTCGGCAAGACGGAGCTCACCAAGGCGCTCGCGGCGTTCCTGTTCGACGACGACCAGGCGATGGTGCGCATCGACATGTCGGAATACATGGAGAAGCACGCCGTCAGCCGGCTCATCGGGGCGCCTCCCGGCTATGTCGGCTACGAGGAAGGCGGTGCGCTGACCGAGGCGGTGCGGCGCAGGCCCTATCAGGTCGTGCTGTTCGACGAGATCGAGAAGGCGCATCCGGACGTGTTCAACGTCCTGCTGCAGGTGCTCGACGACGGCCGCCTGACGGACGGGCAGGGCCGCACGGTCGACTTCCGCAACACGCTGCTGATCATGACCTCGAACCTCGGTTCCGAGTTCCTGGTCAACCAGCCGGAGGGCGAGGACACCGAGGCGGTGCGCGATCAGGTGATGGGCGTCGTCCGGGCGCATTTCCGGCCGGAGTTCCTGAACCGGGTCGACGACATCGTGCTGTTCCACCGCCTCAAGCGGGACCAGATGGGCGCGATCGTCGACATCCAGCTCGAGCGGCTGAAGAAGCTGCTCGACGACCGGAAGATCACGCTGGACCTCCGGCCCGCGGCCCGCGAATGGCTCGCGGCGAAGGGCTACGACCCGGCCTATGGCGCGCGCCCGCTGAAGCGCGTGATCCAGAAATACCTGCAGGATCCGCTCGCCGAGCTGATTCTGGCGGGCGATCTCAAGGACGGCGAGACCGTCCCGGTCGACGCGACCGCCTCCGGCCTGCTGGTCGGAAAGCGGGTCGTCGCAGCCGCCGCGTAAGCGGACGTCCGGCCTCCCCCGCTTTGCGCGGGGGAGGCCTTCATTTCAGAGCCCCTGAAGGTCTCGCGCGGCGCGGTTGAGAATCTCCCGCGCCTTGGCCGCCTGCTCGCCGGTCAGCCGGCCGCCCCGCAGCTTCTCGAACAGCGTGCGCCTGAGCTCGGCGATCACCTCGCCGAGCGCCGCCTCGCCGAGCGCGTCCGAGGTCTCGTCGACCTGCGCGTTGATCTTGTCGAGCTCCGCCCGGTTCTCCTCGAGATAGGCCCGGCCGGCGTCGGTGATCGAATAGAGGCGCTTGTTGCCCTGCGTCTCCGAGACGGCGAGGTCGGCGTCCTCCATCATCTGCAGCATCGGATAGATCGAGCCGGGGCTCGGCGAATAGGTTCCCCGGAAGCGGGCCTCGAGCGCCTTGATGACGTCGTAGCCGTGGCGCGGCGCCTCGGCGAGCAGGCCGAGCACGACGAGGCGCAGCGCGCCGGCGTCGAACATCCGGCCGCCCCCGCCGCGGCCGAACGGGCCGCCGCCGAAGGGCCCCCCGCGATGGCGCCCGAACGGGCCGCCGCGGAAGCGCGAGCCGCAGGATCTGTCGCCATGATCGGACGAAGCGAACCAGGGACGACGGCCCCAATGGCCGAAGGGCAGGGCGTGACTGGACATGACTGTCTCTCCAGATAGGTCTTTCATACGACCTATCTGACAAACGATATATCGTTTTACAAGATGCGTGTCCGGATTTTTCGCGCCGGAGGGCGGGAGGTTCAGCTTCGGCGCATCGCGATGACTTCAGGGGTCGGCGGCCCGGACGCCTCCTGGCGCGGGGCCGCGCGCCGCTCCGCCCAGACGCAGGCGCGGTAGTCGAAGCCCTGGACGAGCGTCGGCTTCACCACCTCGAAATAGGGGGAGATGTCGAAGTCGCGCGGCATGTAGAGGGAGTGGTGGCGGATGTGCAGGATCTCGCGCCGCGCGCCCTCGTCGGTCACCGTCTCGATCTTCGGCAGGATCGGATAGCGTACCTGCTCGAAGGCGCGGGCGATCAGCGACGAGCAGATCGCGCGGGTCGGAAGGCCCGAGCCCAGCATCAGCACCCGCCGGCCCATGGCGTTCGTGATCAGCGGCAGCGGGGTCAGGTAGCGCAGCAGGTCGAAGATGTTCTTGACGTCGTATTCGTAGCCGAGACGCAGGATGCAGTAGCGCGCGACCTGCTCCCGCTCATGGACGTCGAGATCGTATGGCCGGCAGATGCGGGTCTGCTCGCCGGCGTATTTCGACAGCGGCGCCGAGGCGCAGCCGATCCCGAGCTCCATCTCGACCAGCGTGTGGCGCTCGCCGTCCGGCTCGAAGGTATCGAGCATGTCGCCGACATAGAGGACCGCGTGCGACCAGATCGACGAGGTCATGCGCCGGATGACGGCCGCGACGCGTGAGCGTCCAGCGACCAGCAGCACGTCGCCGACGCGAAGCGTGGCGCGCAGCGCCTCTGGGCTTCCGGCGACCAGCGGCTCGCTCCGGACGTCCTGCACGAGATAGTCGACGACCCGCCGGCCGACGGCGTTTCCGATCCAGTCCATGGCCCCGAGCCTCCCCGGGCCCGCCCGCGACCCTCCGGGCGGCTTGGACAGAATGCCGCAGGGGCTAAGGGCGAAGCGTTTCTCGCGCCGGAGTCGTCGCCGGTATTTTGCTCCGGATGGTTAACAAACTGTGGCGAATACGTTGCGGCGGCAAGCCGTTTTGAGAACGAATCGGGAATCGATGATTCGTCCGCGATTCGTTCTATTGGAACGAACCGTGATTCCGGCAGGCGCGCGCTGGATAAGGACTCAGGCGTTGGAGTCGAGGCCGGCCGCGCCGGTCACGAATACATGAGCGCGGCGGGCGAAGACTCGGCGAGGACTCCGGCGGTTGCTTCCGCCGGAGCCTTGGCGTCAGGCGTCACGCGGCCTTCTGGCCGGCGCCTTCAGCGATCCGAACGATATCGCCCATGATGGCGGTGAGGTCGAAGTTCTTCGGCGTATAGACCGCCGCGACGCCCATCGCCTTCAACTCGCGCTCGTCCTCCGGAGGGATGATGCCGCCGACGATGACCGGCACGTCGTCCAGACCTTCCTTACGCATCCGGTCCATCACGTCGCGCACCAGCGGCAGGTGCGAGCCGGACAGGATCGACAGTCCGACGACGTGGACGCCCTCCTCGAGCGCGGCGTTGACGATCTCGGCCGGAGTCAGGCGGATGCCCTCGTAGACGACCTCGAAGCCGCAATCGCGGGCGCGCACGGCGATCTGCTCGGCGCCGTTGGAGTGGCCGTCGAGGCCGGGCTTGCCGACGAGCAGCTTCAGGCGGCGCCCGAGCGCGTTCGAGGCCGCTTCGACCGACTTGCGGACCTCGGCGATGCCGGTGCCCTCGCGGTCGCCCTTCGAGGCCTTGCCGACGCCGGTCGGCGCCCGGTACTCGCCGAAGATCTCGCGCAGCGTCTGGCCCCATTCTCCGGTCGTCACGCCCGCCTTGGCGGCGGCGATCGACGGCTCCATGACGTTGCGGTCTTCCTTCGCGGCGCTCGCGAGGTCGGCCAGCGCCTTGTCGACCGCCTTCTGGTCGCGCTGCGCCTTCCAGGCGTTCAGCCGCTCGATCGCCTCCTGACCGACGCTCTCCGGGATCACCTGGATCGAGCCTTCGCCGGTCGAGAGCGGCGAGGGCTCGGTGCCCTCATATTTGTTGACGCCGACGACGACGAGATCGCCCGACTCGATCGCCGCGAGGCGCTTCGCGTTGGCCTCGACGAGGCGGCCCTTCATGTAGCCGGACTGGACCGCCGTGATCGCGCCGCCCATCTCGTCGATGCGGGCGAGTTCGGCGAGCGCCTCCTCCTTCAGCTGCGCGACCTTCTCGTCCATCACCGCAGATCCGTTGAAGATGTCGGCGTATTCGAGGATGTCGGTCTCGAAGGCGAGGATCTGCTGGGCGCGCAGCGACCACTGCTGGTCCCACGGCCGCGGCAGGCCGAGCGCCTCGTTCCACGCCGGGAGCTGCACCGCCCTCGCGCGGGCGTCCTTCGACAGGGTGACCGCGAGCGTCTGGATCAGAATCCGATAGACGTTGTTTTCAGGCTGCGGCTCGGTCAGGCCGAGCGAATTGACCTGCACGCCGTAGCGGAAGCGGCGGTGCTTCGCCTCCTTGACCCCGTAGCGCTCGGCCGTGATCTCGTCCCAGAGATCGACGAAGGCGCGCATCTTGGCGATTTCGGTGACGAGCTTCATGCCGGCGTTCACGAAGAACGAGATGCGCCCGACGGTGGTCTCGAACACTTCGCCCTCGACGCCGGCCTCCTTGACCTCGTCGAGCACCGCGATCGCGGTCGCGAGCGCGTAGGCGAGTTCCTGCGTCGGCGTCGCCCCGGCTTCCTGCAGATGGTAGGAGCAGACGTTCATCGGGTTCCACTTCGGCATCTCCTTCGTGGTGAAGAGGATGACGTCGCGGATCAGCCTGAGCGAGGGCGCCGGCGGGAACACGTAGGTCCCGCGCGACAGATATTCCTTGATGATGTCGTTCTGCGTCGTGCCGTTCAGCGCCGAGCGGTCCGCGCCCTGCTCCTCGGCGAGCGCGGCGTAGAGCGACAGCAGCCAGGCCGCCGTCGCGTTGATCGTCATCGACGTGTTCATCTTGTCGAGCGGGATGCCGTCGAACAGCGCCCGCATGTCGCCGAGATGGCTGACCGGCACGCCGACCTTGCCGACCTCGCCGCGCGACAGCACGTGGTCGGGGTCGTAGCCGGTCTGGGTCGGCAGGTCGAAGGCGACCGACAGGCCCGTCTGACCCTTGGCGAGGTTCGACTTGTAGAGGCGGTTCGAGGCCTCGGGCGTCGAATGACCCGCATAGGTCCGGAACAGCCAGGGCTTGTCGGCCATTTTTCGAGCTCCGCCTGGGACAGGACGGGCGCGCACGGCCGGCGACGCCCCTCAAGCCCCACGTCTTAGCTCACGTGTGCGGCGCCGCAATGAGCGAATCGTCGGAGGACGAAAGCCAAAACCCTCAGTCGAAGCCCGACCAGGCCTGCGCCACGACGAAGTTGGCCATCGGGTTCGGCGTCGCATCCTCACGCTTGCGGAAGATCGGCGCCGCGGAGGCGTAGACCGGCGTCGCGGGCGCGATGACGCGCCGCGCCTCGCCGGCGCTCCTGCCCTGCGGCGCGAGCGACATGACGACCGAAAGCGCCTCGCTCGCGGCGGGGGTGCGGACGGGTTCGCCGCGGAAGGCGAGCGCCTTCGACAGCGCGCCGCGGTCGTCGACGATCTCCTGCGCGACGCGGCCCTGCGAAACCTCCGCGGCCGCGACCTGGATCGTCTGCGGCGCCGCGGAGGGCGCGACGTCCGGCCGGGTTTCGCTGACCTCGACCTGCGGCGCGAGCGGCGCGACCGCGTCGGGCGCCGGCAGCGCCGCGACCTTAAGCACCGGCGCGTCGTCCGGATTCTGCGGGACGACCTTCGCGACCACGCGCACCCCGATCCGGCGCTCGTCCTCGGCGTCGGCGAAGGCGCGCGACAGCGATGCGAGATTGGCCTTGGCGGCCTCGCCGTCGCCGCCGCGGTTCCAGCGGTAGAAGGCGTTTCCGCCCGAGACGAGGACGTAGTCCTTGTCGTCGTTGCGGAACGGCACGTTGGCGGTGTGGAAGAACATCGCGCCGCCCGCGGCGGGGTGGCGCAGCCCGTTGAGGACGGCCTCGGCGACCTGGCGCGCCTTTTCCGCCGGCTTCTTCTCGGCCATGCGGCGCGAGAGCACGCCGGGCGCGAACTGGCTCGTCTGGCCGACGACGCCGCACACGGTCTGGGCGTAGCGGCCGGACTCGAGGCGGTTCGCCACCACGGTGCCGACGGCGAGCATGCCGTCTTCGCGCGTGCGGTTGGATTCGAAGTACATGGCGCGCGCCATGCACTCGACGTCGGTGAGCGACGACCCCTTGGCGGCGCGCCGGCCGGCTTCGGCGGCGCAGACGCCGGTGAGGACGAGCACGGATGCGAGCGCCGCGCGCGTCAGCAGTCGGTAGTTCATTCTCTTTTCGCAGTCCCCGAGAGAGCAGCCGGATCGTATGGAGGAACCGGCCGCCTGACGGGATCAGCGAAGAGCAAGATGGTTAACAAATAGTCAATGCGGAGCAACGCGTATCGATGATGCCCGAATTTCGCCTAAATCACTAATATCACAGTGGTCTGTTGGTATTACGGATTGTTTCGATCTTCGCTTCATCGAAGCAATTACTATTGAGTGCTTGTGCAAAAAAGCTTTCGGCGGGAGGCTCATAGTGCCACGTCGGCGTCGACTACGTCGTCACACGCCCGCCATATTGGGCGCAATCGCGGCGCGCTCCATCGATCACGCTGATCGGCGCCGCCCGGCGCGCGCGGGAGTGCGCCAACCGGTCGCAGGAACGAAGTCAGTGTGTGGAAAAGTTCGCCGCGGGCGACGCCGCGTGAGCGGTCAGTCGAAGGCCGACCAGGCCATGGCGACGACGTAGTTCGCCATCGGGTTCGGCTTCGCCTCATGAGCGGAGCCGAGCATCGGCGTCATCGCCGCCTGGACCGTCGCGGCGGGCGAGATGACGCGCTGTCCGCCGGCTTTTTTCGGAGCGAGCGCCGCGACGGCGGCGAGCGCGCTGTTCGCGGCCGGCGTGCCGGCGTCGGAGCCTCGATAGGCCGAAGCCAGCGTGAACGAGGAGGACTCAAGCGGCGCGTCCCCGAAGCGGACTTCGGCCGCCAAGGGCTGCTGCTGAACGACACGCGCGAGCACGACGGGGCTTTCCAGGGCTTTCCGCCGCAGCGCCGCGGCGAGCACCGGGGCGGCGGCGGCGCGGTCGACGCCGGCCTTCGCATAGGCCCTGGCCATCGAAAGGGCGTTGGCGCGGGCCGCCTGCGCATTCCGCGCGCTGCGCTTCTCGTAGAAGATGTTGCCGCCGGCGACCGTGAGGTAGTGCATGTTGCCGTAGCCGAAGCGCAGCCCGGCGGTGTGGAAGAACATCGCTTCCTGAACCGCGGGATGGCGATGGCCGGCCATGACCGCCTCTGCCACCCGGCGCGCGCGCGCAGCGGCCTCGCCGCCCATGCCGCGCGACAGGACGCCCGCCGCGAACTGGCCGCGCTGGCCGACGACGCTGCAGAAGGTCCCGCCGTAGCGGCCCGACTTCAGGCGATTGGCGACGACCGTGCCGACGGCGAGCATGCCGTCTTCCGAAGACTTGTTGGACTCGAAATACATCGCCCGGGCGAGGCATTCGCGATCAGCTGTCGATCGCGAGTAGGTCGGCTGCTGGGCTGCCTGCGCGATCGCCGCTCCCGAGAGCGCGACCAGTGCGAAGACGCCAGCGTGCACGACGGGCCGTTTCAGCATGCCCCGTGGTCCCCGTGGCGACGCGCGGCGGACCGCCCGTCATCAAGACCGGCACAAAAAGCGCACGATTAGGACATAGTCAACACATTCGTGCGCGGGCGGCGGAACGCTGGGGGAAACCGGTATTCCGGCGCCGCCGTTCAGCGCGCCTCGCCGAATTCCTCGTCCTCGAGCGCGCGGCGCGCCGCGTCCCGGTGCCGGTCCTTCATGTGCAGGCGCACGTTGGCGAGAGCAGCCGCGAGGACGCTCGCATCGTCGGCGAAACCGATCAGCGGCAGGAAGTCCGGCATGGCGTCGACCGGCGTCACGAAATAAGCGAGAGCCGCGATCAGCGCGAGCCGCACATGGCCAGGAGTCTCTCGGTCCATGGCGCAGTAATAGGCCGCGATGGCGTCTTCCGCGAACGGGATGTTGCGCGCGACGCGCCTGATCGTCGGCCAGAAGTCGCGCAGCACCCGCGCCCTGTCTGATGACTCGCGGTCGCTCGGCATGAAGCGGGCCTCCCTTGGCTCGGCGCCGCGTCGGCGCTGTCCTCTAGGTGGCGCCGACGCGCCCGGCGATCAAGAACGGCCCGCTCAGCCCTCCACGGCCGCGGCTTCGGCCTCGATCGCCTCCATGGCGGCGTCGGACAGGCCGAAATGATGGCCGATCTCGTGGACGAGGACGTGGGTCACGATCGCCCCGAGCGTCTCCTCGTGCTCGGCCCAGTAGTCAAGAATGGGCCGCCTGTAGAGATGCACGATGTTGGGCATCTGGCCGGTGCGAAGACCGGAGTCCGCCTGCGACAGTCCGACGCCGGTGAACAGGCCGAGCAGGTCGAACTCGGTTTCCGCCCCGAGCTCCACCATCACTTCGTCGGACGGAAAGTCGTCGACGCGCACCACGACGCCCTCCGAGAGGTCGCGAAACGTCTCGGGCAGCCGGCTCATGGCCTCGTCGGCCAGTTTCTCGATGTCGGCGAGGCTCGGCGCCTTGAGATCGGACCAGCCGGTCGCCGCCGGAGCGCCGACGGCCCTCCAGGACGCACCGTTCAAGAATTTCATCGCAGCTCCCGACGCCCCCAACATCGAACTGACCCGCGCTTTATCCAAGACCAACATCCTCCTGTCTCGCGCGTCGATCAAGCGCCCGGCTGTGGTCGGCTTTAATTGCGTCGGGCGCAGGGCGGCGGTCATGCGTGCGTTGGATTTACCGGACGCCGCAAGGGCCGGCGACTCGACGAACACGTCGTGGGCCCTAGATGGCGATCCGCTCGTTTGCGTCGCAATGGCGGCGTGAATGCGTCATGAACGTCGATTTCAGGCTCGGTTCAAGTCGGGCGTCGCATCTAGCGGACCCCGGCGTGCGTCGATCGCTCGGACCAAAAGAAAAGTTTCAGGAGAACGTGACATGCGGACTTTCCTTCTCGCCACCGGCGCTGCGGCCATCCTCGGCGCTTTCGCGATGAGCCCGGCCAGCGCCGCCCCGATCGCCACCCACGGCGTGATCGTCGCCCCGGCGGCCACCACCGACGTCGCCTGCCGCACGGTGAAGAAGGTGGTCTTCAAGAACGGCGTCAAGCGCGTCACCACCACCCAGCAGTGCTCGCGCCCGGTGTACCGTGAGCGCGTCGTCGTCGGCCCGCGCCGTCGCGCGCCGGCGGTCGGCATCGGCGTCCGGATCCGCTGATCGGTCCGACATTGCAGTGATGAAACGCCCGGCTCCAGCGAGCCGGGCGTTTTTTCGTGTCCGCGGCGCCATATCGGTCCGTGAAATGGCGAGGCCGCGACAAGGCGGCAGCAAGACGCGGCCGCGTTTGCTAGACTTGCGCCATGACGGCGGGCGTGAGCCTGCGCTTGAGTGAGGTGACGACGATGATCCGTACCGGCATCGTTCTGGCGGCGACGGCTGCGGCTTTCGCGATCTGCGCGTCCCCGGCCGAGGCCGCCGACGCTCCGTATCGCACGCGCGAGCGCGTCTACGAGCGCCCGGTTCCGCGCGTCTATTACCAGCCGGTCCGGCCAACCGCGGTCTGCCGTGTCGCCTTCGCGCAGGATGCGCGCGGCTGGCCGAAGGAGCAGAACCGCGTCGCGCGCTGCACGCGCTTCGACTGAGTTCGCCGGACGAATCTCGAAAAAGATGGAACGACGGCGCGCGCGCGTCGTTGATTCTGCAGTAGCCGCGTCGCCGGCAGCGCATTTTTGCGCGTCGCGACCCCGTCAGTAGGGGGCCTGCAGGGCCGCGAACCGAATGCGAACCGCTCTTGCGCGCACTGCTGCGCGTGATCCGAAGTTCGCTCGAACTCCACGCTTTTTCAGCGTCGCGACCCAAGTGGTCGTCGAGAGAGCGTGACGAAAGCACAGGAGAGTCCCATGAAGACCCTGATCCTGTCGACCGCTGTCGCCCTGAGCCTCGGCGCCGCCGTTGCGCCCGCGGGCGCCCAGTCCGTCGTGATCGGCGCTGGCCCCGACCGCGACTGCCGCATGGTCGAGAAGCGCGTCATCAAGAACAACAAGACCGTCATCACCAAGGAGCGCGTGTGCGACGACGATCGCCGCGTCTATCGCGACGGGCGTGATCGTTATGTCGAGCGCCGTGACAACGGTCCGGGCGTGTATATCGGCCGCTAACACGGACCGAGCTTATTACGCTTGAACGTCGAGCGCCCGGGTCAAAAGGCCCGGGCGCTTTGACGTCACCACTTCATGGCCGGATCGATGCGGATGACGTAGTTCCGCCAGGGCGCGCGCTCGGCGATCCGGTCGTAGAGCGCGCCGGCCGGGCTGTCATTGGGGACCATCCAGCGCAGATGGATCCAGCCGCGCGCCTCGCCCTGCGCGACCACATGGTCGATGAGCGCCTGCGCGATTCCGCCGCCGCGGGCCTCGGGCCGGACGAACAGGTCGTCGAGCTGGCCCGCGCGGCGGCCCGAGATCGCTTCCGGCAGATCGTAGTAGAGCGCGAAGCCGACCAGCTCGCCGGCGCGCTCGGCCCCGGCGATTTCGACGACCGGCTCGGCCATCAGTCTGGAGACGTAAGGCTCGTCCGGCGCGTCGGGCTCTCGCCCGAGCAGCGCGCCCGCATAAAGGGCGACGAGCGGCGCGAGCCGCTCGACGTCGGCCTGGCCGAGACGGCGGAGAACGAGGTCTCCGCCGGCCATCGTCACCGCCACTCGCGGATGTCGACGAACTTTCCGGCGATCGCCGCGGCCGCCGCCATGGCGGGCGAGACGAGGTGCGTGCGTCCGCGGAAGCCCTGACGGCCCTCGAAGTTGCGGTTCGAGGTCGAGGCGCAGCGCTCCTCGGGGGCCAGCTTGTCCGGGTTCATGGCGAGGCACATCGAGCAGCCCGGCTCGCGCCAGTCGAAGCCGGCGGCGCGGAAGATCTTGTCGAGGCCTTCCGCCTCTGCCTGCTCCTTCACGAGGCCCGAGCCCGGAACAACCATGGCGTTGACGTTTCCGTTGACGGTCTTGCCCTCGACCACCTTGGCGGCGGCGCGAAGATCCTCGATGCGGCCGTTGGTGCAGGAGCCGATGAAGACGCGGTCGAGCGCGATGTCGGTGATCTTCGTGCCGGCGGTCAGACCCATATACTGCAGCGCGCGCCTGATCGCGGCCTTCTTGCCCTCGTCGCTCGCGGCCTCGGGATCGGGCACCAGCCCCGTCACCGAGACGACGTCTTGCGGGCTCGTGCCCCAGGAGACGATGGGCGGCAGGTTGGCGCCGTCGAGACGGACGATCCGGTCGAAATGCGCGCCCTCGTCGGTGTGCAGCGTGTCCCAGTAGCGGCGCGCGGCGTCCCAGGCCTCGCCCGTCGGGGCCATCGGGCGGCCCTCGAGAAAGTCGTAGGCCTTTTCATCAGGCGCGATCATGCCGGCGCGGGCGCCGCCCTCGATCGACATGTTGCAGACCGTCATGCGGCCTTCCATCGACAGCGAGCGGATCGCCTCGCCGGCGTATTCCATGACGTAGCCGGTGCCGCCCGCGGTGCCGATCTCGCCGATGATGGCGAGGATGACGTCCTTGGCGCCGACGCCCTCGGGCAGCTGACCGTCGACGACGATCTGCATGTTCTTGGCTTTGGTCTGGATCAGCGTCTGGGTCGCGAGCACGTGCTCGACCTCGGACGTGCCGATGCCGTGCGCCAGCGCCCCGAACGCGCCATGCGTCGAGGTGTGGCTGTCGCCGCAGACGATGGTCGTGCCGGGCAGGGTGAAGCCCTGCTCGGGGCCGACGACGTGGACGATGCCCTGCCGGCGGTCGAACTCGTCATAGTACTGGACGCCGAACTCCTTCGTGTTCTCGGCGAGAGCCGCGATCTGCGCGGCGCTTTCCGGGTCGGGATTCGGCAGCGACCGGTCGGAGGTCGGCACGTTGTGGTCGACGACCGCCAGCGTCTTGTGCGGCGCGCGGACCTTTCGGCCGGAGGTGCGCAGCCCCTCGAAGGCCTGCGGGCTCGTCACCTCATGGATGAGGTGGCGGTCGATGTAGAGCAGCACGGAGCCGTCCGGCTGGCGGTCGACGACGTGGTCGTCGAAGATCTTGTCGTACAGGGTCTTGGGAGCGGAAGAATTGGGAGCGGCGCTCATCATTCGCCTCGAAATCTAGCGATCATTGTTCGGGGTCCGGTCGGCCGGCAGCGGCCGCGCTAGTCCCGAAGTCGGCTCGCGGTCGCCGACAGCCGCGCATGGAACCGCGACGGCAGGCGCGCGTGGTCGCTGAGGCCCGCAAAGGCCTCCGACGTCAACGTCGCCGTCCTGATCCTGCGCC
This sequence comes from uncultured Methylopila sp., assembly GCA_902168115.1. Classification (GTDB taxonomy): domain Bacteria; phylum Pseudomonadota; class Alphaproteobacteria; order Rhizobiales; family Methylopilaceae; genus Methylopila. The sequence continues at coordinate 32,521 of CABHPB010000030.1, read as the reverse complement.
CGATCATGGGCGTCATATAGGTCCAGTCTGGAACGAGTTGCAATCGCTCGCGCCGCTGGTCCGGCCTGCCGGGAACGCGGACGTGAAAACGCCCGGCTGTTATCCGACCAGCCTCTGAAATGAATCCTGAGCCGGAAGACATATCCAACCTTCCAGCCTTGCAAGCGCTATGGATTCTTCATCGGGAGGCGTCGTCAGGCCAATCGCGACAGCACGCGCGGTCATTGCCGCGATAACAGCGTCGAAAGCATCATCGTTGCTTCGGCAAATCTCATCGAATGTACCAAATGCAAGCCAGGGCGCAGCATCCTTCAGCCGGTCAAACATGGTGCTTAGAGCACCGAGTTTCTTTTCGTTCTTGTAACTCTTGTACTTGAAAGCCCATCGCTTAAGCGACGCCGCGGGATAAACTTCCGCTATCAAGCCTGTTAATCCGCTGCGGTCGACGGCTAAGCCAGATTCCGTCATTTGCGAGAGTAAACCGGCGCACCGAATAGCAAGGTGGGCAATCTTGTCGGCGGACACACTGAGCGGAATAAGACCAGTAGCTCGCCGCACGGCGGTGTCTGTTCGACGATAAAGTAAATCCGATCTCCAGCCGTCGATTTTCTGGTCGATCCTAAACTCAAGTTTCCGATGATCGACTACAAAATTAACAAATGGATCTGGCCATCCCAGCGGGCAATCGATGCCAACTTTGTCTGCCGATCGAGATGCATCGATGATTTCATCATTGCTGCATTCGCCGTTCACGCTCACAACCTGAGCCGAATTCCCGGTCCAAATGATTGACGCTGTCCAAGTCTTCTTAGGCTGAGCTGCGAGATCTACGCCGATTGTCCGCATCCGACGTGCGTCCGAGATTGCTGGGATTTAGGCGTATCACACGAAAACGCCCGGCCGCATCCCCAGCGGCCGGGCGGTCTTCGAGGATCCGGAAGCGGAGAGGGGCGGGAATCCGCGCCGGCGCCTTTCGGGCGAGGGATCAACCTCGAAGCATCACGACATTAGAGAGCCCGGCCTGAACGCCTCATGGCTGCGCGGTTCATCGATCGTTCATTTGACAAGGCCGCCGCGGCGGGAGGGCGCGTTCAGCGAACGCGCGCGAGCCGCAGCAGCAGGACGATGACCGGCACGGCCGGGATCGTGAGGAACATGGCGAGGATCATCATCCAGCCGAGCGCCTCGGCGACGCGCGGCGCGGCGGACAGCCCGAACAGGAACAGCGCGCCGTACCAGATCGCATAGGCGATCAGGACCGAGCGCCAACTCGCCCTCAGCAGCACCCTCGCCAGCGCGACGGGCGCGACGAAGTAGAGGCAGGCGGCGTAGAGCAGCGCTGACGGATCATGCATGGCGCATCGCCCCGGCCGGGTCTGGCGACCCGACGGAAGACTACCGTTCGCGCCTTGAAAAAAAGAAAACGCCCGGCCGTTTCCCAACGACCGGGCGGTGTTCGAGGATCCGGAGCGGAGAGGGGCGGGAATCCGATCCGGCGCCTTTCGGGCGGGGACTTCAGCCTCGAACGATGTCGAAGCTAGTGGCCCGTCGCTGAACGCATCATGGCCGGCGCGTTCATTCGCGGTTCACCGGGCCGGCGCGGCCCTGCGCTTGACAATCGGCCCGCAGGTTCGACCTTGGGCGCGACAGGCGCTGCGCTTTGCGCCCGTAACGGGGATGCGTTTCATGACCTTGGCTCTCACCGCGCCGTTTCGCCGGCTGCTCGCGCTCGCGGCTCTCGTCGCAGCGACGCTCTCGCTCGCCGGGTGCGGCGCGATCAACCGCGTGCCGACGCTCGAGGAAAGCGCCAAGGCCCGCTGGTCCGAGGTGCAGAACCAGTATCAGCGCCGCGCCGACCTCATCCCGAACCTCGTCGAGACCGTGAAGGGTTTTGCGCGGCAGGAGGAGAAGGTGCTGACCGAGGTGGTCGAGGCGCGCGCCAACGCGACCAAGGTGACGATCGACGCCTCCAAGCTCACCGACCCCGAGGCGGTGAAGAAGTTCCAGGAGGCCCAGCAGCAGCTTTCGGGCGCGCTCGGCCGCCTGCTCGCGGTGTCGGAGAACTATCCGGACCTGAAGTCCAACCAGAACTTCCTCGCGCTGCAGTCGCAGCTCGAAGGCACCGAGAACCGCATCGCCGTGGCCCGCCGCGACTACATCGCTGCCGTCCAGGCCTACAACACCGAGCTGCGCACCTTCCCCGGCCGCTGGATCGCCTCGTGGCTCTATCCGGAAGCCAAGCCGATGGCGACCTTCGAGACCGCGCAGGAGAACCAGGCGCCGCCGAAGGTGACGTTCTGAGCGGCGCGCGAGGCTCTCGCGCTCTTTCGTGAGTCTCCGTTCAGGATTGCCGGGCTATGCTCAGCCCGGGCACCTGTGGAGATCGGGGCGTGGCGCTCAAACATCTGGCGATCCTCGCCGCGCTGACGCTGTCGGCGCATGGCGCGTGCCGGGCGGAGACGTCTGCGACCGCCGCGCCCGTCGTCTCGCCTGATCCGGCGGCCGCGCGCGCCCTCACCATCGCGATCGTGCGCCGCGCCGCCGAGGCGCGCGGCCTGCCGCCGGAGGTCGCAGAGGCCGTCGCCTTCGTCGAGACAGGGTTCGACCCCTCCGCCGTCGGCGGCGTCGGGGAGATCGGCCTGATGCAGATCCGGCCCGCGACCGCCGAGATGCTCGGCCATCGCGGCGGAGCGCTCGACCTGTTCGATCCGGAGACCAACGCGCGCTACGCCGTGCGCTATCTCGCCGGCGCCTGGAAGCTCGCGAACGGCGATCTTTGCCGCGCGCTGATGAAGTATCGCGCCGGCCACGGCGCGGAGGTCATGTCGCCGCTGTCCGCGCAATACTGCCTGCGGGCCAAGGGCTACCTCGCGCGGCTCGGCTCGCCGCTCGCGGACGGCGTCGCGCCGGCGGTCGTCGCGATCCACGATCTTCCGGGCGAGAAGCCACTCTCGTCCGCCGCCGAACGGGTCAAATATGCCGGGCCCTATCTGGGCTGGCGGCCGGGCAAGCATACGGCCGCCGACAACGCCCGCTTCTGGACGCGCCACGAGGCGCGCATCCGCGCGATCGAGGCTGGCATCAAGCGCCGCATGAAGGTGCGGCTGGCGCGACGCAGATGACGCCGGGGGGCTGAAAGGCGGTCAGGCAGGCTTGGGCTCAGCCCTTTCCGGATCTCTCCCCTCTCCGAGGAGGGGGTCGGGTGGGGAGCGCCGGGCATGGAGCTCGACGCCCGAGGACTTCGCTTAGTCCTGAACCATCCCCACCCTTATCCTCCCTTTTGCAAGGGGAGGGAGAAGCTCGGAAGGCGTACGTCGCTCAGCCGAGCGAGGCCTCGAAGTTGATCTTTGCGTTCAGCACCTTGGAGACCGGGCAGGCTTCCTTGGCCTTGGTGGCGATCTCGGTGAACTTCGCCTCGTCGATCCCCGGCACCTTGCCGACGACCTTGAGGTCGATGGTGGTGATGGTGAAGCCGCCGCCCTGCTGCTCGATCGAGACGGCCGAGGTCGCGCTGAGCTCGTCGGGGGTGAAGCCTTCCTGGCCGAGCATCAGCGACAGCGCCATGGAGAAGCAGGAGGCGTGCGCGGCGCCGATGAGCTCTTCCGGATTGGTGCCCTTCTCGTCGCCGAAGCGCTTGGAGAACGAGTAGGGCAGGGCGTCGAGCGCGCCGCTCTCCGTGGAGACCGTCCCGCCGCCTTCCTTGATGGGGCCTTTCCAGACGGCGCTGCCGGTACGCTTCATGGCGAATCTCCTCAAGTGTTCCGAAGGGGCGGAGCGACCGATCTCGGCGCGTCCGCGTCTCGGCGCGACATAGGGCGAGCGTGGCGCGCGTCAGGCGCCGCGCCGAAAAAGCATTGTCCGCGATGCGATGCGCTCAGGCCGGGCGCGGCGAGGCGGCGTTCAGGTGGGCGAGCGAGTCCTCGGCGAGCGCCTTGGCCTTGGCGAGCTTGCGCGCGGCGAGCGCCGCGTTGACCTCGCCGCCGAGAATGAACAGGGCGGCGCTCGCGTTCAGGAACACGATCGCGGTCATGACGCCGGCAAGGCCCGCATAGGTCGAGGCGTAGTTCGCGAAATGCGAGAGGTAGACCGAGAACAGCGTCGCCCCGAGCAGCCAGACGACGATGGTGAAGGCGACGCCCGGCAGCACCGAGCGGATCGAGCGCCGCCCGCCCGGCAGCCACAGATGCGCGGCGGTGAGCGCGAGGCCGAGCACCACCACCGTCAGGGCGTAGCGCAGCAGGTCGCTGACCAGCTCGAATGCGGACAGCTGGCCGGCGACCTGCGCCGGCACGATCGACAGCGCAAGCTTCCACATCACCGGCCACAGCACGATTAAAACAGCCACGGCCACGAGCCCGAAGGCGCCGAGCACCACGAACCACATGCTCTGCAGCCGCGACAGCCACACCGGCTTGGACGTCGGCGAATCGTAGGCGCGCCCGAGCGCGATCCGGAGCGACTCCACCGCCGAAGACGTGACCCAGAGCGTCAGCAGCACGCCGATCGTCAGCACGCCGCCGCGCGGCGTCGTCAGCACCTTGTCGACCTCGCCTGCGAGCGGGCCGGCGACGCCCGGCGGCCAGGTGTCGAAGATCAGGTGGACGATCGAGGCGGACGCCTCTCCGGCGCCGAGAAACGCCGCGAGCGCCGTCACGAAGATCAGGAACGGAAAGATCGCGAGCAGCGCGGACATGGCGACATGCGCCGCGATGGCCCAGCCGTAATGCGCTTCGAAGCGGCGCAAGACGTCCCAGGTGATCGGCAGGATGCGTCGGAAGAGGTCGCGAGGACGCGATATCATGTGGCGGAAAGGTAGCGCGATAATGGCGCGCGTGGAGTCCCCCGCCTCGCCCGTATCGCGGCGCCAGAATGCCGCGCCCGATCGCATCCGGTTATGCCGGCATCACGGATTTTCGCTTGAGAAATCAGCCTGGGGCCGCCTTTAGTCGCGGCCGGCGCGTCCCGCGCCAAGGCGCGTCCATGTCCGCACTCCTGATGCCCGCGGCCTTCGTGCTGATCTGGTCGACCGGCTGGATCGTCGCGAAATACGCCGCGCCGCACGCCGATCCGCTCGCTTTCCTCGCGCTGCGCTACGTCGCGGCGATCGCCGTGCTCGCGCCGCTCGCGGTGCTGCTGGGGGCGCGCTGGCCGCGCAGCGGGCGCGAGTGGATCGCGGCGGGGATCAACGGCGCGCTGCTGCACGGGGTCTATCTCGGCGGCGTGTGGTGGGCGATCGCCCATGGCGTGCCGGCCGGCGTCTCGGCCCTCATCGCGGCCCTTCAGCCGCTGTTCACCGCGCTCGCGGCCGGCCCGCTGGTTGGCGAACGACTGGACGCGCGGCGCTGGCTCGGCGTCGCTGTCGGCTTCGTCGGCGTCGCGGCCGTGGTCGCGCCGAAGCTCGCCGGCGCCGGGGCGCTCGCCGCGGCGCTGCTGCCGATCGCGGTCAACGTTCTCGCCATGGTCGCGGTGACCGCGGCCACGCTCCACCAGAAGCGCTCCCTCGCCGGCGCCGATCCGCGCACGCTCGCGATCGGCCAGTATGTCGGCGCGCTGATCGTCACGGCGCCGGTGGTCTCGCTGTTCGGCGAATGGCGCTTCGACGCGACATGGCCTGCCTTCGCCTCGCTCGCCTGGTCGGTGATCGTGCTGTCGATCGTCGCCATTCTCCTGATGCTGGTCATGATCGAACGCGGCGAGGTGTCGCGCGTGGCGGCGCTCATCTACCTCGTGCCCCCGGTCGCGGCCGTGCAGGCGTACCTCCTGTTCGGCGAGACGCTCGGCCTCGTCCAGCTCTGCGGCATGGCGCTCGCGGCCCTTGGCGTCGCGCTCGCGAGCGGCGCCGCGCCGCCGCCGGCGTCCGCCGAAGGGTGCATTGCGGCGGAGCCGCCCGATGGGGAGGATGAAACGGAGACGCCCAGACGGCCCGCTTGATCCGGCAGTTCCTCCTGCCGGACGAGGATTGTGGCTGTTCGCGCCATTTCCGGAGACGATCCCTATGACCGCCCAAGCCGCCACCGCCGCCACGACCGAGTCGCCGGCGGGCCGTCTTCAGGCCGTGCTTCCCGCTCTCGACACGCTGCTCGCCGAAGCGACCGCGGCGGTGCGCGCCAAGGTGGTGAAGGACGGCAAGATCGACAGCGCCGCGCTCGACCGCGAGCAACGCGCCGGCCACGGCCTCGCCTGGTTCGCGACCTACCGCATGGCGCTGCGCGAGCTCAGTCACTGGGGAGACCGGCTCGCGGCCGAGGGCCGCTACGGCGAGATCGAAGAAGCGATCCTGAAGGTCGGCGCGGCCGAGTATCTCGCCCAGCTGATCGGCGGCGTGCCGATGAACCAGGGCGAGATCGTCCGCGCGCAGGATCTGGGTCTGAAGCCAGGACGCCCGGCGGAGATTCTGGGCGAGGCCGCGGCCGAGCTCATCGCCGAGGGAGGCACGCCGGAAGCCCGCGCGAGCCTCGTCGCCCTGATCCGCAAGGCGGACGGGCGCTTCGGCTTCGGCGACCCCGCGCTCGACGAGACGCTGGTCCAGTTCCGCGACGAGATGCGCCGCTTCGCCGAGGACGAGGTCACCCCCTACGCTCACGCCTGGCACCAAGCCAACAGCTACATCCCGCTCGAGACCATCCAGAAGCTGTCCGACCTCGGCGTCTTCGGCCTCACCATCCCGGAGGAGTTCGGCGGCCTCGGCATGGGCAAGGAGGCGATGTGCGTCGTCTCCGAGGAGCTTTCCCGCGCCTATATCGGCGTCGGCTCGCTCGGCACGCGCTCCGAGATCGCGGCCGAGCTGATCCTCGGCGGCGGCACCGAGGAGCAGAAGCAGAAATACCTGCCCAAGCTCGCCGACGGCTCGATCCTTCCGACCGCCGTCTTTACCGAGCCGAACACCGGCTCCGACCTTGCGAGCCTGAAGACCCGCGCCGCGCGCGAGGGCGAGACCTACACGGTCAACGGCGCCAAGACCTGGATCACCCATCCGGTCCGCGCCGACCTGATGACCGTGCTGGTCCGCACCGACCCGAACGAGCCCGGCCACCGGGGCCTCTCGATGCTGCTCGCGGAAAAGCCGCGCGGCACCGACGAGGATCCGTTCCCGGCCAAGGGCATGTCCGGCGGCGAGATCGAGGTTCTGGGCTATCGCGGCATGAAGGAGTACGAAATCTCCTTCGACGGCTTCGAGGTTCCGGCCGAAAACCTGCTCGGCGGCGTCGAGGGCCAGGGCTTCAAGCAGCTGATGAAGACCTTCGAGTCCGCGCGCATCCAGACCGCGGCGCGCGCGGTCGGCGTCGCCCAGTCGGCGCTCGACATCGGCCTGCGCTACGCCGAGGAGCGTATCCAGTTCAAGAAGCCGCTCGCGGACTTCCCGCGCGTCGCCGACAAGATCGCCATGATGGCGGTCGAGGTGCAGATCGCCCGCCAGATCACCTACTTCGCTGCGCGCGAGAAGGACCAGGACATCCGCTGCGACCTCGAGGCCGGCATGGCCAAGCTGCTCGCGGCGCGCGTCGCCTGGGCGGCGGCGGACAACGCGCTGCAGATTCACGGCGGCAACGGCTTCGCGCTCGAGTACCAGATCTCCCGCGTGCTCTGCGACAGCCGCATCCTCAACATCTTCGAGGGCGCGGCCGAGATCCAGGCCCACGTCATCGCGCGGCGCCTGCTGGAGGCGTGAGCCGTGAGGGCGCCGCGGGCACCGCGCGTCGAACCTGACGTCCAGCCGTCCCGCGACGTCGCACTGCGCGCGCAAACGAACGGGCTCGGCGCGGTCGCGGCGCTCGCGATCGGGACCGCGGCGATCGGCGCGCTCGCCATCGGCGCCGTCGCGATCGGGCGGCTCGCCGTCGGCCGGGCGCGCATCCGCGTGCTACGGATCGACCATCTGCATGTCGGTCGTCTGATCCGCGACGATTTCGACTGAGCCGGCCATCACCGCTCGCCCAAGCGAGATCGCGATGACATGGTGCGCGGCCATGCTCGGCGGCGCGCCGGCCTGCGTCGTCGCCAGCCGCACCAGTCGGGAACCATCGTGACCGCCTTCCGGACCGTCGACGACCTTCGCGCATCGCTCCAGCGCGCCGGCCTCTCGTCCTGTGTGGACGCGATCGCGAAAAGCGTTCGGCCGGCGCTCCTTTTCCTCCGCGTTCAGGCGTCCGACGACGCCCTGCCGCCCGGCGCCAGCAAGATGGGCGGTATCCCCGACCTTCCGGACGACTTCGCCTGGCCGATGCGCGGCCCCTATCCGGACCCCGCCAACCGCGCCCTGAACGCGCTCGATTTCGCCAGGCAGACGGCCGCGACGATGCAGAGCCAAGTTGACGGCCCGCTCGAGCCGCATCAGAGGCGCATCGCGCAATGGGAGGTCGATCGCCTCAAGCCGGCTGCGGAGCTTCGCGCGCAAGCGTACCAAAACCCCTTTCCGCTCGGCTTTGTCGCCCAGATCGACCTCGCCGCGATGAGCATGGAGCCGGGCTTTGATCCGGTGCTGCCCAGGACCGGCTTGCTCAGCGTCTTCGAGGACATTTCGGGGGAGGGGCTCGCCGAGACGCCAGCGCTGTTCTGGCACGACCGGCCAGCCGCGGCCCTGAAGCGAAGGCCGCTCCCCGAGGCGCTGGTCCGGATGCATGACGAGGTCGGCTCATATGGGCTGGGGCAGGACGCTAGATGGGCGAGCCTCGCCCTTGCCGAGACGCTCGTCCCGTTCTCGGCGTTTTCGGTCCCGCACCACTGGAAGACCGCCATGCCGATGCAAAGCGAGCCTTGGAAGCGGATCTGGGCGTGGTTCCAAGGCGGCGACGGCGAATACACCCCACGCGCGCCTTCCTTCGAGGGCCACGAGAAGCCGCCGGAAGCCGGCTATTTCGGCGATTGGCTCGGCGGCTGGCCGAACCCGATCCAGGGCGACGTCGAGCAGGAGATGGACGGGGTTTGGATCGAGACGCCGGGCGTCACGCGCTGGCGCCAGATCTTCGCCTATGGCGGCGAGTTCTATGGCGGCACGCGCCGCATCGCCTCCGACGGCAAGGGCGACGGCACGACCTACCACATGATCGAGGCCCGCGACCTCGAAGCCCGCCGTTTCGAAAAGTCTCGCTGGGCCTACCAGATGGATTGAGGCGGTCCGCCCGCCTTAACCGCCCGTAACTTGCGGACGCAGGCGCCGGCGTCTAACGCTCGCGCGTCTCATTCCAGACGAAGGCGTCCCCGCCCCATGTTCCATTCCTTCTTTCCGAACCCGATCCGGCTGTTCTTCTCGTCGGTCGTGCTCTGGGGCGCGATCGCGATCGGCGTCTGGTACGGCGGCGGTTCGGAATGGGGACGCGCGATCGGTCTCGCCTATCCGGCGCCGGACGCGCCGCCGCTGATCGGTCCGGAGCTCTTCATCAGCGGCCCGTTCGTCTGGTTTTACATCTACTACGCCGTGTCCGTCGGGCTATTCGCCGGGGCCTGGATGACGCTGAAGCCACATCCCTGGCAGTGGTGGTCGATCCTCGGCTCCGCCTTCATCCTGTTCGTGACCTACTTTTCCGTCCAAGTCTCGGTCGCGATCAACGCTTGGTACGGACCCTTCTACAACCTTCTGCAAGACGCCATGGCCAAGACCCGGCCGGTCACGGCATGGGAAGCCTATGGATATCTGATTTCCATCAGCGGCATCCTCGCGATCTACATCGCCGTCTACGTCGTCGTCCGGTTCTTCGTCAGCCACTACATCTTCCGCTGGCGCACCGCGATGAACGACTTCTACATGAGCCACTGGCCGCGGCTGCGCCACATCGAGGGCGCCTCGCAGCGCGTCCAGGACGATACGATGCGTTTCGCCACCATCACCGAAGGACTTGGCGTCTCGTTCGTCGACGCGATCATGACCTTGATCGCCTTCCTGCCGGTCCTCGTGAAGCTTTCCGCGCCGATCACTGAGGTGCCGCTGCTTGGCGAAGTGCCGCAGCCGCTCGTGACCATCGCCATACTCTGGTCGGCGCTCGGCACCGGTTTTCTGGCGCTCGTCGGCATCAAGCTGCCAGGGCTCCATTTCCGCAATCAGCGCGTTGAGGCGGCTTACCGGAAAGAGCTGGTCTATGGCGAAGATCACGCCGATCGCGCCCAGCCGCCGACTGTCAAAGAGCTGTTCGACCTCGTGCGGAGGAACTACTTTCGACTGTATTTTCACTACGCTTATTTCAATGTCGCTCGAAGCGCGTATCTGCAAACGGACAATATTTTTCCCTTTTTCGTCCTCGTGCCCGCGGTCGTGACCGCCAAAATTACCCTTGGTCCGTTCCAGCAGATCCTCAACGCCTTCGGGCAGGTGCGCGACAGCTTTCAGTTCTTGGTGAACTCCTGGACGACGATCGTGGAACTGCTGTCGATCTTCAAACGTCTGAGGGCGTTCGAAGCCGTCATCTATGGCGGCGACCTGCCGAGCCAGGACAAGGAGGAGCCTGAGGCCGAAGTGACGGCGGAGGGCGTTTCGGTCTGACGGCAGGGGTCGCGGGGATCCTTGCGACCCTTGCAGATTGACCGCTCGCGCGCGAGGCCCTAGGCGTCGGTCTCGCGCATGTCCGACCTTCTTTCCATCGTCCTTCCGACCTTCGGCCTGATCGGGCTCGGCTGGCTGGCCGGGCAGCTGAAGCTGCTCGGCAATCGCGCCGGCGACGGGCTGTCGGACTATGTCTTCCTGCTGGCGGTGCCCTCGCTGATCTTCCGCACCCTGTCGGAAGGCGGGACGCCCGCCGACAACCCGTGGGGCTACTGGATCGCTTATTTCGGCGGCGTCGCGGTGGTCTGGTTCGCCGCCATGATCCTCGCGACGCGCGTCTTCGGGCGGGACCGGCGCGAGGCGGCGATCCACGGCTTTTCGGCCGGACAGTCCAACACGGTGCTTGTCGGCGTGCCGCTGATCCTCGAGGTCTATGGCGACGCCGGCGCGATCCCGCTGTTCCTGCTGCTCGCGATCCACCTGCCGATCATGATGTCGGCAGCGGCGATCCTGATCGAGACCGCGAGCGCCGACGCCAAGGGTCTCGAGATCGCGAAGAAGCTCGCGCGCACAATCGTCACGCATCCGATCATCCTGGCGCTGGTCGCGGGCCTGATCGCGCAGCGGCTTGGGATGAAGCCGACCGGTGCCGTCAAATCCTTCGTCGACCAGCTGGCGGCGACGGCGAGCCCCTGTGCGCTGGTCGCGATGGGGCTCGCGCTCAAGCGCTTCGGCTTCGTCAGCGACATCAGGGCGGTCGCCTCGATCTCGGCGCTGAAGCTGATCGCCCATCCCTTCCTGGTCTGGCTGCTCGCTTTCCACATCCTGACGGTGCCGCCGGTCTGGGCGGGCGTCGCTGTGCTGTTCGCGGCGATGCCCTGCGGCATCAACGCCTACCTGATCGCCGCCCGCTACAAGGTGGCCGAGCCTACCGCCTCCGCCGCCGTCGCGGTCTCGACCGCGATCTCCGTCGTCACCGTCTCCGGCTGGCTCTGGGTCATTGGCGCGGTGTGAACGGGCGGACGGCTGGAGACGGCTTGAAAGAGTACCCCCATGGGGTATATGGCTGATCGGGGATACCCGGGGCAGGTATCAGGCAGGAAAGCCGCAGATGACCGATCACGCGCACCACCACCACTCGCACGGCGCCGGCGGCCACGGCGCGTGCTGCGGCGGTCGTCAGGCCGGGCAGGCGACGGCCGTCGATCCGGTCTGCGGCATGACCGTCGAGATCGCGACCGCGCGGCACGTCTCGGAGGTCGGCGGCGAGACTCGGTATTTCTGCTGCGGCGGCTGCAAGACGAAGTTCGAGGCCGATCCCGACCGCTATCTCTCGCCGAAGCCCGCCGCCGCGGAACCGGTCGATCCCGGCGCGATCTTCACCTGCCCGATGCATCCGGAGATCCGGCAGGTCGGGCCGGGCTCCTGCCCGATCTGCGGCATGGGGCTCGAACCCGAGACGATCACCGCCGAGGCTCAGCCGAACCACGAGCTCGCCGACATGACGCGGCGGTTCTGGATCGGCCTCGCCCTGACGGTCCCGATCTTCGCGCTTGAAATGGGCGCGCATTTCGTGCCGGCGGTCCATCACCTCGTGCCGTCGGCCGTCTCGGCGTGGATCCAGTTCGCGCTCGCGACGCCTGTCGTGCTGTGGGCCGGCTGGCCCTTCTTCGCCCGCGGCTGGGCCTCGGTGAAGACGCGCAACCTCAACATGTTCACGCTCATCGCCATGGGCGTCGGCGTCGCCTACGCCTACAGCGTCGTGGCGCTGCTGGCGCCGGGCGCCTTTCCGGCCGCCTTCCGCGGCCCGGGCGGCGCGGTCGCGGTCTATTTCGAGGCGGCGGCGGTGATCACCGTGCTCGTGCTGCTCGGCCAGGTGCTGGAGCTGCGCGCCCGCGACCGGACGTCCGGGGCAATCCGCGCGCTGATGGGGCTCGCCCCGAAGACCGCCCGCCGCGTCCGCGCAGACGGCTCCGACGAGGAGGTCGAGATCGACCGTATCGCGGTCGGCGACCTCATCCGCGTGCGTCCCGGAGAGAAGGTCGCCGTCGACGGCGAGGTTTTCGACGGCCGGTCGAACGTCGACGAATCCATGGTCACGGGCGAGCCGACGCCGGTCGCCAAATCCGTCGGCGACCGGGTGACGGGCGGGACCGTCAATCAGTCGGGCGGCCTGACGGTCCGGGCGACCGGGGTCGGCAAGGACACGACGCTCGCGCGGATCGTGCAGATGGTCTCGGCCGCGCAGCGCTCGCGCGCGCCGATCCAGAAGCTGGCGGACGCCGTGGCGGGCTGGTTCGTGCCGGCGGTCATCGCCGTCGCCGCGCTCTCCTTCGCGGTCTGGGCCGCGTTCGGGCCCGAGCCGTCCTACGCCTACGGGCTGGTCGCGGCTGTCTCCGTCCTGATCGTCGCCTGCCCCTGCGCGCTCGGCCTCGCGACCCCGATGTCGATCATGGTCGGCGTCGGCAAGGGCGCGGGGATAGGCGTGCTGGTGCGCGACGCCGAGGCGCTGGAGCGGCTCGAGAAGGTCGACACGATGGTCGTCGACAAGACGGGAACGCTCACGGAGGGCAAGCCGAGCGTCACAGCGGTCGTTCCCGACGAGGGTTTTGGCGAGGACGAGCTCCTGCGCCTCGCCGCGGCGGTGGAACGCGCCTCCGAGCACCCGCTCGGCGCGGCGATCGTGGCGGCCGCAAAGGCGCGAGGTCTCGACCTTGCCGCCGTCTCGGATTTCGAGGCGCCGAGCGGCAACGGTGTGTCCGGCCGGATCGACGGCCGGACGGTCGCGCTCGGCAACGCCGGCTTCCTCGAGGGCGGGGGCGTCGACGTCTCCGGCCTGAAGGCGCGCGGCGACGAGCTTCGCCGCGACGGCGCGACCGCCGTCTTCGTGGCGGTCGACGGCCGCGCCGCCGGCGTGGTCGCGGTCGCGGACCCGATCAAGCCAAGCGCCGAGGGCGCGATCCGCGCGCTGAAGCAGGACGGCCTGCGCGTCGTCATGCTGACGGGCGACGACCGCACCACCGCCGAGGCCGTCGCGCGAAAACTCGGGATCGACGAGGTCCACGCCGACGTGCTGCCCGAGCGCAAGCACGAGGTCGTCGCGGCGCTGAAGCGCGAGGGCCGGGTCGTCGCCATGGCGGGCGACGGCGTCAACGATGCGCCCGCGCTCGCCGCGGCCGACGTCGGGATCGCGATGGGCGCCGGCGCGGACGTCGCGATCGAGAGCGCCGGCGTCACGCTCGTCAGCGGCGACCTCGACGGGCTCGTGCGGGCGCGCGCGCTGTCGAAGGCCACCATGGCGAACATCCGCCAGAACCTCGCCTTCGCCTTCGTCTACAACGCTGCCGGCGTCCCGCTTGCGGCGGGCGTGCTGTACCCGGCCTTCGGGCTGCTGCTGTCGCCGGTCGTGGCGGCGGCCGCCATGGCGCTGTCGTCGGTCAGCGTGATCGGCAACGCGCTCAGGCTGCGCGCCGCGCGGGTCTGAAGGGTAGGGAAGGGGGCCGACGCGCGGGTCTGAAGGGTAGGGAAGGGGGCCGACGCGCGGCCCCCTGTCCGCTCAGTTCGCCCGGCTGACCTCGACGAGGTTGTCCGAGAAGGTCGGCGAGTGGCCCATGTCGCCGAACTTCGGGGACGAGATCGAGTTGACCGTGCCCTCGTTCAGCTGGCGCCAGTAGCCGAGCGTCGCCACCACCACGCCGGGGCGGACGTCCTCGGAGATGCGGGCGACGCCCTTGAAGGCGCCGCGGTCGTTGGCGACCCTGACGCGGTCGCCCTCAAGGATCCCGCGTTCCTCGGCGTCGTCGGCGTGGATCAGCACGAACTGCTCGCCCTGCACATGCTGCTTGTCCTTCATGTTGGCGTAGCAGCTGTTCAGGAAGGCGTGGCTCTTCGGGCTCACGATGTTGAGCGGGAAGCGCCGGGCGAGCTCGGGGTCGTTCACATGGCTCTCGCGCGGCCCGATGTAATCGGGGAGCGGATCAAGATCCTCGCCGGGCTGGTAGGCCTCGTACATCTGCCGGAATGGCGGGGCGACGAAGTTCTTGGCGCCCTCGACCATGAACATGCACTTGCCGGTCGCGGTCGGGAAGTTGCCCTCCTTGTGCGGCGCGCGGTCGTCCGGGGTGCCGACCTTGAGGCGCCAGTAGCCGTGCTCGCGCAGATAGTCGAGGTCCGCGCCCTCGCAGGCGGGCGAGGCCCAGTCGACATAGTGCTCAAGGCACTCGCCGTCGGACCACTTGAAGTTCTCTTCCTGGAACCCGAAGCGGGCCGCGAGGCGCCGGAAGATCTCGTTGTTCGGGATCGCCTCGCCGGGGCTGTCGGCGCACTTGGTGTTGTAGGTGAGGTAGAGGTGGCCCCAGGAGAGGATCATGTCCTCCATCTCTGCGCCCATCGAGGCCGGCAGCAGGATGTCGGCGTAGGACGCGGTGTCGGAGATGAAGTGCTCCGCGGAGACCATGAACAGGTCTTCGCGCATCAGGCCTTCGACGATCTTGTCGGTCTCGGGGGCCTGCGTCACCGGGTTCGAGTTCCAGCACATCATCGACATGATCGGGGGGTCGAGCTCGAGCTCGCCGGTGAGCGCGCGGCCGATCTGGAGGTTCGAGACGACGCGCGTGCCTTCCGGGATCAGGTCCGGGCGGCAGATCACGTCGAACTTGTAGGGGTGCTCCCAGACCGGGAACTGGGTGACGCCGCCGCCGACATGGCGCCACGCGCCGGTGAGGCCCGGGATGCAGGAGACGGCGCGGATCGTCTGGCCGCCGCCATAGTGCCGCTCCAGCGCGACGCCCATGCGGATCGCCGCCGGCTGCTCGGTCGCGAGTTCATAGGCGAGCTTGCGGATGTCCGCCGCCGGCACGCCCGTGATTTCTTCGGCCCATTCCGGCGTGCGGGACGAGGCGCGCTCCTTCAGCTCCTCGAAGCCGAGGGTGTACTTCTCGACGTAGTCCTGGTCGACGAGGCCCTGCTCGATGATCGAGTTGATCAGCGCCATGGCGAGCGCGCCGTCGGTGCCGGGCTTGGGGCAGATGTGCCAGTCGGCGCCCTTGGCGGTGCGCGAGGCGTAGGCGTCGATCACGACGACCTTGGCGCCCTTCTTCTGCGCGTCCCTCACGATCGCCCAGTGGTGCAGGTTCGTGGAGACCGAATTGCACGCCCAGATGACGATGTACTTGGAGTGGATGTAGCTCTCGGGGTCGAGGCCCGCGGTCGGGCCGAGCGTCAGCAGCCAGGCGGTGCAGGAGCCTTCGCCGCAGAAGGTGCGCTCCATCACGGTCGCGCCGAGGCGGTTGAAGAAGGCGTCGCCGCCGTTCAGCCCGTGAACGAGCCCCTGATGGCCGAGATAGGAATAGGGCGCGATCGCTTGGCTGCCGTATTTCGCGATGATGTCGGACCAGCGCGTGACGATCGTGTCGAGCGCCTCGTCCCACGAGATCCGCTCGAACTGCTTGGAGCCCTTCGGCCCGATCCGCTTCATCGGATAGAGCAGGCGGTCCGGATGGTAGTGCCGCTCCTCGTAGTTCTTGACCTTCACGCAGAGGCCGCCGCGCGTCATCGGGTGGTCGGGATTGCCGCGCACGCCCTCGAGCTTGCCGTCCTTGACGTCGAACAGCATGGAGCAGGTGTCGGGGCAGTCGTGGGGACACGCCCCGTAGAAGGTCTCGGTCTTGGCGATCTCGTTCATGCGCTGTCTCCCGCGTCGGCGCGTCGTATCGCGCGGGGCTTCTTTTCGGCCCTCGTCGCGAAGCATCCCGACAGAAGAGCGCAATTCCGGCCGGGAGTTAAGTCTCCAATCGTTCGAAAGAGCGTTTCGATCGCCAAGAGCGTCCCGCGTCACAAGGGCGCGATGGATGGCCGCAAGGCCTTCTGTTCCGAGCGCGGCGTCGCCATCTGACGTCGTCTTTGATGGAATCGTCGCTCCGGGGGCGTCGGCGCCGCGGCGGTTCGATCGTCTTACCCTCGTGAGATCATTGGGAGGGACCCGCGCGGTCCACTGTCGCGGCCATTGACGGCCGCCGGCCGCAGGCGTCTGGAAGTCATGATGAAACTCTATCCGGCGCTGGCCGTCGCAATCATCGCTGTCCCGTTCCTTGCGGCGGACGCCTCCGCCGCCGCGCGCAAGGCCGCGGCGAGCTGCGAGGCTTCTGCCGCCCTGAAGCTCGTCGGCGCCGAAGCGCCTGACGACAAGCGCATCCGGCAGCTCACCGGCGCGAAGACGGTGCGGCGCGTAGGCCCCGGCCAGTCGGTCTCGCTCGACTACCGGCCCGAGCGAGTCACGCTGGAGATCGCCAAGGGGCAGGTGGTCTCGACCAGCTGCGGCTGACCGTCATCGGCCGCCGTCGTCCCGCACTGCCCGCTCGATAAGCGGCGCCCATTCGGGCGCGACCTTCAGCAGAAACACGTCTTCCAGAGCCCTGCCGATCTCGTCGGCGGAAAGTTCGCGACGCTCGATGTCGGCGCCCGGCCTGCGGATCGTGAGCCTTCTGCCGTAAAGCGCGTAGCGCGCCTCGTCGGTCGCGCGGGCGGCGACCATCTGGCGGGTGAAGAAGGACGAGGGATGGGT
Organism: uncultured Methylopila sp.; assembly: GCA_902168115.1. Lineage (GTDB taxonomy): Bacteria > Pseudomonadota > Alphaproteobacteria > Rhizobiales > Methylopilaceae > Methylopila. The sequence goes on along the minus strand of CABHPB010000030.1, from coordinate 15,485 downwards.
CGAGGTGAACCAGTTGGCGGCGAGATAGTCGACCGGCAGCTGGATCTCGCCTGAAAACTCGTAGAGCGGCGCCCAGCGGCCCTCGGCCTCGCCGTCGAGCCGGAGCAGCGGGCCGTAGCCCGTCAGCCGGTATCGCTCATGCGGCGTCTCCTGCGGACCGTTCTCCGCCAGACGGAGCGGCGCCGTCGGTCCGTAGCCGCCGAAGCCGACGTCGACCAGATGGGCCTCCTCGCCGAGCGTCACCTTCAGCGTCATGTGGCTGCGGCCCAGAGGCCGGCCAGGTTCCTGGCCGAGGAGCACGCGCGCCATCAGCGCGTCGACCTCGAAGCCGAGCGCGGCCAGCACGCGCTTGAACAGGCCGTTCTGCTCGTAGCAGTAGCCTCCGCGCCGCGCGCCGATCAGCTTGGCGTCGACGGACCCGGCCGAGATGTCGACGCCCTTTCCGGCGACCACGTCGAGGTTCTCGAACGGGATCGCCGCCATGTGCGCCGCGACCAGCGCGCGAAGCGTCTCGAGGTCGAGGTCGAGGCCGGCCGGGCCGGAATAGCCGATCCGCGCGAAGTAGGCCGCGAGATCGACGCCTTCCGGGTCGCGCCCGGCGAGCGCGCCAGCGACGCGGCCGGCGGTCTCGTGCAGCGTCACGTCCATGAGCCGGACGCGCGGGTTCCGCGCCAGGAAGCGTTCGCGCAGCCGCGCGCGGACGGGGCCGCCGACGCCGCGCCCGATCGCGACGACGTCGAAGTCTCCGGCGTCCGGCCGGTCGCCGGCGCGCTCGGGGTCGACGTCGCCGACAGCCTCGACGCCGAGCGCGCGAAGCTCGGCGAGCGCGCCCTCCATCACCGCCGGCGAGCGGCCGATCAGCAGCGCGCGCCGCGCGGATGCCGGGGCGGGCGCGCTCACGCCGCCCGCTCCGCGGCGTGCTCCGCCTCGCGTGCCGTGCGCAAGGCCTCGCTCCACCAGGCGAGCCGGTCGAGCAGCCCGTTCATCGCCCTCGGCGCGCGGGAGGACGAGCGCAGATCGCCGTCCGGCCCGAACTGCTCCCAGGCGTGGGTGAAGGAGACGGTTTCGCGCAGCGTGTGCGCGTCGAGCTCGGCGAAGACGTTCCGCAGGTGCTCGACCGCGCGAAGGCCGCCCGACACGCCGCCATAGGCGATGAAAGCGACCGTCTTCGCCGACCATTCGCGGTCGGCGGAGTCAATCAGCGCCTTCAGCGGCGCCGGATAGGAGTGGTTGTATTCGGGCGTGACGACGACGATCGCATCCGCCCGGGCGATGCGCGCGCCGAGCGCAGCGGTGTTGGGCGGGAAATCCGCCGCGAGCGGGTCCAGCGTGTCGAGGTCGAACGCGCCATGCGCGCTGACCTGGTCGGACGCCCAGCGGGCCACCGTGTCGCACAGCCGGCCGGGCCGGGCGCTGCCGTAGATCAGGATCAGTCTCAGGGGTCGCCGCATCTGCCGCTCCGGTCTTGCGTGATCAGGAGCTCAATGAAATAAAACCTCAAGCATGGTTGAGGTCAAGCGGCGATGACGAAGCCCGGTCCGAACGCGCTTCCGAGAGAGCTCAGCGTCGGCGAGGTGGCGGCGCGCAGCGGCGTCGCGGTGTCGGCGATCCATTTCTACGAGAGCCGGGGCCTGATCATGAGCCGCCGCAGCGGCGGCAACCAGCGTCGCTTTCCGCGCGAGACCCTGCGCCGCGTCGCGGTGATCAGGATCGCGCAGCGGCTTGGCCTGCCGCTGGCGCGGATCGCCGAGGCGCTCGCGAAGCTGCCGCGGGAGCGCGCCCCGAGCGCCGCCGACTGGCGGGCGCTGTCCGCGCTCTGGCGGGTCGATCTCGACGAGCGCATCGCCAAGCTCACGCGGCTTCGCGACGAGCTCGACGGCTGCATCGGCTGCGGCTGCCTGTCGACGACTCACTGCCCGCTGCGGAATCCCTCCGACGCGCTCGCCGCGGAAGGGCCGGGCCCGCGCTATCTGGAGCGGGGACGAAAAGCCTGACGGTCCGGACGGCTCAGGCCGCGGCGGGGAACATCTCGGCGCTCAGCACGCCGTCATGCTCGAACTCCGCGGGGCCAGTCATCAAGATGTGGTCGTCGCTTTCGCGCCACTGGATCCGCAGGGGACCGCCGGGCAGCGTCACCACGACGTCTCGGCCGGTGCGCCGGGTGCGCGCTGCCGAGACCGCCGCGGCGCAGGCGGCGGTGCCGCAGGCCAGCGTCAGGCCCGCGCCGCGTTCCCAGACCTTCAGGGTGATGGCGGACTTCGACGTCACCTTCGCGAGCGAGATGTTGGCGCGCTCGGGGAACAGCGGGTGGTTCTCGAGCAGAGGCCCCGAGCGGCGCAGGTCGATGACGTCGAGGTCGTCGACCCAGAAGATCGCGTGCGGATTGCCGACATTGACGACCGACGGCGAGTGGATCAGCGGCGCGTCGATCGGGCCGAGCTGAAGCTCGATCGTGCGCGTATCTGCGAACTCTTCCGCGAGCGGGATGTCGGCCCAGCCGAACTTCGGCGCGCCCATGTCGACCGTCACCTCGCCGGGCTTCTCGCCCGCCGCGCAGGCGAGCAGGCCGGCGGCGGTCTCGAGCATGACCTCGCGTGTCCCCGCCTCCTCCATCAGCCCCCACGCGACGCAGCGCGTGCCGTTGCCGCAGGCAGAGACCTCCGAGCCGTCGGCGTTGAGGATGCGCATGAAGGCTGCGGTTCCCGGCGTCTTCGGGTCATGGACCGCCATCAGCTGGTCGAAATGGGTCTCGCCCCGCCGCGCCAGCGCCTGCGCGTCGGCGGCGCTCGCCCGCGCCGACGAGCCGCGAAGGTCGACGACGAGGATCTCGTTGCCGAGCCCGTTCATCTTGGCGAAGGGACGATCGATCAGGGCGGACATGGGTGTTCCAGACGTTGCGACCGCCATGTAATTCTGGGCGCGTGGTTCCGCAAAGTCTCAAATCGTTCGATGGGCGCCCATGCAACTCACTGTCGCGATGGTCTCGGACGTTTTCGAGAAGGTGCTGGATGGCCGTATGACGCGCGAGCAAGCTAATCGCTGGGCATATGATGTGATGCTCAAAGACGACGACGGCATCGTCGAGTTCTCGCCGGCTGCGGAGGAGGATCGCATATGGGCGGGGGTCAATTGGCTGCTCGGTGCTGACTTGGAGATAGCGCCTCGTCAGTACTTTCATCCTGAGGACGACATTCGCGAGGCGTGGACCGACATGCTGAGCGGAAAACTTCAGCGCCGAGTCTGAAGGCCCCACCCGCCGACCTGATGCTGCGCAAAATATTGACCGCAGCCATCCTTCCCTGTACGTCACCGCCACTCTGACGAGGTCAGAAACCCGACGGTCGCCCGCTCCAGGAGCATATGGGGGATCGACGTCCGCCAGCGCGTTGCGCCCGCGGGCGCGTTTTGTGTTGGGCCTCTGGTCTCCTACCTCTTGGGGCGATCCCGCCGCTCGAGGACACGGAAAGCGCGATGTTCGACGCCCTGCAAGACCGCCTTGGCGGCATTCTGGACCGGCTGACGCGACGCGGCGCCCTCACGGAGGCCGACGTCAGCGAGGCCATGCGCGAGGTGCGCCGGGCCCTGCTCGAGGCCGACGTCGCGCTCGAAGTGGCGCGCGAGTTCATCGAAAACGTGAAGGCCCGCGCGGTCGGCGTCGACGTCGTGAAGTCGGTCACGCCCGGCCAGATGGTCGTCAAGATCGTCCATGACGAGCTGGTCAAGATGCTCGGCTCGCAGGCGCAGGGCATCAGCCTCGCCGCCGCCGCCCCGGTGCCGATCCTGATGGTCGGCCTGCAGGGCTCGGGCAAGACCACCTCCACCGCCAAGATCGGCCGCAGGCTCCAGACGCGCGAGAAGCGCAAGGTGCTGATGGCCTCGCTCGACACGCGCCGCCCGGCCGCGATGGAGCAGCTCGCCACCCTCGGCAAGCAGACTGAAGTTCCGACCCTTCCGATGGTGCCCGGCCAGAGCGCCGTGCAGATCGCGCGGCGCGCGATGGAAGCGGGCCGGCTCGGCGGCTACGACGTCGTGCTGCTCGACACCGCCGGCCGCACCACGCTCGACGAGGCCCTGATGGCCGAGGTCGTCGAGGTGAAGAAGGCGACCAACCCGCACGAGGTCCTTCTCGTCGTCGACGCCCTCACCGGCCAGGACGCAGTGCAGACCGCGCGCGCCTTCGACGGCGCGCTCGGCGTCACCGGCATCGTGCTGACGCGTCTCGACGGCGATGGCCGCGGCGGCGCGGCGCTCTCGATGCGCGCGGTCACCGGCAAGCCGATCAAGCTCGTCGGCGTCGGCGAAAAATTCGACCAGGTCGACGAGTTCGACCCGCAGCGCGTCGCCAACCGCATCCTCGGCATGGGCGACGTGGTCGCGCTGGTCGAGAAGGCCGCCGCCGAGATCGACGCCGAGCAGGCCATGAAGGCCGCCGAGCGGATGCGCAAGGGTCAGTTCGATCTGAACGACCTCAAGGGCCAGCTGGTCCAGATGCAGAAGATGGGCGGCATGAGCGGGCTGATGTCGCTGATGCCGGGCGTGCAGAACATCAAGAAGCAGATGGCCGGCGCCAATATCGACGAGAGCATGTTCAAGCGCCAGGCTGCGCTGATCGACTCGATGACGAAGGAAGAGCGCCGCAACCCCGATATCCTGAAGGCCTCCCGCAAGAAGCGCATCGCGGCCGGCGCGGGCTCCAAGGTCGAGGAGATCAACAAGCTCCTCAAGATGCACCGCCAGATGGCGGACATGATGAAGATGATGGGCAAGGCCGGGAAATCCGGCCGCGGCCCGCTCGCCGGCCTCGGCGCCGCCCTCGGCCTTGGCGGCGGCCAGCCGCAGATCCCGCCGGAGGCGATGGAAGACCTCAAGGCCGGAAAGATGCCGCAGGGCCTGCCGCCGGGATTTCCTGGCGGGGCGGGCGGCGGTCTTCCGCCGACATTCCCCGGCGGCTTCGGCGGCGGCGCCCCGCGCCTGCCCGGCCTTGGCGGCTTCCCGGGGATGGGAAAGAAAAAGTGAGCGCATTATGAAGCTCAGTCTTTCTGAAATCGTCGCTATCCTTACTTTGTTAGTGACGTTCGCGGCGTTTTTGCTTGTATTTGTGGCTGCATATTTCGCATACAAGCAAAATAAACTGAATGGCAATAAAGAAATAGCCACTTTGAGAGAGGGCTGGAAAGAGCGTCTTCGTTGGAATATCGGTCTTCTAGAGCAACGAATAGACCAATACATTAGCGCCGATACGAAAGAAAAACCAAAAATTCAGCAAGACATAGTAAAAACCGCAACGCGGACTATACTTATGTTGACGCCTGGCAAGCATGATGATGTGAGAAATGCGGTTATCAGCCGCCTTTCCAGTATCGGCCTTACTTTGAATGAAGAAATAGCAGATGTGTCTCGTCCCATCATGAAAGAAGCTTGGGAAGAGATCGAAGATCACCTCACCGGAAGAGTTAGAAGGTAATTGACATGTCCCTGAAGATCCGCCTCGCCCGCGGCGGCGCCAAGAAGCGTCCGTTCTACCGCATCGTCGTCGCCGACTCGCGTTACCCGCGCGACGGCCGCTTCATCGAGCGTATCGGCTCGTTCAACCCGCTCCTCGCCAAGGACTCGGCCGACCGCGTCGTGCTCGACCTTGAGAAGGCCAAGGAGTGGCTGGCCAAGGGCGCGACCCCGACCGACCGCGTCCACCGCTTCCTCGACGCCGCGGGCCTGCTGAAGCGCGAAGCGCGCAACAACCCGAAGAAGGCCGAGCCGGGCAAGAAGGCCCAGGAGCGCGCCGAGGCCGCCAAGGCCGCGTCCGAGAAGGCCTCCGAAGCCGCCGAGTAAGGCTTCAACGTCTTGTCCCGGCCCTGAGCCGGGACCCAGAACCGCTGCGCGATCGGAAAGCCGCCATGGGCGGCGTCCGGTCGGCCACGTCGGTGCGTCTGGGTCCCGGCTCTTCGGCCGGGACATGAGGGCTGCTCTCCATGACCTCTCCCCGCCTCGTCCAGATCGGCGTCGTCGGCGCGGCGCATGGCGTGCGCGGCGAGGCGCGGGTCAAGACCTTCACGGACGACCCGCTGTCGCTCTCGGTCTACGGGCCGCTCAGTCTTCCCGACGGGCGCAAGCTCGCGGTCGCCTCGCTGCGCCTGCTCAAGGACGACATGGTCGTCGCCCGGTTCAAGGGGGTCGACACGCGCGAGGCCGCCGAGGCGCTCGCGCGGCAGCCGCTCTACGCGCCGCGTGAGGCGCTGCCGGAGCCGGACGAGGACGAATTCTACCACGCCGACCTGATTGGCCTGCGGGTCGAGACCGCGGCGGGCGACATCCTCGGCTCGGTCTCCGCGCTCCAGAATTTCGGCGCTGACGATCTGCTGGAAGTCCGGCTCGAAGGCTCGCGCCGCACCGTCTACCTGCCCTTCACGAAGGCCGTGGTCCCGACGATCGACGTCGCGGGCGGCCGCGTCGTGGTCGATCCGCCCGAGGGCGCGCTGGACGAAAAGTAAAGCTGTGGGGACAGCCGCGCTGATCCTCGCCTTCGATTGGACCGCGCTGCAATCGACGGTAGCGTCCGGCGTCAGCTTCACGCAGGTCCTGTCATGCTCGCTTACGCTTTCCGCTTCGCAATTCTCGCCGTGTTGCTCGCCGTCTCGCCTGCGCAGAGCGAGGTCATCAAGAACGCCGCCTACCGCTTTACGCTCAACAAGCCGGACGGCTGGCAAGGTTTGTCCGCCCAGCAGGTCGGCCAGCATTCCGTGGCTGTGGGCAGTGAAAGCCAGGCGACCATCCAGCAGGGCGCCCGTGCCATCGTCGTCGCATTCGCCAAATACAAGGAACCGATCGACGAGGTGAACTCGACCTTCTTCATGTTCGGCGTGAAGGTGGGACCTGCGGCCCAGAGCGTGCCTCCGACGCGCTTTGTGGACGTGCTGATGCAAAAGGCGGCCGGAGCCGGCGCGAGCTTCTCGATCGTGTCGCCGACCAAGGCAACGACCGTTGGCGGCTTGCCGGCGGCTCATGCCCGCTTCAATCTCGACTCCACGGTCGGACAGCGCCTCCACAAGAGCGAAAGCGACATGTGGGTCATTCCGCGTGGCGACTCTTTGCTGGTCATCCAGATTCAGGCCAAGCGTGGCGACAAGGCCTCGGGCATCGGCCAGCTCAGGTCCGCCGTGCAGAGCATCCGGTTCGAGCGCTGAGAAGTCGCGCGGCGCGGCGGTTCGTCGAAAGTGCGGCGTCCTCGGCCGCTCTCGCTCCGGCGGCGCCGCCCTATCTTCATGGCCATGACCTCGACCGCTTCACATCCGCGCTGGCTATCCGGGCGCTCGCTCGCGGTTCTCGCCGCCGCGACGCTCGCCTGCTTCGGGGCGAGCCAGCTCGGCGCGCTCGCGACCTATCCGAACCTCGCGCCCTGGTACGAGGGTCTCGCCAAGCCGTGGTTCACGCCGCCCAACTGGCTGTTTCCCGTAGCCTGGACGATCCTGTTCGCGTTCATGGCGATCGCCGTCTGGCGCGTCGCGATGAAGTCGGACGGCGCGGAGCGGCGACGCGCGCTGATCGCCTTCGGCATGCAGCTCGCGCTCAACATCGGCTGGTCCTTCGCCTTCTTCGGGGCGCAGTCGCCGCTGCTCGGCCTCGTCGAGATCGTCGCGCTGCTGGCCGCGATCCTGTGGACGATCGTCGTGTTTCGTCCGATCGACGGGCTCGCGGCCGCGTTGCTTTGCCCTTATGTCCTCTGGGTTTCCTACGCGGCCGTCCTGAACGCCGCGATCTACGGCATGAATCACTGACGCCGGCGCGCTTGGCCGGCAGGAGAGCAGTTCCATGGCCTCGGCGATGTCCGGCTTCGTGCTGCCGATCGCGATCGGCGCCGTCGCGATCGTTCTGATCCTCGGCCTCGTCAACATGATGCGCGGCGGCTCGACGAGCCGGTCCCAGTCGTTGATGCGCTGGCGGGTGATCCTGCAGTTCGTCGCCATCGTCCTCATCATGGCGACGCTGTGGGTCATGGGCTCGCGGCCGGGCTGAGGCATACCCGCCATCGCCGGGCTTGACCCGGCGATCCATCGGGCGCGGACGCGCCCGGCCTGATGGATGCCCGGATCAAGTCCGGGCATGACGGGGCGATCCAAATCGGGGACGGCATGGTCAAGCTCAACAAGATCTACACGCGCACCGGCGACGACGGCACGACGGGCCTCGCCGTGGGGCCCCGCCGCAAGAAGCACGACGTCCGGATCGAGGCCTTTGGGGCGGTCGACGAGACCAACGCCGCGATCGGGCTCGCGCGGCTTCACTCCGCGGCCGAGCCCGCGATCGAGACGGCGCTCGCGCGCATCCAGAACGAGCTGTTCGACCTCGGCGCGGACCTCGCCACGGTCGATGACGGCAAGGACCTCGGCTACGAGCCGCTCCGGATCGTCGACTCGCAGGTGGCGCGGCTCGAGGAGGACATCGACGCGCTGAACGCGCGGCTCGAGCCGTTGAAATCCTTCGTTCTGCCGGCCGGGACGCCGCTCGCGGCGCAACTGCACATGGCCCGCACCATTGCGCGGCGCGCGGAGCGCCTGATGACCGCGCTCGCCGACCGGGAGGACGTCAGCCCGGCCGCCCGGCGCTACGCCAACCGGCTTTCCGACTACCTGTTCGTCGCCGCCCGCGTCGCCAACCTGCAGGCGGGCGACGTGCTATGGGCGCCCGGAAAGACACGCTGAGCCGGCGAACGCCGCCGCAGCCCCCTCCGGCTCTTGAACAGCGCGGCGCCGCTTGGCCATATTTTGGCTGATAGGGGCTTCAGCCTGACGCCCCGCGAGACCAGGTCGCCGATGTTCGTCCCCATCCTGGACGACGCTCCGGTTCGCCGTATCCGGCGGCCATGGGTGACCTACGCCTTCATCGCGGCCTGCACCCTGTTCTACCTGCTGTTCCAGTCCGGCTGGGTCGGGCCGCAGCACGACTGGCTTCCGGTCTCCTTCGGCCTCATCCCGAGCGTGCTGTTCGGCGACGCCGTGTTGCCGGACGGCTACGGCTACGTGCCGTCCTGGACGACGCTGATCACCTCGCTGTTCCTGCATGGCGGCTTCATCCACCTCGCCGGCAACATGCTGTTCCTCTGGGTGTTCGGCGACAACGTCGAGGACGACCTCGGCCATCTGCGCTACGTCGTCTTCCTGCTGCTCTGCGGCGTCGGCGCGGGCCTCGCCCATGCGGCGAGCGCCGCCAACGTCGACGCGCCGCTGGTCGGCGCCTCGGGCGTCGTGTCGGGCGTCGTCGCGGCCTATGTCATGCTGCATCCGCAGGTGAAGGTCTGGGTGCTGCTGTTCTACCGTCTGCCGCTGAGGCTCCGGGCGTTCTGGATCATCGGCGCATGGGGCGTGTTCCAGGCCGGCAACGCACTGATCGCGGGGACGGCTGACATCGCCTGGTGGGCCCATGTCGGCGGCTTCCTGACCGGCGCCGTGCTGGTCGTCGCGCTGAAGCGGCCGGACGTGCGGCTGTTCGACCGCGACCTTCGCGCCCGCATCCAGCGGCGCGGCGAACGCCCGGCCGAAGGCTCCGTCTGAGCCGCTTCTTCAGGCGGCCCGCTGACGCGATCGTGCGCGCGGCTCAGTCCCGCCGGCGGTAAAATCGCCCCACACAGATCTCTGGCGGACGACGCCGATGGGCCTTCTCGTCGTAAAGACGCTGATGGTGGCGTATCACGTGCTGGTCGAGCCGGCGCTGGCCGTCGGTCTCCGTCGCACGCGGCTGGAGGCGCTCGGCGCGCCGCGCGAACTGCCGGACGTCGAACTCGCCGTCGGGGCCGGGCCTGGCTGCTCCCCCGAGTGCAGGGTCGAGGCCAAGGCCGAGAGCGCAGCCTTGTCCCGCTATCTCCGTCGGCCCCGGCGAACACACGGAGGCCGCCTCGGACGGCTTGCCTCGGGGCTGGCCGAGAGCCGCAAGCCCACGCCGATGATCGTCGACCTCGACCGTTATCCCGACGTCGGGGCTTTCGAGGCGGTCCTTCGCAAGCGCTCGAACCGCACCCTCGCCAAGGCGCGGCGCGCGGCGGAGGTGGGATACCGCGTCGACGTCTTTCCGCGCGTGCGCCATACGCTGGACATCCACGCGATCCGCACTTCGAAGGCCGTGCGGTCGGCCGGCCCGATGCTGGACTACCTTCTGCTGCGCCCCGGCCATGTCGGCGCGCCGCGCGCCGCGCCGCCGCCCTCGGCGCCGCGATGTCCTCGCCACTGGACGCGCTGGTGGGGCGTCTTCGAGGACGCTCCCGGCCATCGGCAGGGCGCCGTCACGACCGACCGCCGGCTCGTCGCCTATGTGAAGCTGCGCCGCATCGGCGATCTCGTCCATTACGTCGACATCATGGGCCACGCCGCCCATCTCGACCGGAACGTCATGACGTTGCTTCATCTCGAGATCATGCGGTGGCTGATCGCGCGCCAGGACCATGCGGCGGGCGTTCGCGCGGTGCTCTACGGCGCGGTCGAGCATGGCGGCTGGGGGCTCGCCACCTGGAAGAAGCGCGCCGGCTTCGAGCCGCACCGGCTGGCGAGAGCGGACGATGCGGACGCTCGAACCGTTCGAAGCACTAGACTTTCGGACGTTTTCGCAGCGCACAGGCGGCGTTGACTTCGCGCTTGCGGGACCCCTAGTGTCCGCCGCCTCACGCCGCCTTCGCCGAGAAGGCGCGCCCGCGCCCCCGCCCGCCGCGGAGCCCGCGCGACATCCGAGTTTCTTTTCTTCGAGGTGGACTACCCGATGAAGGTATTGGTGCCGGTCAAGCGAGTGGTCGACTACAACGTGAAGATCCGCGTGAAGTCGGACGGCTCGGGCGTCGAGCTCGCCAACGTCAAGATGTCGATGAACCCCTTCGACGAGATCGCCGTCGAGGAGGCGCTTCGGCTGAAGGAGGCCGGCAAGGCCACCGAGGTGGTGATCGTGTCGGTCGGCCCCGCCCAGGCCGCGGAGACCATCCGCACGGGCCTCGCCATGGGCGGCGACCGCGGCATCCTCGTCAAGGCGGACGGCCCGACCGAGCCGCTCGGCGTCGCGAAGGTCCTGAAGAAGATCGTCGAGGAGGAGCAGCCCGGCCTCGTGATCATGGGCAAGCAGGCGATCGACGACGACTGCAACCAGACCGGCCAGATGCTCGCCGCCCTGCTCGACTGGCCGCAGGGCACCTTCGCCTCGAAGGTCTCGCCCGAGGGCGACGCCGTTTCGGTGACCCGCGAGGTCGACGGCGGCCTGCAGACCGTGTCGCTGAAGCTGCCGGCGGTCGTCACCACGGACCTGCGCCTCAACGAGCCACGCTACGCCTCGCTGCCGAACATCATGAAGGCGAAGAAGAAGCCGATCGACGAAAAGTCCGCCGCCGACCTCGGCGTCGACCTCGCGCCGCGGCTCGAGGTGCTGAAGACGGTCGAACCGCCGAAGCGCGAGGCCGGCGCGAAGGTGGGCTCTGCGGCGGAGCTCGTGCAGAAACTCAAGAACGAAGCCGGAGTGATCTGACCATGGCGACCCTGCTGCTCGCGGACCATCATGAGGACACGCTCGGCGACGCGACCGTCAAGGCGCTGACCGCCGCCAGGGAGATCGGCGGACCGGTCCACGTGCTGGTCGCCGGCGCGTCGCCGAAGGGCGCGGCCGAGGCCGCCGCCAAGCTCGACGGCGTCGAGAAGGTTCTGGTCGCCTCGGGCGAGCAATACGCCCACGGTCTCGCCGAGCCCTTCGCGGCGCTGATCCTCGGCCTGATGGACGGCTACGACGCGCTGGTCGCCTCGTCCTCGACCACCGGCAAGAACATCCTGCCCCGCGTCGCCGCCAAGCTCGACGTGATGCAGGTGTCTGACATCTCGAAGGTCGTCGCGCCCGACACCTTCGAGCGCCCGGTCTACGCCGGCAACGCGATCCAGACGGTCAAGTCGTCCGAACCGAAGAAGATCGTCACCGTCCGCACGGCCGCCTTCCAGGCGACCGGCGAGGGCGGTTCTGCCGCGATCGAGGACATCTCCGCCGCCGCCGATCCCGGCGTGTCGTCGTTCGTCGGCGAGGACCTGACGAAGTCCGACCGTCCCGAGCTCGGCTCGGCGAAGATCATCGTCTCCGGCGGGCGCGCCATGGGCTCGGCCGAGAAGTTCAGGGAGGTGATCGAGCCGCTCGCCGACCAGCTCGGCGCCGCCATCGGCGCCTCGCGCGCGGCGGTCGACTCGGGCTACGCGCCGAACGACCAGCAGGTCGGCCAGACCGGCAAGGTGGTCGCCCCGGATCTCTACGTCGCGCTCGGCATCTCGGGCGCGATCCAGCATCTCGCCGGCATGAAGGACTCGAAGGTCATCGTCGCGATCAACAAGGACGAGGAGGCGCCGATCTTCCAGGTCGCCGACTACGGCCTCGTCGCGGATCTCTTCACCGCGGTGCCCGAACTGCGCGAGGAGCTCGCCAAGATCGGCAAGTGACGGCCCGGCCGACGCCTCGCGGGAGCCGCCCATCCAAGACTTTGGTCGATTGGCGGTTCGCGTGGGTGGGCATTGTGCAGCGCGGCACGTAAGATCGCGCGCAGACCATATCAAACTGGCATGCAAGAGAGGCGGTCGGACCGACCCATGGCTGCAATCAACAAGATCGGCGTGATCGGCGCCGGCCAGATGGGCTCCGGCATCGCCCACGTCTGCTCGCTCGCAGGGCTCGACATCACGCTCGCCGACGTTTCGATGGAGCGCGCCAAGGCGGGCGTCGAGATCATCGACGGCAACATGCAGCGCCAGGAGCACAAGGGCGCGATCACGGACGCCGACCGCAAGGCCGCGCTCAAGCGCATCACGACGGTCGACAACCTGAAGTCCTTCGACGGCTGCGAGCTCGTCATCGAGGCCGCCACAGAGGACGAGCAGACCAAGCGCAAGATCTTCACCGAGCTCTGCCCGCAGCTGACGCCCCAGACGATGGTGGCGACCAACACCTCGTCGATCTCGATCACGCGCCTCGCCGCCTCGACCGACCGGCCGGAACGCTTCATCGGCATCCACTTCATGAACCCGGTCCCGCTGATGCAGCTCGTCGAGCTCATCCGCGGCATCGCCACGGAGGACGAGACCTTCGAGGCGGCCAAGGGGCTGATCGACAAGCTCGGCAAGACCGTCGCGGTGTCGGAAGACTTCCCCGCCTTCATGGTCAACCGCATCCTGCTGCCGATGATCAACGAGGCGATCTACACGCTCTACGAGGGCGTGGGCTCGGTCGACGCGATCGACACGGCGATGCGGCTCGGCGCGAACCATCCGATGGGCCCGCTGCAGCTCGCAGACTTCATCGGCCTCGACACGTGCCTGTCGGTCATGCAGGTGCTGCACGAGGGGCTGGCGGACTCCAAGTACCGCCCCTGTCCGCTGCTGGTGAAATACGTCGAGGCCGGCTGGCTCGGCCGCAAGACCCAGCGCGGCTTTTACGATTATCGCGGCGAGCACCCGATCCCGACCCGCTGATTCGGCTTTTTCCGGGCGATTGACGCGAACGGATTAACGTTCGCTTGAGAAGTCGCAGGCATCCTCCGGGCCGCAAGGCAGACAAGGAGAGAGCCCATGGACGTCTCGTCCCTCGCCGCCTCGGCCGTCGCCGCGACGGCGCAGCAGACCCGCGACGGCTTCCAGATCGCCGCGATCAAGATCAACAACGAGCAGACCCAAGCCATCGCCGACATGGTCAGTCAGACCGTGGAGACGAACAAGGCGCTGAACCCGACGGGCGTCGGCGGGAACGTCGACACGCTCGCCTGAGGCGAAACCGCCCTACGAGATTTGAGAAAGCCGCGCTTCGCACCGTCGAAGCGCGGCTTTTTCGCGTCTCGGATTAGCGGGAGACCCGAGCCTCACCGCTCCCTGAAGATCTCGCGCTTGCCGGCGTGGTTGGCGGCGCCGACGATGCCGTCCTTCTCCATCCGCTCCATCAGCGATGCGGCGCGGTTGTAGCCGATCTGCAGCCGGCGCTGGATGTAGGAGGTGGAGGCCTTCTTGTCGCGCAGCACGACCTGGACCGCCTGGTCGTAGAGATCGCCGCCTTCCTCGCCGAACTCGCCGGCGTCGAACACCGCGCCGTCGTCCTCCTCGCCCTCGGGCCCGGCCATCTCCTCCTCGTCGGCGGTGACGGCGTCGACATAGTCCGGACGGCCCTGGAGCTTGAGGTGGTCGACGACCTTCTCGACCTCGGCGTCGGAGACGAACGGCCCGTGGACGCGCTCGATCCGGCCGCCGCCGACCATGTGCAGCATGTCGCCCTGCCCGAGCAGCTGCTCGGCGCCCATCTCGCCGAGGATGGTGCGGCTGTCGATCTTGGACGTGACCTGGAAGGAGATGCGGGTCGGGAAGTTCGCCTTGATGGTGCCGGTGATGACGTCGACCGAGGGACGCTGGGTCGCCATGACGATGTGGATGCCGGCGGCGCGCGCCATCTGGGCGAGGCGCTGGATGGCGCCCTCGATCTCCTTGCCGGCGACCATCATCAGGTCGGCCATCTCGTCGACGATGACGACGATGTACGGCAGGGCGGTGAGGTCCATGACCTCGTCCTCGAAGATCGGCTGGCCGGTCTCGCGGTCGAAACCGGTCTGGACGCTGCGCACGATCTCCTCGCCCTTGGCGCGCGCCTCGGCCGAGCGGGCGTTGAAACCGTCGATGTTGCGGACGCCCAGCTTCGACATCTTGCGATAGCGGTCCTCCATCTCGCGGACCGCCCATTTCAGCGCGATCACCGCCTTCTTCGGGTCGGTGACGACGGGCGTCAGAAGATGCGGGATGCCCTCATAGACCGAGAGTTCGAGCATCTTCGGGTCGACCATGATCAGCCGGCATTTCTCGGGCGAGTGCTTGTAGAGCAGGCTGAGGATCATGGTGTTGATGGCGACCGACTTGCCCGAGCCGGTGGTGCCGGCGACGAGCAGATGCGGCATACGGGCGAGGTCCGCGATCACCGGGTCGCCGCCGATCGTCTTGCCGAGGCAGACCGGCAGCTTGTGCTGGGTGTTGGCGAAGGTCGGGTTCTCCAGCATCTCGCGGAGATAGACCGTCTCGCGCACCATGTTGGGCAGCTCGACGCCGATGACGTTGCGGCCCTCGACCACGGCGACGCGGGCGGACTTGGCGCTCATCGAGCGGGCGATGTCGGAGGCGAGCGCGATAACGCGGGACGACTTCACGCCCGGCGCGGGCTCGAGCTCGTAGAGGGTGACGACCGGGCCGGGATTGGCGTCGATGATCTCGCCGCGCACGCCGAAGTCGGACAGAGTCTGCTGGAGCTTGACCGAGTTGCGCTCCAGCGCCTCCTCCGAGAGCTCCTCGTCCGGCTCGGCGTCGGGGGCTTCGGCCAGAAGTTCGACCGACGGCGGCTCATAGACGCCGGACGGCAGAGTCGGGCGCGCGGCGGCCGCCGCATGCGGACGCACCGCGGGTTCGGGCCGCGCCTTCGGCGCCGGCTGGGGCGCTCGAACGGCGACCGGCGCCGGCTGCGGCTCG
>CABHPB010000029.1 GCA_902168115.1 uncultured Methylopila sp. | reverse complement strand
GTTCTCGCTGCCCGAGACGATGGCCATGCAACTCGCGGACGCAATGACCTGCGCGCAATCCAAGACGACCATCACGTCGCTCTGCCGCACGAACGCCTGCGAAAGCATGCCCGCGGTCAATGGCAAAAACCCCTATACGGGCTTCGGCGGCCGCAGGACGCCAGGCTTCGCGCTGATCGACGAGGCGGCTCGGCGGCTGCTCGAAGCGGCCGAGACCCGATGGCCCATCGAGGAGCTCGCAGCGGTCGCGACGCTCCGCGTGTGCCACGCCATCAACGCGCCTTTGACCGCCCCGCTATGGGGCCGGCGCGGCTCGGGCGAGGAGACGCATGGCGTCACCGCGGTCCGCCCGGAACCACCCACATCGGTCACTTTCAAGGACTATGCGAAGAAGGCGAACGTCACCGGCCAGTCCGTGCTGATGCTGTCCGGCACGCTGCGGCTCGATCTCGAACAAGCCGACAGTTTCGAGATCGTCGCAGAAACCGTCGCGGCGTCCGGCAACCCAATCGACGACCGCGCCCGCTCGCGCGGCGTGACGGCGCGCCGCTCGGGGCGTTGGCCGAAGGTCACTCTGACGGCGGAAAAGCGGCGCTTCGTCTCGGCGCGGGACGTCGTCGGCTTCGACGTCGCCCAGAACGGCGCCGTCACGCTGCCGCGTGAGAAGGTGACGCTCCTCAGGGTCGGCAACCTGCCCTGGGCGGGCCTTGACGCGAAATCGGCGCCCGCGCTGCCAATCGGCTTGCCCGTCGGCAGGCTGACCGAGCTCGACCTCGGCATACTGCACGCCGCGGCGATCGGCGACGGCCGGATCGAAAGCCCGGTCCCGACCGACGCAGACGTCACGGGCCGCCCCAAGAAGAAGATTGGGGACAAGGACGCCGAGGACCGCAGGCTCCAAACGGCGAAGCCTTCGGTCATCTCGGGGACGATGGCGCATAGGCTGACGCTGAAAGCGGTCTCGCTGTCCCGCTTCGCCGAGGCGTTCGAGACAGCGCCTCGTTATGTCGATGGCAAGGAGCCGCTGCTCAGGCGCCGCCAGCCCCTGCCGCCGCCGGATCAGGCGCGATCCAGCAAGGAGATCACCGTCTGGGCGCTCGCCACGAAGCGTCCGGCGAAATGCGCGCCGCTCCGCCCTGCGCCGTCCTTCCTGATAGAGCGCTGCGCACAGAAGCTCGAGAGCAAGGTCGTCCGGCACACCTTCACGCGCCGGGCTATGACGCGGCTCTACTTCGAGCGCGGCTGGTACTCGTCGGGCGAGGGCGAGCGTGTCGGCGTCGTGCTGTGGCCGCCGGATTACCGCAAGCAGACCGGGCTGGACGCAGGAGAAGTCAAGTTCGGCGACCGGACGATGAAGCTGACCGACTTCCAAGACCGCGACCTCGGTCCGGCCGGCGCCTTTACGACCCGCTGGGGCGGCGACCCAATCCGCAAAGACGCCGCGCCGCAAACCAGCTTCTTCATCCCGTGGGCCGCCTTCGAGGAGGGCTGCGACGCCTCCAAGTCCCCGCACAAGCCGGCCTACGTGGCGCGCGTGCTGATGCCCGCGCCGAAGGATGAGCAGGCCGAGAACGCCACGCCGGCTACACAGACGCCCAAGGCCGCCGCCGCGGCGCCGAAGGCTGCCGCCGCGGCCGTGGAGGAAGAAGACGAGGCGGCGCGCGCCGCGCTCGAGGTCTCGCTGCTGACCTACGAGCCGTGCTTCGATCTCGACCGCGAGGAATGGTTCGTCGACGTCGACCTCAGGTCGACCTATGCGACGGACCCCTTCGTCCGGTTCGGGCTGGTGCGATACCAGGAACACGCGATGCAGGGGCTTGAAGCCTCGGAGCCGGTCGTCGTCTGGTCCCAGGTCTTGCCCCAGCGCGACCTCACGGTGACCTGCGAGGAATTGAGCGGAGGCGATCTTTCGGTCCGCGTCGAGCTCAAGGGGCCGGCCTCAGTCGGCGTCAAGGAGCTGAAGGTCGAGGACCTTCCCGGCATCAAGCAAGACGCGGTCGCGCAGATGGAGGCGGCGTTCAGGCGCCTGCAGCGTCCCCGCATGAAGGTCGTCCTGATGCACGAATACGAGGAGGACGCGCTGACCTTCCGCACCGTCC
>CABHPB010000028.1 GCA_902168115.1 uncultured Methylopila sp. | reverse complement strand
ACGACGTCCGTCGCGAGACCAAGGGCCCGCAGATCATGCTGAGCCGCGCCCACGGCGGCTTCATGGCCAAGCTGTTCGCGCAGGAAGTGCCGGAAGTCTACGACGGCGTCATCGAGATCCGCGCCGTGGCTCGCGATCCGGGTTCGCGCGCCAAGATGGCCGTCATCTCCAACGACAGCTCGATCGACCCCGTTGGCGCCTGCGTCGGCATGCGTGGTTCGCGCGTGCAGGCGGTGGTCGCCGAGCTGCAGGGCGAGAAGATCGACATCATCCAGTGGTCGGAAGACGAGGCCACCTTCATCGTCAACGCCCTGGCCCCGGCCGAAGTCTCCAAGGTCGTCATGGACGAGGAAGACGAGCGCGTCGAAGTGGTGGTGCCGGACGAGCAGCTGTCGCTGGCCATCGGCCGCCGCGGCCAGAACGTCCGCCTGGCCTCGCAGCTGACCGGCTGGCAGATCGACATCATGACCGAGAGCCAGGAGAGCGAGCGCCGTCAGAAGCAGTTCGCCGAGGCCACCGCCCTGTTCCAGGAAGCGCTGGACGTCGACGAGGTCATCGCCCAGCTGCTGGTCACCGAAGGCTTCACCGCCGTCGAAGATGTGGCCTATGTCGAAACCCACGAGATCGGTTCGATCGAGGGCTTCGACGACGAGACCGCCGAGGAACTGCAGGCCCGCGCCCGCGAATTCCTCGAGAAGGAAGCCGCCGCCCTGGACGCCAAGCGCGTCGAACTGGGCGTCCAGGACGAACTGCTGGGCGTCGAGGGCGTGACCCTGGCCATGGCCGTGGCCCTGGGCGAAGGCGACGTGAAGACGATCGAAGACCTGGCCGGCCTCGTCCCCGACGACATGCGCGGCTGGTTCGAGAGCAGGAATGGCGAGCGCGTGCGCGAGCCGGGCATCCTCGAGAGCTTCAACCTGTCGCCCGACGACGCCGAAGCCCTGATCATGCGCGCTCGTATCGCCATGGGCTGGGTCGAGGCCCCGCCTGAGCCCGAGTACGAAGAGATCGAGGGCGAGGCCGAAGAGGTCGCCGAAGTCGAAGGCGAGGAAGCCCCCGCCGCCGAAGAAGCCGCCGAAGAGCAGTAAGAGACAGCCGGCCCTTCCGATCCTCGGAAGGGCCGCTTCCTTTGAAGACGCATGAACGACCAGACCGCTCCCAAGACCCACGCCGAAGCCACCCGCGCGCGCAAGGACATCGTCCTGGGCGAGGCGGTCGACGAGGCGCGCCTGGTGCGGTTCGTGGCCGGGCCCGACGGCGTCGTGGTTCCCGACGTGGCCCGCAAGCTGCCCGGGCGCGGCATGTGGGTGGCGGCCGACCGCGAGTCGATCGCCGCGGCGGTGAAGAAGAACGCCTTCTCGCGTTCGGCCAAGACCAAGCTGTCGGCGCCCGCCGACCTCGCCGATCAGGTGGAGCAGTTGCTGGCGCGGCGCGTGCTGGACGGTCTGGGCCTTGCGCGCAAGGCCGGGACCATTATCTCTGGCTTCGAAAAGGTGGTCGCCGCCCTGGGAACGGGCAAGGTCGCCTGGCTGATCGAAGCGTCCGACAGCGCCGAAGACGGTCGCCGCAAGATCCTTTCCGCCGCGCGCAAGGCCGCCAGACCGCCCCGTTTGCTGGGCGCGTTCACATCGGACGAATTGGGTTTGGCCTTAGGCGGGGAGAATGTGATACACACGGCGCTCCTCGCTGGACCTGGCAGTGATCGATGGACTTTGGACGTCGAGCGTTTATCAGGCTTCCGGCCGCTTTCGCCGCCCGAATGGACGGCGGGCGGGCGTGAGGACGATCCGAAGCCCTGAGGGGTCTTCGACTATCTTCGGGGGTGAGCCTGTTCGCCCTCGACCGGCGCGCCGGCAGGGACAGGCTCTAGAGTTTTTCGATCGCACCGAGCGGTCGATGCGATCGAAAGACTCTAGAATCTTTGACGTGGGGCGTGGTCATCCGGACCTCGTCCGTGAGTGAAGGGTCGGGAAACGCGCTTGCCTTGGCAGGTACGTCCGGGCCCCTTTCTCACATGGAAAGAACGGTTTTTTTAGCCGGGTACCGCCTGGCGGAAGTACAAGCGAGCGCATGAGCGACGAGAACGAAAACGGCCGCCCCGGTAATCGACCCCCGATGACGCTGAAGCCCCGCCAGGGCTCGGTGAGCGCCGGTGTCGTGAAGCAGAGCTTCAGCCACGGCCGGACCAAGACGGTGGTTGTCGAGACGAAGCGCACGCGCCCGCATGCGCCGGCTTCCGGCAATCTCGCCGCGCCGTCCCAGGCCGAGCGTCGCCACGACGCGCCGCGTCCGCAAGGCGGCGGTGGCGGTGGTGCGGCCGGCGGTCTGTCGCAGGACGAGATGCGCGCTCGCCAGCGCGCCATCGAGGCCGCTCGCGAAGCGCAGGAACGCCAGGCCGCCGAACGCCGGGCAGCCGACGCTCGCGCCGCGGCCGAGGCCGCCGCGGCGCGTGACGCCGCCGCCAAGGCCGCTGCCGCCAAGGCGGCCGCCGAAGCCGCCGCCGCCAAGCCGGTTCCGGCTCCCGCCGCGCCGGCCCCGGCCGCCGCTGCTCCGGCCGCGCCCGCGCCGACGCCCGCTCCGGCGGCTCCGGTCGCGCCGCGCGTCGAGGCTCCCCGCGCCGAGGCTCCGCGCCACAGCGCTCCGGGCCAGACCCGCACCTACGAACCCAGCCGTGAACGCCGCGACGATCGTCCGACGACCACGACCTACCGGCCGACGCCGGGCGGCGACCGCCCGCAGGGCGATCGTCCCCAAGGGGATCGTCCGCAGGGCGACCGTCCGTTCAACCAGCGCGCTCCGCGCCAGGACGGCCCGTACAATCAACGCGCCCCCCGTCAGGACGGGCCCTACAACCAGCGCGCTCCGCGTCCGGAAGGCGACCGCCCGCGCGGCCCGCGTCCGGAAGGCGCCGGCGGCGGCTACCGCTCGGGCGGCGACCGCCCGCAAGGTGATCGTCCGCAAGGCGACCGTCCGCAGCAGACCGTCCGCTACTCGGCCCTGGCTCCGCGCCCGGCGCCCGGCGCTCGTGGCCCTGGCGGCCCCGGCGGTCCGCGCGGTCCGCGTCCGGGCGTCCCGGCCTCGGCTCCGGCCACGCCGGAAATCCAGCGCGCAACCCGCTCGGCCCCGCGGCCCGGCGGCGGCCTGACCGATCGCCGTCCGGACGAGGACGACGATCGCCGCAAGGCCAACAACGCGCCGAACAAGGCCGTCTCGCGCGCCAAGGGCGCCCCGCAGCGCCGCGAAGGCCGCCTCACCATCCAGGCCGTGGCCGGTGATGGGGAGTCCGCCGACCGCATGCGCTCGCTGGCCTCGGTTCGCCGGGCCCGTGAACGCGAAAAGGAAAAGCGCCGCGGCGGCGCGGTCGAGCAGGCGCGCGTCGCCCGCGAGGTCGTGATCCCCGACGTCATCACCGTGCAGGAGCTGTCCAACCGGATGGCCGTGCGCGGCGTCGAGATCATCAAGTTCCTGATGCGTCAGG
>CABHPB010000027.1 GCA_902168115.1 uncultured Methylopila sp. | reverse complement strand
CCGAGACCGCGGCGCGCCTGTCCGCCATCAAGGCCGGCGCCGACGCCGTGATGGCTCTGCCGGCGGAAGCGTTCTGAGATCCTTATTGTCCCCCTCCCCCTTGCGGGGAGGAGCTAGGGGTGGGGGTGGTCCCGAATGAAACGCAGAAGCAAAAGCCGCTCTACGCTCGACTGCGGCGTCTGATCCTGAGGGACCCCCACCCCTAACCCCTCCCCGCAAGGGGGAGGGGAACAGGAGTGGAGACTGCGGCGTCCCGGGCGTCATGCGAACAGGCCGTGCAGGTACCAGTTCGGCCGCGCCGTCTCGCGGTCGTAGAGGCCGGCGCGATAGAGCCAGAAGCGGCGGCCCTCGTCGTCCTCGACGCGGTAGTAGTCGCGGGTCGGCTGGCCGGGGGCGCGCCACCATTCGCCCGCGATCCGCTCGGGCCCCTCGGCGTGGACGACCCGGTGCAGCGCGCGCCGCCAGCGAAAGCGCAGCGGCGGGCCGTCCGGCGCCTCGGCGAGCGTCTCGATCGGCTGCGGCGGCTCGAACAGCTGGAGCGGGCGGAGCGGCGGCTCGCCGGCCTCCTGCCTGTGTCCCATGTCGCGGCCGGGCGCGGCGGGCGCGGCGGGCGCCGGGGCGAGCCGCGAGGCGCGCGCGGGATCATGCGTGTCGGCGCTGGCGAAGCGCAGCACCCGCTCCGGGCCGAACCGCGCCGCCAGCCGGTCGACGAGGTCAGACACCTCGTCCTCCTCGATCGCCTTGCCGTCGAGCCCGGGCTGCGCCTGGCCGAGCGGCTCGACCGTCGGAACGGCGAGGCGCACGACGTCGAAGCCGAAGCCGGGGTCGAGCGGATCGGCCAGCGCGTCGAGCCTTTCGTGGAACAGGCGCAACACCGCCCGTGCGTCGCGCGAGGGCCGGCCGGTCTCGACCGCGATCCGGCGCACGGCGCCGTCGGTGCGGAAGAAGCCGGCCTCGAAGCGCCGTCCGCCCCGTCCGGTCTCCTCCAGCCGCGCCACGGCGCGGGAGACGAGCTCGCCGAGCGCGCCCTCGATCGCCTGCTGATGGGCGATCGGCTCGGCGAAGCGTTTTTCGACCCTGACGGCGGGCGGCGGGCGGAGCGGCGTGATGCGGACGTCGTCGCGCCCGAGCGCGCGTCGGAGGCGGGCCGGCAGCTCTTCGCCGAAGCGGGCGGCGAGCGGGGCGGAAGCCATGTCGGCGAGGTCGCCGATCCGCTTCAGTCCGGCGAGCGACAGCGCGGCGCGCTCGCTCTCCGCAAGGCGCAGGGCCGCGACGGGCAGGGGTCGCACCGCCGTCGCCTCGCCACCGGGCGGGACGATCGCGACGCGGCCGAAGCGGGCGAGCGCCCGGGCGGCGTCGGGCGTGCCGGCGAGGCTCGCGCGGACCGAAAAACCTCCTGCGCGGAATCGCTTCAGCACGTCGTCGCGCAAGGCCGCCTCGCCGCCGAAGAGATGCGCGCAGCCGGTGACGTCGAGCACGAGGCCGTGCGGCGGATCGAGCGCGACGAGCGGGGTCCAGCGATCCGCAGCCTCGGCGAGGCGCCCGAGCAGCGCCGCGTCTTCGCCGGGCTCGTGGTCCATGGCGGCAAGGCCCGGCACGCGGGCGCGGGCGTCGGCGAGCGCAAGCCCCGGCGCGAGTCCGAGCGCGAGCGCCGCCCGGTTCGAGGCCTCGATCCGGAGCGCGCCCTTGACCTGCGCCGTCAGGACCAGCGGCTCCTCAGCCGGCGCGCCGCCGGAGCGCGCTTTCCGCCGTGCGAGCCGGTCTATCGGCAGGAACGGGAGCCACAGAGCGAGGTAGCGGCGCGGCCGCGAAGGACAGGCTGTCACGGTCCCACTCCAGACGAAACGCGCGGGGCGGCAGCCCCGACCGGTGACGCAGCAGTTCGATGTCGAAGGCCGGCCGCCCCGGGGCGTTGGCCTCGAGCGCGGTCGAGACGGCGGCCGCGACGCTCCAGCGGCTCTGGGCGGCGCTCGGCTCGGGCGCGGCCGCGCGGCGGATCATGACCAGCGTCACGCCAGACTTTTCCGCCGCGAGCCCGAGGCGCCGGCTCGCTTTCAGGTCGAGCGTCTTGGGGGCGCCCCAGACCTCCACCAGCGCCGCGCCGACAGCCGGGCACCGCGCCGCCTCGCTCGCGGCCCTCAGGACCCCGGCGGCGTCCTGCGGGCGGACCACGAGGATGCTGGCCGGATCGCCTCCGAAGGCTGCGATCCCCGCGCCGTGAAGCGCGCCGGTCTCGACGTCCAGAAACTCCTGCCGCGCCCAGACCAGCGGCCGGCCGCGCGCCGCCCGCAAGGCGAGGCAGAGGCCGAAGCCCGCGGCGGCGGCGGAGTCCGGCTCCTTGCGCGCATAGACCTCGTGCAGCGCGCCGCGCCGGATGCCGCCGCCGAGCGCGCCGTCGATCTCGGGCGCGCCGAAGCCGAACAGGTCCCCCGCCTCGCAGGCGGAAGAGCGCTCGAGCGCCGAGATCGCGCGCCGCAGGGCGGAAAGGTCTGGCATCGCGGGCGGGCCATAAATGTTCCTATTTTGTTCTTATAACGACTCCGGCGCGGGAGAGAGTCAACAGGGGTCAGTCGTCGATCGCGTCCGCCGTCTGGTCGTCCTTCGCCTTCAGCGCCGGCGGGGCCGGCGTCTTCGGAACCATGTCCGAGAGGCGCGCGACGACGTCACGCTCGGACTTCCGTTCGGCGAGATTGGTCCACTCGAACGGATCGACGCGATGGTCGTAGAGCTCGAGGTCGCCGTTCCCGTAGGCGATGAGGCGGTGGTTCTTCGTCCGGACCGAGAAGTGCCGGTCCCGCCGCCTGCCCGAGATCGCCTCCGGATCGTCGCCGTCGACGTCGAACGCCCAGGCTGAGACGACCTGGTCGCGGGCCGCCCCGCCGCCGCGCAGGAACCCGGCGTGGTCGGCGCCCTCGATGTCGTCCGGCCGGTCGACGCCGGCCAGGCCCGTCAGCGTCTTGTAGAGGTCCGTCGTCGAAAACAGCGCCTTGCTGGCCCGCTCTTCGACGCCTGGCCCGGCGAAAATCACCGGCACGCGCAGGGCGCGCTCCCAGAGCGTGAACTTCTCCCACGTGCACTTCTCGCCGAGCTGCCAGCCGTGGTCGCTCCACACGACGATGAGGGTGTTCGAGGCGTTCGGCCCCTTGCGCAGCCCGTCGAGCACGATCCCGATCGCGTCGTCCGCCTCGGCGATCGCGGCGAGATAGCCTTTGACGAAGGCCTTCCATTCGCCCTTGCCGGCGATCGAGAGATGATCCGAATACCGCTGCCGCGCCATGGCGAGGCCCGCCTTGGGCAGATCCTCCATGTCTTCGTTCCTGCGCATCTCGGTGTGCAGGACATCGAGCGCGCCGAGCGGGTAGGGCATCCGGCGGGCGTCGGGAAAGCGGTCGAAATACTCCTGCGGCACGACCCATTTGGGATGGGGCTTTCTCAGGCCGAAGGCGGCGAAGAACGGCCGGTCATGAGTCTTCGACAGGTGCTTCTCGACCATGAGGCGCGCGCAGCGCACATCCTCCATCCGGTCGCGCCGGCCTTCCGCGCGCCAGATCAGCGGCTCCTTGCCGGAGTCGGCCCAGTCCGGGCGCGGCAGCGGGTCGGTCCAGGAGTCCGGGTCGTTCGGGGCCGTGTTCCAGCGCCAGTCCTGATGGTGGATCTTGCCCGTATAGGTCGTGAGGTAACCGGCGTCCTTGAAGGCGCGGACGACGGACGTTCGGTCCGGCGCGACGCGCGGCCAGTTGAGGCAGTGGTTGGTGTAGATGCCCGTCGTCCACGGATGCCGGCCGAACAGGACCGAGGCCCGCGCCGCCTGGCACACCGGCGCCTCGGTGTAGGCGCGGTGGAGCGCCGTCCCCTGCGACGCCAGCCGGTCGAGGTTCGGCGTCGAGGCGAGCGGATAGCCGCCCTGCCAGCCAGTCCAGTCGTTCATGTCGTCGATGGCGATGAACAGGACGTTGGGGCGCGCCTTGCCCTTCGGGGTCTTCGCAAGAGCTGGCCGCATCGCGCCGGCGGCCGCAAGGCCCGCCGCGCCGAGCCCTGTCGCGATCACGTCCCGTCTGGTGATGCGGCTCATGCGGCGCTCCCGAATGATGAGGGGCGTCGTGGTTAGCCAGTTTAGTATATTAGGTCTATCAATTTTATATAATTATTTGGTTCACGAGATCGAACCGGGTTTCGCCGCCGCGGACGCGCCCCGCCCGCGCGCGCCGGCAGCGCCGGATTCGATCCAAAAAACGGCGGTCAGATGCCCGAGCCGAGGTCCACGAAATCGCGCAGCAGCGTGTTCTGGCTCGCCGGGCCGAGGTTCTTCGCGAGGTAGTGGCTCTGCGCGGAAATCTCCGGGACGGCCGTGATCTCCCACCATTCCGGGCGGGTGAGCGGGCCCATGGCGAACAGCCAGTCCGACGGGATGCCGTATCTGTCGACCGCCGCGCAGCCGAAGGTCTTCACGCCGAGCCCGAGTTCGTCTGGGACGAGCAGGCCGCGCTCCTTCAGCCGGGTGAAGGCGGGCTCGTTGAGGTCGTCGAAGGACGAGCGCGGCCCGGTGCAGTTGATGACGGCGCCAACCTCGATCCCGACGGTCTCGCGCTTGCCGCGCGGCAGGATCTCGACGCAGGCGCCCGCGCCCGACCGGCTCAGCTTCGCGATCCGCCCCGCCTTGACCTGCAGGGCGCCCGTGTCCGTCAGCCGGTCGATCTGGACCGCGACGGCCTTCGCCATGCGGTGGCGCCGGACGTCCCAGATCGTGCGGCAGTGGCGCAGGAACCGTCGGCGCTCGTCGAGGCTCCAGGAAATCCAGACGCCTGCGAGGCTCGGCCGCGCAGCGTCGATCACGCGCTGCCACGGCACCCCTTGCGCCGCGGCTTCGCGCGCCTCGCGCCGCAGCAGCCGGAAGGCGGCGCGCGGCGGCAGCCGCGCGCCGTCGAAGGCGTTGCGCCACGCGCCGCCATGGACGTGCCGGTTCGGCAGCAGGCCGTGGCGCGACAGCGCGACGATCGGGCCCCTGTGGCCCGAGCGCGAGAGCCGCAGGGCGACGTCGACCATGGTGAGTCCCGTGCCGATCAGCAGCACCGTCGCGTCGCTCGCGGGCAGCCTGTCCTTGAAGACGTCCCACGGGTCGGGAATGAACACCGGCGAGTCGAGCGCCCCGTCGTCCGCGATCTTCGGCGTCTTCGGCGGCAGGTTGCCAGTCGCGAGCACGACATGGGTGCCGCGCAGGACGCGGCCGTCCTGCAGCAGCGCATAGGCCTCGCCGTTGCGGCCGATCTCCGTGACCACGCCGCGGACGCGGCGCAGCCGGCCTTCGGCCACGGCGCGCTCGACGATCTCCTCGACATAGTCGCCGAAGGAGCGCCGGGTCACGAAACTGTCCTTCAGCTCGCCGTCGTCGGTGTTGAGCTCCTGCGGGCGGTTTTCGCGCATCCACGTCTCGAAGGACGGCGACAGGCCGAGCTCCATGCGGAACACCGGCACGTTGAGCAGATGCTCGTGATCGCAGGCGCCGTAGGCGACGCCGCGGCCGAGCGCGCCGCCGCGCTCGATCAGCGTCACCCGCGTCTGCGGGTTCTCGATCGCCCGCAGCGCGAAGAGCGATCCGCTGAGCCCGCCGCCGACGATGAGAATGGAGCGGTCGGCGGTCTGTCCGGCCGCCATCAGACCGCTCCGGCCGAACGACGCGGGAACGCCTTCGCAGGCGCTGCGTTCGCGTCCAGTGACCGATCTGTTGACGACATGCGGCGCGGGCCGTGGGCGCGCTGTGGTGAAAGGCGAAGCGGTTTCAGGAGGATTCCCCGGCGGATCGGTTTCGAGTACACAAAACCAATAGACTGAATAGCGATTCCGCGCCCCGTGGTTTTCGGTCCCAGTCCGGACTCCGGCGCGAGCGGCGCGGGTCCAGCCGGTCAGGCCGCATCAGGTTCCAGCATGAGCAGTCCCTCCGAGCATCTCTGGTACATCCCGAACGACGTCAGCGCCGGCCATCGCGGCGACGTCGCGACGGCCGACCACAACAGCCTCGAGACGCTGACCGCCCAGGCCAAGGCGCTGGAGACCCATGGCTGGAAGGGCGCGCTGATCGGCGCCGGCTGGGGCCGCCCCGACACCTTCACACTCGCCGCCGCGCTCGCAGCGCGGACCGACGCCTTCGAGCCGCTGATCGCGATCCGCCCGGGTTACTGGCGGCCGGCGCAGTTCGCGTCCGCCGCGGCGACGCTGCACCGGCTGACCGGCGGCCGCGTGCGGGTCAACGTCGTCTCGGGCCAGGACAATCTCGCCGCCTATGGCGACGACGGCGCCGACCAGGCGAGCCGCTACGCCCGCACGAAGGAGTTCATGCGGCTGGTCCGCCGGCTTTGGACCGAGGAGAACGTCGACTTCCCCGGCGCGCACTTCCAGGTCGCCGGCTCGACCGTCCAGCCGCGCCTCCAGACGCCGCCAAAACTCTATTTCGGGGGCGCCTCCGAGGCGGCCGAGCGCGTCGCGGCGACGGAGGCCGACGTCCAGCTGTTCTGGGGCGAGCCGCTCGACGGCGTCCGGGAGCGGATCGAGCGGCTGAAAGTCCTGAGCGCCGAGCTCGGCCGCGACCTGCCGCCGCTCCAGTTCGGCCTGCGCATCACCACCCTCGTCCGCGACACCACGGAAGAGGCCTGGGCGGACGCCGAGGCCAAGGTCGCGAAGATGGCCGAGACCGGCGGCGCCGGTTGGCAGGACCATCGCGGCCCGGTCGCGACCGGGCAGCAGCGCCTGCTCGATCTCCACAAGCGCGGCGACGTGCTGGACGACAATCTCTACACTGCGCCGGGCAAGTTCGGCGGCGGCGGGGCCGGCACGACATGGCTCGTCGGCTCGGCGGCGGACGTCGCGCGCTCGCTGAAAAAATATCGCGACCTCGGCGTCACCCATTTCGTGCTGTCCGACACGCCGTATCTGCGGGAGATCAAGCGGCAGGGCGAGCAGCTGCTTCCGCTGCTGGACGAGCAGGCGGCGGCCGCTGCGTCGTAGCGTCATGTCTCTCTTGAGACGACGGACCAGCGGCGCCTGATCGCGGCGCCGTCCGGCGCGAGTTCCGTCGTCTCGGCGCTGCTGTCATCGCCTGAACGATCGAGCCCGAACGGCTCGCCCTCGCGGAAGGGCAGGCTGGAGCGAAGGATGCGCCAGTCCGGCCCGGCGATCGCGCCGAGCGAGATCTCACAGTCGACGAGATCCTGCGCGGACTGCAGATCGGGCGCCTCCGCGATGCGGCGCGCGAGCGACGGTCCGGGCGCGAGCGGGCGGAGCCTGTCGCGGGCGAACATGAAGTCGGCGCCGACGCGCAGGACGAAGCCCGCACGTCCGTCCTCGACGGCGCGGAGCCTCAGCGCGAAGCAGGGCGAGACGGGGCGCGCAGGGTCGCGCCGCCAGTGTTCGAGGTAGGGCGCGTCGCGTCCGGTCTCGACGAGGATCTCGCCCTCCATGAAGAGCCGCCCGGCGTCCGCCTGCCCCGAGGGCGGCTGATAGTCGATCACGCGGCGCCATTCGAACGCGTCGCCGACCGCGATAAACGAACCGGCGAACCCTTCCTGCGTGGCGAGCCAGCCCGCCTGCGCGCGATCGAGATCCCTGAGGCGACGCGCATTCGAAAAGTCCGGGCGGTCCGGGGAGGCGCGAAGGTCCGCGAACAGGCTTGGGCCCTGCAGCCAGTCGACGCGTGTCGTGACGTCGTCCGGCTCGCCGGGCCGCGCGAGAAGGCTGCGTTTCCAGAGGCCGCGAAGCTGGTCGATCCGCAGCATGACGCTCAACGGTGGTGGAGGATGCGGCCGATGAAGTTCAGCAGCACCTGCGCCGCGAGGATCGACGTCACCCCGGCCGGATCGTATTCGCGCGCGACCTCGACGAGGTCGACGCCGACCACCGTCCCGCGCCGCGCGATACCATCGAGCAGTTCCAGCACCTCGTAATAGCCGAAGCCGCCATGGCTCGGCGTGCCGGTGCCCGGCGCGATCGAGGGATCGAATCCGTCGATGTCGATCGTGACGTAGTAGCGCGCGCCCTCGGGGATGCGCGAAAGGACCGCCTCCGTCCCGAGCTTGCGGATCTGCCGCACCGAGAGGATGTCGGACCCCATCGACCGGGCGGCGTCGTAGCCCTCGCGGGCGGTGGAGGAGACGTTGCGGATGCCGAGCTGGGTGAGGCCGCTGACGTAGGGGCGCTCGGCCGCGCGCCGCATCGGATTGCCGTGGCCGTAGCGGACCCCGTGCCGCTCGTCGACGAAATCGAGATGGGCGTCGAACTGGATCAGGTGGATCGGGGGCTCGTCCGAGAACGCGGCGATGCAGGGGATGTTGACCGAATGGTCCCCGCCGAGCGTGACCGGGATCGCGTTCGCCGCCAGCACCTTGCGGACGGCCGCCTCGATGTTGGCGTGGCTGCGGATGGTGTCGGTGTGGATCATATCCGCGTCGCCGAGATCGACGATCCGGGTCGTCTCCGCCGCGAGGTAGACGACGTCGTCCTCGTGGTCGTAGGAGCCGGAATGGCCGAACGCGAACAGGGTCGAGGCCTCGCGGATCGCACGAGGGCCGGATCTGGCGCCCGAGCGCCACTGCGTGCCGAGGTCGAAGGGCGCGCCGAGCACGCAGACGTCCGCGTCGATCGCGTCCCAGTCGAGCTGCAGCGGGTATTTGCCGAAAGTCGCCACCCCGACGAAGGGAAGGTCGAGCCGCCCGCCTTCATAGCCGTGCGCCATCGTTTGTCTCCTCAGCCGGCCGCGCGCGCGGCGACGGAGTCGGCGATCACGCACAGCAGTTCGAACATCAGCGTCGCTCCCGTCAGGGCGGTGAGGCCGGAAGGATCGAAGGGCGGCGCCACCTCGACGAGATCCGCGCCGACGATGGAAAGGCCCGACAGCCGCCGGATCATCGCCTGGGCCTCGCGGGTCGTGAGCCCGCCGATCTCGGGCGTGCCGGTGCCGGGGGCGAAGGCGGGATCGAGCGCGTCGATGTCGAAAGTTACGTAGACCGGCGCGCCTCCGACGATCGCCAGCGCCTCGTCCATCACATCGTCCACGCCGCGATCGGAAAACTCCTCGATGAAGATGGTGCGTACGCCCGCCGCCTTGGCGAAGTCGAAGTTCGCCGGGTCGCCGATCGAGCCGCGCAGGCCGATCTGCACCATGCGCTTCGGGTCGACGAGGCCCTCCTCGATCGCCCGGCGAAAGGGGGTGCCGTGATTGACCTTCTGGCCGAAGAACTCGTCATAGGTGTCCGAATGCGCGTCGAACTGGATGAGGCCGACGGGCTCGCCCGTCGAGAGGCCGCGCAGGATAGGAAGCGAAATCAGGTGGTCGCCGCCCGCCGTCAGCGGTGTCGCGCCCGCCTCCCGAACGGCGCGGTAATAGGCCTCGATCAGCCGCATGCTCTCCATCAGATCGAGCGGATGGACCGGAACGTCCCCGCAGTCGCCGACGCGCGCGACGTCGTAGGGCGAGCGGCCGCCGACATGATGGTGCCGCCGCATCAGGCTCGACTGGTTGCGCAGCTCGCGCGGCCCGTGGCGCGCGCCGGGCCGGTTGGTGACGCCGCCGTCGAAGGGCGCGCCGAGCACCGCGACGTCGACTTCGTCGGGCCGCGCGACAGGCAGGCGCATGAAGGTCGCGAGCCCCGCGAAGCGCGGCGTCGCGCCGCTGTCGAGCGGCTCGAGCTTGACGGACGAGGCCATCGGCTACTCGGCCGCCTCGGCGATCCCCTCGGACAGCGCGCGGGCGAGATAGCGCTGCACGTGCCAGATCGGCTGCTCCAGATGGCTGAGCCGCCCCTTCACGACCTTGGACGACTTGAGCCCGGCCTGCATCGCGGCGTTCACCTGCATGTCCTCGATGTGGAAGTCGCTCAGCATCTTCGTCTCGGCGGCGAGCGTTTCGGCGTAGCCCGGCGCTTCGGTCGCGGCCTTCGTCACCAGCGTCGTGGTCAGCAGCGCGCAACGGTCCTCCGCCTGCGGCAGCAGGCGGTACCAGATCACGCGGTCGCGCGTGGTCAGGAACATGAAGCAGGGCAGTCCGAGATAGAGCCCCCATTCGGTCTGCCGTTCGAGCGGGAGATCCGGCACGGGCGCGAACCCGCCCATGGCGTCGCCGGTCTTCGCTGCTTCCGCAACCTCGGCCGCGACCTTCGCCGTGAACGGCAGGTGGCAGCGGATGAAGTGACCCTGTTCCTCGTCGGTCCAGGTCATGGCCGCCGGCATCGAGGGGTTGAGCGTGGTGTGGTGGATGCCGAGGTGGTGGTAGGACTCGATCCAGTTCTCCACCATGATCTTCCAGTTGAAGTCGCAGTCCCATTTGAGGTCGATCACGACCTCCATCTCGGCTGTGCGCCAGGGCGAGATCATCTCGCGGAAGGGCGCGTAGAGATCGGCGAGCGGGACGGCGTCGCCGGAGAGGTTCACGAACACGAAGCCTTCCCAGATCTCGTGCCGGAACGGCGCGAGCCGCCACTCGCTCTTCTGGAAGCCCTCGGCCCGGTCCATCTCCGGGCAGCCCTTGAGCGCGCCGTCGGCCTCGAAGGACCAGCGGTGATACGGGCAGACGAGAATCTTCTCGTTGCCCTCGTCGGCCCCGCCGAACACCGGGTGAAGGATGTCGGCGCCGCGATGCGGGCAGACGCGCGACAGCACGCGGATCTCGTCGTCCCGGCCGCGAATGACGACGATCGGCTCGTCGAGTAGATCGAGCCGGATGTAGTCGCCCTTCGCCTTCAGCTGGGAGACGTGGGCGAGGCAGATCCAGCCGCCGGCGAGCACCGTGTCGGCCTCGTGCCGGAAGAAGCCGGGATCGACATAGGCTTCCGGAGGCAGCGTCACGGCGCGCTCCAGCGGCAGGTCTGCGGCGGCGAAGATCGCGGCCCGGACGTCATCGACGCTGCGCGGCTTGCGGGTCATGGCTGTCGCTCCCCGGTCAGAGGTTGAATTCCTTGCGGACGGCGGCCGCGATGAGCGCCACGTGGTCGTCCATCAGCCAGGCGCCCTTCTCCGCGGTCGAGCCCTGCGCCACCGCGAGCACGCCTGACGGCGGCACGAAGCCCTCCGGGACCGGAAAGCGGTCGTAGGGCGGGAACGTCGCGGGGCCGTCCGTCGGGGCCTTGTCGATCTCGACGAGTTCGGGACGCAGCAACATCATCAGCGAGGTCTCGAGCAGGCTCGCATGTTCGAGCTCGGTGCCCGGAAAGCCGTCCGGAAACAGCCTGTCGAGCGTCTCGCGCTTGACGAAGTCCCAGTATTCGAAGCGCATCGCCTGCATGTCGGCGATCCCGTCGCGGCGCAACTCCCGCAGTCCGAGGTCGAGCCCCTCGACCGACGGCCAGGCGTTTTCGAAGTGGCCGACCACCACGACGATCCGGCGCACGCCGTGATGGCCGAGCCCGCGGATGACGTCGCGCACGACGAGCGAGAAGGTGTTGGCGTCGAGGCTGACCGTTCCCGGAAAGAGCTCGCCGCCGCCCGAGCGGGGCATCGATTTGTAGCCGTAGGGAACGGTGGGCGCGACGAGCCCGCCGACCTCGCGCGCGACCCGCTCGCACACGCCCGTCGGCAGCACGACGTCGACGCCGAGCGGCAGATGCGGGCCGTGCTGCTCGGTCGCGCCGAGCGGCAGGAACACCGGCGCGACTGCCGCGACCTTCGCCTCGAACTCCGGCCAGCTCAGTTCGGCCATGAAGACGCTGTCGACCATGATCCCTCAGTGCATGGCGGCGCCGCCGTCGACGCTGACGCATTGTCCCGTCGTGAACGTCGTGTGGCGGCTGGTGAGAAAGAGCACCGCTTCGGTCAGCTCGTGCGGCTGCCCGATGCGGCCCATCGGGTTCCTGGTCTCGAGCGCGAGCTCCGACGGGCTCATCGACGGCGCGTCGAGCAGCGGGGTGTCGACCGGCCCGGGCGCGATGGCGTTGACGAGCACGCGCGGCGCGAGCTCGCGCGCCCATGACCGCGTCAGCGACAGGATCGCGCCCTTGGTCGCGCAATATCCGGAGGCGTTGGCGCGGCCGAGATAGGCGAGCTCGGAGGCGACGTTGACGATCTTGCCGCCCTCGGGTCCGAAGCGCTTCAGCGCCTCGCGGGCCGCGAGGATCGTCCCGCGGAGATTGACCGCGACCATGCGCTCGAAGCCGTCGAGGTCGAAGCTCGCGAGCGGCGAGCCGCGGAACAGGCCGGCGCAATTGACGATCGCGTCGAGCCCGCCGAGCGCTTGCGCCGCCTCGTCCATCGCGGCCGAGACCTCGGCTTCGTCGGAGACGTCCGCCTTCAGCATCCGGAACGGCGCTTCGGCCACGGCGAGATCGAGCCCCGCGACGCGCGCCCCGACCTCCGCCAGCCGGAGCGCCGCCGCGCGGCCGATGCCGCTCGCTGCGCCCGTGACGACGACCCTCAGTCCTTCGTGCCCGCTCACCATGGCGCTTCGCCCCGATCGACCCCGAGGCTCTGTCCGGTGACGCTGGCGGCAAGGTCCGAGGCGAGGAACAGGTAAGGTCCGGCGACGTCGTCCGGATCCATGAAGCCCGGCATCGCCTGCGCCGCCATGACGCCCTCGAGCAGCGTTTCCTCGCTGGCGCCGGTGCGCTCCGACATACGCTTCAGCGAGCGCAGCGAAGCCTCGGTGCGCACCCAGCCCGGGCAGACGGCGTTGACGTTGATGCCGCGCGGGCCGAGCTCCTTCGCCCAGGTCTTGGTGAGGCCGATGACGGCGTGCTTGGAGGCGACGTAGCCGCCGAAGGCCGCTTCGGCTGTGCGCGACCAGACCGACGCCGTGTTGACGATGCGCCCGCCCGCCCCGAGCTTCGGCAGAAGCGCGCGGGTCATCAGGAACATGCCGGTGACGTTGATCTCGAGGATGCGCCGGAAGGTCTCCTCGTTCCCGGCGCTCGCGTCGTCGAGCGGGGTGAGGCGCTCGTAGCCGGCGTTGTTGATCAGAACGTCCACGCGGTCGAGGCCGGCCGCGAAGGCCTCGACCCCGGCGGACACGGTGACGTCGACCTGCGCGGCTCGGGCGCCGAGCCGCTCCGCCTCGTCGTGGATCTTCGGGTCGTCGGCGAGCATGATGAGGTCCGCGCCGGCGCCCGAGAAGGCGCGGGCGAGGCCGAGCCCGATGCCCCGGCTCGCCCCGGTGACGACGACGGCGCGTCCCGCGAGGCCCGGCAGGCTCACAGCTCGTCTCCCGCCGCCGCCCGCACGGCGCCGATCGTCTCGCGGCGCAAGGCGAAGAAGTCGTCGCCGTCGCGCATCTCGATCGTGCGCTCGTCTCCGAGGCGCGAGCGCACGTCGATCTGGGTCACGATCCGCGCCGGACGCTTGGAGAACACCACCACCCGGTCCGCGACGAACAGCGCCTCCTCGACGTCGTGGGTGACGAAGACGACGGTCTTGGCGTCGCGTCGCTGGATCGCGCGCAGCTCCGTCTGAAGCTGCTCGCGCCTCAGCGCGTCGAGCGCTCCGAACGGCTCGTCCATCAGCAGCACGTCGGCGCCCGCCGCGAGCGTCCGGGCGATCGCGATACGCTGGCGCATGCCGCCCGACACCTGGTTCGGGTAGTGGTCGGAAAACTCGTAGAGGCCGACGAGGTCGAGATACTGTTCCGCGCGCACGGCCTTCTCGGTCTCGGTGAGGTCAGTGCGGTACTTCATCCCGAAGGCGACGTTCTCTGCGACCGTCAGCCAGGGGAAGGACGAGTAGGACTGGAACACCATGCCCCGCCGCCGGTCGGGCGGGCCGACGGGTTCTCCCTCGAGGCGGATCTCGCCGGTCGTCGGCGCGTCGAGTCCGCCGACCATGCGCATCAGCGTGGTCTTCCCGCAGCCGGACGGTCCGAGGAAGACGACGAACTCGTGCCGCCGCACCGACAGGTCGAACGGCGTCTCGACGACGGGCACGTCGCCGAAGCGCTTGGTGACGCGGTCGAACTGAAGATGGACCATCTTCACGCCCCCCTGAGGTAGCGGAAGGCGCGCCGGTGTAAGAGGCGCAGCAGCTGGTCGGTCGCAAGCCCGATGACGCCGATCAGCACGACGCCGGCCATGACCTCGGGCGTCTTCATGTAGCGGCGCGCGGCCCAGATGACGAAGCCGAGGCCTGAGTCCGCCGCGACGATCTCGGCGATGATGAGGTAGGTCCAGCACCAGCCGAGCGAGATCCGCAGATTGTCGACGAGGCTCGGCAGCATGGCCCGGAAAGCGACGTCCTTCAGCGCCTGGCGCTCGTTCGCGCCGACGGTGTAGGCGATCTCGAAATACTCGTTCGGAACGCGCCGCATGTCGTCGGCGACGAGCAGCACCAGCTGGAAGAAGGTGCCGAGCCACAGCAGGAAGATCTTGGTCTCCTCGCCGACGCCGAACCAGATGATGGCGAGCGGGACGAGCGCCGGAACCGGCAGGTACCGGATGAAGTCGACCGCCGGTTCGAGCGCCGCGCCCACCACGCGATAGCCGCTCATGGCGACGCCGATCGGAATGGCCATCACGGCGGCGAGCAGGAAGGCGCCCCACACCCGCAGCGTCGACACCCAGGCGTGCCACAGCAAATTCTGGTCGGAGATCATCCGCGCCATGGTCGAGAGGATCGTCGACGGCGCCGGGAAGAACAGCGGCGTGGTCAGGCCGAGGCGGGCGACGATCTCCCAGACGGCGAGGATGGCGAGGCTCGCGCCGACGGCGACGGCCGCGTCCCAGCCGCGCGGCAGCGGCGCGCGGAGGCGGAACGGCCCGCGGCGGGCCGTCGGGCGTCTCGCTGACGGAGCCGTCGTTTGGACCGACGATCCGGCGACGTCCGACGTTCCGCCTTCGGCCTCCGCCACGAGGCTCACTTCGCGCCTGCGATCGCCGTGACGACCGACGGATCGATCTGCTGCCTGGCCTCGAGCTTGGCGTCAGCCGCCTTGTAGTCGAGGTTGAGCTGCATCACCGTGTCGAAGATCTCGTAGAGTTTGCCCGGCTTGTCCTTCGTGCCGATCATCTCGACGTTCTCGGCCTTGCCGGTGAACTGGAGGCTCGTGTCGAAGATTTCCTTCACCTCCTTTTCGCTCAGATTGTAATGAGGCGCGGCGAGCTTGATGAACTCGGCGGGGTCGGACTTGTAGAGCTCGATCGCTTTGAAAATACCGGTCAGGAATTTCTGGTACTTGACCGGGTTTTTCTTCAGGTCGTCCTGCCGGACGTCGATGATGTCGATGATGATTTCGCTGTCCTTGGAGGAGATCAGCAGCTTGCCCTTGCGCTGGGTCTGCGAGGACAGCGCCTGGGACATCACCGGCTCGTAGGTCCCGATCGCGTCGATCGACGGGTCCGCGAAGACCGCGACGGTGTCCTGGGTCATGATCTCCTTGATCTTCAGGTCGTCCAGCGTCATCCCGACCTTCTTGAGCTCCAGCTGCAGCAGCAGGCGCGCCGGGATGTTCGGCTCGACCGCGACGGTCTTGCCCTTGAGGTCGGCCGCCGAACCGATCGAGGCGGCGGAGATCACTCCGTCGCCGCCGACCGACTTGTCGATCGTCGCGATGATGACGCCGGGCGTCGAGGCGTCGCGCGGCCGGCCCTGATGCTCGCCGACGGTGCGCATGTCGACCTCGATGTCGCCGCGCGTCATCGCGGCGAGCACGTTGGAGCGGTCGTCCTCGAACCGCATCTCGACCTCGACGCCGAGCTCCTTGAAGTAACCCTTGTCCATCGCGACGAAGACCGGCGCGTAGCCGGTCCACGTCGGCGCGAGGACGCGAATCCTGCTGTCCTCGGCGCGGGCCGCGCCCGAGGCGAGAAGCAGCGAAAAGGCGGCGGCGATCACGACATGTCTCATGACGGGACCAGATCTTTCACGGGAGGGCCGAACAGCGAGGAGCCCATCGTGAGACGGTTTCGCATCGACAAGAATTAGTTTTGTTGGAATGTTGCATCGAAGATCATCAATGTGAGCTGATGCTATGGCCGCCGCGGGCGGCGCCCGCTCCCGGATGCGGCGCCTCGACAACATCGACCTGCGGCTGCTGCGCGTGTTCGCGGCGCTCGTGGACGCAGGCGGCTTTCCGGACGCGCAGATCGCGCTCAACCTCTCGCAGTCGACGCTCTCGACCCATCTCGCGGCGCTGGAGCGCAAGCTCGGCGGACAGCTCTGCGAGCGCGGGCGGGGCGGCTTCCGGACGACGCCGTTCGGCGAGTCCGTGTATGCGGCCGCCAGGCGCTTGTTCGACGACGTCGACGCCTTCCAGTCGCGGATCGGCAGCGACCGGCAGAGGCTGGTCGGGCGGCTTCGCGTCGGGATCATCGACGGCGTGGTGACCAACCCCGATCTCGGCCTGCAGAACGCGTTCGGCCGCTACATGGCCTATGCGGCGGAAGTTTTCGTCGACCTCGAACTCGGCACGCCGCTGGAGCTCGAGCAGGCGCTGATGGACGGACGCCGCGACGTCATCGTCGGCCCGTTCTCGCAGAAGGCGCCGGGCGTGTTCTACACGCCGCTCTGCCGCGAGCCGCACGCGCTCTATTGCGGCAAGGGCCACCCGCTGTTCGACAAGCCGCAGCCGCGCCACGCGGACATCGAGGAGGCCCTGTTCTCAGTGCGCCGCTACCGCCATCTCGACGATCTCTACCGGGTGAACCATCCGCGGGCGAGCGCCTCCATCCTTCACATGGAGGCGCAGACCATGCTGATCCTGTCAGGACGTTTCGTCGGCTACCTGCCGCGCCATATCGGCGAGCACTGGGCGGGGCAGGGGCTGATGAAGGCGGTTCGCGCCGAGAGTTACGGCTTCGAATCCCAACACTTCATCGCGACCCGCAGCGTCAAGGGCGATGCGCCCCATGTCGACGCCTTCGTGGAGGAGCTAAAGCGGAGCGCGCCGCGCGCCGAGCGCTGACGTCGTATGGAATTCAGATCTGCGCTGGCGCCGCACCGCCATCGGGAAAAGAGGGACGCATGTCGGACGGCAATCCCGGGCTCACGTATATGAAGTCGCTGAACGACTGCTTCTACGACCAGATCAAGGTCGCCGACCAGAAGGCGACGCTGATGATCTCGCTGATCGTGCTGATGATCGTGTGGTCGCCTGACGTCCGGCAGATCTACCTGCAGCCCTTCGGCCTCGACGCCAAGGGATGGCTGCCGGCCGCGGTCGTCACCGTGGCGCTCGTCGTCGCTCTCGTCAGCGCCCTGTGCGTCGTCGCCCCCCGGCGGCGCAAGTCGCGCTCCCCGATGTTCTGGGGCGGCTGGCCGGAGGCCTCCGAGGCCGCGCTCGCGCTCGCGCTGGAGGGCGACCGGGAGAAGCTGATGCGCAACTACGCGGAGAACGCCGCGAACCTCGCCGCGATCTGCCGGCGCAAGTACATGTTCGTGTCGATCGCCGTCTGGGCGCTGATCGCGGCGCTCGTCGCCCACGGCGTTTTCGTCACGATCCGATGACAATCATCGCGCGCGGCCGCCCGATCTATCGACTGCCCCCTCAAGACTGAGTAGTTTGCCGCCGCGTCATTGGGGGGCGGCGTCGCCGCGAAATTGAAATGGCGGTTGCGGTACTGCGGCTGGGGGCGGCCGCGGCGGCGATGGCGTTGACCTTGTCGACGGCGCACGCGCAGGCGCCGTACGCGCGTCCGCAGCCCTACGCCGCCAACGTCATCGCGACGAAAGGCGGCGAGCAGCTCCAGCTTCGCGCCGAGCCGGACTGGCGCTCCGTCGTCATCGACCAGCGGCTGATCGGCGGCGACAGCCTTCGCACCAACGCCTTCGGCAATCTCGCGATCCTGTTTGAGGACCGCACGCAGATCCGCCTCGGCCGCAACTCCGAGCTCATCGTCAAGGACATCGCCCGGGGGCCGAACGGCGACACGCAGCTCTCGCTGCCGCATGGCTCGATGTGGGCGCGCGCCGCGCGCGGAGGATCGGGCGTGACCGTCGAGACGCCTGCGGC
Source organism: uncultured Methylopila sp. (assembly GCA_902168115.1). Classification (GTDB taxonomy): domain Bacteria; phylum Pseudomonadota; class Alphaproteobacteria; order Rhizobiales; family Methylopilaceae; genus Methylopila. The sequence goes on along the minus strand of CABHPB010000027.1, from coordinate 59,281 downwards.
GGCGGCGGCGATCCGCGGCACGGACTGGTCGCTGAGCGTCGAGGGCAAGAAGACCGGACTCATCGTGCTCGACGGCGAGGTGGCGCTGACGAACCCGCAGGGATCGGTCACAGTGAAGCGCGGCGAGGCGGCGGAAGCGATCGTCGGCCAGGCGCCCCGCAAGGTCACGCTGGTCAACTTCGACCGCCGCGAGCAGATCCAGATCTATCGCGACCTCGCCGACAGCTTTTCGGAGCTCACCCCGACGGCTGTGACGCGCGCCGACGAGCGCGCCGCGCGCGGCAGGGCGCTCGCCAGGCCCGAGGCGGCGCGCGCCGCCGAGGAGTGGCTGACCCTCGCCGAGACCGGGCTCACCTATGACGGGCCGAAGGCGGCGGCCGCGGCGCTGGCCGAGGCCGAGCGGCGCGCGCTCTCGCCGGCGCAGAAGGCGCGGGCGGATCTGGTCCACTGCTTCATCGAGGCGCGCAGGCGCCGCTGGGCGGCCGCGGCGGCGTTCTGCGAAGGCGCGGTCGGCCGGCTGGACCGCTCGCGGGCCGGCACGGCCGCCTATCTCGGCTGGGCCGCCCGCGCCATGGCCGATCCGACCAAGCGCCCGCCCCTGCCGGACGCCGCCCGCTACGCCGACACGCCGCAGGGCGTGCTGGCGCGCGCGAGCGTGGAAAGCTTCGTGTTCAGCGCCAAACGCGGCGTCGAGATCGTCGACGAGGGGGTGAGGCGCTTTCCGAACGACGTCATGATGCGGGCGGGCAAGGGCCTCCTCCACATCATGACGTCGGACAAGGAGGCGGCGAAGAAGGCGATCGACGAGGCGCTGGCGGTCGATCCGGACGACCCTTACGCGCTGGTCGCGAGCGCGCGCTACAAGCTGACCGTGGAGAGCGACCTCGAGGGCGCGCTGAAGCAGCTGAAGCGCGCGCAGCAGGTCGCGCCCGGCGCCGACTTCGTCTGGCTGGAGACCAGCCTCGTCGAGGACGAGCGCGACGCCACCCATGAGGCCGAGGCCGCGCACCGGAAGGCGATCGAGCTCGATCCGGACGATCCGATCAACCGCTCGAACTACGCTGTCTTCCTGATGGAGCGGGGCCGCCTCGGTGCCGCCGAGCGCGAGCTCGCGGCGGCCGAGGCGATCGATCCGGGCGGGTTCTTCAACCTCTACACGCGCGGCTTCCTCGAGCTCAGCCGCGGCCAGAACGAAGCCGCGATCGAAAAACTGCTCGCCGCCTCGGCGATCGCGCCGCAGGCCTCGAGCGTGCAGATCGCCATCGCCATCGCGAACTACCAGACCGGCAACACGGTCGAGGCCGATCAGGCGCTCGACAACGCCGACCAGTTCGACGATGACGACCCGATCACGCCGCTGATCCGCTCCGTCATCGCCGTCGACCGCTACCGCGCCGACGAGGCGATCGAGAACGCCCGTGAGTCGCTGCGCCGCCGCGAGGCGCGCGGCGGGGCCTTCGCCACCATCGACGCCAACCGCCAGAACGGATCCTTCGTCGCTTCGGCGCTGAGGTTCCTGCAGCTGGACGAATGGGCCCGCTACTACGGCGACCGCGTCGCCGACGCCTTCACCTCGAGCGCCTATTTCGACCAGGCGATCGTCAACCGCGCCGATCCCTTTTCGGCCGCGACGACGCAGGCGCCGCCGGACGCGATCCAGGGCGGCGTGACGTCGTTCTCCTCGCTCATCCAGGGCCTGATGATCGAGCCGCTCGCGATCGCGAGCCCCGAGCGCAACACTGCGCTCGTCTTCCATCCCTTCGCGGAGGTCGCGGCAGGCGGCGGGTTCGTGACGCGCGACGGCAAGACCGGCTGGGTCTCCGACACCTCGATCAACGCGGCCGTCATGGAGCCGTTTCCGATAGCGATCTACGCCAACGCGACCTTCGACCGGCCGGACAGCCGCTATCCGAACGACCGCGACGACAACGCCACCGGCGCCTTCATCCTCGGCGCGCGGCCGACACCTTACGACAAGCTCGCGCTGTTCAACGTCACCGTGAACAGCCGCGAAGGCGCGAGGCTGTTCGACCGCGCGTTCGAATTCGTTCCGACCCTGTTCGCTCAGGACCGCGAGCGCTCGTTCGTCACCGTCTCGGGCGCGGCCTGGAGCCATGAGTTCGCCGATCGCAACGTGGTGCAGGCGATGATCGCCGGCACGACGGTCGACCAGAAGAGCGTCAACACCGATCCCTTCACCTTCGACTCGAACGGCGATCTCGTCGTCGACTCCATCATCGGCCTCGACCGGACGCAGAAGCTGAAGCAGCGCGAGATCTTCGGCGGCGTCAGCCACCTGCTCGGCGTCGGCGACGTCACGCTGCGCTACGGGGCGGAAGGCGGCGGCTCGAGCTTCAAGCTCGACCAGTCGACGATGACGCTCGGCGGCGCCGTCGTCGAGGCCCGGACCCGCCCGGACGGAGAAGCCTGGCGCGTCTACGCCGACGCGGTCTGGGACGTGACCCGCAACCTCAAGATCGAGGGCGGCCTGTTCGCCTCCTCGGTCAAGATCGGCCCGCAGGGCGGCGAGGAGCGGTTCGACCCGCGCATCGGCGTCGCGTTCCAGCCCTTCGACGGCCAGTGGCTGCGCGCGGCCTACAGGCAGGACTCGCTCTATTCGAGCGTCGTGACGCTGTCGCCGATCACGACCGTCGGCATCACGCCGGTCCAGACGCCGGTCGGCTTCGGCGGGCGCACCGAGACGCTGGCCGCTCGCTGGGACGCGGAGTGGAGCAGGCACCTGTTCACGGCGCTCGAATACCAGCGGCAGAAGGTCAAGGGGCTCTCGATCAACGTCCCGGAGTCGGTTCGCTCCGCCGACATCGCCCACGCCGACGTCGACCAGCTCGTCGCCTCGACGAACATCTGGCTGACGCACGGCTTCGGCGCCTTCGCGAGCTACACCCGCAGCTGGTCGGCCACGAAGGAGGACAACGGCGACTACTTCTACCGGGTCGCCGCGGGCGATCCGGTGCCGTTCCTGCCCAAGCACTACGGCCGCGTCGGGCTCGCCTTCGCCCATCCGTCCATGGTGAAGGTCACCGTCGCCCAGAACTTCGTCGGCGCGCGGACGGATTCGCTCGGCCAGAAGCTCGACTATTTCTCGACGACCGACGCCACCGCGACCTGGGAGCTCGCCGACAAGCGGCTCGTGCTCGGCCTTCAGGCGCTCAACATCTTCGACACGAAGGTCGAGGTGTTCGGGCGCAACCGCCGCGCCCCGATCGCGCTGCCGGCGCCGATCGGCGCGCTTCCGGCGATCAATGGCGGGCAGATGCTCGGCGCTGGCCGCACCATCACCGCCAGCGCGCGGGTCCGGTTCTGACGGCCCCGACCGCCGCATCGGACGCACGCGGCCGCGGCTGGATGGGCGCCCTGGTTGCGCCGCTCGTGGTCGTCGCGGTCGTCGCGGCGCTGCTCGCGAGCCCGCTGCGCCGCCACCTCGACGCGCCGGCCTTCGACTTCGCCTCCGCCGTCCTCGCGCCGAAGCCCGCCGGGGACGTCGTGATCGTCGCGATCGACGAGCCGTCCTTCGCCGAGATCGGCCGGCAGTGGCCGTGGCCGCGCTCGCTGCATGCGGAGCTGGTCAGGGCGCTGCGGGCTGCCGGCGCGCGGCTGATCGCGCTCGACATGGTGTTCGCCGAACCTTCGACGCCGGACGCTGACGCCGCGCTCGCCGCAGCGCTCGGCCCGGACGTGCTGCTGGCCGCCGACGAGACGGTGATCGAGACGCCGCAGGCCGACCAGCGCATCCGCGTCGAGCCGCTGCCGGAGCTTCTGGCCACGGGGGCGAAAAGCGGGATTGTCTCCGTGGCGCTCGATGCGGACGGGGTCCTGCGGCGCGCGCCGGCGTCCGGCCGCAGCTTCGCGGCCGAGGCGGCGTCGACCCCCGGGCCGCCGCCCGGCGCGCTGATCCGCTTCCGGGGCGGCCCGCGCGCCTACCGGACGGTTTCATACTATCAGGCGCTGAAGCCCGCGGACTTTCTTCCCCCCGACGTCTTCAAGGGCAAGACCGTCTTCGTCGGCCTCAGCCTCCAGACCGCGGCGAGCGCCACCGTCTCGCAGGCGGACGCCTTCGCCACCCCGTTCACCGCGACCACCGGACGCCTGACATCGGGCGTCGAGGCGCAGGCCACCGTCTTCGACGCGCTGCGATCGGGCGACCTCGCGCGTCCCGCGCCCGCCCTCGTCGAACTCGCCATGCTCGTGTTCGCCGCGGCGGCCGGCGCAGGGCTGTCGCGCGGCCGGGTGTCGTGGAAGGTCGTCGCCGCCTCCGTCGGCCTCGCGCTCGCCTTTGTGGGGGCGAGCCTGCTCGCGCTCGAAGTCGCCGACGTCTGGCTGACGCCGGTCCCTGCGGCGCTCGCGCTGCTCGCCGTGGTCGGCGTGGGCGCCGCGCTCGACTATGCGCGCGAGCGGCGGGCGCGGCGCGAAATCGAAAAGGCGTTCGGGCAATATCTCGCGCCAGAGGTGGTCGAGCGGCTGGCGCGCGATCCGTCCGCCCTCAGGCTCGGCGGCGAACGGCGGACGCTCACCATCCTGTTCGCCGACGTGCGCGGCTTCACCACGCTCGCCGAGCGCATGAAGGACGACCCGGAGCGGCTGACGAGCCTCGTCAACCGGCTGCTCGGGCCGCTCTCGGAGGCGGTGCTCGCCGAGCGGGGCACGATCGACAAATATATCGGCGACTGCGTCATGGCGTTCTGGAACGCGCCGCTCGACGCGCCCGACCACGCCGGGCGTGCGGTCGCCGCCGGGCTCCGGATGCTGCGCGCGGTGGACCGGCTGAACGACGAGCTTTCGGCCGAAGCGGGCGGCGAGAACGCGCTGAAACTCGCGATCGGCGTCGGGATCAACACCGGCGACTGTGTGGTCGGCAATCTCGGCTCCGAAAAGCGGTTCGACTACACGGCGGTCGGCGACGCGGTGAATCTCGCCTCGCGGCTCGAAAGCGCCTCGCGGTTTTATGGCGTCCCGATGCTGATCGGCGAGGCGACCGCGCGCGCGCTCCCGGGCCCTGTCGTCGAGCTCGACCGCATCGCTGTGAAGGGGAAGGCCGACGGCGTCGCCGTCTTCACCGTCCTCGACGCAGACGGACCAGCCCCGCGGCAGGACTTTCTGGACGCCTACCGGGCCGGCGAATGGGACGCGGCGGAGGCGGCGCTCGATCGCCTGCGCGCCGGGGAGCCGAGGCTGTCCGCCTACGCCGACCGCATGGCGGAGCGCGTTCGACGGTTTCGGGGAACGCCGCCGTCGCCGGATTGGCGTGGCGTCCACACGGCGCTGGACAAGTGATCGCGGTCAGGCATGTCCGCCGCCAGCGTCGTTCTGCCTGAGCCGTTCTTCCGCCGTCGTGGCGATGCGCGCGGCGACCTCGGGGTTTTCGTCCAGAAACGCCTGAAAGGCCCGACGGCGCAGCCTGAGCAGCGAGCAATAGGCGATGGCGTCGACGTCCGCGGTCCGCCGGCTGTCGGTCAGCAGCGCGATCTCGCCAAAAATCTCGCCGCGGCCGAGCCGGAACGTCGCCCCGCTTTCGGCGGTCGCCTCGACGGCGCCCGACGCGATGAAATAGGCGGCGTCACCGGCGTCGCCGCGCCGGATCAGCCTCTCGTCCGGTCGCGCGAAGACCGGCTCCGCCAGCGCCGCGATCCGGCCGACCGCCTCGGCCGGCAGGCCTGCGAAGAGCGGCAGGGAGGCGACCAGCGTCCCGGCGTCCAGCTTCAGGTCGAGCGCGGGGCGGATATTGGCGGCGTGGCGACGGTCGCTGACGCCGATCCTGAGGTCGCGGTGCAGCTCCGGTCCGATCAGCCCGTCCTCGTACAGCCGGTCGTACTCGCTCTCCTCGAGCTGGAGCGCGGCGTTGGCGAGCAGCCGACGTTCGAGCGCCTCGGCGTAACCCGGATACTGCAGCCGGAGCGCCGCCAGCGCGCGGCTCGTCTCCTCCCGCCGCGCCGCGAGAGCGCGCGCGGCCTCCGCGGCGGTTTCCGCGCCCAGCACAGGCGCGATCGTCTCACCGACGTAAGGCTGGATGCGCGTCAGCGCCGCCGACACGACGAGCAGCGTCTCGAAGCGGTCGGCGAGCGCGCGGGCGAGCCATCCGCTCCAGCCGGTCTTGCGCGCCGCCCATTGCGCCGCGCGCTCCCGCGCGGAGAACTCCAGCGATCGCCGATAGGCCAACGCATAGCCTTCGGCGCCGGCGCCGCGGCTCTGGTCGCTCAGCCGCCGGACGTCGCCGAGCAGGCGGTCGACGAGCCGGAGCGAAACGCTGCGCTCGCGAATGCGCTCCATGACGATCTCGCGTTCGACGCGGGCGAGCGTGGCGAGCGCGAGCGACAGGCGCTCATGAGGAGACCCGGCCTCGATCGCGCCGGTCTCCTGCGGGACGGCGACCGACGCGGGCGGCGCCGAGAGCCCGTGGGCGAGCGCCGTCTCCGCCAGCATGCCGGAGACGCGCTGGCGGGCGCTCGCCAGCACTTCGCGCCGCAGCGCGCGATCGACCGGCGTGAGCTGGTCGAGCCCGGTGCGTCGCACCAGCGCCCTGAGCGTCGTGCCCTGGACCAGCAGCGTGAAGAACACGAAGCCGGTCGACAGCACCGCGACGAAGCTGCGGATTTCCGGCGGCAGCGCGTCCTTCTCCGTGACGGCGAGGGCGAGCACGAGCGTCGTCGCGCCGCGCAGGCCGCCCCAGAGCACGATCCACTGGAAGCCGCGCCCGAGCTTCGGGCCGACGCCGATGCGGCCGAGCATCGGGATCAGGCCGAACACGATCAGCGCCCGCGCGACCAGCGAGGCGAGGACCGCGACGACCAGCAGCAGCGCGTCCTTCAGGGTTGCGTCGGCCATGAGCCGGGGCGCGACGATCGAGGCCAGCACGAAGATCAGCGAGGCGGCCCACCAGTCGATCTGGTCCCAGACGGCGCGCAGATGCCGCCAGATCTCCGGCGGCGCCTTTGCCGGGCCGACGGCGGCGAAGGCGATGCCGGCGGCCACCACCGCCATCACTCCGGAGACGTGCAGGACATGTTCGGCGACGGTAAAGGCGAGATAGGGCAGGCCGACGCTGACCGAGGTCGGCGCCAGCGCGTTCTCTCTCAGCCGCCCGATCAGCGCGCCGGCGAGCCGTCCCATGATGGCGCCCGCCGCAGCGCCGCCGAGCGGCAGGACAATCGCGTCGCGCGCCGTCGCCGCCGGGTCGAAGGCCCGGCCGGAGACGAGCATGTCGAGGATCAGCGCGAACAGGGTGATCGCGGCGGCGTCGTTCAGCAGGCTCTCGCCCTCGACCAGCCGGACGAGACGGGAGGGCGCCCCGGCCTCCCGGAAGATGCCGATCACCGCGATCGGGTCGGTGGTCGCAACGATTGCACCGAGCAGCAGGCAGGCGAGCAGCGGCGCTTCGGCGAAGGGCGCGAGCGAGAGGCCGATCACGAAGGTCGAGACGACGACGGCGACGATCGCGAGCGTGAAGATCGAGCTCGCGTCCTCCAGCAACTGGCGCGCCTCGGTGTTCATCGCCGACTGAAACAGCAGCACCGGCAGGAACAGGAACAGGAAGCCGTCGGCCCCGAGCGGCAGGTCCGTGATCGCCTCGGCCGCGGCGCGCGCGCCCTCGCCGAAGACGCCCGAGCGCAGGAACAGCGCAGCGGCCCCGACGCCCACGCCCAGAACGGCGAGGAAGACGCTCGCCGGCAGTCGCAGGCGCGCCGCCACGGGCTCGGCGAAGCTGACCACGGTCAGCAGCAGCGCGATGACCAGGACGACGACGGCGACGGACATGACTTGGGCTGCGGCGGGCGGATGGAGGAAAGGCCAGGCCCCGCAGGGACCTGACGCTCGCTCAGGCTGTATAGCGCCTCGGCTGCGCGCGGTCAGCCGCCGCAGGCCGCAGGAGCCGGTTCCTCACCGGCCTTTTTGCGCGGAAACGAAAAAGGCCGCGGAGCGATCCGCGGCCTCTTCGTCTCGGCGCGAAGGATCAGCCCTGGACGATGCTCTCGCCCAGCTTGACGTCGACGGTCTGGACGGTGCGGTCGATCTCGGGGCTCGGCATGCCAAGCTGGTGGGAGATCAGCTTCACCAGCAGGTCGACCCGCTCGATGAACGGCGCGCCGGCCGCGACCGCCCGGGCGGCCGAGGACGGCTTGAGCAGGCTTTCCGCCGCCTTGGAGTACTTCTCGAACGGCACCTGGTCCGCCGGGTCGGCGCCGAGCTTGCGGGCGAGCGCGTCGACATGCTCGTAGATCGACTGCGACAGCGCGAGGTCACCATGCACCGCGTCTCGGATGGACTGCGGCTCGGTCGGCGTGATGCTGCGGTAGTTGCCGGTCATCAGCATCGACCATTTGGCGAGCGGCACGAACAGCGAGTCGAACACCTTGAGCTTCACCGGCACGTCCTTGCCGTCGAGCTTCACCGCGTCGATGTCCGCCTCGAGCTCGCGCAGCAGCGCGTTGTGCGTCTCGCTCTCGAACGCCGCCGCCTTGAAGTTGGTCGGCAGGCCGACATGCAGCACGTTCGCGCCGTCCTCCGGAGGCCGGAACGCCTGCGGGTCCGGCGAGCAGAGCGAAACCAGCCCCGGCTCGAAGCGCTCCCAGACCTGCGCGTTGGTGTAGGCCTCCTCGAGGTTCATGCCCTCGAGCGTGCCGATCCGCTTCAGGTAGGGCAGCGGCGGCATGTTCATGAGCGACAGGCAGGGCAGCTTCGCCTCGGCGATCTTGATCATCAGGACCCGGATCGTGTGATTGGCGTATTGCGGCTCCTGCATCGCCAGGATGACGAGGTCGTAGCGGGACACGTCGACGTCCTGCGGCGGCGTCGCGTCCAGCTTGCCGGGCAGGTCGCGCGAGAAGATCGAGCGATGCTCCGCCTCGTCGCGCAGCTTGATGCGGACCTCGGTGCCTTCGCCATTGATCAGGTCGGCGGTCTTCTGCCGGCAGACCAGCGTCGCGTTGTGGCCGGCCATCAGCAGCTTCGTCGCCAGCAGAGAGCCGTAGGACGCTCCGAGAATGAGGATATTGCGCGCCATTGTTCTTTTCCGCCTTTTAAGGGAGAGGACTTGTCCGCCGCCTGCCGCAGACCGTCGAACGTCGCGATCGGATGGTCATCCCCTTTGTCATCCTCTCGCGCGCGCCCGATCGTCCGCGGGTCGCGCCTGATGCGGCGGAGGCCGTAATACCTGAAGCTTGGGGCGCCAGTCGACATCGACGCAGGTAGCAGTCCCTCGCTGGCGGCGCGCCGCGAGCCGGCGTTCCAGCGCGCTCGCGTCAGCCGCCGTCGAACTGCACACCCTCTTCGACGCGGGCCCTGGCCATGTAGGCCGTGCAGGCCTCCATCGCGGCTCGCCCGACAGGGCTGAGCTTGGCGTGGCGCGTGATGATCTCGTATCCCCGGCGGAAGTTCGCCGCGTCCTCGCGGGCCGCGGCCTCCGCGGCCGCGCTCTCCTGCGCGTCCAAAGCGCCGGAGGCGGCGAGCTCGGTCATCGCCCAGTGCATCCTCGCCGACACGAAGGTCGCATGGACGATGCCGTCCATCGGCCGGGCGTCCTGTCGCAACGGCGAGGCGAAGGTCTCGGCCGGGTCGTTGAAGGTCAGCGGCTGTTCCGTCGTCAGCCCGAACAGGATGAGGTGCCCGCTCTCATGCGCGATCGCCTCGGCCAGCTGGACCGGCGTCTGGTGGAAGTCCGCGTTCAGCACCAGCACGCCCCAGAGCCGATAGGCCGACGCGCCGTCGAACTGCAGCGGAGCGCCCGGCTCGCCGCGTGCGAGGATCAGGGTCTCCACCAGTTCGTCGAGTTCTTCGGCGAGCGCCGGCGTCGCCCGCCGGAGCAGCGACATCGCCTGCGCGAGGCGGTCGCGGAACTGCTCGACGACGTCGTCGCCGACGTCGCGGAAGCCGAAGCTGACCTCCGGGTCGGTGTCGAGCGCCCCGCGAATGCGGGCGGCGAGCGGGGCCAGGGCGCCGCCGCCGATCGATGCGACCTCGAGGCCGGCCTCGCGCGGCTCGAGCGCCGCGATGGCGGCGAGCGCGTCGCGCGCGGCCTCCGACCGGCTCTCGGTCAGCGCCGGAACGAGGTCGTAGTAGTGCAGGAACGCCGGAAAGCCGAAGCTGCGGCCCGCCCTCAGCCCGTCCGCCACCGCGCCGACGCCGGCGGCGTCGAAAGCGAGGCGGCCGGCGATCTCGCCGCAGACATATCCGATGCTGTCGCCGAGCGCCGACCGCATCAGGCGGTTCAGGCGCCGGGCGCGCGCGGGGTCGGGCAGGCAGCCTGAGTCGTCGACGGCAGCCGCCTCGAGGCGTTCCGACATGGTCTCTCCGAAAACGAAAAATGGCCGCGCTCGCGCGCGGCCATAGCCAGACCGGTTTCAGGCCGACCCGTCGGAAACGCTCAGCGGACGGCAGGCGCCGGCGGCTTCACGCCGACCTTGGCGCCGATCGCGACGGACCCCGCCGTCTCGACCAGCTTGAATCCGAGCAACTTCCGGACGTCGAGTTCAACTGCTTGCATGCGAAACCCCTTGCGATAACCCCGGCATCCTTGCTGTAGAGACGCCATCGGTCAACCATGCGGGCGGCGCTGAATCGGGGCGCGGCATCGCAAGACGCTTTGCCGCATCAATTACTTAGCGATGATCATATTCTTTCTGCATCCCAGCAAGCTCAAGACGCACGGCGGCGTTCCCGCGCTCGAGGGCGCGCCGAAGATCGAGCTGTGGTCGTATGACCGGGCGTTCTCCGAAAAGTCGTTTCCGCGCGCGACGTACGTCTTCGGCGATTTCGACCGGCTGAGCCCGTGGGACTGCGAGCTGTCGGCCCGTCTCTACCGCGCGCTGAAAAAAGGCGGCGCGCGCGTGCTCAACGACGGCGCCAGCGTCAAGCAGCGGTTCGACATGCTGAGGGCGCTGCATCACCACGGCCTGAACAGCTTCCAGGTCTGGCGGGGCGCCCAGCGCGTCCCGGAGACCTCCTTCCCGGTCTTCCTCAGGACCGCCTCGATGCATCGCGGCGTCGCCAGCGATCTCCTCCATGACCAGACCGCCGTGACCGAGGGCGTGCGAGCCCTCAACCGGTCGGGCGTCCCGATCCACGAGATCATGATCGTACAGTATGCGGCCGAGGAGCTCGCGCCGAACCTCTACCGGAAGCTTGCGGCCTTCAATATCGGGGGCCAGATCGTTCCGACCGTTTCGGTCCACGAGAACGGCTGGGCCGCGAAGAGCGGAACGCTCGGCGCCGCCGGCGCGCAGGTTTACGACGACGAATACGCCCTGATCTCCTCGAACCCCCATCAGGCCGTGCTCTCGCGCGCGTTCGAGATCGCCCGCATCCACTATGGCCGAGCCGACTTCGGCATCGTCCGGGGCAAGGTCGAGATCTACGAGATCAACACGAACCCGACTGTCGGCATGATCGTGCAGCACGATTTTCCGCGACGGCTGGAGTCCTTCAACCTGTTCCTGGGCCGATACGTCGCGGCGCTGAACGCCATTGACACGCCAGAGGGCAGGCGGGCCATCGAGATCTCCGATCCCGTCCTCATCCGGCAGCACCGGAACGACGGGGAAGGGGTGCGCAGCCGCTGGAGCGCGTAAAGGCGTTGACGCGGTCCCGATCGGGATTTTTTCGGCGCCCCCTTGCTGCAGCGCAAGGTCGCTCGATTTTCCTGTGCTGGCCCATCGGCGGGCCATGTTTCACCACGGGGGCGTCGGATGAAACGAGCGGCGCGCAGATGCCTCGGCGTTGCCGGGGCGCGATCGCCTGGCGTCCGTCTCGCGCTGCTGGGCGTCTCGCTGCTGCTGGGCGGCTGCGGGGAGGCGGAAAAGCCGCCGGCCAAATCCCCGACGATCGTCAACGTCCAGCCCGTCGCCCTGACCCAGTTCGCGTCCGAGATCACGCTCACCGGGCAGATCGCCGCCCGCGTCCAGAGCGAGCTCGCCTTCCGGATCGAGGGACGGATCGCCTCACGCGACGTCGAGGTCGGCGATCACGTGTCGAAGGGCCAGCTGCTCGCCAAGCTCGAGACTACCCAGCAGGACGCGGACGTCAGCGCGGCCAAAGCCGGGGTGGCGTCCGCCGAGGCGACGCTCAAGGAGGCGGAAGCGACGTTCGACCGCCAGAACTCGCTGCTCAGGCAGGGCTTTACGACGCGGCCGAACTTCGACGCCGCCAAGCAGGCGCTCGACGGGGCGAAGGCCGGGCTCGAGGGAGCGAAGGCCGCGCTCGGGACCGCCGAGGACTCCCTCGCCAACACCGAGCTGCGTGCGGACGGCGACGGCGTGGTGACGGCGCGCAGCGCCGAGGTCGGGCAGGTCGTCGGGGTGGCGCAGGCCGTCTACACGGTCGCCCGCGACGGACCGCGCGACGCGGTGTTCGACGTGTTCGAGGCGCTTCCGGCCAACCCTCCCGGCGACAAGCGCGTCGAGATCACCCTGATCTCGAATCCCGCGATCAAGACGATCGGGACCGTGCGCGAGGTCGCGCCCACGGTCGACGCGACGCGCGGCACCGTCCGCGTGAAGATCGGCATCGACGCGCCGCCGCCGGCGATGGGCCTCGGCTCGGCGGTGCAGGGGGCCGGCCGGTTCAAGCCGACCGACACGGTGGTGCTGCCGTGGACGGCCTTCTTCGCCCAGAAGGGCAAGCCCGCGGTCTGGATCGTCGATCCGTCCAGCAAGCAGGTCTCGCTACGGCCGGTCGACGTCATGGGCTACCGGACCGGCGAGCTCGTGCTGCATGACGGGCTGAAGGCGGGCGAACTGGTGGTCACCCGCGGCGGTCAGCTGCTGCGGCCGGGCGAGGTCGTCGATCCACGCCCCGAAGCCGCGGACCCGGCGGGGTCGAAGAAATCATGAGGCAGTCATGAGGGGCGCTCTTGTCGCGGCGCTGCTGCTCGCCGCGCCGCTCCCGGCCTGCGACGGCCATGACGACGCGCCGCCGCCGATCGTGCGGCCGGTGCTGTCGATCGTGGCGAAGCCCGCGAACCAGCAGCGGATCGGCTTCGCGGGCGTCGTCGAGCCGCGCTACCAGACCGACCGGGCCTTCCAGGTCCTCGGCCGCATCATCGAGCGGGACGTCGACGTCGGCGACATGGTCCGCAAGGGTCAGGCGATCGCGAAGAACGATCCGCTCGCCTACCAGCTCGCCATGCGCTCCGCCGAATCCGAGCTCCTCACGGCCAGATCGCAGCTGGAGAAGGCGACCGCGCAGCAGGACCGCACGCAGACGCTCGTGGAGCAGGGCGTCTACACCAAGGCGAACCTCGACACGGCCCAGCAGGCGATGGACGCCGCCTCCGCCTCCGTGCAGCAGGCCGAGGCGCGCCTCAGCAAGGCCAAGGAGCAGCTCGGCTACACGACGCTGACCGCCGACATCGACGGCGTCGTGACCTCCGTCGACGCTGACGTGGGGCAGATGGCCTCGCCCGGCATGAAAGTCATGACGCTCGCCCGCACCGACGTGCGCGAGGCGGTGGTGGACGTGCCGGAGGACGTCGTCCGGACGCTGTCTCCGGGAACCGGTTTCACCATCAGCCTTCAGGCCGATCCGGCGATCGTGTCGACGGGCAAGGTGCGTGAGATCGCGCCGGAGGCCGACGCGGCGACGCGCCAGACGCGCGTGAAGATCACTCTCGACCGGTCGGACGATCCGTTTCGCCTCGGCGCCACCGTCACCGCCACGCCTGACGTCGCGACCGGCGCCTCGACGATCGACGTGCCCGCCACGGCGCTGTTCGAGCGCGACGGCGCGACGCGCGTCTGGGTCGTCGACGATGCCGCGAAGACGGTGCGCAGCGCGCCGGTCGAGGTCGCGGCGCGCGACGGGCGCGTCGCGCGGCTTTCGGGCGGCGTGGCCTCCGGCGCGCGCGTCGTCGTCGCGGGCGCGAACAGCCTCGCGGAGGGGCAGGCGGTCAGGCTGAGCGGAGAGGTCGGCGAATGAGCGAAGAGCGCAGGCCGCCCGACGCCGAAGACCAGCCCGCGGCGCCCTCCGCCGAGGCTACCGAAGGCGCAACGAGTGGCCGCGAGCCCTTCAACCTCTCGGTCTGGGCGCTCGAGCACCGCTCGCTGGTCTGGTACTTCATGCTGGTCTTCGCGGTCGCGGGCCTGATCGCCTATCAGGGCCTCGGCCGCGCCGAGGACCCCGACTTCACGATCAAGACCATGGTGATCCAGGCGACCTGGCCGGGGGCCACGATCGAAGACACCATGAGCCAGGTCTCCGAGCGTATCGAGAAGAAGCTCGAGGAGATCGACGCGCTCGACTACGTCAAGAGCATCAACGCGCCCGGCCGCACGACCCTCTACGTCTTCCTGAAGGACACCACCTCGGGGAAAGCGGTCCCCAATTATTGGCTCCGGATCCGGAACCTGATCTCGGACATCAAGCCCGACCTGCCGTCCGGCGTGCAGGGGCCGTTCTTCAACGACGATTTCGGCGACGTCTACGGCAACATCTACGCCTTCACCTCGGACGGGCTCTCCCAGCGCCAGCTGCGGGACTACGTCGAGGGCGTCCGCTCCAAGATCCTGACGCTGAAGGACGCCGGCAAGGTCGAGCTGATCGGCGCGCAGGACGAGGTGATCTACCTCGAATTCTCGACCCGCCAGGTGGCGGCGCTCGGCATCACGCAGCAGATGGTCGTCAGCGCCCTGCAGGGCCAGAACGCGATCACCCCCTCGGGCGTGATCGAGGCGAAGGGCGAGCGGGTGAGCGTGCGCGTCAGCGGCTCCTTCACGTCGGAGGAGAGCCTCAAGGCGATCAACCTCAGGATCAACGACCGCTTCTTCCGGCTCGGCGACGTCGCGACCATCACGCGCGGCTACCAGGACCCGCCGACCTCGCTGTTCCGCTACAGGGGCGAGCAGGCGATCGGCCTCGCCATCGGCATGAAGCCGGGCGCCAACCTCACCATCTTCGGCGAACAGCTGACCGAGAAGATGCGGACGATCGAGGGCGACCTGCCGATCGGCGTCGGCGTCCACAAGGTCTCGGACCAGCCGGAGCTCGTCGCCGACGCGGTCTGGGGCTTCGTGAAGGCGCTGATCGAGGCGGTGGTCATCGTGCTCGTGGTGAGCTTCATCAGCCTCGGCGTGCGGGCCGGACTGGTCGTGGCCGTGACCATCCCGCTGGTGCTCGCGATCACCTTCCTCGCGATGAAGCTCTATGGCGTCTCGCTCCAGCGCATCTCGCTCGGCGCGCTGATCATCGCGCTCGGCCTGCTGGTCGACGACGCCATGATCGCGGTCGAGATGATGATCGCGAGGCTGGAGCTCGGCGACAGGCTCGAGAAGGCGGCGACCTACGTCTACACCCACACCGCCTTCGCCATGCTGACGGGCACGGCCGTGACGATCGTCAGCTTCTTCCCCGTCGCCTTCAACAATGGCGGCGCCGGCGAGTTCACCTTCACGCTGTTCGTGGTGATCGCGGTCGCGCTCGGCGTCTCATGGGTCGTCGCGGTGCTGTTCGTGCCGCTGCTCGGCGTCACCATGCTTCCGCGGACGTTGAAGAAGCACGCCGGGAAGAAAGGCCTTTTCGCGCGTGGGTTCGAGCGCGTTCTGGTGGCGGCCGTGCGCTGGAAGTGGGTGACGATCGCGGCGACGCTGTGCGTCTTCGCCCTCGCGGTCTTCGGCATGCGCTTCGTGCAGCAGCAGTTCTTCCCGTCCTCCGAGCGCGTCGAGGTGATCGTCGACTGGACGGCGCCCCAAAACGCCTCGATCACCGAGACCCGCGCCGAGATGGATCGCTTCGAGAGGCATCTCGATGGCGATCCGGACATCGACCACTGGACCTCCTATGTCGGGCAGGGCGCGCTGCGCTTCCTGCTGTCCTTCGACGTCCAGCCGGCGAGCCCGAACTACGGTCAGGTCGTGATCGTCACCAAGGGCATCGAGGCGCGCGACCGTCTGCGCGCCAAGCTCGAGAAGATCGGCAGGGAGGAGTTCGTCGGCACGGACGTCTTCGTGCACCTGCTCGACATCGGCCCGCCGGTCGGTCGCGCGGTCCAGTACCGGATCGGCGGCCCCGACCTCGAAAGCACGCGCGTCGCGGCGCAGAAGATCGCCGCCGTCCTCGGCGAGCATCCCAATCTCGGCCAGGTGGTCTTCGACTGGAACGAGCCGGGCCGGGTCGTGAAGGTCGACGTACTGCAGGACAAGGCGGCCCAGCTCGGCGTGACGTCGGAATCGATCGCGACGGCGCTCAACAGCATCGTCGGCGGGACCACGATCACGCAGGTGCGCGACTCGATCTACCTGATCGACGTCGTCGCGCGCGCCCGCGACGTCGACCGCTCGTCGATCGAGGCGATGCAGAACCTGCAGATTCGCACCGGCGACGGCAAGACGGTGCCGCTCGCCGCGATCGCGAACCTCGGCTACCAGTCGGAGCAGCCCATCGTCTGGCGTCGCCATCGCATGCCGACCATCACGCTGAAGGCGAGCGTCGTGGGCGACGTCCAGCCCGCCACGATCGTCGCCCAGCTCGCGCCGAAGCTGAACGAGCTGACCGGCAAGCTCTCCTCCGACTATCGCTTCGAGACCGGCGGCGCGGTCGAGGAAAGCGCCAAGGGGCAAGGGCCGATCATCGCCGTCGTGCCGGTCATGCTGCTGACCATGGCGACGATCCTGATGTTCCAGCTGCAAAGTTTCGCGAGGCTGTTCCTCGTGGTGGTCGTCGCGCCGCTCGGGCTGATCGGCGTGGTGGCCGCCCTCCTGCCAAGCGGCGCACCGCTCGGCTTCGTCGCGATCCTCGGCGTCCTTGCGCTGATCGGCATCCTGATCCGCAACTCCGTCATCCTGGTGATGCAGATCGAGGAGTTGCGCGCCGAGGGCCTCGACGGCTGGACGGCGGTGGTGGAGGCCTCGGAGCACAGAATGCGGCCGATCCTGCTGACGGCCGCGGCGGCGAGCCTTGCGCTCATCCCGATCGCGCGGGAGATCTTCTGGGGACCGATGGCGTTCGCGATGATGGGCGGCATCATCGCCGGCACCGTGCTGACGCTGCTGTTCCTGCCGGCGCTCTACGTCGCGTGGTTCCGGCTGAAGGAGCCGAAAGCTGGGGCGTCCAGCGCCGCGTGACCGGCCGCCTGGACGCTCGAAACGCCAAAACTCCCTGACGAAAGAAGCGCATAGGCCGCAGCCGGCTCGCGCCTATTCTTTGGTGCGTGCCGATTTCGTTGCACGTATAGCGTTATCGGGGCGCTCCGGTCAGGCAAGTGTCCTGTCTTCGTGACGGTATTAAAATACGTCAGCGCATTTTGATGGTCGAATATCTAGCTGGCAGTCGAAAGCAGCAACATGGATTCATTAAGCGCTAATGAAGTTACTTTAAAGACGGAAAGGGGGAAGAAAATCCGAGCTTCATCGTGTTTCGACGTTTCAGATCGGGTTGCGGCGGCACAACCATCGTTGAATTCGCCCTGATCGCGCCGGTCCTGATGTTCATGATCGTCGGGATCATCGAACTCGGCCTTCTTCTGACCGCCCAGACCATTCTCGACAACGCCGCCTTCGCCGCCTCCCGCGCCGGCAAGACCGGCTATTCGACCTCGTCCAGCACGCAGAGCCAGTTGATCCTCGCCGCGGTGCGCAAGGCGACGGCCGACTACCTTGACCCGTCGAAGATCACCCTCAACAGCAAGGCCTATTCGGACTACGGCAGCATCGGCAAGCCGGAGCCCTTCACCGACAGCAACAACAACGGCGTCAGGGACGCCGGCGAGGCCTTCACCGACGTCAACGGCAACGGGACCTACGACAAGGACCAGGGCGCCTCCGGCTATGGCTCGTCGGGCCAGATCGTCGTCTACGAGGCGAACTACGACTGGAGCCTCGTCACCCCTTATGTGAAGCGGTTCGTCGGCACGAACGGGGTGGTCCGGGTCACCTCGCGTATCGTCGTCAAGAACGAGCCGTACTGATGAAGGCGCCCGCGCTCGCTCGGCTGATCCGGCGCCTCAGCGGCTCGACCGACGGGTTGGCGGCCATCGAGTTCGCCATGTTCGCGCCGGTGCTCGCGCTGCTGCTGCTCGGCGGCTATGACCTGTCGCGCTTCATCATCGCCCGCGCCAATGTCGACAAGGTCGGGTTCTCCGTCGCGGACGTCACGTCCCAGTACGACCAGCTCAACGCCACCGCGCTCGACCAGATCTTCAGGATCACCGGCTCCAGCCTGCCGACCTACGTGTCCGGGACGAACGGCGTCACGATCCTGACCTCCGTCTACCTAGACGCCACCGGCGCTCCGCGCGTGCGGTGGCAGTGCTACAGCACCGCCGGCGCGACATGGAAAAGCGTGATCGGCGTGGAGGGCGGCACGGCCTCCGTCAATGCAGATCTGCTCGCCGACGCAAACGACAACGTCATGACGTCGGAAGTCTATTTCAACTTCGCGCCGATCTTCTCGCGGTTCTTCAAGAGCAACGTGATGCTCTACACCGCGTCGATCTATAGACCTCGGCTCAACTCGCTGACGACAAAACCATGTTCGTGAACGCACGGCGCTTTTGGGCGGTATCGGCGCGGTTCCAAAAATCCGAGCGGGCGGCGGCAGCGCCGCTGCTGGGCCTCATCTTCCTGATCCTCATCGGCTGCATCGGCATCGCGATCGACACCGGCCGGTCGATGGTCGTGAAGGCGCGCCTCACCAACGCGCTCGACGCGGCCGGGCTCGCCGTCGGCGCCCGCGTCGCGACGTCCGACTTCCAGGCGGACGCCAGGAAATTCGTGGCCGCCAACTTCAAGGCGAACTACGCAGGGGCGACCGTCACCGAAGTCACGGCGACCGCGAACAGCGACAAGACGGTGATCAGCCTCAACGCGACGGCGACGATGCCGACCGCCTTCATGAAGCTGTTCGGAACGCCGCTGGTGACGGTCAAGGCCGTGTCCGAGGTCACGCGAGCCTCGACGGGGCTCGAACTGGTGATGGTCCTCGACAACACCGGATCGATGGAGATCAGCTCGAGCATGCCGGGCCTCAAGGCCGCGGCGACCAGTCTCGTGGACATCCTGTTCGGGGACAACGCGACGGGCAAGAACCTCTATGTCGGTCTCGTGCCGTTCTCGCAGGCGGTCAATGTCGGGACTCTCCGCACGACCTGGGTCACGCCGTCGAGCCTGCTCGCCACGACGAACCCCTACTATCCGGTCCAGTGGACAGGCTGCGTGGAGGAACGCGCCGCGAGCCTCGACCAGAACGACGATCCGCCCTCGGCGACCAGCGGCAACACGCTCTTCAAGGCCTATTACAGCCCCGACTCCGGCTGGAACGACTGGATCAAGAGCTTCTGGGGCTTCTCCTACCTCGACATCGCCTATGTCGACTACATCACGCAGCGGGGCCCCGGGGCCTATTGCCCGTCGACCGTGACGCCGCTCACGGCCACGAAGGCGACCGTCATCTCCGGCATCAACAACATGAAGGCGGCGGGCTCGACGCTGATCAACGTCGGCGCCGTCTGGGGATGGCGCATGCTGTCGCCGAGCTGGCGGGGCCTCTGGGGCGGCGACATGGACACGCTGAAGCTCCCGCTCAAATACGGCGCCAAGAACATGAGCAAGGCCGTCGTGCTGATGACGGACGGCGAGAACAGCTTCTCGCCGAACAACTACACCGCCTACGGCTATCTGTCCGACAACCGGCTAGGCTCCACCGACCAGCCGACCGCCGAAGGCGTTCTGGACGCGAGGCTGACCTCGGTGTGCACAAGCATGAAGGCCAAGGGCATTTTCGTGTACGCGGTCGCCTTCAACAATCCGAGCGCGGCGACCAAGCAGCTTCTGCAGAACTGCGCGACCGGGCTGACCTACTACTTCGACGCCGGCGACAGCGTCGCGCTCAAGTCCGCCTTCCAGACGATCGGCAGCTCCCTGTCGCAGCTGCGCGTCAGCCGGTAGGGACCGCCGCTCGGTCGCTGAAAACGACGAAAGCCGCGGAGCGATCCGCGGCTTTTCGGCAGTCTGGAGACTGGAGCGGGCGAAGGGATTCGAACCCTCGACCCCAACCTTGGCAAGGTTGTGCTCTACCCCTGAGCTACACCCGCATCAGTCCGGCGCAGGGTGGGTGGCCCCGCGAGACGCGCTTCATGCCGCATCGGCTCCGGGAATGCAAGCCGCTCGTTGCGATCTGTCGCGATCGGCGCGAACAGGCTAAGGGGGCGCAGTTGTTTTCCCCGATGGACAGCAGATGCCCGCGACGCGCGCCGACCTTTTCGCCTTTCTCGACAGGCTCGGGATCGCCCACGAGACGATCGAGCACGAGGCGGTGTTCACCGTCGCCGAGTCGGCGCATCTCAGGGCGCGTATCGAGGGCGGCAAGTCGAAGAACCTGTTCCTGAAGGACAAGAAGGGCCGGCTGTTCCTCGTCGTCGCCGAGGACGAGGCCGTCGTCGACCTCAAGCGCATCCACGAGAAGCTCGGCGGGCAGGGGCGCGTGTCGTTCGGCTCGGCCGAACTGCTCTACGAGGTCTGGGGCGTGACGCCGGGCTCGGTGAGCCCGTTCGGCGCGATCAACGACACGGAGGGTCGCGTCACCGTCGCGCTCGACGCGGGGCTGCTGGCCAAGGGGCGGGTCAACTTCCACCCGCTCGAGAACACCGCGACCACGGCGGTGCAGGCCGAGGACCTGATCCGGTTCCTGAAGGAGACCGGGCACGAGCCGATCATTCTGGATCTCTGATCCGGCGCGGACGGCCGGCGGGCGTCGAAACCCGCCGACCGGACGACGCAATCATCTGGAGCGGCAGCGACCCGTCTTCGTACGTTCCTTGTCGCCATCGTCGTAGGCGATGCCGATCGCCTCGCCGCCCAGCGACGAGATCGTTCCGGGATACCAGTCGCCCTTGCCCTGGAAGTTGCACTCGACCTTCTTGCCGATCGCCCAGTCGTAGGGCCGGACCTTTGCGAGAGCGGTCGTCTCCCGGTCGCCGTCATCGTACTGGAGCGTCAGCTGGTCGCCGTCGACGCGCTGGATGACGGCGGGATACCAGTAGGCCCCTCCTTTCCAGCGGCCGAGCACCCAGTCGCCCTTGCTTTGGGCGAAGGCGTCCGACGACGCGACCACCGCCGCGGCCGAGGCCGCGACGAGCAAGATGGATCTGAAGATCACGGAATTCCCCCATGGCGCCCAAGATCGGGCGCCGCAGATGGAGGGCACGATTTTACCGCGGTCAACGGGAAATTATCGGACCTGCCGCCGATACCGCGTTCGTGATGCAGCGCGTGCGCGCATCTATGCGACAGCGCCCGTTCAGTCGCCCTTCGCGCGCCGCCGCGCGGCTTTGGCGCCGCTTCCCCGGTTTTCCAGCTTGCCGTGCCTGACGCCGCGCGCGGCCGCGCCGTCCTTCTCGCGCGCAGCGTAGGGCTTGCCGGCAGGCCGGACCTTTCGACGAGAGGGGTCGCCCTCTGCGCCGACCTTGGCGTGATCGGGCCTGTATGGCGGCTTCGATGGCCGCGATTCCGGTCGCGCGCGCGGCGGCTCGTGCCGCTCCGTCGGAGCGTCCGCGCGCGTGATCGCGACGTCGCCCTTCTCGGCGCCGAGCGCATGGACCGCGAAGGCTTCCGCCGCCGAGGCAGCGATCGACACCTTGGTCTCGCGGTCGAAGATGCGGATCGCGCCGATCTCGTTGCGGGTCACGCCGCCGCGGCGGCAGAGCAGCGGCAGGATCCACTTCGGATCGGCGTTCTGCTTGCGGCCGACCGCGAGGCGGAACCACACGCCGTCGAACGCCTCGCGGGCGCGCGGCGAGCGCGGCTCGTAAGGAGCGTCCTCGCGAGCGGCGACGCGGCTGCGGGCGGGCGTCCATTCGCCGGGATCGTCGACCGAGATCGGTTGCGGAAGCCGCGCGAGATGGAGCCGCATCAGCGCGACCGCGGCCTGTTCCGCGCCGATCCGCCCGATCAGCTCGCGGGCGCGGTCGAGCTCTTCCGGCGAGGCCGGGGCCGCGATGGCGGGGTCGACCGAAAGCCGCTCACGGTCGAGCGAACGGATCTCGTCGGCCGAAGGCGGGGAGCTCCAGACGGGGTCCACGCCGGCGTCGCCCAGCAGGAGCTCGGCCTTGCGCCGCCGCGAGGCCGGCGCGAGCAGCACGCTCACCCCCTTGCGCCCGGCGCGGCCGGTGCGGCCGCTGCGATGCCGGAACACTTCGGCGTCATGCGGCAGGTCGGCGTGGATGACGAGCTCGACGTTCGCGAGGTCGATGCCGCGCGCGGCGACGTCGGTCGCCACGCACACCCGGGCGCGTCCGTCGCGGATCTCGTCGAGCGCGCGATTGCGCTCGGCCTGGCCGAGCTCGCCCGAGAGCAGAACCGCCGAGAAGCCGCGCCTCGACAGCGTCTCGTGCAGTCGCCGGACCCCCTCGCGCGTGGAGCAGAACACGATGGCCGCGGCCGCGTCGTGCTGGCGCAGCAGGTTGACGACGACGCCGTCGGTCTGGCGCGGCGAGACGCGGATGGCGCGATGCTCGATGTCCGCATGGGCCTCGGTCTCGCCGGCGGTCTCGATTCGCAGGGCGTCGCGCTGGAAGCGTCGCGCGATCGACACGATGGCGTCCGGCAGCGTCGCGGAGAACAGCAGCGTCCGGCGCTCGGGAGGCGTCGCCTCCAGGATGAATTCGAGGTCCTCGCGGAAGCCGAGGTCGAGCATCTCGTCGGCCTCGTCGAGCACGACGGACTGCAGCGCCGAGAGGTCGAGAGCCCGGCGGTCGATGTGGTCGCGCAGGCGTCCGGGCGTGCCGACGACGATATGCGCGCCGCCTTCGAGGCGGCGGCGTTCGGCCCGCGGGTCCATCCCGCCGACGCAGGCGACGATGCGTCCGCCGGCCCCGGCGAACAGCCAGCCGAGCTCACGCTCGACCTGCAGGGCGAGTTCGCGGGTCGGCGCGACCACGAGGGCGAACGGGGCGCCCGCGGCCGACAGGCGCTCGTCGCCGCCGAGCAGCGTCTCGCCGAGGGCGAGCCCGTAGGCGACGGTTTTTCCGGAGCCGGTCTGGGCCGAGACCAGCAGGTCGCGTCCCGCGGCCATGGCGGATGAGACCTCGCTCTGGACGGGCGTCAGCTCGGCGTAGCCGCGCTCGGCGAGCGCGCGCATCAGGGGCGAGGCGTGGGAACCTGTGGTCACGATCTGTGTCTCGGGCGTAGAACCCGGCGGCGCGACGTCACCCGCGCGTCGAGGCGCGGCGCATATGTCGCCGGGTTGGAATACTGCGCTGCAATATAGCGAATGCGACCGGAAAGCCAGCGCTTCCCGCGAGGGGCAGGCCTGCGCGCGTCCCGGCCCGTCAGTGCGCCCGGGCGGTGACGAACTCCACCACGTCGAGCAGCGCCTTCGCGGCGGGCTTGTCCTGGAACAGCGCGAGCGCGTCCCGGGCGATGGCGCCGTAGTGGCGGGCGCGGGCGATGGTGTCGTCGATCGCGCCGTGCTTGAGCAGCAGGCGCAGCGCCTCGGCGAGATCGGCGTCCTCGGACTCGCCGTTCTCGAGCGTGCGCTTCCAGAAGGCGCGCTCCTCGTCGGAGCCGCGGCGATAGGCCAGCACGACCGGCAGCGTGATCTTGCCTTCGCGGAAGTCGTCGCCGACCTTTTTGCCGAGCTTGGCCTCGCGGCCGCCATAGTCCAGCGCGTCGTCGACGAGCTGGAAGGCGACGCCGAGATTCATGCCGTAGGACCGCGCGGCCGCCTGCTCCTCTCGGGGACGGTTGGCGATCACCGGCCCGACCTCGCAGGCGGCTGCAAACAGCGCGGCGGTCTTGCCCCGGATCACGGCGAGATACTCGTCCTCGGTGGTCGCGGTGTTCTTGGCGGCGGCGAGCTGCATCACCTCGCCCTCCGCGATCACGGAGGCGGCTTCCGCCAGGATGCGGAGCGCCTCGAGCGATCCGACCTCGACCATCATCTTGAAGGCCTGGCCGAGCAGGAAGTCGCCGACCAGCACGCTCGCCTCGTTGCCCCACAGCATCCGCGCGGCCAGCTTGCCGCGCCGCATCTCGGAGCCGTCGACCACGTCGTCATGCAGCAGCGTCGCCGTGTGCATGAACTCGACGGCCGCGGCGAGCTTGACGTCGCCGTCCCCGGAATAGCCGCAGAGCGCCGCGGTCGCGAGGGTCAGCATCGGCCGAAGCCGCTTGCCGCCGGAGGAGATCAGGTGGTTCGCGACCTCCGGGATCATCGTGACCTCGGAGCCGGTGCGCGACAGAATGAAGGCGTTGACGCGCTCCATGCCCGGCGTCACGAGCTCAAGCAGCGGCGCGAGCGCGTCGGCCTCCGCGGCCTGCTGACGTCCCTGGAATGGCGCGACGACGCCCAAGATGGCTTGCTCCGGCTGGCTCAATCGCGCGGGACCGTAGCCACCGCGCCCCGGCCGGGCAAGGCGGAAATGGGTGGGACCGGTTCTGCGGTCAGCCGCCGGCGAGCAGCGCCTTGGCGGCCATCAGCTTCTCGGAGGCCAGAAGCAGAAGCGCAGCGGAGACGGCGAGAGCGAGGAGTTCCGACCGCATGGCTTCATTTCCCGGACGCGACTGCTGACGGCCGGATGTATCGCCGTGGCGGTGGGCCGAAGTTGGGCGCGATCGGGGCGTTTTTCGCCCAATGGGTGAACGGCCGGCTAACCATATCGTGCCGGGTTCCGGATTGCGGCCCGGCGCGCCTGCCGGCAATGTGACGGCGAAAGGCTGGCGTTCGCATGCATGAAATCCTGAGAACCAACGATCCCGTGCTGCTCTCCTTCGCCCGGGCGACCCTGGAGGGCGAGGGGATCGACTGTCTCGTGGTCGACGGCAACATGAGCGTGCTCGAGGGCTCGCTCGGCATATTGGCGAGCCGCATGCTTGTGCCGGACGACGAGGCCGGGCGCGCGCGCCGGCTCCTTGCCGAGAACGGCCTCGCCCATGAGCTGAGACCCGGGCCGCAGTGACGCCGGGCGTCGCGGACCAGCACACCGACGACCTGTTCTTCGGAGCCGCTGTCAGGCTGCTGCAGCCCAGGCGAGGGCACCGCTTCGGCGGCGACGCGGCGCTGCTCGCCGCCGCCGCGCGCTCGCTGACGGCGCCGGGCGCCGCCGTCGCCGATCTCGGCGCGGGGGTCGGCGCGGTCGGGCTCGCGCTCGCGGCGAAGGGGGCGGGGCGGGCGCTGCTGGTCGAGATCGACTCAGGGCTGAGCGCGCTTTCCGCCGAGAACGCCCATCGCAACGGCCTGTCGGACCGCGTGCAGGCGGTCGCGTCCGACGTCGCGGCGGTCGCCCGGGACGGCGACGGCTTGGCCGGCGCCTTCGACGTCGTCGCGACGAACCCTCCGTTCGACGATGCCGGACGCCACCGCGCCTCGCCGGACGCCGCCAGGGCGCGGGCGCATATCGACGACGGCGCCGTCGTCCCCGTGTGGATCGACGCTGCGCGGCGGCTGCTGAAACCCGGCGGAGCGCTCGTGCTGATCCACCGCCCCGAGGCGCACGGCGCGCTTTTAGCCGCGCTTGGAGACGGGTTCGGCGATCTGCGGCTGCTGCCGGTCCATCCGCGCGCCGAGGCGGCGGCAGGCCGGATCGTCGTGTCCGCGCGGATCGGCGGACGCGGTCCGCTGCGAATTCTGCCCCGGCTCGTCATGCACGCCGCCGACGGCGGCTTCACGCCGGAGGCCGACGCCGCGCAGCGCGGCGGCCTGCTCGATCTGTCGTAAGCGCAAAGAAAAGGGCCGGAAGCACGATGGCTCCCGGCCCTTCCGGACGAATGGCCGGCTCAGGCGCCGGCCGGATTCGTCAGATCAACGGCAGACGCGATAGCCCCAGCGGTTGATCCAGCACCGGCGATAGTAGGCGCGGCGCGGGGCCACATAGATGCCGAAGCGCGGGCCGCCCCAGCCACGACGATAGCCGCGATAGCCGTATCCGCGACCGCGATAGCCCCAGCCGCGACCGCGCCAGCCGACGTTCATGATGTCGGACTTGGCGACGCTCAGCTTGCCGACGCCGGCAGCGGAGCCCTCGGCGGCGGAGGCCGGCGCCGAAGCGGCGATGGCGAGACCGCCAGCGGCGACAGCGGCGGCGAGAACGTAGTTGCGAACCATACTCTCCTCCTCGAAGGCCCGGAGGGATCGCGACGGAAGCGCGTCCGTCTCCGCATCCCCCACCCCGCACCGCGCGGAGTCGAACCGGGCCCCATTTGGTCTTGAAGATAGCGAACCACTGCTGAACCGGGACTGAGATCGCCATTCATTCGGCGTTCATTCCCCCGGCGTCCCGTTGTGCCGGTCGGCAGCGACGCTATCTCCTTTCCCCATGAACGCAACAATCTCCACCACCCTGCGCCGCGCCCTCAATCCGATTTTACCGGCAAGGTTAAAGGACGGAGCGCCAATCGTTCCGGTTGTGCGCCTGGCCGGCGCGATCGGGATCGGCGGGCCGCTGCGGCCGGCCCTGACGCTCGCCTCCGTGGCGGGCCCGCTCGAGAAGGCCTTCTCGACCAAGGGGGCGAAGGAAGTCGCCCTCGTCATCAACTCCCCGGGCGGCTCGGCCGCCCAGGCGCATTTGATCTATCAGCGCATCCGCCAACTCGCGAAGCAGCACGACCTCGGCGTCGCGGCGTTCGTCGAGGACGCCGCGGCTTCAGGCGGCTACATGATCGCCTGCGCCGCCGACGAGATCGTCGCCGATCCCGCCTCGATCGTCGGATCGATCGGCGTCGTCTCCTCCGGTTTCGGCTTCGACCGGGCGATCGAGCGGCTGTCGATCGATCGCCGGCTCTACACGTCGGGCGAGAACAAGGCGATCCTCGATCCGTTCAGCCCGGAAAAGGCCGAGGACGTCGAGCGGCTCAAGGAGATCCAGCGGGAGATCCACGAGCTGTTCATCGCGCTGGTGAAGGAGCGCCGCGGCAAGGCGCTCGGCGACGATCCAGAGCTCTTCACCGGCGCCTTCTGGACCGGCCAGTCCGGGCTCGGACTCGGGCTCGTCGACCGGCTCGGCGACATCCGCTCCACCATGCGCGAGCGCTGGGGCGACAAGGTCGAGCTGCGCCTCACCACGCCAAAGACCTCGCTGCTGAAGCGTCTGACGGGCCGCGGCGGTTCGGACGGCGTAGGCGTGGCTTTCGGTCCGGCGTCCGGGCTCGCCGAGGAGGCGATCGACGTGCTGGAACGGCGTGCGCTGTGGGCGCGTTTCGGCTTGTGATTTGTTCGCCTTGACGCCGCCGCACTGGAGCCGGACTGTTCATCGATGGCCGCAAAGGATGTTCTCAAGGCGCTCTCGGACAGCAAGATGCCCGCACCGCTCATCGTGATCGCGGCCGCAGCCGCAGGCGCCGCCTTCGGATTCAAGGCGCTCAAGCGCGAATGGGCGCGGGTGAACTCGCGGCTCGACGAGGCCGAGCGCGTCGAGGCCGAGCAGAACAGGGCGAGCCGCCCGACGCTGAAGAAGGATCCCGCGACAGGCGAATGGCGGCCGGGCTGAGACCGTTTCCGCGCCTTGACCCCCTCCGGCGGCGCAACTAGCGTCCGCGCGCTTTTCCACGCGGCGTAAAAAACCTTCGATGACCGACGATCCTTTGAGCCCGAAACGCTCGTTCCAGGGGCTCATTCTCGCGCTTCAGCGCTTTTGGGCGGCGGAAGGCTGCGTGATCCTGCAGCCCTACGACATGGAGGTCGGCGCCGGCACGTTCCATCCGGCGACCACGCTGCGCTCGCTCGGTCCCAAGCCCTGGAAGGCCGCCTATGTGCAGCCCTCCCGGCGGCCGAAGGACGGGCGCTACGGCGAGAACCCGAACCGGTTCCAGCACTACTACCAGTTCCAGGTCATCCTGAAGCCTTCGCCTGAAAACCTGCAGGAACTCTATCTGAAGAGCCTCGAGGCGATCGAGCTCGACGCCTCGGTGCATGACGTCCGCTTCGTCGAGGACGACTGGGAGAGCCCGACGCTCGGCGCCTGGGGGCTCGGCTGGGAGTGCTGGTGCGACGGCATGGAGGTCAGCCAGTTCACTTATTTCCAGCAGGTCGCGGGCGTCGACTGCGCGCCGGTCTCGGGCGAGCTGACCTACGGCCTCGAGCGCCTCGCCATGTACATCCAGGGCGTCGACCGCGGCTTCGACCTCAACTTTAACGGCGGCGAGGGCGACGAGAAGGTCACCTACGGCGACGTCTTCCGGCAGGCCGAGCAGGAATATTCCCGCTTCAACTTCGAGAACGCCGACGTCGAGCTGCTGAAGCGCCACTTCCAGGACGCCGAGAAGGAGTGCCGCGCGCTGATCGAGGCGGGCGACGCCGACGGCCGCCAGATGGCGATGCCGGCTTACGACCAGGCGATCAAGGCGAGCCACGCCTTCAACCTGCTTGACGCCCGCGGCGTGATCTCGGTCACCGAGCGCCAGAGCTACATCCTGCGCGTCCGCGAGCTCGCCAAGGCCTGCGGCCAGGCCTGGCTGAAGACCGAAGCCGGCGGAGCCGCTGCCTGATGCCCGATCTCCTGCTCGAACTGTTCTCCGAGGAAATTCCCGCGCGCATGCAGGGGCGGGCGGCGGACGACCTGAAGAAGCTCGTCACCGACGCGCTGGTCGAGCGCGGCCTCGCTTACGAGGGCGCCAAAGCCTTCGTGACGCCGCGCCGGCTCACGCTCGTCGTGGGCGGGCTGCCGGCGCGCCAGCCGGACCGGTCGGAGGAGCGCAAGGGCCCGCGCGTCGGCGCGCCCGAAAAGGCGCTCGAAGGATTTTTGAAGGCCGCAGGCCTCTCCTCGATCGACCAGGCGGTCGTCCAGTCCGACCCGAAAGGCGATTTTTACGTCGCGCGCATCGACAAGCCCGGCCGCGCCGCGCCCGAGGTGATCGCCGAGATCGTGCCGGAGGTCGTGCGCGGCTTTCCCTGGCCGAAGTCGATGCGCTGGGGTTCCGGGACGCTGCGCTGGGTGCGCCCGCTGCATTCGATCGTCGCGACCTTCGGAACGCCGCAGGAAGACCCCGAGATCGTCCGCTTCGACATCGACGGGATCGCCTCCGGCGACGAGACGCGCGGCCACCGCGTCCATGCGCCCGAGGCGTTCCGCGTGCGGCGCTTCGACGACTACGAGGCGGGCCTTCTGAAGGCGAAGGTCGTGCTCGATCCCGAGCGTCGGCGCGACGTCATCCGCGCTGACGCCCGCACGCTGGCCGAGGCCCAGAACCTCGAGCTCGTCGAGGACGAGGCGCTGGTCGAGGAGGTGTCGGGCCTCGTCGAATGGCCGGTCGTGCTGATGGGCGCCTTCGACGAGGAGTTTCTGGAGGTCCCCGATGAGGTGATCCGCGCGACCATCCGCGCCAACCAGAAGTGCTTTGTCCTTCGCCGCCCGGAGGACGCCGGCAAGCCGGCCGCAGGCGGCGGGCGCGTGGGCGTCGGTTTCGGCTCCCTGACCAAGCAGCGCGCCGCGGCGCCCGATCAGGCCGCGGGCCCGGCCGCGACCCCGAAGGCGGGGCGCCTCGCCAATCGCTTCATCCTCGTCGCGAACCTCGAAGCCGCCGACGGCGGCGCCGCGATCGTCGCCGGCAACGAGCGCGTGGTGCGCGCCCGCCTGGCCGACGCCCGCTTCTTCTGGGAGACCGACCGGAAGACGAAGCTCGCGGACCGGCTGGAAAAGCTGAAGAGCATCACGTTCCACGAAAAGCTCGGCACGCAGTACGAGCGCGTCGAGCGCATTTCCCGGCTCGCCCGCGAACTCGCGCCGCTGGTCGGCGCCGATCCGGACAAGGCGGAGCAGGCGGCGAGGCTCGCCAAGGCCGACCTCGTCACCGAGATGGTCGGCGAGTTTCCGGAGCTCCAGGGCCTGATGGGCCGCTACTACGCCGAAGGCGAGGGGCTCGATCCGGACGTCGCCGCGGCGCTTGAGGACCACTACAAGCCGCAGGGGCCCTCCGACCGGGTCCCGACCGCCCCGGTCTCGATCGCCGTCGCGCTCGCCGACAAGCTCGACACGCTGGTCGGCTTCTGGGCCATCGACGAGAAGCCGACGGGCTCGAAGGACCCTTATGCGCTTCGGCGGGCGGCGCTCGGCGTCGTGCGGATCGTGCTGGAAAACGGGCTGCGGCTGCAACTCGTCCACACGCTTGGCGTCGGCGGGGATCTTCTCGCCTTCCTCGCCGACCGCCTGAAAGTCCAGCTGCGCGAACAGGGCGCGCGGCATGATCTGGCCGACGCGGTGTTCGCGGGCGGCGGCGCCTCCAGCGACGACCTCGTCCTGATCGTCCGGCGCGTCGAGGCGCTCGGAAAGCTGCTCGAGACCGAGGACGGCAAAAACCTGCTCGCGGGCTATCGCCGCGCGGCGAACATCCTCAAGGCCGAGGAGAAGAAGGACGGGACGGGCGCCTTCGAGGGCGCGACTGACGCTTCGCTTCCGACCGACCCGGCCGAGGCGTCGCTCACCGCCGCGCTCGACGCCGCAGAGCCGGAAGCTGAAGCCGCGCTCGGACGCGAGGACTTCGTCGCCGCGACCTCGGCGCTGGCGAAGCTGCGCGCGCCGGTCGACGCCTTCTTCGATCAGGTGATGGTCAATGCGCCTGAGCCCGAGCTCCGCGCCAACCGGCTGAAGCTGCTCGCGCGCCTGCGCCGCGCGACCCGCGCCGTCGCCGACTTCGACCGCATCGCGGGCTGAGCGCCTGCATCCTCCCCTGTGCGTGCCGCACAGGCGAGGATGCAGACACGAAAAAGGCGACGCTCGTAAGCGCCGCCTCGGTTTGACGATCGGACTCTCGGACCTGCGGTCAGACCCTGGGCTTGAAGCCCTTCGCATCCGCGGCGAGTGCCGCGGCCGCGACTGCGGCCCGCTCAGTGACTTCACGCTCCTCGGCGGAGATGCGCGCCGTGGCGAAGCCACGGTAAACCGCCTTCTCCGTCGCGGTCGCGACGCCGAGCCTGGATGGGTCTGTCAGCGGGTCCCAGGAACGATCTGGATGGTCGCGGCTGAACAACGTTGCCGCAAGCGTATCGATGGCTTCCCGGTCCGCGAACGATCCCATGGGCATCCTCCCTGCTGACGCGTGAAACGCGCGGACCGTACCAAAGTTCCGAATCTTGGCGAGCGTTAATTTCAGGCGCCCGGAAGCCGGCCTGCGTGGCGCATTCCACAGTTGCGCCGGATCGCCGCCTCGCGGACGCCCGTCCATCGCCGCGAAATCGCCGTCGCGTCAGCGAAAAGCGGGCTCGGGCGGCCGCGCCGGCAGGCCGCCGCACCGGGTGACGGTCACTCAGTTGTGCGTCACCGCAATGACGGCTTGCCGAACACGTGAAGCCGGCCGTCGCGCGAACCCGCGCGGCGAATCACCCGACGATCCGAAGCCTCACTCTGCCGCCTCACTCGGCAGCCTCGCGCGCGTCGCCGTCGTCGAGGAAGCCGCCGGACTGGCGCCGCCAGAGCGAGGCGTAGAGGCCGTCGCGGCCGATCAGTTCGGCATGCGAGCCCTGCTCGACGATGCGGCCGCGGTCCATCACCACGAGCCTGTCCATGCGGGCGATGGTCGACAGCCGGTGCGCGACCGCGATCACGGTCTTGCCCGCCATCAGCCCGTCGAGGCTAGCCTGGATCGCGGCCTCGACCTCGGAATCGAGCGCCGAGGTCGCCTCGTCGAGCACGAGGATGGGCGCGTCCTTGAGGATCACGCGGGCGATCGCGACGCGCTGGCGCTGGCCGCCGGACAGCTTCACGCCCCGCTCGCCGACATGGGCGTCGTAGCCGGTGCGGCCGTTGAGGTCGGCGAGGCCGAGGACGAAGTCGTGCGCCTCCGCGCGGCGCGCCGCCGCCTCGATGTCCGCGGCGCTCGCGCCGGGGCGGCCATAGGCGATGTTCTCACTGATCGAGCGGTGCAGCAGCGAGGTGTCCTGCGTCACCACGGAGATCGCGGCGCGCAGGGACTCCTGCGTCGCGCCGGCGACGTCCTGGCCGTCGATCAGGATGCTGCCCGAGGCCGGGTCGAAGAACCTCAGCAGCAGGTTGACCAGCGTCGACTTGCCCGCGCCGGAACGTCCGACGAGGCCGATCTTCTCGCCGGGACGGATGTCGAGCGAGAAGTCGTCGATGATCTTGCGCGGCCCGCCATAGCCGAAGTCGACGCGCTCGAAGGCGATGGCGCCGCGCGTGACCGACAGCGGTTCGGCTTCCGAGCGGTCGGCGAGCTGGAGCGGGCGGGCGATCGTGCCGAGCCCTTCCTGCACGACGCCGACGTTCTCGAAGATCGCCGACACCTGGAAGGCGACCCAGCCCGACATGGAGACGATCTGCCAGGACAGCGGAACGGCCATCGCGACGGCCCCGACGCCGATCGATCCGCGGGCGGCGAGCCAGACCGCGGAAAGCGTGACCGTCGCGACCAGCAGGGCGTTCAGCAGCTGCAGCGACACGGCGAACATCGTCACCAGCCGCATCTGCTTCTGGAACAGCCCGGTCAGGCGGTCCATCGAGTCCCGTGCGTAGGAGTCCTCGTCGCGCGCCCGGGCGAACAGTTTTACCGTCAGGATATTGGTGTAGCTGTCGACGATGCGGCCGGTGACCTGGCTGCGCGCTTCGGAGGCCGCCCGCGAGCGGTCGCGCATGCGCGGCACGAACCAGCGCAGCAGGCTCGCATAGCCGACGAACCAGACGGCGAGGGGAATCGCCAGGAGCGGATCGGCCGAGGCGAGCAGGATCAGCGCCGTCGCGCCGTAGACCGCGATGTACCAGATCGCCTCGGCGGTTTGGACGAGGCTTTCGCGCAGCGCCGGGCCCGTCTGCATCACCTTGTTGGCGATGCGGCCGGCGAAGTCGTTCTGGAAGAAGCCCCAGGACTGCCGGATGATGTGATAGTGCGACTGCCAGCGGACGAGGTTCGAGAAGCCCGGTCCGATCGCCTGGTTGGCGATGAGGCCACGCATGAACAGCGTCGCCGGCCGGATCACGAGCAGCACGCCGACGAGCGCCGCGATCAGCGGCCAGCCTTCCGCCAGAAGCCGGTCCGGCGGGGTCGAGGTCACGAGCGTGACGATGCGGCCGACGAAGAACGGCACCGAGGCGTCGCCGAGCGCGAGCACGAGGCCGACCCCGAGCAGCCCGAGGAACAGGCCCTTCGCCTGCCGCAGGAAGTGCCAGTAGAAGCCGAGCAGTCGCGCCGGCGGCTCCGGCCGTTCGGGCGTGGCGGTCGGGTCGATGAGGGATTCGAACAGGCGGAACATGCGCTGACTGATGTGGCGCCGCTAAGCGGCGAGGAAAAGGCCGGAGGGGTGCGTCCGCTTTGACCTCGTCGGAGTGAGTTGATATCAACTTAAACGGCCGGCCGACGAAATTTTCCGGCCACAGATGTCGGAACCGCCGGTCGGCGATCGTCCTTAGGCAGGAAACACCCTTAGAGAGGAGACGCGACCATGCACGTCCAGCCCTACCTCTACTTCTCCGGCCGCACCGAAGAAGCGCTCGCCTTCTACGAAACCGCGCTCGGCGCCGAGCGCGGCATGCTCATGCGCTTCAGCGACAGCCCGGAGCCGCATCCGGAGGGCATGATCCCGGCCGGCTGGGCGGACAAGGTCATGCACTGTTCCTTCAAGGTGGGCGACACCGACATCCTCGCCTCCGACGGCTGCAGCGCCGCGGGCGAGCGGAGCGGCTTCGCGCTCGCGCTGTCCGTCAAGGACGCCGAGGAGGCGGCCGCGCGCTTCGCTGCGCTCTCCGACGGCGGGCAGGTGATGATGCCGCTCGGCCCGACCTTCTTCTCGCCGGCCTTCGGCATGGTGACCGACAAGTTCGGCGTCGCCTGGTCGATCGTCACGGAGGCCGAAGGGCAGGCCCGCGCGGCGGCGTAAGTCCGCCGTCCCAAGCACGCTGCAACTCGGGCCGGCGGAACGCATTCCGCCGGCCCGCGCGCGTCGGCCGTGCCGGCGCCGTCCCGAAAAATTCTTCTTTTGAACCTCAAAGGATCGTCGGCCGACTTCCGTCAAGGTAAGCGGAGAGCGGATCCATGACCGCATGAGCGGAGAGAGCGACGAGGCGCTGGTCGCGCTGGCGAAAGCCGGCGACCGGCGGGCGTTCGAGGCGCTCGCGTCGCGGCACTATGCGGCGATCCACCGTTTCGCCTGGCGGCTCTGCGGCGACGCAGCCGAGGCCGAGGACGTCGCGCAGGAGACGCTGATCCGCGTCGCACGCGCGATCTCCGGCTTCGAGGGACGGTCTGCGTTCCGGAGCTGGGCCTTCGGCGTCGCGGCGAACTGCGCGAGGGACGCGATCCGCGCGCGCAGGCGCCGGGCGCGGACGCTCGAGGCCGTCGCGGCGGCGGCGCTGGTCGAGCCGGCCTGCGCCGCCGGGGACGAGGACGCCGAGGCCGGGCTCTGGGACGCGGTCCGCGAGCTTCCCGACGGCCAGCGCGAGGCCGTCATGCTGGTGCATGTCGAGGGCCTCAGCCACGGCGAGGCGGCGCGCGCGCTGGGCTGCGCCGAGGCCACCGTCTCCTGGCGCCTGTTCGCGGCGCGCCGGCGCCTCAAGTCACACCTGTCGAGGGCGAGCGCATGACGGAAGCCGATCTCGAAAGACTGAGGCGAACGCCCGTCCCGGCGCCGTCGGACGACGCGAAGGCGCGCGCGCTGTCGGCCGCCATGGACGCCTTCGACCAGGCGCAGTCGGAGAAAAAATCGGCCGAGGCCGGACGCCGCCTCAAAGGATCGGCCGAGACCGGCCGTCTCACCTCCACAGGCCCCATCGGGGGGCTCGGACCGTGGAGGGCCATCATGCAGAACCGTATCGCCATCGGCGGCGCCGCCGCCTGTCTCATCGCCGTGCCGCTGACGGCGGCGCTCTATTCCCAGTACGGCGCGCCGGGCGTTGGCATGGGCGGCCGCGTCGACGCGCCGGTCGGGAACCGCACCGTCGCGCAGCTCGACGCAGAAAAGCGCGTCGAGCAAGACGCGGTCGCGCCCAAGCCGAAACTCGAGGACAAGGCGAAGGCGGACGCCGGCGTCGCGGAACAGAAGCTGGCGCCGCCCGCCGCGCCGTCTCCGGCCGAGTCGCTCGCCGCGCAGCCGCTTACTCGCGAGGCGTCGCCGGTCGCGCGCGGCCGGGTCGGCGGCGTAGCGGCGCCAAGCTTCCTGCCGCCCCCGCCGCCGGCGGACATCCAGCTGCGCGAAACCGATCGCGACCGCTTCGTCGCGAAGGACCAGAACGGGGTGAAGCTCGCGGCGACCGATCCGGTCTCGACCTTCTCGATCGACGCCGACACCGCCTCCTACTCCTGGACGCGTCGCTCGCTGATGCAGGGTCGCCTGCCGAGCCCGGACGCGGTGCGGATCGAGGAGCTGATCAACTATTTTCCGTACGACTACGCCAAGCCCGAAAGCGCCGAGACGCCGTTCCGCCCGACCGCGACCGTCATGCCGACGCCGTGGAACCGGGACACCAAGCTGCTGCGGATCGGCATCCGCGGCTTCGAGGCGGCGCCGGCCGCGCGGCCGAAGGCGAACCTCGTCTTCCTCGTCGACGTCTCGGGCTCGATGTCGGCCCAGGACAAGCTGCCGCTCGTGAAGTCGAGCCTGAAGCTGCTGCTCGACAGGCTCAGTCCCGATGACAGCGTCTCGCTGGTCACCTACGCCGGCGAGAGCGGCGTCGCCCTGCAGCCGACCAAGGCTTCCGACCGGGAGGCCATCTCGGCGGCGATCGACAGGCTCGGCGCGGGCGGCTCCACGGCCGGCGCGGCCGGCATCGAGGAGGCCTACCGGCTCGCCCGGAAGAACTTCGATCCGAAGGGCGTCAACCGCGTGATGATCGCGACTGACGGCGACTTCAACGTCGGGACCTCCGACGACGACGGCCTGCAGCGCCTGATCGAGAAGGAGCGCCAGTCGGGCGTCTTCCTCTCGGTGCTCGGCTTCGGTCAGGGCAACTACAACGACGCGCTGATGCAGCGCCTCGCGCAGAACGGCAACGGGACGGCCGCCTATATCGACCAGCTCGAGGAGGCCCAGAAGGTTCTCTCCGAGGAGGCGACCTCGACCCTGTTCCCGATCGCCAAGGACGTGAAGATCCAGGTCGAGTTCAATCCGGCCGCGGTCTCCGAGTACCGGCTGATCGGGTACGAGACCCGCATGCTCGCCCGCGAGGACTTCAGGAACGACAAGGTCGACGCCGGCGAGGTCGGCTCGGGCGCGACGGTGACCGCGCTCTACGAGATCGTGCCTGCGGGGAGCCCCGCGCGGCTGACCGAGGACCTGCGCTACGGCGCGCCGCAGGCGCCTGCGGCCTCGACCGCCGGCAAGGCCGACGAGTACGCCTTCCTCAAGATGCGCTACAAGCTGCCGAGCGAGGACGTCAGCCGCGAGATCGCGCAGCCGATCGGCAAGGCGCAGGAGGAGGCGTCCCTCGCCGCCGCGCCGGACGACGCCCGTTTCGCCGCCGCGGTCGCCGCCTTCGGACAGAAGCTCAAGGGCGGCAAATACGTCTCGACCATGAGCTTCGACGAGATCGCGGCGCTCGCGAACGGCGCCAAAGGCGAGGACCGCTGGGGCTACCGCGCCGCCTTCGTTCGCCTCGTCGGCCTCGCCAGGGCCCTCGCCCCGAAGTGACGTCCATCACCTGCCCCGGCGACCCATCCGGCGCCGGGGCAGGAAATCGCGAGGACGCCGTCTGGTCCCGCGAGACTCAAGGCATTCGACATGACTAAGTTGTCGCGCCATGCCGGAAGGCGTTGCGCGACCCCCAAGCGATGTCGGCGATCCACATGACGATTGCTCTCTCGGTCCGTGGATTGGGTTCGGTCTTCAGGAAGAGCGTCGGCTTCGCGCTGGGCCTGATGGTCGTGGCGTGGGCGGCGACGGCCGCGCAGGCCGCCAGCCGCGAAGACATCGGCAAATGCGCGTGGGGAGATGCCGGCGAGCGCATCGCCGCCTGTACGCTGATCCTCGACAGGGGCGGCGAACCCGCTTCGGTCAAGGTGATCGCGCTCGTCAACCGGGGCGCCGCCCGGATGAAGAGCGGCGATCCCGTCGGAGCCGAGCGGGATTTCGAGCAGGCGCTCGGCCTGGATCCGCGATCGGCGCTCGCGCTCCGCAACAGGGCGCGCCTCTATGCGATCCGGCAGGAGTACGACCGTGCGATCGCCGACTACGACGCGGCGCTGAAGGTCGAGCCGGCGCAGTCCCTGTCGTTTGTCGGGCGCGGGTTCGCATGGCTCAGGAAGGGCGAGGTCGAGCGCAGCATTCGCGATTTCGACTCGGCGATCGCCCTCGATCCGAATGCCGGGGCGGCCTATCGGCACCGGGGAGACGCCTTCGCGCTGAAGGGCGATCGGCCGCGCGCGGAGGCGGACTACGCGCAGGCGGCGCGCATCGATCCGACCGATCCGGAAACAGTGTCGCGACTGGCCGAAATCCGTTCGGCCTCCAAACCGACGCCCGCGAAAGCCGAGCCCGCGCTCGTGCAGGTCGTCGGGACCTACTCGGTCGGCGAGCGCATCGCGCTCGTGGTCGGCAACGCGGCCTACCAGCATGCGCCGCCGCTCGCCAATCCGAGTTCCGATGCGGCCCTGATCTCGCAGACCCTGAAGGACGCCGGCTTCCAGGTCGTCACGCTGATCGACGCGGACCAGGCGTCGATGAAGCGCGCGCTGCTCGATTTCGGCCGGCAGTTGCGGCTCAAGAAGACCGAGGCCGGGCTCTTCTACTACGCCGGGCACGGGGTGCAGGTGAGAGGGGAGAACTACCTGATCCCGGTCGACGCCAGGATCGAGGATGAGGACGAGGTCGAGCTCGAAGGCGTCAACGTCAACGACTTCCTCTCCGTGATGAACTCGTCGCAGAGTTCGGTGAACATCGTGGTGCTCGACGCCTGCCGCAACAATCCGTTCAGGAGCGCCTCGCGCAGCGCTTCGAGGGGACTGGCGATCGTCCGGGCACCCAAGGGCGCCTTCATCGCCTACGCCACCTCGCCTGACGCGGTCGCGCTCGACGGCGACGGCGCCAACAGCCCCTACACCAAGGCCCTCGCCGCCGCGATCGCGGAGCGGGGCAGGTCCATCGAGAGCGTCTTCAAGTCCGCCCGCGTCAGCGTGGAGGACGCGACCGAGGGAAAGCAGACGCCCTGGGACATGAGCTCGATCAAGGGGGAGTTCTATTTCCATGCGCCGGGCGCGACGCCGGCGCCTGACGCTCCGGCCCCGGCGCCCGAACGTCAGGCGGCGATCGCGCCGGAGACGCCGCGGGCGACAGTTCTCCCACGACCGACGCGTTACGGCGAAACCTGCGCCGCGGCGCGGCTTGGGATGGGCGACGGCCGGATCTGCGTGTCGTCCGTTCTCGCCCCGCAGTTCGGCAACAGCTATGCGCCGTCGAGCCTCGCGGACGGCCTCGAGTCCACCGCCTGGGTCGAGGGCGCGAGGGGGCAGGGTCTCGGCGAGTCGATCGTCCTGTCGTTCGCCGAACCGCGGGCGGTCGCGTCGCTGTCGCTCGTCAACGGCTACGCCAAGACCGAGGACATCTTTCGCAAGAACGGCAGGGTCCGGTCCATGACGGTCACGACCTCGGCCGGCGATCGGTTCGAGATCCGGCCCAGCGACACACGCGGCTGGCAGGCGTTCAACATGCCGTCCGGCGCGCCGCTCAGCTGGATCTCGCTCGAGATAACCGGGGTTTACCCGGGCTCCAAATATGCCGATACCGCTGTCAGCGAGCTCGCGGTCCAGTGAGGGTTTCGATGAAGGCGCGGTGCATCGGCTCGATGATGGCGCTGCTGGCGACCTCGGGCGCCGTCCACGCCCAGTCCTTCCTCGTCTGCCTGCGCGACGTCGCGCCGACGGTCGTGCAGGACATGCGCTACGCCGGTCCGAACAACTTCACCGGCGATCCCGTGCCCGGCTACGACGCCGCCGAATGCTGGCTGGCGCGGCCCGCCGCCGAGGCGCTGGCGAAGGTGCAGGCGGAGATGGAGAAGGCGGGCAAGACGCTGATCGTCTACGACTGCTACCGGCCCGTCCGCGCCGTCCGCCATTTCCTCAGCTGGGCCAGGAAGCAGGGCGACAAGCGCGACCCGGCCTATTTTCCGCGCGTCGACGGGTCGAAGCTCGTCGAGCAGGGCTACATCGCGGCGCGATCGGCGCATTCGACCGGTCTGGCCGTAGACCTCACCTTCGGGGATGCGGGCGCCAGGGAGCCGGCCGACACCGGCGGGCTGTTCGACCTGTTCGACTATGTCAGCCACACCAACGCGAAGGTTTCCGCCGAGGCCCGAGCGAACCGCAACGTTCTCGTCGGCGCGATGGCGAAGGCGGGCTTCACGAACTACGCCGCCGAGTGGTGGCACTACGGCTTCAAGGGCTCCGCGCCGCAGCAGGACGTTCCCGTGAAGGCCTGCGGCGCGCGCTGAGCCTCAGCCTCGCTGCCTGACGAAGGCCGCGCAGGCGCCCTCGACTGCGAGATGCACATGGTCCGCGCCGGCGTCGAAATCGGCGGGCGCGCGCACCGCGATGCGATGGTTCCCGACCTTCACCGTCAGCAGGCTGTGGTCGCCGCGAAAACTGCGCTCGAGGATGGGCGCATGCGCGCCGAGACCGTGCGCGACGAGGGCGATCTGCTCGGGCCGCACGCAGATGTCGGCGGCGCCCGACGCTCCGCGCGAGGCCTCGATCAACTCCGCCGCGCCGATCGCCGTCTCGGCGCGTCCGTCGCTGATCGTCCCGTCGAGCAGGATGGCGGGGCCGGTGATGCGCGCCGCCTCGACGCTTTCCGGCGCGCGGTAGACCGACCGTGGGGCGCCCTGCTGCACGATGCGGCCGGCATGCATGACCGCAAGGCTGTCGGCGCTGGCGAAGGCCTCTTCCGGATCGTGCGTGACGAGGATCGCGGTCGCGCCGGTCCGGCGCAGCGTGGCGACGACCTCGGCGCAGACGGAGCGGCGAAGCTCGAGGTCGAGGCCGTTGAACGGCTCGTCCAGCGCGATCAGGCGCGGCCGCGGCGCGAGCGCGCGGGCGAGCGCGACGCGCTGCTGCTGGCCGCCGGAGAGCTGGTGGGGATAGCGGTCCGCCAGCGCCTCGCAGCCGACCAGCGCCAGAGTCTCCGCGACCCGTCCCGAGCCGCGCTCGCTGCGCGGCAGGCCGTAGGCGACGTTGCCGGCGACGGTGAGATGCGGAAACAGCGCGCCTTCCTGCGGCACATAGCCGATGCGGCGCTTCTCGGGAGGCAGGTGCCCACCCGCTCGCGAGGCCGCCTCGCCGCCGATCGCGATCTCCCCGGCGTCGACGCGCTCGAATCCCGCGATCAGGCGCAGCAGCGTCGTCTTTCCGCAGCCCGAAGGACCAAGCAGCGCGGCGATCTCGCCCTCGCGCACGGCGAGGTCGACGCCGCGCAGCACGGGCTGGCCGCCATAGGACTTCGAGACGCTGTCGACCGTAACGCTCGCCATCAATGCTCAGAGATCGTGGAGTTCGAGGCTTTTGCGGGTGAACACATAGACGGGCGCCGCCGACAGCGCCACGAGCAGCGCCGCATATGGCGCGGCCGCCGCGTATTGCCCGTCATTGGCGCGCGACCAGACTTCTGTCGCGAGCGTCGTCACGCCGGTCGGGGCGAGCAGCAGCGTCGCGGTGAGCTCGCGCACGAGCTCCAGCGTCATCAAAGCGAGCGAGGCGCCGACGCCGGGCAGGATATTCGGCAGGGTGACGGTGGCGAACGCCGCGAGCGGACCGCGGCCGAGGCTGCGCGCGACCTCCTCGAGCCTCGGCGGAGCGAGCTCGACGGAGGCGCGCAACGCCGACTGCGCCAGCGGCAGGAACAGCACGGCGTAGGCGGCGATCAGCAGCGCCGTCGTCTGGTAGAGACCGGGAACGACGTGGATCGCGAACCATGTCAGCGCGAGCGCGACCACGAGGCCGGGAAGGCCATGGACGACGTAAGGCAGCCGGTCCGCGAGCCGCGCCGCCGCCCCGCCGTGCCGGCTCGCGGCGAGCACCAGCGGCAGAGCCAGAACCGTGACCACGATCGCGCCGGGAATCGCGAGACTGAGCGAGCCGGCGATCGCCGCGCCGAGATCCGACAGGCCCCGCGCTGTCGAGCGACCGACCGCAAGCCAGTAGACCAGCATGCCGGCCGGCACGCCGGTCGCGAGCGCGCTCAGGGCCGAGAAGCCTGCGAGCGTCGGAAGCCGCCAGCGTCCGAGCGGCTGGAGGCGTTGCGTCCGCCGCCCGCCGCGGCCTGAGCGGGAGAAGCGCATGTTCCGGCGAAGCCGCATCTCGCCGAGCGCCGCCGGCAGCGTCAGCGCCATCAGCACCGCCGACTGGAGCGCGGCCGAGGCGCTGTCGAACTGAAGCTCGTAGGACGAGAAGATTGCGGTGGTGAAGGTCTGGACCCGAAGCAGCGCGAGCGCGCCGAATTCGGCGAAGATGTGCGCGAGCACCAGCAGCGCGCCGGCGCCGAGCGCAGGCCACGCCTGCGGCAGCACGGCCCCGAAGAAGGTCGCGACGCCGGAGCGGCCGAGCGAGCGCGACACGTCCTCGAAGGCCGGGTCCATGCCGCGCAGCGCGGCGGCGACGGGCAGATACACGAGCGGGTAGTGCGACAGCGACAGGATCAGCACCGCGCCGGCCATCCCCTGGAACGCGACGTCGAGCGAGGCCCAGGCGAAGCTCGCCACGAAGGCCGGGACGGCGAGCGGCAGGGCGAGCAGGATGCGCCACATCGAGCGTCCCGGGAGGTCGGTGCGCTCGACGCACCAGGCGGCCGCGACGCCGAGCACGGCCGAGATCGCCGTGACCGCCACGCCGAGAAACAGCGTGTTGGCGAGCAGCTCTAAGGTCCGAGGGCGGAACAGCTCGTCCGCGACGCCGCCCGCGCCGACGCCCCAGGCGCGCACGAGTACATAGGCCAGCGGAAGCACGATCAGCAGCGCGGGGGCCGTCGCCGCGAGCGCCAGCCATGGCGGCGCCGGCTCGCGCCGGACAGGCGCGGCGATGGTCACGCCAGACCGGCCTCGCGCTGGAGCGAGAGCGCCTCGGTCGCGTCGCTGACGTCGTCTGTCGTCACGTCCGGCGGGTCGAGCTCGGCGAGGGGCTTGAGCGGATAGGGCGAGGCGACGCCGGGCCGCACGGGATATTCCGCCACCGCCTCGACGATGGCCCTCTGGCCCGCCTCGCCGGTCATGAAGGCCAAAAACCGCTGCGCGAGCTCGGGGTTGCGGCTGGAGGCGAGGGCCCCCGCGGCCGACAGGGTCACCAGCGCGCCGGGGTCCTTCGCGCCGAGATAATGCAGCTGGCAGCGCATGTTCTCCGTGCCGATCTCGTCGGCGACGGCGTACCAGTAGTAGCTGTTGACCAGCGCGGTCGCGATCTCGCCGCGCTGCACCGCCTGCACCGCGGCGACGTTGCCGTTGTAGACCCGCCCGAAATCCTTCAGCCCCTTCAGCCAGGCGAGCGCCGCGTCGCGGCCCCGAAGCTTCAGGATGGCGAGCGACTGGCTCTGGAACTCGCCGCTGGTCGGCACGTAGGCGACCTTGTCCTTCCAGGCCTCGGTCGCGAAATCGAGCACGGACTTCGGCAGGCTCTCCGGCTTCACCTGCCTGGCGTCGTAGGCGATGACACGGCACCGGGCGGTCACGCCGATCCAGGCGCCGTCCTTGCCCGCATAGGCCGCGGGGATCGCCGCGCGCGTCTCCGGCGCGACCGGCGCCAGCAGCTTGCGCTTGGCGAGCGTCACGACCGGCGCGGTCTCTTCGGAAAAGAACACGTCAGCCGGGGAGGCCGAGCCCTCCTCGATGATCTGGTTGGCGAGCTGCGCGCTGCCGCCTTTCCGGATCGCGACCCGGTTTCCGGTCGCGTTCATGAACGCCTGGACGACGGCGGTCGCGGGCTCCGCGTGCTGGCCGTTGTAAAGCGTGAGCGTTCCGGCGGCGCGCGGGCGCGACGGCCAGAGCGCGGGCGCCGCGAGCCCGGCGCCGATTGCGCC
Organism: uncultured Methylopila sp.; assembly: GCA_902168115.1. GTDB lineage: Bacteria > Pseudomonadota > Alphaproteobacteria > Rhizobiales > Methylopilaceae > Methylopila. The sequence continues at coordinate 16,423 of CABHPB010000027.1, read as the reverse complement.
GAGGACTGACCGCCTGTCGCAAGTTTTCATTAGAATAACTCTAAACAATTGAAATAGCTCACGAAGTCGTAAGAAGGCTTCCGCATCGGCGCTGTCAATGGCGTTTGCGCCATCGCTTCCCGGCCATGCGGCTAGAGCTCGGAGAGCTGCCTGCGGATCGGCTTGCCGGTCGCCGTGCGCGGGATCTCGTCGAGGATCACGATCCGCCGCGGCGCGCGCAGGCCGAGGATCGCGCGGCAATGGGCGAGCAGGGCGGCCGCGTCGGGCGTCTCGCCCTGCGCCCGGATCGTGACGGCCGCGGCCGGGATCTCGCCATGGAGGCGCGAGCGGACGGGATAGGCCGCCGCCTCGCGGACGGCGGGATGCGCCGTCAGCGCGTCCTCGATCGCGTCTCCGGAAATCTTCACGCCGTTCAGCAGCATGACGTCGTCGGCGCGGCCGTGATGGACGAGCGGTCCGTCCGCCGGCCACGAGACGAGGTCGCGGGGATAGAACCACCCGTCGCGGAACTGGCCGGACGGCTCGCCGACATAGGCGCGCGGGGCGGCCGGCCGCCGCACCCGAATCTCGCCGACTTGGCCTCGATCCACAGCTACGCCGGTCTCGTCGACGACCTCGACGACGGCGTCCGGCCGCGGCCGGCCCACCCCTTCCGGCCAGGCCTCGTGCTCGTCGGGCGTCGCCATCGAGATCGGGCCGACCTCGCTTGTGGCGTAGGAGACGAACAGCGCCGGCGTCAGCCGCGCCGCGACCTCCGCCCGCAGCGGCCCCGGCACACGCGATCCGCCGCTGAGAAGGCTCGTGCCGTCCGGGAGCGGATCCGGCGCGCGGTCGGCCCGCATCAGCGAGGCGAGCTGATAGGCGCCCATATGGACCTGAGTGACGTCGAGACGCGCGCAGACCCGGCCGAGCTCCGCCATGTTCCGGGGCGCGACGGCCGTCGGCAGTCCCGCGATCGCCGCGAACAGGCGCTGCAGCCGCGTCGAGTCGAACTCCATCGACGCCATGCGCATGACGCAGTGGGCCGCGGGGTCGGTCGCGCACCGCGCCGCGCCGTCGAGAAGGCGCGCGAAGGACAGCGCGAACAGTTTTGGCGCGCTGGTCGAGCCGGAGGTCTTCACATAGACGGCCGGCGCGTCCCGCCCGGGCTCGACGGCGCGGGCGAAGCCGCCGAGCGGCGCCGCGGCGAGCGCCTCCGGCGTCAGTCCGATGGTCCTGACGCCCTCGGCCCAGCCGAGCGGCCTGTCCGTCAGGACGAGCGCCACGCCCAGCAGCGTCGTCGTGCGGCTGTTGCTCGCGTCCGTCTCGTGCGCCGGCAGGCAGACCTGCGGGGCGGCGAGGGCGAGCAGCGCGACGGCGGCCGCGAAATGCAGCGCCTCGTCGCCGATCGCGACGCCCACCACATCGCCCGGCGCCCATCCCTCCTGCAGGACGACGCCCGCGATGCGCTCGGACCGTTCCGCGAGCTCGCCGAAGCTCGTCCGGCGGTCCTCGGCGCGCAGCGCGTCTCCGCCGGCCCGCGCATGCGCCGCGAGCCGGGCGGCGATCGCGATCGGATCCGGCGCGCTCACAGCGTCTCCGCGAGAAAATCCTTCAGGAGCCCGCGCTTCATCAGCGAGCCCATGACATTGTGGCTCTTCACGCCGTCGACCGCGAGCATCGTCCCGCCCCACGCGCCCGCCATCGCCGCCGCCGCGTCGCGATCGATGACGTTGCCGGCGCCGTGGACGAAGCGAAGCTCGGGCCTGCGCCGTCGCAGGGCCGGCCAGAAGTAGGGCCGCACCGACGCCTGCAGCAGCCGCTCGCCGGACGCGCCGCACATCGACATCCCGCGCCGCGCGCCGATGCGCAGCGCCGCCACCGCCGCCGGACCGCCGCCGCTGCTGACGCCGAATACGGAGACGGCGCGGTAGCGCCGGAACCCGATCCGCCGCTTGAGGAAGGCGAGCAGCCCGTCGAGATCCTCCGCCACGCCCTCGGCGCCGTCGAGGAACGAGCCGCGATGCCTCACGAGACAGACGTCCCACAGCCCTGCGTCGAGGGACTGCAGGAAGGCCGATGTCGGGATCATCAGTCGCCGGGCGACGCCGGTGAAGGCGAGGAGCAGGCGCGTGCGCCGTTCGGGTGACGCGCCGCGATAGAGCAGGACGTTCGGGTGGAGCTCGATCCGGCTGAACGGCTCGGGCGCCGAGGACAGGGCCGGGGAATGCGCCTCCAGAACCCCGAGCCACGCCCTGCCGGCCTCGGGAAAGTCCTGCCCCTTCGAGACCTCGCGGATCGCGGCGATCTCGGACGGGGCCAGCGTGGCGTCGAGTTCGATGTGGAGCCGGTTGAACTGGTTTTCCGTCCGGCACCGCCGCGCCTTGGCCAGATAGTCGATCATCCCGTCAGGCGCGCCGCGATCCAGCGCTCGACGTCGGAGAGCGTGGTCATCTCCGCGACCATGCTCGGGGCGAGCTCCAGTCCGCTGTCGAGCTCGATCGAGATGCAGAACTCCATCCAGCCGAGACTGTCGAGGCCGAGGGAGTCCAGCGCGAGCTCGGCGCCTTCGTCGATGTCGCGGGCGAGAGCCGGGTCGAGCGGCGCGCCGAACCGCCCCGCCCGGACCGCGGCGGCGACGAGGGCACGCGGGGTCTGGAGGATCGCCGCGCTCATGCCGCGGCGGGCAGCGGCGCCAGGTAGTCGCCGAGCGCCTCGACGATTTTCGCGCCGAGCGGCGTGAGCGAAGCGTGACCGGCGACGGCGGCGAGCGCGTCCCGGGCGACCTCACCGTTCCGGTCGCGCCGCTCAGCGGCCTCCCCGGCCTCCGCCGGCGTGAGGCGTCCGCTCGCGATCATGCGCGTCATGGCGAGGTGCACGCGCGCCATCACGAAGGCGGCGTGAAACACGCCCTCGAGCGGCCTCGGATCGTCGCGCGCCGCGGACCTGATCCGCGCCTCGCCCTTGTCGGTCGTCAGCGGCTGATCGAGCGCGAGGCCGAACAGGAGGACATGGCTCGCCTCGTGGACGAGCGTGTCGATCATGCGAACCGGGCTCCGCCGCCGCGCGGCGTTGATGAGGACCAGTTCGCGCATGAAGAAGGTCGAGCAGGCGCCGAAATCGTCCCTCGAATCGGCCGTCTCGGGCGCGCCGAGCACGACGACGCGCAGCAGTTCGTCGAGCTCGGCCCGGAAGAGAGGATCAGCGCGGTCGAGCAGGTCGAGCGCGGCCGCGATCTCGCCGACGCATCGTTCCGCGTCGGCGGGCGAGGGCGCGACCGGGCGGAACGGCAGTTCCCGATCCGTGTCGATCAGGCGGAGAAACTGGGCGCGCCAGACCGGCGAAATGCCCGCGTCGTCGAGCGGCGCCGGCGCCGTCTCGCGCGCCGGCCGCGCCGCCGCCTCGGCGAGCGCCGCGACGGCCTCGCCGGGATTTGCGCCCTCGGCGCGGCTGATCTCGGCGACGAGCAGCGAATAGAGACAGGAGACCCACGGCGAGACCGGGCCGTCCGCGGCCTTCGACCGGGCGTCGAGGAGCCGATCGGCGGCGATCCCGCGCGCGGCGAGGACTTCGGCGAGATAGTCGAACGATACGACCAGCCGCGCGCGCCACGCCGCATCCCGGGATGCGGCGCGCGCCGCGTCGGGAAGAAGCGAGATGGGTGAGGGCGCTGTCATGCAGACTTCGCCATGCGGACTTCGCTATGCCGACCGCGCCATGCCGGGGGACGCCGGCGAAGCGCCGGCGCCCGCGCCTGGCCGAGGCGCGTCAGGACGCCTTGTCTTCGGCCGCGCCTGCGGGCTCGTTGCCGCGCTTGGCGCCGAGGCGCGAACCGAGATCCTCGTCGCGGAAGTCGATCTCGCCCGAAGCGTCCTTGGTCTGCTCGAAGCCCACGAGGCGGGAGCGGTCCAGCACGCCCGCCGGGGCGATCGGCTCGTTGCCGCGCTTGGCGCCGAGACGCGCGCCGATCGCGTCGCCGCGGAAGTCGACCGCGCCGTCGATGGCGTCGGCGGCCTGCTCGAAGCCGATGAGACGGGAGAAATCGATGTCCTGCCGGTTCATGTCGCGCCCCTGTTCGCGTGGTGCTGGGGGGTAGCGTGGCATAGGCTCGCGGAGGCGACAAGTCGTATCGAAGATTATCCTTCGATCAACGAAGGTTGCGGCCGCGGCGTCTTCGGCCGCGCATGGTCTTTCGACCGGCCGGTCACTCGGGCCTGGGAGGAATGTCCCCGAAGAAGCGCTCCTCTTCGGAGTAGACCTGGAAGTCGAGCGGCCCGATGGCGCGCTTCTTCGGGTCCCCCTGGCGCAGCCAGACCTCGGGCAGGCCGACATTCGCGATCGTGCCGTCGTAGAGCAGGAACATGCGCGCGTCGCGGGCCGACAGGAACATCGCGTCGACCGAGTTGTCCTCGATCCCGAGCGCCGGAAAGTCCTCGGCCTGCACGAAGAAGGCGTTGCCGCGCATGACGGTCGCGAGCTCGTAGCCGCGCCTCTTGCCAAGCTCCACGAGGGCGCGCAGCGAGCAGCCCTGGAAGATGTTCGGGTCGCGATCCTGGATGTAGAGGACGTCGCCGGAGATCGCGTTGTTAAACTCGATCACGACGAGCCGCGGCCGGTAGCGCCGCATCGAATTCCAGATGTGATAGTCGTTGCCGTCGATGTCGATCGAGATGAAGTCGAGATCGAGCGGGCAGCGCGCCTTGCGCAGCATGAACTCGATCGAGTCGACGGTCGGGTCGAAGCCCACGAACTCGTTCAGGCAGACGACGTTGCGCCGGGACGCGTGCAGAGCCTTCAGCTCGGCGAACCGCTCGACGTTGGCCTCGATCTGGACCGAGGACCAGCCGTCGCGGGTGATCAGCTCGTAGGTGTTGCTGAAGGTCTTGCCGTCCCAGGCGCCGAACTCGACGCACCATTTGTTGCGCACGCCGATGCGCTCGAAGATCGCGTCGATCACGCCCGCCTCGCCGAACTGAGACGCGCCCTCGCGGGCGAACGTGTTCAGCCACAGGCTCGCCTCCTTGCGGCGGTCCGGTCGCATCAGCTTGATCGTGGCCATTCGGTGCAGCGGTCCCGTGGAGGTGCGGGCCGCGGGGAGGAACGGACCCGGCGGTTAGATAACCGCGCCGTCCCCGCGGCCGCAATGCGCCGGGTCCGGGCGAATCCGCTTATGCCGTCGACGGGCGTCCCGGCTGGGGCAGCGTCATCAGGATCTGCCGGTCCGCGACGCTCGCCACCCGGCTGTTGTGGGTGACGATGACGCGGGTCATCCGGAGCTGCTTCAGCACTGACAGCACGACGTCGATCGCGTGCTCGTCGAGATGGTTGGTCGGCTCGTCGAGCAGGAACAGCTTCGGTCGCCGGTAGAGCGCGCGGGCGATGAAGATGCGCTGCTTCTGCCCGCCCGACAGGGTCGAGCCCATGTCGCCGACCAGCGTCTCGTAGCCCATCGCCATGCGCGTCACGTCCTGGTCGATGCCGGCCGCCGCCGCGCACTGGCGGACGTAGGCGAGGTCCACGGCCGGATCGAAGCAGGCGATGTTCTCGGCGATCGAGCCGGCGAACAGCCGGTCGTCCTGCAGCACGCAGCCGATGCGCTCGCGATAGCTCGCCATGGAACGCTCGTTGAGCGGCGCGCCGTCGATCTCGATCGAGCCCGAGGTCGGCGGCAGCAGGCCGGACAGCATCTTCAGCAGAGTGGACTTGCCGCAGCCGGACGGGCCGAGCAGCGCGACGCACTCGCCGGGGCGGATGTCGAGGTTGAAGTCGCGCACGATCGACTGCTCTCCGTCGCCATAGGAGAAGCCGATGTCCTTCATGGCGATCGCGGTCGCGCCGGCCTCGGCGGACGGGCCGAGCGGTTCGGCGGCGAACTCGCGGGTGGTCAGGGCGATGTCGGCGAGACGCTCGGCCTGCAGGTTCAGCATGCGCATCTTGAAGCCGGCCGAGACGAGGCTCTCGATGCGGGTCGAGAACTGGTCCTTGTAGGCGAGGAAGGCGATCAGCATGCCGAGCGTGATCGAGCGGTCGATCACCGAGATCGCGCCGAGATAGAGGATCAGCACCCGGTCGAGCCCGAACAGCAGCTTGGTCGCCGACTGGAACAGCACGTCGAGCTTCTGGGTGTGGAGCTTGGCGTTGAAGCGGTCGACCAGGAGATTCAGCCAGGTCGAGGTGCGCCGCTCCTCGAGGCCGAACAGCTTCACCGTGGTCGCGCCCCGCAGCGTCTCGAGGAAATGCGTGTTCTCGCGCGCCGACTGGACGATCGTCTCCTCGGCCGCCTGACGGTAGGGCCCGTAGGCGCCGAGCCGGATCGCGACGTAGATCAGCGTGGTGACGAGCGCGACGAGCGCGAGCCAGCCGCCGAACAGGATCATCATCACGACGAGCCCGATCGCCATCACCCCGTCGACCACCGACAGCACGGAGGTCGTCGACAGCGTGTCCTGCACGGTCTCCAGCGAGCGGAACCGCGAGGTGACGTCGCCGACGTGGCGCTTCTCGAAATAGTCGAGCGGCAGCCGGATCATGTGCGAGAACAGGCTGCTCGCCCACTGCACGTTGAGCCCGGCCGACAGCGCCATGATGCCCCACGAGCGCGCCGCCCACATCGCGGTCTGCAGCACGACGAGCAGGCCGAGGCCGAGGGCGACCAGCGTCACGAGGTCGTGGTCGCCCGCCACGATCGCCTGGTCGATGATGATCTGCGTGCCGAACGGCACCGCCAGCGTGAAGACCTCGAAGGCGAGCGACAGCGCGAGCAGCTGCACGATCGCCCGCGGCAGGCCCGCGACGTTGCGGAACAGGTCGAGGATGCGGATCGTCTGGCGTTCGTCGGCCGGCGCGAAGTCGCGTGTCGGGGTCAGCTCCAGCGCGACGCCGGTGAAGGTCCTGGAAATCTCCTCGAGCGTCAGCGTGCGCCGGCCGATCGCGGGATCGAGGATCGTCGCCGCGCGAGCGCCGACGCTCTCCAGCACGACGAAATGGTTGAAGCCCCAGTGCAGCACGCAAGGCGTCGCGAGCTCGGGCAGCGAAGGCATCTCCACCCGCAGCGCCCGCGCGGAGAGCTGCATCCGGCCGGCGATGCCGATCATCTGCTTGAGCGTCAGCCCGCCGAGCGAGGTCGAGAAGCGCCGCCGCAGGGTCGCGAGGTCGACCAGCCGGCCATGCGCGCCGGACACCATGGCGAGGCAGGCGAGCCCGCATTCGGCGGCCTCGGTCTGAAGGATCGTCGGCGTCCTCGGGCGCGAAAAGCCGAAGGACAGCCGCTCGACGAGCGGGCGCGCGGCATGGGCCGCGGCTGACATGGTCGCGTTCACCAGCTGCCCTCCGCCGCGGGGCTCGGGGCCCTGTCGTCCCTCGGCCCGCCATGGAGGGGTTTGAGGCTGTAGAGCGGGTTGAGGATCCACTGCCAGATCGGGCGGGAGTCCAGGAAGATGTCGGCCTCGACCTGCATGCCGGGCTGCAGCTGCTCGCGCTTGCCATAGGCAGTGATGTCGGCGGCCTGCGGCTTCACGGTCAGGCGGTAGAGCGCGCCGCGCCCCTGCAGCTCCGCCGGCATCGGCACGCCGTTGTCGACCTCCTCCTGCTTCAGCGCCGCGCGCGAGATCGCGGTGACGACGCCGGGATGCTGCCCGAACTTCTGGTAAGGGAAGGCGGCGTAGCGCAGCATGACCTGCGCGCCCTCGCGCACGAAGCCGATGGCGCTCGATTCCGCGTAGAGGTTCGCCTGGAGCGTCCCGCTGTCAGGCACGATGGTCAGCAGCGGCGCGCCGTTCGGCACCGACTGGCCGGCATGGGCGACGACCGCGGTGACGCGGCCGGACTCCGGCGTGACGATCTCGATCCGCCGCTGGGCCTCCGTCTCGGCGATGGTGCGGTCGGCTTCGGCGATCTGCCGGCGGATCTCGGAGAGCTTCGAACCGCTCTCGCGGTCGATCTGGGTGATCTCGGCCTTGGACGCGTTCTCGTCGCTTTCGAGCCGCACGCGGTCGCGTCGCAGCTGCTCGAGCTGGGTCTTCTCGGTCATCATCCGGGCGCGGCGGTCGGCGACGTCGCGCTGGATGGTGATGCCGCGCTTCAGATAGTCCTTGTAGCTGTCGAGCTCCTCCTCCAGCACCCGGACATAGTCCTCGCCGGCCGCGACCTGCCGGTCGACCTGCGCGATCTCGCGCGCGAGGTCGGAGAGCTTCACCTTCAGCGCCTCCTGGCGCTCCTTGTCCGCCACGGTGCGGCGCAGCAGCTCGTTCTGAAGCTCCTCCCGCTGCGACTTGAGCGCGGACAGCACCGTCTCGCTGGCGCCGCCGAGCTCGGTCTGGCGGTCGAGGTCGAGCAGGTAGAGCGGCTGGCCCTTCGTCACGCGGTCGCCGTCGGCGACCTTGAGGGTGAGGATGCGCGCCTGCTGCGGGGCGGCGAGCTTGATCAGGCCGCCGCTCGGCGCGAGCACCCCCTGCACGCGGGCGCGCTGGGTATACTGGCCGAAGACGAGGAAGGCGATCAGCGCGAGAGCGAGCGCCGCGCCGACCGGGGCGACGACCCGCATCGGCCAGGGCTGCACGGCCTGCGTCTTGCCGAGCCACTGGTCGGCGCGGGCCGAGATCGCGTCCGCCCGGAACAGCGGGAGCGCGCGGGCGGGAAGCTGGGCGGAGGGCGGTCGAGCCGGACGCACGGCGAGCGCGACCGCCCTCTCTCCCGTCTGCTCTCCTGCGCTGACGGACGGCGTCGGTGCTGCTGGTCTGGAAGCGGCCGCGGGCTGCGCCTCAGCGCTCATGCAATGTTCCTTCGGCCGTCCTCGCCCGGCCGATTGGCGCGCTCTCCAAGCCCGGAGAAAGCGGCCAAAATGAGCGCCCTCGGACGACGTTCCGAATTCCGCATTGATCCGAGAGGTTTAGGAGGAAACGTCCCGCCCTGGCTGTGGATTGGTGATTCGCCGGGCGGTCCGCTGCGTCCGCGAGTCGCAGACAGGCGGCTAAGGGCCGTCCATGTCTAACCGCGCTTCGGCGCCTCGGCGCTTTGGCGGGATGTTCCGGTTCGCGAGCGTTCCTGGGCGCCGCAAATGCGATCACCGGCATCGGCGAACGCGCCAGCCGTCTGAAACGTAAACGAAAACCGAAGATCACATTCTCGCCATGTTTGGCTGAATCGAAGCATTTACGGAGATGATCGGACGCTCTGCCACAATTCGCTCCGGGCTTGCTAGGTTCTGGCCTTGATGCTCCCTTCGAGAACGGAGCGCCTGTTCGGGCGCTTCTTCAAACATTGGCTGGGCGCGATGGCCGCGTCCTTCCCAAGGGAGAAGACGACATGTCGAAATTTGAGACGATCCGCGAGCTGAACGCGGCTGAACTTGACGATGTCGCCGGCGGCCTGTCGCTCGGCCTCGGTCTGGAAGTCGACGCCAGCAGCGAGCTCGCTGCGGTGTCCGGCGTCGTCGACCAGGTCGGCGGTCTCGTCGGCGGCCTGCTCGGCACGGTGACGGGCGCTCTGCCGCACGTTTCGGGCGGCGTTTCGTAAGCCGGACATGCTCGCGGCGGGCGGTTTCCGCCCGCCGCATTCGCTGGGCGCGGGTCTACGCGCCGCGCATCACCAGCCGATCGCCGTCGGGAGCCAGGTGGCGACCCCCGGGAAGGCGAACACGATCGTCAGCGCGATCAGCTGCAGGGCGATGAACGGGACGACGCCCTTGTAGATGTCGAGCGTCGAGACCTCCGGCGGCGCGACGCCTCTCAGGTAGAACAGCGCCCAGCCGAACGGCGGCGTCAGGAACGAGGTCTGCAGGACGACCGCGATCAGAGAGGCCGCCCAGACGACGTTGACCCCGTCGGCCAGCATCAGCGGCAGGAACATCGGCACGACGATGTAGCTGATCTCGATCCACTCGATGAAGAAGCCGAGCACGAAAATGATGGCCAGCATGAAGATCAGCATGCCGGTCGCCCCGCCCGGCACAAGTTCGAAGGCGTCGTGCACGAGCTTCTCGCCGCCGAGCCCGCGGAAGGCGAGCGCGAAGACCTGAGAGCAGATCAGGATGAAGAACATCGTGGCGGTGATGCGGGCCGTCGCGTTGACGACCTCCACCAGCGTCTTCGACGTCAGGCGGCCCGCGATGGCGGCCACGACGATAGAGCCCACCGCGCCCATCGAAGCGGCCTCGGTCGGGGCGGCGACGCCGCCGATGATCGAGCCCAGCACGGCGAGCACCAGCGCGATCGGCGGCACGCCCACCTTCAGCGTCTTCATCATGAGCTCCCGCCTCGGGAGCGCCTGGCGCTCGGCGAGCGGGATCGGCGGGGCCATCTCAGGCCGGATCGCGCCGACGATCAGGATGTAGGCGCCGAGGATCCCGGTCAGCAGCAGGCCGGGCAGAACGGCCGCGGCGAACAGCGTGCCGACTGACTGGCCCATGATGTCGGCGAGCAGGATCAGGATCGTCGACGGTGGGATCAGTTGGCCGAGCGTCCCGGACGCGCAGATCGCCCCGCAGGACAGCTGCTTGTCGTAGCCGCGGCGCAGCAGCGTCGGCAGGGTCAGCAGGCCGAGCGTGACGATGGTGGCGCCGACGATGCCCGTGGTCGCGCCCATCAGCATGCCGACCAGCACGATGCCGAGCCCCATGCCGCCGCGCAGGCCGCCGGACAGATAGCCGATCACCTCCATCAGCTCGTCGGCCATGCGCGATTTCTCGAGCATCACACCCATGAAGACGAACAGCGGGATGGCGATCAGCGTGTAGTTCGCCGTGACGCCGTAGATGCGCGCGGGCAGGAGGTTGAAGAGGCCCGTCCCGAAGCCGATCCAGCCGAACACGAAGCCGGAGATGGCGAGCGTCAGCGCGACGGGCACGCCGACGAACAGGAGCACGAAGAAGGACGCGATGCAGGCGATCGCGAGGATTTCGTTAACTGGCATTGATGGACGCGGTCTTGAGGCCGTCGCGGCCGCCGAAGAACGGCTTCAGCGCGCGCAGGACCGAGGCGAGGCTCTGCAGCCCGAACAGGGCGAAGCCCGCCGGGATCATGGCCTTGATGACGAAGCGGTAGGGCAGGCCGCCGGGATCGGGCGAGCCTTCGCCGATCCGGTAGGACTGCATCACGTAGGGGATCGAGATCTTGATGATCAGGATCGCCAGGGCGAGCGCCGCCAGCGCTGAGAACAGGTCGATGACGCGCTGCGCCGCGACCGGCAGGCGCGAATAGAACACGTCCACCCGGACATGCCCGTCATGCTTGACGGCGTAGGCGATGCACAGGAGCGTCAGCGGCGCCATCAGGTGCCATTCGAGCTCCTGCGTCGCGACAGATCCGACGTGAAAGAGGTAGCGGGCGACGACGTTGCCCGCCATGACGAGGACGAGCGCAAGGCCCGTCCATGCGGCGACGCGGCCCAGAACCTCGACGATCGCGTCGAGGGCCTGTGCCGTCTTTTCGAGGCGCTCGGGCATGTCCGGTCAGGCGCCGATGCGGATCTGGTCCTGAAACACGGCCTCCGAGACGCCGGCCCACTTGTCGTGCTTGTCCTTGAAGGCGAGGAACGCGTCGTAGACCTTCTTGATCTTCGGATCGGAGGCGGCGAGGCCGTCGAGGGTCTTCTTGGTCGTCGCCCTCAGGCCCTCGACCACCTCCTTCGGCAACGGTCCCGCGATCACGCCCTGGTTCCTAGCGAGGTCGTCGAGCGCCTCGGCGTTGGTCGCCTCGCACCAGGTGTGGCTGATCGTGTTGCACGCCGCCGCCGCCGCGCGGACGATCGCCTTGAGGTCGTCGGGAAGCGAGTCCCAGGCGGCCTGATTGACGACGAGCTCGGTGACGTTGTTCGGCTCGTGCCAGCCGGTCGTGTAGTAGTACTTAGCCGCCTTCTGGAGGCCGAGGCGGCGGTCTTGGTAGGGGCCGACGAACTCGGCCGCGTCGATGACGCCGCGCTCCAGCGCCGGGAAGATCTCGCCGCCGGGCAGCAGCTTCACGTCGACGCCGAGCTGTGCATAGACCTTTCCGGCGAGGCCCGGGATGCGCATCTTGAGGCCCTTGAAGTCTTCGAGCTTCTCGATCGGCTTGCGGAACCAGCCGGTCATCTGCACGCCGGTGTTGCCCATCGGCATGGGCACGAGGTTGAACGGCTTGTAGAGTTCTTCCCACAGCTGCAGCCCGCCGCCGTGGTAGATCCACGCGTTCTGCCCCTGGAAGTTGAGCCCGAAGGGCACGGTGGTGAAGAACTGGGCGGCCGGAACCTTTCCTGCCCAGAAATAGGAGTTCGCGGCGTTCATCTCGACCGTGCCCGCCGAGCAGGCGTCGAAGCCCTCGAGCGCGGGGATGAGCTCGCCGGCGGCAAAGTGCTGAATGGTGAGACGGCCGCCCGACATCTGCTTCACGAGCTCGCAGAAGTATGTCGGGCTGCCGGGGCCGGCGACGTAGAACGGCGCGCCGGGGCCGTAGGCGTTGGTCATCTTCCAGGAGAAGGACTGCTGGGCGCGGGCCACGGCGGGCGCTGCGAGGGACGCGACGGCGCCGAGCGCGCCCGCGGACAAGATTTGACGACGATCCATGCTGCCTCGCTTGGCCGCCCTCGACGGCGGCGCTGATAGGATTGCGCCGTCGAGGCCAGCAAGTGGCATGCCACCCGACCCGGGTGGGCTGCTCACAGATCCGTTACGGGAGCGCGCGCTGGCGTCCGGCGCGCGCCGCCGACACTTTTGGCGCGCGGTCCCGAAATTCCGACGCGGGCGTTTCCGCCGGACGAGACCCCGGATGGCGGCCGCTTGCGAGAAGTCTGCGCGCCGAAGCCGCCATCGCCCCGATTGCCCCGCCGCGGCGCATCGGCTAGGTTCCGCGCGGCTCGCCAAGCACCCGTAGCTCAGCTGGATAGAGCGCTGCCCTCCGAAGGCAGAGGTCAGAGGTTCGAATCCTCTCGGGTGCGCCAAAAAATCGATCAGAAGACAAGCGCTTAGATTCAAGGCGAGACGGACAGTGGGTTCGTCCCACGGATCGTCGTCGACGGCGATCCTTCCGAGCCGAAAGAACCGGGCGCCGGTCCGCATCCGCCGAGCCAGTCGGCGGCGGCGCAGCGCCTCGCGTTTGAATTCAAAATAGATGTCGTCCAACGACGTTTGAGCGCACAATGCGCCGATGGGCGTGCTCGACAGCGTTCGGGCGGTCGGCTAACGCTCGGACATGAGCGCGCGGATCGACACGGATATGGACGTGAAGTCCCGGCCTTTGGCGGCCGCCGAGCCGGCCGCGCCCTCGCTGCACGGCGAGCTCCTGACGGGGCTGCGCAACTTCATCGTCGACGGCAACCTCGCCGACGGCGCCCGCGTGCCCGAGCGGGCGCTCTGCGAGAAATTCGGCGTGTCGCGCACCCCGCTGCGCGAGGCGCTCAAGGTGCTCGCCTCCGAAGGCCTGATCGACCTGCTGCCGAACCGCGGCGCGCGCATCCGCCCGCTCACCCCGCACGACATCCGCGAGCTGTTCGACGTGATGGGCGGGCTCGAGGCGCTCGCCGGGCGGCTCGCCTGCGAGCGCGCGACCGAGGCCGAGATCGCAGGGGTCGAGCGTCTGCATTACGAGATGTACGGCCATTACCTGAAGCGGGACCTCAAGGGCTATTTCCGCTGCAACATGGCGATCCATCTCGGGATTCTCGCCGCGGCGCGCAACGTCATGCTGTCGTCGACCTATGAGGGCGTCTCGGCCCGCATGCGCCGCCAGCGCTACGCGGCCAATCTCGACCAGGACCGCGACCGCTGGAGCCAGGCGATGCGCGAGCACGAGGAGATTCTCGACGCCCTGCAGCGGCGGGCGGGGGCCGAGCTCGGCGACATCCTGTTCCGGCACCTGCGCAACAAGCAGATCGCGGCGCTCGATCTCAGCGAGCGCGTCCTCGCCGAAAGCGACGCTGTGGACGACGCCGAGCCCGAGACGGCGGCGGGCTGAGGCGCGCCTCCGGCGTCGCCGTTATTGCAATGCAAAACAAGTTCTTCTGATTTCTGATTTGAATGCAAATATTTTGAGCTTATGGTCTCCCCAAACGCGCCGGTAGAGCGCAGTCGTGGGAGAGACGTCATGAGGCGCATTCTGCTTGCGTGCGCGGCCGTTTGCTCGGCCGCCGGTCCCGCCGCCGCCTGGGAGCCGACGAAGCCCATCGAGATCGTCGTGCCGTTCTCGGCCGGCGGCGCCTCCGACCAGATGGCGCGCGTGATCCAGGGCGCGATCCAGAAGAACCAGCTCGCCAGCCAGCCGGTGGTCGTCGTCAACAAGCCCGCCGCCGGCGGCGGCGAGGCGATGGTCGGCATGCAGAAGTCAAAGGGCGACGCTCACCAGCTGCTGACCACCTCGAGCGGCATCTTCATGACGCCGATGACCACCAAGCTGCCGGTCTCCTGGACCGACTTCACGCCGGTCGTCATGATGGCGCAGGACGCCTTCGCGCTCTGGGTGAAGGCCGACAGCCCGTACAAGACCTCGAACGAGTTCATCGAGGCCGCCAAGAAGGCAGAGCCCCCATTCAAGGTCGGCGGCACCTCCTCCAAGCGCGAGGACCAGCTGCTGGTCGTCGGGATGGAGCGCGAGACCGGCGCCAAGTTCGCCTACATCCCGCACACCGGCGGCGGCGCGGCCTCGACCCAGCTCGCGGGCGGGCATCTGGAGGCCGACACCAACAACCCGGCCGAGGACGTCGCCAACTGGAAGGGCGGCGCCACCCGCCCGCTCTGCGTGTTCTCCGAGAAGCCGCTGCCCTACACGGAAAAGGTCGCCGACGGGAAGAGCTGGTCGGAGGTGCCGACCTGCCCGAGCCAGGGCCTCAACGTCACCTACCAGATGCTGCGCGGCATGTTCATGCCCGGCGGCGTCACGCCCGAGCAGCAGGCCTATTACGTCGGGCTGTTCAAGAAGGTCTCCGAAACCGCCGAGTGGAAGGAGTACCTCGCGCGCAACGCCCTGGTGCCCGACTTCCGCGAGGGCCAGGCCTATGTCGACTTCCTCAAGACCGACGAGGAACGGCACCGCGAGCTGCTGACCAAGGCCGGCTTCATCGCCGGCAACTGACGCCCGCGCCCGTCCGCGCCCGTCCGCGCCAGGCCACGGATGCGCATGACAGATCAGCCGATCCTTCGCCAGAAAACGCGCCGAGAGAGCGCGGGACTCAGGGAGCCCCAACCGATGACCAAGCGACTGCTCGCAGCGTGCGCCCTCGCCTGCGCCGCAACAGCTCCCGCCGCCGCCGCCTGGGAGCCGACGAAGCCCATCGAGATCGTGGTGCCGTTCGGCCCCGGCGGCGCCTCCGACCAGATGGCGCGCACGCTGCAGGGCATCATCCAGAAGCACAGCCTGTCGTCGCAGCCGGTCATCGTCATCAACAAGCCCGCGGCGGCGGGCGGCGAGGCGATGATGGACATCCAGAAGTCCGCGCGCGATCCGCACAAGCTTCTGACGACCTCGAGCGGCATCTACATGACCCCGCTCTCGACGAAGATGCCCGTCAACTGGCGGGATTTCACGCCGGTCGCGATGCTGGCGCAGGACGAGTTCCTGATCTGGGCGAAGGGCGATGCGCCGTACAAGACGCTCGCGGACCTGCTGGCCGCCGCCAAGACCGCCTCGCCGGCGCTCAAGATCGGAGGCGCCGGTTCGAAGCGCGAGGACGATCTGATCACCTTCGCGCTCGGCGCCGAGACCGGCGTGAAGTTCGCCTACATCCCGTACAAGTCGGGCGGCGAGACCTCGACCCAGCTCGCCGGCGGCCACATCCAGGCGTCGACCGGCAATCCCTCCGAGGAGATCGGCAGCTTCAAGGGCGGCACGGCCAAGCCGCTCTGCCTGCTGTCGGAAAAACGCATGCGCTATACGACGAAGATCGCCTCGGACATCGCCTGGGCGGACGTTCCGACCTGCGGCGAGCAGGGTGTGAAGTTCACCTACAACATGCTGCGCGGCATCTTCATGCCGGGCCGCGTGACGCCCGACCAGCAGGCCTTCTACGTCGACCTGTTCAAGAAGGCGGTCGAGACGCCCGAGTGGAAGGACTATCTCGAGCGTAGCGGCCTGCTGCCGGACTTCCGCGACGGCAAGCCGTTCGAGGAGTTCCTGACGGCCGACGAGGCCAAGCACAAGGACCTGATGGGCAAGGCCGGATTTCTTCCGGCCAACTGACGTCGCCCTTTCTTGTCCCGGCCTTGAGCCGGGACCCAGACGCGCCGTCATCGAACATGCGAACTCGACGGGCGGGTCCGGTTCTCAAGCCGCTGTGTCTCTGGGTCCCGGCTCTTTGGCCGGGACATGGGCGGCGGCGCCCGCCGGTCGTAATCCTGTTGTCTCGTCAGGGGGACCCCCATGACCCTACACACCGACATCGCCCAGCCTGACGATCCCGGCGCGCGGGGCCCGTCGAAGCGCGCGGTGGAGGCTGTCGTCGCGCTGCTGCTGATCGCTCTTGCGGCCGCGGTGCTCTACGACAG